>CALRJH020000030.1:0-3041 GCA_943367475.1 Paenacidovorax caeni | reverse complement strand
CTGTCGTGTTGATTCGCGGTGGTCGTGTAAAAGACTTGCCAGGTGTGCGTTACCACATGGTGCGTGGTAGTTTGGATACTGCAGGCGTGAAAGACCGTAAGCAGTCACGTTCCAAATACGGCGCCAAGCGTCCTAAAGAAGCTAAAGCTTAATTTATTAAGCCGGTGCGGACTTAAAGTCCATTTTTAAATAGCGGCTGAAATGCCTTGCTTGTGCTGTTGCTAGCAAAAATTGAATGAAAGAGAATTGTTATGCCAAGACGTAGAGAAGTCCCCAAACGTAATATCTTGCCGGATCCAAAGTTTGGTAGTCAGGAAGTATCCAAATTTGTAAATGTGTTGATGACAGGCGGTAAGAAGTCTGTTGCCGAGCGCATCATTTACGGTGCCTTTGATCAGGTGGCCAGCAAGAGTGGTAAGGATCCACTGGAGTTATTCACGACTGCATTGAATAACTTGCGTCCAGTTGTTGAGGTAAAAAGCCGTCGTGTGGGCGGTGCAAACTATCAGGTGCCTGTAGAAGTGCGCCCAAGCCGTCGCAGTGCGTTGGCTATGCGCTGGTTGCGCGATGCTGCGCGTAAGCGGGGCGAAAAATCCATGGGTCTGCGTTTGGCAGCTGAGCTGATTGAAGCGTCTGAAGGCCGTGGTTCTGCAATGAAGAAGCGTGAGGAAGTTCACCGTATGGCAGAGGCTAACAAAGCCTTCTCACACTTCCGTTTTTAATTAAACGACCTCGTTCTTTAATAATTAGTTGAATTGATAGCAAAGGTAAAGCATCGTGGCACGTAAAACCCCTATTGAACGCTACCGTAATATTGGTATTTCTGCGCATATTGACGCAGGTAAAACAACCACTACAGAACGTATCCTGTTCTATACTGGTGTTAACCACAAAATTGGTGAGGTGCACGATGGTGCGGCTACCATGGACTGGATGGAGCAAGAGCAAGAGCGTGGTATTACCATTACTTCTGCAGCGACGACCTGTTTCTGGAAAGGTATGGACCTGTCCTTGCCTGAGCATCGATTCAACATTATTGATACCCCAGGGCACGTGGACTTTACTATTGAGGTAGAGCGTTCCATGCGTGTGCTGGATGGTGCCTGCATGGTGTACTGTGCAGTGGGTGGCGTACAGCCGCAATCTGAAACTGTATGGCGTCAGGCCAACAAGTACAAAGTGCCACGTCTGGCCTTCGTCAACAAAATGGACCGTTCCGGTGCCGATTTCTTCAAAGTTGTAGAGCAAATGAAAACGCGCTTGCGCGCAACTCCTGTGCCTATCGTGATTCCTATTGGCCGTGAAGATACTTTCACTGGTGTAGTTGATCTGATCAAAATGAAAGCCATCATCTGGGATGAAGCTTCTCAAGGCATGAAGTTCACTTATGGTGAAATTCCTGCTGATCTGGTTGAGACTGCTGCTAAATGGCGCGAGCAGATGGTTGAGACTGCTGCTGAGGCCAGTGAAGAGTTGATGAACAAGTACCTGGAAAACGGCGATCTGGAAGAAAAAGAGATCGTCTTGGGTATTCGTACGCGTACTATTGCTGGCGAAATCCAGCCTATGTTGTGTGGTTCAGCTTTTAAAAATAAAGGCGTGCAACGTATGCTGGACGCTGTGGTTGATTTCTTGCCATCCCCAATCGACATTCCTGATGTGACTGGCGAAGACGATGATGGCAAACCTGCCAGCCGTAAAGCGAATGATAAAGAGGGTTTCTCTGCATTGGCATTTAAACTGATGACAGACCCGTTTGTTGGTCAGTTGACCTTTATTCGCGTTTACTCCGGCGTGTTAAACAAGGGTGATACAGTTCTGAACTCTATCAAGGGTAAAAAAGAACGTATTGGCCGTATTGTGCAAATGCACGCCAACAACCGTGAAGAGGTTGAAGAGGTGTTGGCTGGTGATATCGCCGCCTGTATCGGTTTGAAGGATGTGACGACTGGTGAATCCTTGTGTTCTCCAGACAAGCCTATCATTCTTGAGCGCATGATATTCCCTGAGCCTGTGATTCACGTGGCTGTTGAACCAAAAACCAAGAGCGACCAGGAAAAAATGGGCTTGGCATTGGGTCGTTTAGCACAGGAAGATCCTTCATTCCGTGTCCGCTCTGATGAAGAGTCAGGTCAAACCATCATTTCCGGTATGGGTGAATTGCACCTGGAAATTCTGGTGGATCGTATGCGTCGTGAATTCAACGTCGAAGCTAACGTGGGTGCGCCGCAAGTGGCCTACCGTGAGGCGATTCGCAAATCTGTGGAAGTTGAAGGCAAGTTCGTCAAGCAATCTGGCGGTAAAGGTCAGTATGGTCACGTTTGGCTCAAAATGGAGCCTAATGAAGCCGGTAAAGGTTACGAGTTTGTCGATGCCATTAAAGGTGGTACCGTGCCGCGCGAGTTTATTCCTGCGGTTGACAAGGGTCTGCGTGAAACCATTCCTGCAGGCATCCTGGCTGGTTTCCCTGTAGTTGACGTAAAAGTGACTTTGTTTGATGGTTCCTACCATGACGTTGACTCGAACGAAAACGCGTTCAAGATGGCAGCTTCTATCGGCTTTAAAGACGGTATGCGTAAAGCAGACCCTGTATTGCTTGAGCCTATGATGGCCGTCGAAGTGGAAACGCCAGAAGAGTACATGGGTGACGTGATGGGTGACTTGTCATCTCGCCGCGGCATCATTCAAGGTATGGATGACATGCCTGGTGGCGGCAAAGCGATCAAAGCTGAAGTGCCGTTATCTGAAATGTTTGGTTATTCCACAGTTGTACGTTCCTTGTCTCAGGGTCGCGCAACTTACAGTATGGAATTCAAGCACTATTCAGATGCACCGAAAAACGTTGCGGATGCAATCATCAACAAAAAATAACTGATTATTTAAAAGATTAATTAAAGGAAAACATCATGGCAAAAGGCAAATTTGAACGTACCAAGCCACACGTAAACGTTGGTACGATTGGTCACGTTGACCACGGTAAGACAACATTGACAGCGGCGATCACCACTGTATTGACTAAGAAATTTGGTGGTGAAGCGAAA
>CALRJH020000029.1:0-3220 GCA_943367475.1 Paenacidovorax caeni | reverse complement strand
TCAAAACGCGCAGCCATATCAATCACTGGCACCACTGCACCACGCAGGTTAATCACACCGCGGATAAATCCAGGCATCTTCGGCACTTCAGTTAAATTGCCGTACTCAATAATTTCTTTGATATTCAGAATATTGATCGCAAACACTTCGCGACCAAGGACAAATGTCAGATATTGCTGAATCGTGTTCACCGCGGCCGCACTTTGACGGCTTGCCGCATTTGCTACCATCAGGTCATTCATTTTTAATCCCTTCGTTCATGACGGAAAGTTGTGGGCTTATCATCTCGAAACAGTGATCACACCATTAAAAAATGCGTTCAGCCCGCAGTCTCTCGATTAAAATTTCACGAACTGGGACTCGTCAATTTCTGAAGCTTGCGCAGAAGTCACATAACTACCGCCTGCTTTGCTACTCACTGGCTTGCTTGCTTTCTTAACAGTCTTTTTTACAGGCGCATACACGCTGGCGTCCGCACCGACTTTAAAGAAGCCGATCAGTTGTTGCAGCTGTTCTGCCTGGCTGCTCATCTCTTCCGCAGTCGCCGCCAACTCTTCACTTGAGCTGGCATTTTGTTGCGTGGCCTGACTGAGTTGATTCATGGCAGAGGTGATTTGTGTAGCGCCGCTGCTTTGCTCTTCACTGGCAGCATAGATCTCCTGTACCAGATCACTGGTCTTGTTGATGCTGGGCACAATTTCATCCAGCAGGCTACCGGCACGCTCGGCCAAGCCCACCGAGTTCTTGGCCACTTCGCCAATCTCCTGGGCAGCCACCTGACTGCGTTCAGCCAGCTTGCGCA
Organism: Paenacidovorax caeni; assembly: GCA_943367475.1. Classification (GTDB taxonomy): domain Bacteria; phylum Pseudomonadota; class Gammaproteobacteria; order Burkholderiales; family Methylophilaceae; genus Methylophilus. Next base: position 2,418 of record CALRJH020000029.1, on the reverse strand, counting down.
CTTCAGCCGCTACCACGGCAAAGCCTTTGCCATGTTCGCCAGCACGGGCCGCTTCAATCGCAGCGTTCAGTGCCAACAGGTTGGTCTGGTAGGCAATGTCATCGATAATACTGATCTTGTCCGCAATGCTCTTCATGGCGGCAACGGTTTCTTTAACAGCGCCGCCGCCTTCGTTGGCATCTTTAGCTGCTTTACCGGCAATGCCATCGGTGACTTTAGAGTTTTCGGTGTTTTGATTGATTGAAGCACTCATTTGCTCAACGGATGCAGAGGTTTCTTCAACAGAAGCAGCCTGCTCGTTGGTCGCCTGGCTAATGCTTTGCGCAGTGGCATTGACCTGCTCGGAGGCGCTCGCAATGTTGTCTGCGGATCCACGCACCTCACTGACGACAGCCACCAACTTTTCAACCATTATTTTCATCGCGGCCATCATGCTGGTGGTATCTCCAGACTTGACCTCTACGCTGACAGTTAAGTCCCCAGCAGCAATCTTGCTGGCAACTTCTGCTGCATTTTCAGGCTCGCCACCTAATTGATTTAAAAGATTACGTGTAATAAAAAAGCCCAACATGACTGCCAGACCAATCACACTGAATGCAACAATCCGAGACAAAAGCAATGCACTGGCTTGCGACTCTGCCGCATCCTTGGATGCTTTTTGGCCAATGTCCACGTTATACTTTCTGTCGGCCTCAATCGCTTGAGAAACCTTCAAAAAGTCTTCCTTGGCAGCAAACACCGCTTTACGCGCCTCATCAATTTTATTTGCACGAGAAAGCGACAATACCTTTTCACGAAGGCCGTCATAACTTTTGATCTCAGTCTTGATTCCCTCGATTAAATTACGATCCTTATCATCAGTGATGTTCTCTGTTTCATACTTCTTGATGGACTCATCAACCTTGGCACGATACTCAAGAATCACTCTATCGAGTTGAGACATAGTGGCATCATCGGTGTTAATAATGTGCTGATATACCGTTTCCTGCATGTCTGCATAGGCTTTTGACATGTCATCAAGCACAATAATACTTGGCACTGTATTGATACTGAGATAATTGGTTTTGGTATACACCTGATCCAGATAATATTGTGTTAAACCCGCAATTGAGATTAAACCAATGACTGCGGTACTAATTAAAAGAATCATTTTTCTTGCAACCGTCATTTTCATTTTATTACTCCCTTAGTTTCTTGAATTCATTACACAACATATCTAAAGTGATCAGGATTGCATAAGCAAGTTGACCACCAATCGCATTTGCACCTTGGCTGTTTAAAAACTTAACCTGACCGTTGTTAAAAGTACGTGATTGTCCTGATCGCTATTCCGTACATTCACAAACTGGTTGAGATATCCCATTTCAGCATTGCACATCGGGCTAAACTTCCAGTTGCCACCTACAAATAACCGGTTCTGGTCGATGCCGCGGCGTTGTATCCAGTCAGTGGTATTCAGATTCACAAATAACTCGTCATAAACCACCCATGAGAACTGACTATGCAATCCACTTGGCACCACAGCGCGCAGCATTTGACGCCAGCGATGTGCCACATCACTAAAGCCTTCCCGGTCACGGTGCTCAATACGAGAACGGCTGGTCAAACTCACCTCGGCAACCGGGTCAAACTGATACATAAACTGTTCCCACAAGCGGTTTTCGGTGTATGAAGATTTGCCTGCAGGGTGATTAATGACGGTGTCGTAGCCCAGCCACACACTGGCTTTAGGATTCACCTTGTAGAAAACAGATGGACGCAAAATCAGCGTATCCAGATGCTCGCCTTCATTGCGCCAGCGTGGGTGCGTATCCATGCTCCAGTAAAGGTTTTCCACGGGGAGTTTGCCTTGCATGTAAAGGTTAAGCCAGTAACGGCCATCCTCTTCAATTTCGGCACTCGCAATACCACTGACCAGCAGCAGGCAAATGGCCAGCCATTTACTTTTAATCGCCATCATTACCAAACTTTCCCGCATCATCACGCATTGGCCATGGGTCGGGCTGACCCGGCAAGTTCGGCAATTTCAACCACTGAAAGCACTTTGTTCACGTTCAAAATAATCACAAACTTGCCTGCAATCTTGCCCATGCCTTCAATAAAATCTGCACGGATGTTGGCGCCAAAGTTTGGAGAAGGCTCAATTTCACTCGCCTCAATATCCAGCACCTCATTCACAGCATCCACCATCACGCCCACAACCTGCTGCGCATCTTCATGCGCCACTTCAATAATCACGATGCAGGTCTTGCGCGTAATATCCGCAGACGGCTTGTCAAAACGCGCAGCCATATCAATCACTGGCACCACTGCACCACGCAGGTTAATCACACCGCGGATAAATCCAGGCATCTTCGGCACTTCAGTTAAATTGCCGTACTCAATAATTTCTTTGATATTCAGAATATTGATCGCAAA
>CALRJH020000028.1:0-3227 GCA_943367475.1 Paenacidovorax caeni | reverse complement strand
GAGCGGCGGATGGCAGCACCATGGCCGGAAGTGGCTGATCACGCTTTCTGAATGCCATGAACAGGTTGTTGTTGTCTTCCAGCGCGACCAGTTCAAAGTATTTGCTGACCGCCGCCATCAGGCTGAAGCGGGAGTAATAGAACAGGTGGGCCTTGAAGTAGATGTTGTGTGGGCTGGCATCAGACTGGTGAATATTGGGCACTTCAATCACCAGGTGACCCTGATCACTCAACACTGACCATATTTTTCTGACGACATCTGTTGGATGCGCCAGGTGTTCAAAGACATGGAACATTGTCACCACGTCAATTTCGCTGTGCTCCAGTTCATCAATACCACAGGTGCGAACATCCACATCGTATTGTTCCCGTGCATAGTCTGAGTAGCCCACATGCGGCTCGATACCTGCTGCCTGAAAGCCTGCTTTGCCAGCCATGTAGCAGAACTCGCCACCACCAGCACCAATGTCCAGAAGTCGTTTTCCTTGCGCAGTCACACCCGCCCGTTGAATGAACGCCAGCCTGTCCCTTGCTGCCTGTCCAGCACGATAGACGTACTTGGCTTTGGGTTGATGCGTTGACTTGTAGTCTTCCCGGTAGTTGTGCGAATAATAGATTTTCAGTGCCTCGTCGGTTGGAAGCTCGGATTGCTGCACCAGGCCGCAACCACCACACAAGGCCATGGACAGACTTTCCCCAGATTTGGCATCCCGGGCTGTCCAGCTTTGAATGAATGACGAATTGCACAAACGGCAAGAACTCATCGAAGTCTCCTTGTTATTCACTTCGTGTTAAGAAAAAAATAAAATGCAAAATCAAAATCCACAATCAAAAATCAAAGCCGGCACCAACACCCAACAGGGTTGCCACGCCCAGCAATGCGAACATGCTCGCAGCAATGCGGTGGACCAGTTTCATCGGAATTTTTTCGGACAGTTTGTCGCCCGCAAATACAGCAGGAACGTCAGCAATGAGCATGCCCAATGTTGTACCTGCCACGACCATCAGCACATCGCCGTAATGGGCAGACATGGCCACAGTGGCGATTTGGGTTTTGTCACCCATCTCAGCCAGGAAGAAAGTAATGAAGGTTGCGCCAAGCACGCCAAGCCGTGTGGCCAGCTGGGTTTCTTCCTCTTCAATTTTGTCGGGGATGAGTGTCCAGACCGCCATGGCAATGAATGACACGCCCAATATCCAGCGCAGCGTATTCTGATCAATTGCATGGGTGATCCAGCTGCCTACAGCACCGGCCAGGCCATGATTGATCAAGGTGGCCGCAGTAATGCCGAGAATGATAGGAATGGGTTTCTTGAAGCGGGTTGCGAGCAGAAAAGCAAGAAGCTGGGTTTTGTCCCCGATTTCCGCCAAAGCGATCACACCGGTAGAGACTAGAAAAGCCGACATTTGAAGTTCCTGGGGCCCGGAAAAAACCGAATGACTGCGCAGCTCCTCCAGGCCAGTCTGGAAGCTGTGTAGTCAAAGGTCTTGCCAAGTTCGCGAACAATTGAAATTTCGCGGATCGAACCGCTTACGCCATAGCCTGTAAAAGATGGTAGGCCAAGTGTGTTGACGTAAGCCTTTCCTTTCGGAAAAGAGGCTACTCCCCAATGAAGTACCCAAATAGTATTTTGAATTTGTTTAAAAATCAAGATCAATTTCCGCAATAAAAATTCACATTTGGATGTGATGATGTGTCGCGTTCTCAAACTGCCATGAGACAGGAATGGTTTTCCATTCAGCTTTTAAGGACTAGACTGCTTACCTGTGTGAATAGGCAGGGAAGAAGGTGGGACACATGGCTCAAAGCGCTTTCAACAGTTTTTTTCTGGGTTTGGTACTTGCAATATTTACCGGACAAGTCTTGTCCAAAGACATCGAAGCCAAGCCGATGCACTACGACATGCCAGGCTGGTTCAAGTCCAGTTTTCTGGACATACCCGCCGATGTGGATGAAGCACGTTCAGCGGGCAAAGGCCTGTTGATTTTCTTCCACCTGGAAAACTGTCCGTTTTGCGCGCATCTACTGAGGGACAATTTCACCAGCGGTTCCAACAAGGAGAAAATCCAGCGGAATTTTGATGTGATCTCGATCAATGTCAAAGGCGATTTGCCCGTGACCTGGATTGATGGAAAAACATACACCGAGAAAGCGCTTGCCAAAAAGCTGGGTGTGTTTGCAACCCCGGCCGTGTTCGTACTGGGGCCAAAGCCCGAAGTGGTCAGGAAAGTGACGGGATACAAAAAGCCCGATGAATTCATTGCACTTTTGCCTTTCAATTCAAGGTGAAAAAAGAAACAACCCGCCAGAACACTGGCGGGTCGTCTTGATGATCAAACAGATCGTTTATTTCGCTCAGAAGTTGTATTGAACCTGCAAGCGCAATGCATCGCTAGTGAAGTTAAGATAATCTTCGCGCGTAGCGAGGCCTTGGATTTGCGTTCCGGTTATCAGGTTATTTCTATCCATCATGTGGTAAACAGCGGTCAATTCAACTTCCTTGTTCAGCTGCCATTCCACGCCAATTTCCCAATCGTTCACTTCATTTTTTGGTGCGTTGGTTTCTGCTTTGTTGAAGCCATCAAAATACTGCCACTTCACGAAGGGCAACACGTTGCCGTAGCTTGCGGTTTTGTGCAGGTACATGGCTTGAACGTAGCCGCCGTGAATATTGCGATCGTCAATCAAGCGAGTGTCTTTTTCCAGACCAGGGCTTTTGCCCCAGTTCCACTCGGCCTGCAGGCCAAATGGTTGTGGGTACATGATCGCGCTGATGCCCACACGTTGGTCATCAAAGCCGTCGCGCAAACGGGCATCACTGAGGGGGTTGGCAACATTAACAGGGTTACTTGTGGCGTCGGTCCTGAACTGGGCTCTCACTGGTACAAATTTGCCCGTATAGCCCTGAATTCCAAACTCATAGAACTGGCCGCTGCCAGCCTTTATTGGGTAGGTATAGCGCGCCACTGTGTGCAAGCCATCGTTCGTATCGCGGCGGTTGGGGCCCTGGCCGTTGTATACGCCGAAACCGAACATGCCGTAGTTGCCAGAGTGTTTCAGACCTGCCTTGGAAATTTCCGAAAACAGTTCCTGTGTTTCAACCGGCGTGTAGTAGTAGAAAACACCCGTATCCCGCTCATCGCGAACCGCACTGTTCAACGCATCGGCTCGGTCCAGGGTCAGGCGGTTCTGGCTGGATTGCAGGTTTTCAAAGCCATAGGGCACCT
>CALRJH020000027.1:0-3855 GCA_943367475.1 Paenacidovorax caeni | reverse complement strand
GCACGGGTAGACAGCTGACCATCTACCGCTGCTTTAGACAGCAAATTAGCGTCAGCAACCAGTGCATTGACGGCATCAATACATTGATTGAGGTTGTCTTTGATCGTATTGAAGTCACCATTGTAGTGATCAGTGATTTTGGCAGGAATGTGGCCTTTTGAAATATCGGCTACATAGCTGGCAGCCACATTCAACGGGTTAATCACGGCATCCAGCGTGTCATTGACGCCTTGTACAATCTTGCGGAACTCACCTTGATGTTTTGAGGCATCAGCGCGTGAAGACAATTGGCCATTCACCGCTGCCATAGAGAGCATATTGGCATCAGCGACCATGCTGTTCACGGCATCAATACATTGATTCAGGTTATTCTTGATGGCATTAAAATCACCTTTATACTCAACAGTTATTTTTTCAGGCACGTCACCTTTTGCAATGCGGTCAACATAACCGGCAGCGACTTCCAGCGGCGTCACTACGGCATCAAGTGTCTGATTAACACCTTCGACCACTTTACGGAAATCGCCCTGATGCTGCTGGGTATCTGCACGCGTTGATAAATCACCTTCAACCGCAGATTTGGCCAGTGTGCTGGTATCACTGATCAATAATTTGATCGATTGCACCATACTTTGCATGGCGGTCATTAACTGCCCTGTTTCATCTTGACTGTTCACTTCGATCAATACATCCGTATGTCCACGCGACAGATCGGTCGCGATTTGTGCGGCCTGACGAATCGGTTTTGCAATTTTTGAAGCTGAAAACCAGATAAATACGATGCCTGTAGCGGTCACTAGCAAGCCCAGCAATAATTGCCAAATGGCTGCTTGCGTGGCGCGTTGGGTTAAATTCTGATCAAGCGCATGCGCTTCCGCCATGACGACTGCCGTGGGCACCTTGATCATCACTGCCCAGGGTTTGCCGGTACGTCCCAGAGCAATGGGCCCAAGTGCGATCATTTCGCCAGATTTTTGATTGATGCTGGCGACAGCACGACCAGATTGAATGTCTTTCAAATGCTGGTCTGCGCCTTCACCCACCATAGATTTAAATGATTGACCGATCAGTTTTGGATTACGGCTATCTGCTACAACCAAGCCCATATTACTCACGATCACGACTTCGCCTTTGCCATCAAAAAGGTTTTTGCTTGCATCTTCTGCAATTTTCTGTACGAAATCGAGGTTGTAATCGGTGCCGGCGACACCATAAAACTTGCCTTTATTGGCGATAGGCACTGATAAAGTGGTGAGCCATACAGATTTGCCCTGCACGATGTAAGGGAACGGATCCAGTACACTTTCAGTATTCGTGTCGCGTGGCCCGATATACCAGCCACCTTTCATCACGCCATTGGGATGGCGATCCATGGTGTCATATTCAACCAGGGGTTGTACTGCAATACGGCCAGTATCATCCCGATTCCAATAGGGCGTAAATCTGCCTGTCCGGCTATTGTTGCCATCCTGCCCTGTTCTGAAGCTATCATCTTTACCGTCGAGTGCATCAGGTTCCCAGCAGGAATAGGTGCCATTAAACTCCGGATTTTGTTTGAGAACACTGAGCAACACTGCATTGATCTGACTGCGGCCAAATTGTACACCCGAGCCATCCTTGGTCAAAGCAAACGTATGCGCCATGGTGCGTGCTGCATCTAGGGCGACATCAAATTTGGCCTGAATCTTACCGGCTTCAGAGCCTGCAAGATTTTTTAAACTGTCTTGTGTGCCATCCTTTACAAGTGATGAAACTTTTTCCGAAACAACCTCTCGATTGTTTTTTGCTGAAATAAAAGCTGAACTCACCAGTATTGTCCCACTGACGAATAATGACAATCCAGCGACCAGGACAATCTTGCCCTGTATTGAATTGATGTTTAAACGCATATTGACTTCCTTATCTTAAAAAATAACAACGTTCAATTAAACTTTTTTCTTCCCAGATATTTTTTAAGCTTAAAGTCAATATTTGACCTCTAAACCACATTTTTTAATGTATGGATGGTCGTATTGGCAACCACAGGATTTGGCGCGACTACCCACTGTCGAAACCATCAGACTTAGACGAGGGAGTCAGCATACTGACATCCCCTTCCATCTTTGATGGAGAAGTATCTAAGCTAAAAATGCCTGCAACTCAACTGGCCATCATGGTTGAATCCGCTGGAAGGATTCACCCATGTTTTAATCTTAAAACATTCAGTATTTTTTCTATTGGCAAATAAGGCCCTGCTTTGCCATGCTATTCACTGTTGCGAAAAGGGTTTATGTGAAAATCATTCATTCTGAGCCTGCTTGAGGCCAATTTCTGGCTATATTGATCATGCCCTCATTAACAAAAAAGCCGATAGCATGCTTAGCTATCGGCTTTTTCAAGTGGGTCACTTCTCAGTCTTTAAAACTCTTCCCAGTCACCATCATCCGTGCCCGTTTTGGCAAAGGTACGCGCGGGTGTGGGCGCACTGACCGCCACCGGTTTGGCGCCACCTCCACCGCCACCTCCAGAACTACTGTGCGTGGTTTTGGCCGGTGCCGGTTTGCTCACATAACTACTCGCCTTGGATGCCCCCGATGTACTGTAGCTCGGCAAGCGATCGCTAGTGACCTTGCCATCCAGCTTGAACTGGCTGATCACATCAGCCAGCTGGTTAGCCTGATCGACCAGCGATTCAGCCGCAGCTGCCGCTTCTTCTACCAAAGCCGCATTCTGCTGGGTCGTTTCATCCATACTGGTCACTGCCTGGTTCACCTGGTCAATGCCTGTAGTCTGTTCTGCTGAGGCAGCAGAGATTTCGCTGATGATATCGGCCACACGCTGTACTGAAGAAACCACTTCATCCATCGTTGTGCCTGCATTCTCAACCAGACGGGTACCTTCTGTGGTTTTGCTCACAGAGTCACTGATCAGTTCTTTAATCTCTTTGGCTGCACTGGCAGAACGTTGCGCCAGATTACGCACTTCACCTGCAACCACTGCAAAACCACGGCCCTGTTCACCGGCACGTGCCGCTTCAACCGCCGCATTCAAGGCCAGGATATTGGTCTGGAAGGCAATGCCGTCAATCACCGAAATAATGTCTTCAATCTTCTTGGCACTGTCATTAATCGCACTCATGGTCGCCACCACTTCACTGACGACATTCCCGCCTTTCACAGCAACCGCTGAGGCTGAAAGCGCCATCTGGTTCGCTTGTTTGGCATTCTCGGCATTCTGTTTCACGGTTGAAGCCAGTTCTTCCATGCTGGCAGCTGTTTCTTCCAAGCTGGACGCTTGCTGCTCAGTACGGGAGGACAGGTCAGAGTTGCCAGACGAAATTTCGTTAGCGGCTGTGGTGATCGTTTCGACGGCCTCACTGACGGCCCTGATCGGTTCTACAATCAGGTCCAGCGTACTGTTCACGCCGTCAACAATTTTACGGAAATCACCACTATGTTTGCCAGCATCTGCACGGACCATGATACGGCCTTCACGGGCAGCCTCAGCCAGCAAATCAGAATCCGCAACCAGCCGATTGACGGCATCAACACAGGTGTTCAGATTGTTTTTAATTTCATTAAAGTCACCGCTGTAGTGATCACTGATGCGCTCTGGGATATCCCCTTTTGATATGCGATCTACATAATTTGCAGCCACATTCAATGGACCAATGACTGAATCGAGGGTCGCGTTCACGCCTTCAACAACTTTACGGAAGTCACCCTGATGTTTACCTGCATCCGCACGGGTAGACAGCTGACCATCTACCGCTGCTTTAGACAGCAAATTAGCGTCAGCAACCAGTGCATTGACGGCATCAATACATTGATTGAGGTTGTCTTTGATCGTATTGAAGTCACCATTGTAGTGATCAGT
>CALRJH020000026.1:0-5674 GCA_943367475.1 Paenacidovorax caeni | reverse complement strand
AAAACCCCATCCGGTTGGATGGGGTTTTTTAATAAGGAGTTTGGGGATGACCTACTTTCGCATACGAAGAGTACACTATCATTGGCGCGGATTCGTTTCACGGCCCTGTTCGAGAAGGGAAGGGGTGGTTCCAAATCGCTATTGTCCCCAAACATAACTGGTAATGTTATGCATGGTGCTGAACATATGTTCAGCCTGCTTTAACAAATTGGAAGAAGTAAAGGATTCAAGCTTTTCGGCTTGGTTTTCAATGGGATTAGGGTATGAAACAACTTAATGTTTCTTATTTCTAGATGATTGCCAAATCATATTGCTTTGAACTACACCTTTTTAGATTTATTGATAGTTGCCTGTCAATTTGTCTAAGTTTTAAGGTTATAGGATCAAGCCTCACGAGCAATTAGTATCAGTTAGCTTAATGCATTACTGCACTTCCACACCTGACCTATCAACGTCCTGGTCTTGAACGACTCTTTAGCTGGCTTAAAGCCAGAGGCAAGTCTCATCTCGAGGCGAGTTTCACGCTTAGATGCTTTCAGCGTTTATCTCTTCCGCACTTAGCTACCCAGCTATACCATTGGCATGATAACTGGTCCACCAGAGGTGCGTCCACTCCGGTCCTCTCGTACTAGGAGCAGGTCCCCTCAAACTTGCAGCGCCCACGGCAGATAGGGACCAAACTGTCTCACGACGTTTTAAACCCAGCTCACGTACCACTTTAAATGGCGAACAGCCATACCCTTGGGACCGGCTACAGCCCCAGGATGTGATGAGCCGACATCGAGGTGCCAAACTCCCCCGTCGATATGAACTCTTGGGAGGAATCAGCCTGTTATCCCCAGAGTACCTTTTATCCGTTGAGCGATGGCCCTTCCATACAGAACCACCGGATCACTATGACCTGCTTTCGCACCTGCTCGACCTGTCCGTCTCGCAGTCAAGCAACCTTTTGCCATTGCACTATCAGTACGATTTCCGACCGTACCTAGGTTACCTTCGCACTCCTCCGTTACTCTTTGGGAGGAGACCGCCCCAGTCAAACTGCCTACCATACACGGTCCCCAGTCCGGATTACGGACCTAGGTTAGAACCTCAACAACATCAGGGTGGTATTTCAAGGATGACTCCACGATATCTAGCGACACCGCTTCATAGTCTCCCACCTATCCTACACAAATCTTGTCAAAGTCCAATGTAAAGCTGCAGTAAAGGTTCATGGGGTCTTTCCGTCTAGCCGCGGGGAGATTGCATCTTCACAAACATTTCAACTTCGCTGAGTCCCGAGAGGAGACAGTGTGGCCATCGTTACGCCATTCGTGCGGGTCGGAACTTACCCGACAAGGAATTTCGCTACCTTAGGACCGTTATAGTTACGGCCGCCGTTTACTGGGACTTCAATCAAGAGCTTGCACCCCATCATTTAATCTTCCAGCACCGGGCAGGCGTCACACCCTATACGTCGACTTTCGTCTTTGCAGAGTGCTGTGTTTTTAATAAACAGTCGCAGCCACCGATTCTCTGCGGCCTCATTGGGCTCCGTTTGTACAACTTCACCTACTAAAGGCACACCTTCTTCCGAAGTTACGGTGTCAATTTGCCGAGTTCCTTCTCCAGAGTTCTCTCAAGCGCCTGAGAATACTCATCACGCGCACCAGTGTCGGTTTGCGGTACGGTCGTCTATAGCTGAAGCTTAGTGGCTTTTCCTGGAAGCAGGGTATCACTCACTTCGTCTGCAAGCAGACTCGTTATCACCCCTCATCTAAGCCTGGCGGATTTGCCTACCAGGCACGACTACAGGCTTGAACCGGGACATCCAACACCCGGCTGAGCTAACCTTCTCCGTCCCCACATCGCACTATAGATCGGTACAGGAATATTGACCTGTTTCCCATCAGCTACGCATCTCTGCCTCGCCTTAGGGGCCGACTCACCCTACGCCGATGAACGTTGCGTAGGAAACCTTGCGCTTACGGCGAGGGGGCTTTTCACCCCCTTTAACGCTACTCATGTCAGCATTCGCACTTCTGATACCTCCAGCAGACCTCACGATCCACCTTCGCAGGCTTACAGAACGCTCTCCTACCGCGCATCTTGCGATGCACCCGCAGCTTCGGTAACTGGCTTAGCCCCGTTACATCTTCCGCGCAGGACGACTCGATCAGTGAGCTATTACGCTTTCTTTAAATGGTGGCTGCTTCTAAGCCAACATCCTGACTGTTTTAGCCTTCCCACTTCGTTTCCCACTTAGCCAATTTTGGGGACCTTAGCTGGCGGTCTGGGTTGTTTCCCTCTTGTGTCCGGACGTTAGCACCCGGTGCACTGTCTCCCAAGCTGTACTCATCGGTATTCGGAGTTTGCATAGGTTTGGTAAGTCGCCATGACCCCCTAGCCTAAACAGTGCTCTACCCCCGACGGTAATACTTGAGGCACTACCTAAATAGTTTTCGGAGAGAACCAGCTATCTCCAGGTTTGTTTAGCCTTTCACCCCTATCCACAGCTCATCCGCTAGTTTTGCAACACTAGTCGGTTCGGACCTCCAGTGCGTGTTACCGCACCTTCATCCTGGCCATGGATAGATCACCTGGTTTCGGGTCTACACCCAGCGACTAGACGCCCTATTCGGACTCGATTTCTCTTCGGCTTCCCTATTCGGTTAACCTCGCCACTGAATGTAAGTCGCTGACCCATTATACAAAAGGTACGCCGTCACCTTTCGGCTCCGACTTTTTGTATGCATGCGGTTTCAGGATCTATTTCACTCCCCTCCCGGGGTTCTTTTCGCCTTTCCCTCACGGTACTAGTTCACTATCGGTCGATTACGAGTATTTAGCCTTGGAGGATGGTCCCCCCATATTCAGACAGGATTTCACGTGTCCCGCCCTACTTGTCGCACGCCTAGTTCCACAATCGGCTTTTTTCATACGGGGCTATCACCCGCTATGGCCGGCCTTTCCAGACCGTTCTGATAAACCAACTGCTAAAACGTGCAGGCTACTCCGATTTCGCTCGCCACTACTTTCGGAATCTCGGTTGATGTCTTTTCCTCGAGCTACTGAGATGTTTCAGTTCACCCGGTTCGCCTTGCATGCCTATGTATTCAGCATGCAATACCCTAAAAGGGTGGGTTTCCCCATTCGGAAATCTCCGGATCAAAGCTTATTTGCCAGCTCCCCGAAGCTTATCGCAGGCTATCACGTCCTTCGTCGCCTGTAATCGCCAAGGCATCCACCACATGCACTTAGTCACTTGACCCTATAACTTTGACGTCGCTGATAAGACGTCGGATCAAGGACTGGAGCCATCTGCCAACGTCTGGCAGACAGCAGTGAGTATTCGCGTTATGCCGTTCAACAACTCGATATATCTCGAATTGATTGTCTGGTGACGCAATCATATGTTGCCGACGGCACGGTGCTGTTCCAGGCCTTTACCCCCGGGCAGCTTTCCGTCGACAACGCTGATTCGACTCTTTGAATTGTTAAAGAACAACAGCCATCTTTCGATAGCAAACCAAAAAATCCAAGCAATTGCTTGGACTCTTTCGTTTGCACCGCAGCGTGAGTGGTGGAGGATGACGGGATCGAACCGACGACCCCCTGCTTGCAAAGCAGGTGCTCTCCCAGCTGAGCTAATCCCCCATTCTACCAGAACGAGTTGGTGGGTCTGGTTGGATTCGAACCAACGACCCCCGCCTTATCAAGACGGTGCTCTAACCGACTGAGCTACAGACCCACGCATTCCTTGCACGCGGCCTGGTCAATCGCCGTCAACCTGGCTTGTTAGAGGCCATCTTGACGCTCACCAGGCTCACGCTCACACACTGTTGTGTTTCACAGCCGATAAGTGTGGGTGCAAGAATTTGAGTGCATTTTCCAGAAAGGAGGTGATCCAGCCGCACCTTCCGATACGGCTACCTTGTTACGACTTCACCCCAGTCACGAACCCTGCCGTGGTAATCGCCCTCCTTGCGGTTAGGCTAACTACTTCTGGCAGAACCCGCTCCCATGGTGTGACGGGCGGTGTGTACAAGACCCGGGAACGTATTCACCGCGACATGCTGATCCGCGATTACTAGCGATTCCGACTTCACGCAGTCGAGTTGCAGACTGCGATCCGGACTACGACCGGTTTTCTGGGATTGGCTCCCCCTCGCGGGTTGGCAGCCCTCTGTACCGGCCATTGTATGACGTGTGTAGCCCTACCCATAAGGGCCATGAGGACCTGACGTCATCCCCACCTTCCTCCGGTTTGTCACCGGCAGTCTCATTAGAGTGCCCTTTCGTAGCAACTAATGACAAGGGTTGCGCTCGTTGCGGGACTTAACCCAACATCTCACGACACGAGCTGACGACGGCCATGCAGCACCTGTGTGCAGGTTCTCTTTCGAGCACTCCCAAATCTCTTCAGGATTCCTGCCATGTCAAGGGTAGGTAAGGTTTTTCGCGTTGCATCGAATTAAACCACATCATCCACCGCTTGTGCGGGTCCCCGTCAATTCCTTTGAGTTTCAACCTTGCGGCCGTACTCCCCAGGCGGTCAACTTCACGCGTTAGCTACGTTACTGAGAAGGAACCTTCCCAACAACCAGTTGACATCGTTTAGGGCGTGGACTACCAGGGTATCTAATCCTGTTTGCTCCCCACGCTTTCGTGCATGAGCGTCAGTGCAGGCCCAGGGGATTGCCTTCGCCATCGGTGTTCCTCCGCATATCTACGCATTTCACTGCTACACGCGGAATTCCATCCCCCTCTGCCGCACTCAAGCTTTGCAGTCACAAAGGCAGTTCCCAGGTTGAGCCCGGGGATTTCACCTCTGTCTTACAAAACCGCCTGCGCACGCTTTACGCCCAGTAATTCCGATTAACGCTTGCACCCTACGTATTACCGCGGCTGCTGGCACGTAGTTAGCCGGTGCTTATTCTTCAGGTACCGTCATCCTCCCGAGGTATTAACCCAGAAGATTTCTTCCCTGACAAAAGCGGTTTACAACCCGAAGGCCTTCTTCCCGCACGCGGCATGGCTGGATCAGGCTTTCGCCCATTGTCCAAAATTCCCCACTGCTGCCTCCCGTAGGAGTCTGGGCCGTGTCTCAGTCCCAGTGTGGCTGGTCGTCCTCTCAGACCAGCTACAGATCGTCGGCTTGGTAAGCTTTTATCCCACCAACTACCTAATCTGCCATCGGCCGCTCCGTGAGCGCAAGGCCTTGCGGTCCCCTGCTTTCATCCTGAGATCGTATGCGGTATTAGCAAAGCTTTCGCTTCGTTATCCCCCACTCTCGGGCACGTTCCGATGTATTACTCACCCGTTCGCCACTCGTCAGCATCCGAAGACCTGTTACCGTTCGACTTGCATGTGTAAGGCATGCCGCCAGCGTTCAATCTGAGCCAGGATCAAACTCTACAGTTCGATCTTGATTTTTTCGCTCTTTCGAGCAACTCATAATTAAGAATTGAAGTGAACTTCACTTCTCTCTCATGAGCGTTTGTAGTGCTAAGCACTAGTTCCAAAGAACTTGGCACTCGCCATCAAACGCCCACGCTTATCGGCTGTATATTTTTAAAGACCCAACAAAACAATTTAGACCGAAATCTTCTTCATTTTGCAAACCCCGCTGCGATCAGCGAAGCCTTGAATTCTAGCACAGTTTTTTAAGAACTGTCAAACTTTTTGTTTT
>CALRJH020000025.1:0-7704 GCA_943367475.1 Paenacidovorax caeni | reverse complement strand
TGACCTGCTCCCCGCCAGCCGTACCACGGTAAACGAGAGAAGTCCGTCAACCCAGGAGAATGACGGACATGAAGAAGAGCAGGTTCAGCGACGAACAAATCATTGGCTTCTTGCGACAGGCCGAGGCCGGTATGGGCATCCCCGAGTTGTGCCGCAGCGGTGGCTTCAGCCAGGCTACGTTTTACAAATGGCGCGCCAAGTTCGGCGGCATGCAGGTATCAGAGGCCCAGCGCCTGCGCGAGCTTGAGAGCGAGAACGCCAAGCTCAAGCGGCTGCTGGCCGAGGCCCACCTGGACATTCACGCCCTCAAGAGCGTCTTCGGGGTAAAGCGCTAGCCCCACAGGCGCGACGCGACGCCATCCGACAGATGATTGAGCAGCATCACCTCTCGGAGCGGCACGCCTGCCGCCTTGTGGGGCTATCCCGAGACAGCTACCGCCACCCGCCGCAGCCCAGCGAGCTCAACGCCAGCCTGGGTGAGCAGATTCGGCAAACGGCTTTGGTGCGCCGCCGGTTCGGCTACCGGCGCATCCACGACATGCTGCGCGAGCAGTTTCCGGGGGTGAACCACAAGCGCATCTACCGGCTGTACCGGCAGACCAACCTGACGGTGAAGAAGCGCCGCAAAGCCAAACGGCCAGCGAAGGAGCGTGTGCCACTGCAACTGGCCAAGAACATCAACGAGGTGCTGAGTATGGATTTCGTATCGGACAGCCTGTCCAATGGACGGCGCATCAAGTGTCTGACGGTGGTGGATGACTTCAGCAAGGAGTCCGTGGACATCACGGTGGACTACGGCATCTCGGGCCAGTACGTCACGCGCGTGCTCGACCAAGTGGCAAGGTTCCGTGGCTACCCGGCAGCAGTGCGAACGGACAATGGCCCGGAGTTCACCAGTCGGGCGTTCCTGGCTTGGGCGCACAAGAATGGGATTCGGCACATCCTGATTGAGCGGGGAAAGCCCATGCAGAACGGCTACATCGAGAGCTTCAACGGCAAGTTCAGAGATGAGTGCCTCAACGAGCAATGGTTTGAATCGTTGTCACAAGCCCGCGAGTGCATTGCACATTGGCGGCGGGATTACAACGAGGTCAGGCCGCACAGCAGTCTGGGACGCATCCCGCCGGCACTATTCGCCCAGCAGCACCGCCAGCGCGCTGGCGCTGCTGCTGGCAGTGAGCAGAAACAAAACTTCGATTAACCTTCAATCCCGGACTTCTCCAATCCGTTGGTACGGTAAATGGGGGCAGGTCAAAGCCCCAAGCTCCGGAGAATGGCAGAGATCACGCGCATCGAGGGGTGGGGCGACAAACAGGTCATGGAGCACCATGAACACATGCTGAAGCTACTCGAGGCGGACATCGAAGGCAATCTTTGAGACTGATGAGTTTGTGCGAGGCGTGCAACGTCCTGCGCAAGTTTTTAGGGCCGGGCAGGGCTTCGTCTTCTAGGGAGATCAGGGCTGCTTGTAGTCTGTTACCCAATCAGGTCAGGTCTGCTGTCGAGCGCTGCGCCTGTATCCCTCACTCGGCCCAGCTTTCCTCAACGAGGCACGAGCACCAGCTTTTGTAGGTGTCGCATAGCTGTCGTCTCTTGCTACTCGTGAGAAGAATTGAGCGTTGCTGACGTATAGTTACAGACTACCAGTAACTCGCTTAGGTTAGAGATCGCCCATGAGCTACCGGTCGCGTTGCGTGATATCTCTCGATACTCACAAACAAAGAAAAATGACTGGCTGGGGGAGGGCTCAATGAGTGAAAAATTGAACACATCGCGATGGAACAAGTTTGTATCCATCTTGACTTCCAAGACACGGTTTGCGCGGAAGGATGTGCAAATCCTCCAAGACGAGCAAAAAGACTGCTCTGTAGTCATTCATCAAGAGCAGGTTGTTCGTGCCAGGACCACTAGCATTGAGGGCACAGGCAAATCGGGTGTGCAGCTTGCAGCCGACAAATCCGAACTTGCCTCACTGGCAGAGCAGGAACGCCAACGACTGCAGGACTCACTGCCTTCGAGAATCGGGTATTGGTTATCCAAGGCACCGCGTGACGCACAGGCAATGCCAAAGGCTGGCGATCTTGACTCTGATGTGCGTGCCTTTGGTATCAACTCCGCCTGCCCAGCCTGCCAAGCCACAGGGCATATCCCATGCAGAGATGGAAAATGCACCGGCACTGTCGTGTGCGATGACTGCGAAGGCCGCAAGAAATTTAAGTGCAGCATCTGCGATGGTAAAAAAGCCATCGAATGCACTGATTGCGATGGGTCCGGAAATAAGAAGTATTTCTGTGTCGCCTGCCAAGGCTTGGGCAAGTACCAATGCACTGCTCTGGGTTGTTCCGGCGGGAAGATTCGCTGTGGACGCTGCGATGGAAGAGGCAGGGTGGAGGTGCAAGGCTATATCGATATTGGTAAAGGCCCCACATACGGAAGTCAACTTGTTGACTGCCCATCATGCCGAGGCGGTACAAATACTTGCAGCTCGTGTAATGGCATAGAGAAGACATGCACCAGTTGCAACGGCAATAATACAAAAACTTGTATCTCCTGTTCAGGACATGGAACCCTAGCCTGCAACAATTGTGATCCGCTTGGTCTCGAAGACTGTGGCCGATGCAAAGCCAGCGGGCGTGTGCAGTGCGAAGAATGTCGCGGCACCACTAAGCTTGACTGCAAGCCATGTGGTACCCAAGGCTGGACGCACGTCAAGGCCAAGATCTTCACAACACTGCTCCTCGAGCAGCGAATTGAGCACGGTGCAGAAACGCCGGCACATTGGCGCAAGGCGATGGAAGAGGCAATTGGGTTATCCAATGCTTCTGCCGTCGGCAATTTTGCGCTTGATTCTGAAGCGCTTGTGCCTGGCACTCAAGTGTCTCTCTCGCGTACATGGAAGGGGACTGTCCCAGCCTGGAGCATGCTTGCGAGTGTCAATGGCACGGAAGCCAACATGTATGCGATCGGACTGCAAGAAGCGCTTGTAGACGCAGACTTTGCTGTGGACAGCATTCTCACGGCTGATCGCACCAAAGTGATCGACGCTGCCACAAGAGGTGGATTTGGCGCACAGATCGCCATTCAGAACTATCTGTCTTCGGACGACCATGCCAAAGAGGTACTTCTGTACCAAAAGATTCCGAATGCCAACTACCGTACAGATGTCAGGAGCGCATTTGAAATCATTCAGGCGCACGTATCGCGGATGGAGCGCCAGGATCAAATCGTGGCATGGGCGCTTTACGCAGTCACGCCACTACCACTTGTGCTTTTTCTGCTGAATGGCACGCGTTTTCGGTATGACTGGATAGTTACTCTGGCGTGGCCTGTGGCGGTGGCCTGCGTCCACATGTTTCTTAAGAACAAAGTCATCACGCGCCGTTTGGCTCAGTTCACAAAAAACAAGTCGTTCACCAAGTCTTGGTTTGAACATGCTCGTATAAAAGAGAACGCTTCTGATACTCCGGCGCGACGAGGCTGGGTCAAGTATGTTGCACTCAGCAGTGCTGCGCTGATTTTGTTGCTCAGTCCTGGACAACCCAAATGGATAGTGGAACCACTCAGCCAAGTACACATTTGGCTTGCCCAGTCCAAAACTGTACAGGCGCGCGAACAAAGCCATACTGATGAACTTGAGTCGTGGCTGCGATGTGATGCCCGCCGCGAAGAAACGCTGCTGGCCACTCTCAAGGGCTTAGAGAAAGAGGGGGCTGCAAAAACCTCTGGCCCGCCTTCTGCTCACAGCTCTGTGTTTGGTCAAATGTGGTTTCCAAATCGCCTTGAGCTCGCTGGGCGACCGGTGCGCAGTATCACCTACTACTCTCGGCCCAAGGTGGATCAAAAGGCGCGTACCAAGATTGAATTTGAAGTAGATCTCGACGCAAGCTTTGCAGACTTTCGCCCCCTTGTTGCTCGCCTTCAGCCACAAGCGGCTCCCATGCAAGTACCTTCCGTGGGTGCGCTGATGAACATCATGGAAGCCAAGCATGGAGACTATTCTTGGTCAGCCCGATTCCGGATGACGCGCGTCTACAAAGACCGTAGCAACTACCTCTTGCCTGAACACAAACGGCCGTCAAAGCCATCAGCATTCACTGAAATGCCCACGATTGTCGTGACGTGTACCCGGTTCTCTGATGAATGGCTGCGCTTGAGCCACTGAAACACTCCTAGCCCCTTCCCATGAATCTTCCGCCGCAATCGAACATGAAAGTCCTCGACGTCGTCAGAGACTACATCATCCCGTTCAATTCGATCATCGCCATGGCTGTGACGGTGGTCGCTGTGCTCGATTTCTTGGCTCCCCAAGGGGCCTACTTGGCATGGTTCAGCTATGCCTTAGCGGGCTTGGTGATGCTTTTGGTTGCACTCGAGGTACGGTATCAACGAGCCCAAGGAACTGGAACGACTTGGGATGTACGTCTTTTGAATCGAATGCGAAAGCCACCGGGGCCGCTGTGGAGGTCTGCTGTGTGGGTAGTGATTGGCACTATTTCGATAGTCGCCCTGGTCTTGGGACAGGCATCCAAAGCGCATGCAAATACCGGAGGTCTTATTGCCAGCGCGGCCCCCAACCTGCGCAACGTGCAGACGTTGCTCTTGGGGTTGCGTGAAGACACCCAGCGCATACAAGACAAGCTGGAAGGCGTAGACAGCAAGGTTGCATCAATTCAGAGCTCACTGGAGGCCGCGCTGGACGACCCCATGGAACGCCTCATGCAGGGAGACTACCCCTATTTTGAAAAAAGGGTGCAGGCGGGCAAGGGTCTGCCTCAACACAAGTTGACCTTGCTGTGGGGCCTGAACAAAAAGAGAGATGACCGAGTGGAGTTACTGCAACTGTATGAGCGCCAAGGCATGAATCTTCATGGAGCAATGCCGCTCTCCGCGTTGGAGTCTGGGGTCGCTGTCGATGACGCACTCACGCTCAAAAACCTTGAGAAGCTGAGCGCTTACGCAAAAAAGCGTTTCCAAAATCCGCTGGTCAACTTCTTGAGCCAGTGTGCAGAGATGGACTTGCTCGTTTACTCAAAAATTGCAGGGGATGTAATGCTCGCTGATTGGCTCGTCGGACAGGGCCTCAGTCCTAACGTTCGCTACGCATGTGAATTCAACGGACAACGATGGACAACATCAGCCACTGAGATCCAGGCGATTTTGGCTAAGTAACCTTGCCTTGTTCGCGCTGAACCTAGCCTCCCCAAAACTAAGCAGTACCTCAAAGTTATTCCATGAAGAGCATGCAACGTCACATCCACCAGATCTTCACCCTCGTCTTGATGGTCGGTGTTTCCGTTTCAATTTCCGCCCAGAATAGAAACGCTCCTGCTCCTGCTCCTGCCCCGGCGGCAGCACCCGCACCGATGGTGGAGCAAGCGCCTGCTGCCGCCGCGCCCATGAATCCACCATTACCTTCAATGCCGTTGGCAAATAGCCAGTGGACATCCGCAGCGATCGATGGTGTTTACCAAGGCGCGTGCGGACGCATCCAGGTGCGTGGCGACAACCAGTTCATCAGCTACCGAAGAGAGCTGTCCATCTCTGGTGCGGGCAGACAATTTCAACACACCGATTACTTCTTCCGCAGCGCTGACTGCTCAGGTAGCTTGTACGCTGCGTACCAGTTTCCTCAGCGTAGCGCACAGCTGATAGGCCAGCGTGGCACTACGCTTCCAGAAAACGGACAGACTGTCAGCGGAGTTCTGTTGGTTCAGTCGGCATCGGCAGGGCAGGTGCAGTATGTGGGCGCGGTCATACCCACGCCTGGTAACTCGGAAACCATCGGTATTGCTGCGAATGGCTCAATGGTCGCAACGATTTCGTTGAACCAGCGGCAGGATGAGGACCGATGGCTCATTCACGCATCTCACGAAGGATTGCATATGGTCAGCAATCGTGAAGCAGGTGCTGCTAATGATGGCCAAGGACTGCCCACCCGGTTTGTGCGCCCGATGGTGATGGCGCGTGTCCGCTGACAGCCAATCCGATGCATCTGTCCGATGCTGAAATCTGAGATCGTCAGAGTTTCGGACAGAGACACATTGACTTCCACGTCCAAGGCGGGATTTAGGACAGACGATCCCATGTGGTTGACCGCAAATATCGCCGCTACCACTAGACGCGTCTCCTGTGTATTCAGCGAAGGCGGAGCGCCATGATTCTGGAAGTCACCTGCGTTGTGAGCACGAAATCATCGTGCGACGATCTACCATGGCCGCCTGCCGCTTCCGTAGCACGAGGGGCAGTTAGCTGATCCGGTAGTGTTGCATGCGTAGCAGTGAAGGGAACCACTTTGGGCTGCTGCCGGTTTCGATGACACCTTGTGAGTCCGCCCTGAACAATTCGCAAGCCGTTGATCTGGTTCGTAGTTCTTTGGATTGATGGGTGCGGGATTTGCAAGGTATGGTTCTGCCAGCACCTGTTTTCTTGCAAATTTGTCCGAGCAATCCCATGGGTCCCAAGCCTTCACAACCTCAGTCCGGTGAGTTGTTTCGTCCGCGGCTGGACGAGCAGCTCAACATGAAGCATCCACTGGTCCGATTGGCCACGCTGATCAACTGGGCCGAGATCGAGCGTACGTTTGCTACCTCGTTCACCTCTGGACGTGGCCGTCCTGCCTTGCCACCTCGCCTTATCGCCGGGCTGCTGTATCTGCAGCACACCTTCGACGCATCCGACGAAGCGGTGGTCAACACCTGGGTGGAGAACCCGTACTGGCAATTCTTCTGTGGTGAGACCTACCTGCAGACCGAATTGCCTATCGATCCGTCCAGCCTCACGCGCTGGAGAAAGCGCATTGGCGAAGCAGGCGTGGAGACGCTGCTGGCCGCCAGCATCGATGCGGCCCGGCGCGGTGGCGTGATCCACAAGGCCAGCGTGCAGCAGGTGATCGTGGACACCACCGTCATGCCCAAAGCCATCGCCCACCCCATCGACAGCCGGCTGCTGGACAAGAGCCGCCAGCACCTGGTCAAGGCGGCCGAGGACAACGGGCTCAAGCTGCGCCAGAACTACAACCGCGTGGCACCGCGGCTGGCTGCGCAGATTGGGCGCTATGCGCACGCCAAGCAGTTCAAGCGCATGAAGAAAGCTGTGAGGACACTGCGCACCCGCGTGGGCCGGGTTCACCGCGAAGTGCAGCGCCAACTGCACCTGCTGCCTGAGGTGGCCAAGGCCAAGGTTCAGGACCTATTGCAGCGCACGGGCCGCATCCTGACCCAACGGACGAAAGACAAGAACAAGTTGTACGCCCTGCACGCGCCCGAAGTGGAGTGCATCAGCAAGGGCAAAGCCAGAACGCCATACGAGTTCGGCGTAAAGGTCAGCATCGCCACCACATTGAAGGAAGGCCTGGTGGTGGGCATGAGGAGCATGCCGGGCAACCCCTACGACGGTCACACGCTGGCCGAGACACTGGAGCAAGTGGGCATCCTCACTGGCACGGACAAGCCGCCGACAACGGCCATTGTGGACAAGGGCTATCGGGGCGTGAAGGTGGAGGGCGTGCGCATTCTGATGTCAGGCCAAAAGCGAGGCATCACCCGAACGCTCAAGGCCATGATCAAAAGGCGCAGCGCCATCGAGCCGGCCATCGGGCACATGAAGATGGATGGGCGGCTTGCCCGCAATCCGCTCAAGGGTGCGCTGGGCGATGCGCTGCACGCGGTGATGTGCGGGGCCGGGCACAACTTGCGCCTGATCCTG
>CALRJH020000024.1:0-10285 GCA_943367475.1 Paenacidovorax caeni | reverse complement strand
CTTCTGCCATTTGCTTCAGCGTCACGTAATCGGTTTTACCTGTCCCCAACAAGGGAATGGCATCCACTTTGATGATTTTTCGGGCAATGGCCAGTTCTGGCGCACCGAGGTTTTTCGCGACCATTTGCAGGTCTTCACGTTTCAGGTCCGGGTCGGTGGTAAACAGCACAATATTTTCACCACGATTGGCATCTGTTTGGGTGCTGGCTGCGTGCGCACAATCCGGGGCGGCGGTATGGGCGATTTTTTCGACCGTTTCGAGCGACACCATTTCACCTGCGACTTTGGCAAAGCGTTTGACCCGGCCTTTAATATGAATAAACCCTTCGCTATCCACTTCCACCACATCCCCGGTGTCATACCAGCCATCAGGCGGCGGCACCAGCACGCCGGGCTGGTCGTACAGATAATAGCCTTGCATCACATTATCGCCTTTTACATAGAGCAAGCCGCCCTGCGTAATCCCAGGCACGGGCTCCAGCCGGTGCTGGATCCCCGGGAAAAACTGGCCCACACTGCCGTGACGGTTCGCCATCGGTGTGTTGGCTGAAATGACAGGGGCACATTCGGTTGTGCCATAGCCTTCGAGAATGCGGATGCCAAATTTTTCGTGATAGATTTTGCGCACTTCTTCATTGAGCTTTTCAGCCCCGGCAAACACCACACGCAACTTGTAAAAATCATAGGGATGCGCGTGTTTTGCGTAGTTGCCCAGAAAGGTGCTGGTGGAAAAAAACACCGTGCAGCCTTTTTCGTAAATCACTTCCGGGATCAGCTTGTACTGCAATGGCGAGGGAAACAGCAGAATACGCACGGCGTTAAACAAGGCCAGCAACGAGCAGGTAAAGCCAAATGCATGAAACAACGGTAAGGACATCATCAGTTTGTCAGCCGGTGTAAAGTCCAGCATGGCAATGATCTGGTGAATATTGGATAGGATATTTTTATGGCTGAGCACCACTCCTTTTGGCTTACCCTCCGAACCCGAGGTAAATAAAATCACTGCGGTATCACTCGCCTGGGCAGGCTCTATGGCGGCACGCGGATAGTGCAGGGCATAGCCCATCAGCCAGGCTCGGTCGAGCATGCCAAACTGGTTACGCAAGTCTTCAAGGTACACAATATGCAATCCTTGCATCTGCGCCACCTCGTCTTCCAGCTTGGCGGCTTCGAGAAACTTGCGCGAAGTGATGACCGTGCGAATATCGGCAGCAATACAGGCGTTCTGGATTCCGGCGGTACCTGCCGTGTAATTGAGCATGGCCGGTACGCGCTTGAAAGCTGTCATGCCCAGTATCAACGCCAGCGTATTAGTCACATTGGGCATCAGCACCCCCACCGCTTCGCCAGAGGCACTGACTTTACATGCCAGCCTGCCCAGTGCCAGACTGCGCTTGAGCACCTCCTGATAGGTGTCCTCTACTTGATTCATATCTTCGATGATGCGGGTTTTGGCACCAAACTTGTCCATCGCATCCAGCAAGGTCTCGAACAAGGTTTTACTCTGATGGGTTTGGTAGAGCATATTGTGCATGATGTTGCGCATGGCTTCGCCAGCGATACGACGACGTTGCTTGGCACTTAGCGGGGCATGGTGCCCGTGCTGCTCAATGCGGATATCGGTGACTGGCAGCACCTTGAGCGAAACACGTGGAAACAGTTTGCGCGGATGCGCATCGGACAGTCGGCCAAAATAGGATTGCGCAGCACCTTCAACCCGCACCGGCAAAATCTTGACACCGGTTTTGGCCGCCACAAACCCCGGGCCGTCATACACTTTCATCAACGCGCCAGTCAGCGTAATGCGGCCTTCAGGAAAAATCACCACGTTCTCACCCGCATTCAGGCGCTGAATCACCTGCTTCATGGCCAAAGGGCTGCCTGGATTCACCGCGAGATGCGGAGTTAACTTTAAGACCAGCCTGAAAAAAGGATTTTTCAGTACTTCGCTATGCACGACAAAGGTCGCACGCTTAGGTAAAAACAGGCCAAGCAACAGACCATCCAAAAATGATTCGTGGTTGGCAATAATCAGCAAGCGGTCTTCAGCTGGAATATGTTCCAGCCCACTGACCTTTACACGAAATACTAAACGACACAATTCTCTTAACATGCTGACCAGCATTGCTTCTTCCCCTGTTTAAATTTCTTCTTCGACGTATTGCAAGACATTGTGCAGCGCCTGCTGCATCCAGTCTTTATTCACCCAGAAATACACTTCACGTCCTATTTTTTCACTTTGCAGCGCACCACCGCGTTCAAGCACTTTCAGGTGGTGCGTGACGGCCGTCCGGCTGAGTTTTGAAGCGTGAACCACCTGCAAGATGGTCAAGCGCTCGTTTTTTTCAAACGATAATAAAATACGTTGCCGGTGGGCGTCACCCAAAGCGACAAAGAGATCAGAAATCTCTGTCCAGGCATCCGGTATGGAAGTGATTTTTTTCATGTAACTAAATAATTAGTTATTTAGTTTATTTTGTCAAGCATGCAGTCAACTTTTTTAAGCCTGACTATCATTGCTAGTCCCCGGTTCACTAAAACGTCATGCATGATGCCGACCCATTCGCTATAGTTTTAAAAAATTTCAAGGTGCGTAATATGTCACGATTATTGGCTTTATTTTGGCTGATCACACTTTTACCAGTTAGCGCCAATGCCAATACGCAGTTCAGTATTGCAAATACGGACTGCTCCGGCAATATGTCAATCTCTGCACTGACCGGAGTATCATTGTCATGCGCTGGAAGTTTGATACTGGAGGATGGTTTTATAAACGCAGACACTGCCATCACGCTCTATGTCGATCACGATTTACATTTGGACCATATCAGCTTGCAGGCACCGGAAATCATAATATCCTTACTTTCTGGCAGCTTGACCATCGGTGACAACGTCAACTTTTCGGTCATTGCACGCGAGACCCCTGGCACTGGCGTGATGTCCATTCAACAGCCAGTCCCGAGACCAGTCATTGCTTGGAACAGTTTTGACATCGGGCTGAATCCGGGCGGGGTGATCTTTGTGGGGGGCGATGCCAATACTACAGTGATCAATCGACTGATTGGTGGCGATGTAAAGCTCAACTCAGGATCAACCCTCATTTCAGGCCAACCGGTGAATAGCGCTGCAGTCAGTGCGTCTATGGTGCCTGAACCAACCACCTTTGCCCTGATGCTTTTAGGTCTTGGCGGCATCGCCTGCAAGCGCAGATTTAAGGTGTTGTCAGAATAAGTAAATGTTAAGGGTGCTGCAAGTGCGCTTGCAGCAGGTCTAGCATGGCAACATCGCCAGGTTGATCTGCGCTGAAGACCACCAAACCATGTGCAGCCGCCTGTTCAGCTATGCGCGCATGATTCACAAACAAGGGCACTGTTTTCAGCCAGCCTGACTGGCCAGCCAGGTCCAGCAGAAAGCGCAAGGCCTCGCTGCTGGTAATCACCACGCCATGTAACTGGCCTGCCTGATAGGCCATATCGAGCATATGGTCGCTGGTTTGTGGATTGACGCGGCGATAACATTCACCAAACACGACTTCGGCACCGCGCTGTGACAGCGTTTCAGCCAGCACTTCGCGCCCGCCCACCCCACGGATGATCAGCACGCGCTGCCCCTGCATGGACTGAAGCTGTGGCAAGGCCAGTAAGGACTCACTGTCAAAACGCTCTGCCGGAGTCAGCACTTGCTGCACACCCAAAGTCTGTAATGCACTGGCAGTGACCGGACCGATGGCCGCAAACTGCAGGGTGGATGGAATGCCGGCTTGTTGCAGCCCAGGCATGCCATATTGCACGGCATTGCTGCTAATAAAAATGACCCAGTGAAACTGGTCCAGCGGCCTGATGACGCGATCAAAGGTGGATAAATCCTCCAGTCCGACAATGTCGAGCAGCGGGAAAGAAATCACCTGGCCGCCCGCAGCGGTGATCGCGGCAGAGAGTTTGTGGCCCTGCTCGGGCGGGCGGGTAATGGCGATGCCCAGCCCAGCCAAAGGCAGGGTCATGGCTTGACGCCGTCCAGCGCTGCCAGAATTTTATCTGCGCCGCGCGCAACCAGTTGTTGCGCCAGTTGCTGGCCCAGCTTTTCGGCCTGTGCGGCAGTGCCTGTCACGGTTTCCTTCAGCATTTGTTTGCCATCGACACTGGCGACAAAACCGGTCATGTGTATCACATCCCCCTGCCTGGTCGCATAAGCGCCCAATGGCACGGTACAACTGCCCGCCAGCGCACGGCTAAAGCCACGTTCAGCCAGCACGCACAGTTCGGTATCCACATGATTCAATGGCGCCAATACGGCCAGCAAATCCTGGCGCCTGGCATTGATTTCAATGCCCAAAGCACCCTGCCCGACGGCCGGAATGCTGTCTTGCGGCGCGATAGACTGACGAATACGGTGGCCCAGTTCCAAACGAATCAAGCCCGCCGCCGCCAGAATGATGGCAGCATATTGCCCTTCATCCAGCTTGCGCAAACGGGTTTGTACATTGCCGCGTAAAGATTCGATCTTCAAGTGCGGAAAGCGCGCCTGCAACTGGCTTTGCCGCCGTAAGCTGGAAGTCCCCACCACGCTGCCCGCGGGCAAATCTTCCAGAGCATCATAGTCATTGGAAACAAAGGCATCGCGCGGGTCTTCACGCTCGCCGGTCGCAGCCAGTATAAAGCCCTCTGGCAGATGCATGGGCACGTCTTTCATGCTATGCACGGCCAGATCGGCACTGCCATCCGCCAATGCGTTTTCCAGCTCTTTTACAAATAGGCCCTTGCCGCCAATACGCGACAATGGAGAATCCAGAATCTGATCGCCGGTGGTGGTCATGCCGAGAATAGTCACAGTGCATTGCGGATAGAGCGCCTGTAATCGTGCCTGAATATGCTTGGCTTGCCACATGGCCAGCGCACTTTCGCGTGAGGCAATGACCAGTGTTTGAGGGGGATTGAATGTCGTCATCCCGGCATTTTAACCCAGATTATTCCTGAGGGCACGGGCGGATGGTGTGTCCGGTGTGTCATGAGCGCGCCGTCCATTGGCGGCGCATGCTTGCCATTGCATCGCTATGCAGGAATGCAACGCCATCGTCGTCACCCTGTCAGCCATACACTGACACACAAGCCTTAAAAGATGGGGTAAGCTAATGGGCCATGTTGTTTGCTCATGCGGTTTTTTAGAGCAAATTAATGAATAGACCCGCATTGTCAGAAAGGGGTAAATAATGCAATACCAACTCGAAATCTTCCTGTCTTCTCTCAATTACTTCTGGATCGACCTGATCAACTTTGTCCCCAAGCTTTTAGCGGCTATGGTGATTCTGTTTTTTGGCTGGTTGATCGCCAAACTGGTCCGCCTCGGCGTTAAGCGTCTTCTCGAGATCACCCGCTTTGATGCTTTTGCAAAAAAATCTGGCGTTGAAGCCTTTATGCAGGACGCCAATTACCATGTCACCCTGAGCGGGATTATCAGTCAGGTCGTTTACTGGCTGGTGATTCTGCTGTTTGTGATTACGGGTGCCAACTCACTGGGCATGACCGAAGTCGCCGTGTTGCTGCGGGAACTGGCCAGCTACCTGCCGCATATTATTGTGGCAATTCTGGTGGTAATTTTTGGTACGCTGTTTGCGCGCTTTATTAATCGCCTGGTGTTCGCATGGCTACACAGTATCAAATTCGAACATGCGCTGGTCATCAGCACGTCAGCAGAATACTGCATCCAGATACTGGCGATTTTTATCGGGCTGGAGCAGCTGGGCATCGGCATGCAGCTGATTCATGCATTGTTCGTGATTGTGTTTGGCGCGGTGTTTCTCGCTCTGGCGATTGCGTTTGGACTGGGTGGCCGTGACTGGGCAAACCGGGTGATTGAACAGGCGCAGCAGAAGAAAAAATAAGCAATACGCTAATGAATAACGCCCGACTAATCTCTACTGGCCGGGCGTTTTCTTTTTAAGATGAGCACAATAACAGGCTTAAACAGCCTTGATCAAATGCTGATGTCGACGGCTCACCACCAGCGTTTCTGGGATGCCCTTGATCAGCACTACCCAGGCCGGATCGGCGGAAACATCCCCCGCTTCGCCTCGCTGTTTTTCAAAACCGGAAATCGCATCCCGTGCCACCAGCGCATTGCGATGCACACGCACAAAATGCTGGTGATAGGTCTGCTCCAGCTGGCTCAGCGAGGCTTCCAGCAAATAGGATTTTTCACGCGTACGCACCGTGACATACTTGAGTTCCGCGCGTAAATACAGCACCTCTGCCAGAGGCACCAGTAGCACTTTGCCGCGCTCATGGATACTCAAATGTGCGTGGGTAGACTGCAATGGTTGCAGTGCCTGCAGCTGCTTGTCAGTCATGGGCTGTTTGGCTGGCACTTTGGTTTGCACTTTGGCCAGCGCTGCTGCCAAACGCTCGGCACGTATCGGTTTGAGTACATAATCCACGGCATTCAGGTCAAACGCCTGCAAGGCGTAGTGGTCATAAGCCGTGGTAAAAATCAGGCCCGGGGGCGCGGCCATTCCGCGCAAGTGCTGCGCAAACTCAATACCATCCATCACTGGCATGCGGATGTCCACCAGCACAATGTCCACGACAGAGGCCTGTAATTGCGCCATCGCTTCTACACCGTTGGCGGCATCGCCTGCAATGGCATAGCCGCCTATATCCCCCACCAGATCACGCAAACGCCGTCGAGCCAGAGGCTCGTCATCGACAATCAATACGGTTATTTCAGCCATGCATGACCTCGGACAACGGGCGCGTCGGAATCGTGATTTCGACCACATAACGCTGATCAGCCTGATATTGCACGAGCTGCGCTTCGAGGTCATAGTGCAAACGCAAGCGTTCCCGAATGTTTTTGAGCGCCATTTTATTACCACCAGGCTTGTCATTATCGTGGGGCAACGGATTGCTGATACGCAGTAACAAACGTTTGCCGCTGCTATCAATTTCAATCGTGATCACGCCACCTTTTGATTGAGGTTCGATGCCGTGATAGACAGCATTTTCGAGCAGGGGCTGCAAAATCAATGGTGGAATCATGACATCAGGCAGTATGGCTGCATGTTGCCAGTCACATTGCAAACGCTCGTCCAGGCGTAGCTTCTCGATATTCAGGTATTGCTGGCATAAAGCCACCTCTTGTGACAAGGGCACGAGGTCACGGTTATCCGCCATCAGTACGCGAAACAGTTCCGCCATGTCTTCCAAGGCGGTTTCGGCACGCTGCGGCTGGCTGCGGATGAGTGACAGCACCGCATTTAAACTGTTAAACAAAAAATGGGGGCGGATTCTGGCTTGCAAGGCCTGCAAGCGGGCTTCAGCAATGGCGGGCGAATACGCACGCTGCAACAAGTCGAGGTAATACAAACTCAGCACGCTGTCGCCCAAGCAAACAAGGGTCACTTGCAGCCAGTTAAGCGGCGCCAGGGGTGTAATAAATTGCTGGTAAATCGCCGTGACGGCCAGGGTCAACAGCAGGGCCATTCCAATAATGGTGGTCATGCCCTGCCAGTAAGGCCAGCGACTCAGCCACGGATAGCACAGCGTCAGCATGCCCAATACCAGTAACAAGGGCGGCAACAGGCACAAACCAAAGCCTGTGATATCCGCCCACAAAGTGTTATTGGCCAGCGCAGGCTGCCAGCTGAACAACGCCAGCAACAGCAACAAGCCCACATGCAGCAATAACACTCTCAAGTGGATGCCCAGATTGCGAAAATTGGGAATGCGGCTACTTTTACGCACAGTGTCATGTTCGTTTATAATGTCGTGCCAGCATCATAAGTATTAAGTGCCACAGGCGCAAGCACGCGCTAGCCGCCCAATTTCTGGCAGAAAGAATTTTGTTTTGACAACGCCCAATCCCAATACACAGTCTTCATTGCATCAAAAAGACCAGGCATGGTCCGGCCGCTTTAACGAGCCGGTGGCCGAACTGGTCAAACGCTACACAGCGTCGGTGGATTTTGACAAACGTCTGGCCGCTTTTGATATTCAAGGCTCCATCGCCCACGCCACCATGCTGGGCGCACAAGGCATTATTTCTGCCAAAGACGTTGAAGACATCAAACGCGGCTTGAGCGAGATTCTGGCAGAGATTGCAGCCGGGCAATTTGAGTGGCTGCTGGACCTGGAAGATGTCCACCTGAATATTGAAAGACGCCTGACCGAGAAAATTGGCGATGCCGGCAAACGTCTGCACACTGGCCGCTCGCGTAACGACCAGGTAGCCACCGATGTACGCTTATGGTTGCGTAGCGTGGTCGATGACACGATTGCTGGCATCCGCGCCCTGCAAACCTCGCTGCTCGATCTGGCCGAACAACATGCCGCCACCATCATGCCCGGCTTTACCCATTTGCAAGTGGCGCAGCCAGTGACGTTTGGCCACCACCTGATGGCCTATTTTGAAATGCTCAACCGCGATGCCGAGCGCTTTGCCGATGCACGCAAACGGATTAATCGTCTGCCACTGGGTGCCGCTGCACTGGCGGGTACCAGCTACCCGATCAAGCGGGAACTGGTGGCCGAGTTGCTAGGCTTTGACAGCGTCTGCCAAAACTCGCTGGATGCCGTCTCCGACCGTGACTTTGCGATTGAATTTAATGCCGCGGCGGCCCTGCTGATGATGCACCTGTCCCGCTTTTCTGAAGAACTGATTTTATGGATGAGCCCAAGATTCGGCTTTATTGATATTGCTGACCGCTTTTGCACCGGCTCTTCCATCATGCCGCAAAAGAAAAACCCGGATGTACCCGAACTGGTGCGTGGCAAAACCGGTCGCGTGTACGGTCATTTGGTCGGCCTGCTGACCCTGATGAAAGGCCAGCCACTGGCCTACAACAAAGACAATCAGGAAGACAAAGAGCCCCTGTTTGATGTCGCAGATACCTTGCTGGTGACCTTGCAGATTTATGCAGACATGCTGCGCGGCATTACCGTCAAAGCAGACAATATGCGTCAGGCGGCATTAGAGGGCTTTGCCACGGCAACGGATCTCGCTGACTATCTGGTGAAAAAAGGCATGCCGTTCCGTGATGCACATGAAGTCGTGGCACATGCCGTCAAAGCAGGTGTGGAATCCGGCCGGGATCTCGCTGAGTTCAGCCTGACGGAGCTGCAAGCCTTTAGTGGCACCATCACCGACGACGTGTTTGAAGTGCTCACGCTCGAAGGCTCGGTCGCCAGCCGCAACCACACCGGCGGCACCGCACCAGAACAAGTGCGCCGCGCTATCGCGCAAGCCAGACAACAACTGGGAAGCTGATGCGCCACCCCCGTCATCACCGTTTGTGGCACTGGTTACGCAAAACCTGCTTGCACAAGGGGATGATGGGCAAACTGTCACTGCTCGTCATTGGCACTACATTCGCGCTACTCACCCCGCACGCCCAGGCCGCACTTGGCATTGAAACACCGCCGCATGAACCGGGCATGCTTTGGCCGCTATTGCCAGGTGAAAGTCTGCAAAGCCTGGCCGTCAAACTTTACCCGCACAGCCCTATTCTGCAGCAACGTTTTATCCAGCAAGCCCTGAGCTTCAGTCGTCATCGTGGCATTCTTCTGCAGGCTGATGCGCCCACCCAACGCGCACAACTGATTGCCGTCCCCGATGCAGCCGACATGCATACCGTGACCCGCCGCATTAAAAAGGCAGAAGAACTGGATGCCGATAGTGTGGATGAAAAAGTGTCTGGTTTGGTCATGAGCATGCAAATCACTGCCGGACCGCAATCCCAGACCCCTGCCCCGCCCCTGTTATCCAGATTGCACTGGCGGGAGATCCATTGGCCCAGTCTGCACCTGCCAGCACTAGAAACTGCACAGTTTGATCATGTTAAAAAAGCCTTTTTTACACGTACTCAGCAATGGCTGACGGATGGTAAACAGGCGATACAACCGGCATGGCAACAGGTGAAAAAACTGGGCGTGCAAGCGGGCGAGAATTATCAGGCGAATGCGCGGGCCGTTGCACAAACGCCTTTGCGGGCAATTTACCAGCATCCGCAACAAGCGATTATTTTGGGATGTGCATTGTTGTTGCTGGTGTTGAGTTTGATTTGGGGGGTGTTGGAAAAACGGCGGAGTAAGCAGTAACTCTTTTTTGTAGCCTTTATCAGACTTCATTAAGTCCTTTTTCGCCTGTAGGCGACCGTTCTTTCTTATGCTTGTCCATAAGAAAGAAGGCAAAGAACAAGACACCCTAGCTTACGCTTTTTTCCTGCGTTGCTCGGTTTAGGACTTTCGTCCGTTGCTTTGCCGGACTTAGGCATAAGCGGTCGCGAAACTCACCA
>CALRJH020000023.1:0-10879 GCA_943367475.1 Paenacidovorax caeni | reverse complement strand
ATAAACCGCCATCCTTTAATTAACGCTCAAAAGGTTAATTTCAAATTTAAAGGCAGTTAAAAATTAATACAAAATTACTACTTAATCCAGCATTATAAAATAATTCACAAGCAACAGCAAATAAATATTCACTTAAAGCTAACCGCGCTATCGATTATTCCGGCGACTATTCAGGATTACGATTGCACCACCAGTTATACAGCTACTTATCCAGCTTGAGTGACTTGAGCGCCGCAAACGGGTTGGGCTTTTCGCCAGCCACCTGCTGCAACGCCACGCAAACCTCTTCATGCATGACAGCAATCGGCAGCGCCATCAGCAGCTCGTCCTCAACCAGCATTTCTATCGAGGCATCAGGATCCGGCTCCAGCCAGTCAACATTTTCATCATCCAGCAGCGCCTCGGGAGGCTCATGACTGACCGCAAAAGCATAATTCAGCACCACAGACTCGGGCATGGCCTGAAAACAGCGCTGACACACCAATGGCAACTCGGTTTCGATAGTCAACGCCAGCATGGGCAACTGCACATCACCGAAGTATCCAGGTGGCAACCCCTGCAGGCGATAGCGCACCATGACTGCAGATAAGGCATCAACCGCCGTAACACCGCGCTCACGCAGCGCATCCACCAGCCTCGGCAAAGAAGCCATCGCCAATTCGCCAGAGACAGTTTTCTGCTGCCTGGCCAATTCCAAATAATGCGCACTCGTCAAAAAAGACTCCTTGTTTTATAACGATTTACAATATAACAAACTATCGACCAGTTGACGACCCGACTGCATCACCTTGAGCGAGACAGCACATGCCCACTGTATCCGCGACCGGTTTGCTGTTATAATAATGACGCATCACGCGTCGTTCGTTTTAATGAACAGATACAGGGTGCCGGTTTGAGTATTCCACCAAACAAACTGGTGACAATAACCTTCTCAAACCACAACCAAACATGACTGACCGCTGAGATTTTCTTTCGGTTTACAGAGAATTCTGTCCATTTTTTCTTGCTTTAAGGGTAACGTGTGTTTAAGAAAATTCTAGTCGCGAATCGCGGTGAAATTGCTGTGCGCATCGTGCGCGCATGTTCGGAAATGGGGATCAAATCTGCCGCCATTTATTCCGATGCCGACCGCCATGCCTTGCATGTCAAAAAAGCGGATGAAGCTTACAACATTGGCTCCGATCCGGTAGCGGGCTACCTGAATGCACATAATATTGTGAACATCGCAGTAGCTGCCGGCTGTGACGCCTTGCATCCCGGTTATGGCTTTCTTTCAGAAAACCCGGAACTGGCTGAGGTATGCGCGCGCCGCGGCATTAAATTCATTGGCCCCGAAGCGAGCGTGATTCGCCAGATGGGCGACAAAATCCAAGCCCGTAACGCCATGATTGGTGCCGGTATTCCATGTGTTCCCGGCAGTGAAGGCAACCTGGAGTCACTGGAGGCAGCGGTCAAACTGGCCAGTAAAATTGGCTATCCGGTCATGCTGAAAGCCACCAATGGTGGCGGTGGCCGTGGTATTCGCCGCTGCGACAGCGAAAAAGAATTACTCAGCAATTATGACCGTGTCATCTCTGAAGCCAGCAAAGCCTTTGGCAAACCTGAAGTATTCCTGGAAAAGTGCGTGGTACATCCTCGCCATATCGAAGTGCAAGTCCTGGCCGACTCGCATGGCAATGTCATTCATTTATTTGAACGCGATTGCTCGATTCAGCGCCGCAACCAGAAACTGATTGAAATTGCACCTTCGCCACAATTGTCTCAGGCACAGCGTGAATACATCGGTAATCTGGGTGTGAAAGCGGCCAAGGCCGTTGGATATGAAAACGCAGGGACGGTTGAATTTTTGCTGGACTCCGAAAACAACTTCTACTTCATGGAAATGAATACCCGCCTGCAGGTGGAGCATACCGTGACCGAAACCATTACCGGTGTGGATATCGTCCAGGAACAAATCCGCGTGGCGGCAGGCCTGCCTTTGCAATACAAGCAAAGCGAAATTGCTTTCCGCGGCTTTGCCATGGAATACCGGATTAACGCAGAAGACCCGAAAAAAGATTTCCTGCCCAGCTTTGGCAAAATTACCCGCTACTACGCACCGGGCGGTCCCGGTGTGCGTATGGACGCCGCTATTTACAGCGGCTACGTGATTCCGCCTTATTATGACTCTATGTGCGCAAAACTGACTGTCTGGGCACTGGACTGGGAAAGTGTGATTGAACGCGGCCGTCGTGCACTGAACGACATGATTGTCTACGGCGTGAAAACCACGATTCCGTATTACCAGCAGATCATGCAACATCCGGATTTCCGTGCGGCCAATTTTAATACCAGCTTTGTGGAATCACACCCAGAACTGATTGAGTACGACACCGGCTTTCCGCCAGAACTCATGGCCGTCGCCATTGCCGCTGCCATCGCAGCGCATGAAGGCGTTTAATTAACCCGCTTTGCAAATACATTAATATTTAGATCGATACGACTATGAGCAAAATACACGTTACCGAACTCGTTTTAAGAGATGGTCACCAATCCCTGATTGCCACCCGCATGCGCACCGAAGACATGCTGCCGATTTGTAGCAAACTGGATGATATTGGCTTCTGGTCTCTGGAGGCCTGGGGCGGCGCAACGTTTGATGCCTGTGTCCGTTTTCTGAAAGAAGACCCCTGGGAACGCCTGCAAAAGTTGCGTAAAGCACTGCCTAATACACCTATCAACATGTTGTTGCGTGGCCAGAACCTGCTGGGCTATCGCCACTACTCGGACGATGTGGTGCATGCCTTTGTCAAACAGGCCGCCGATACAGGCGTTGATGTGTTCCGCATTTTCGATGCCATGAACGATGTGCGAAACCTGAAAACAGCGATTGAAGCGGTGAAGTCAGTCAAAAAACATGCCATTGGTACGCTGTCATTCACAACCAGCCCGGTACACGATGTTGCCTATTTTGTCAGCATGGCCAAAGAGCTAGAAGCGCTGGGCTGTGACAGCATCGGCGTGAAAGACATGGCCGGCCTGCTCACCCCTACCATGGCTGGTGAACTGGTCAGAAGTCTGAAAGCCGCTGTCAGTGTGCCCGTGCATATGCACAGCCACGCCACCTCCGGCCTGGCCAGCATGGTCATGTTGAAGAGCGTCGAAAACGGTGTCGACATTATTGATACCTGCAACTCCTCCTTCTCTGAAGGTGCCAGCCACCCAACCACTGAAAGCCTGGTCGCAGCGTTAAAAGGCACGGAATACGATACCGGCCTGGATTTGGGCAAGTTGCAGGAAATCACCGCTTACTTTAAAGAAGTGCGTAAAAAATACTGGCAGTTTGAAAGTGCCTTTACCGGTGTGGATACCCGCGTACTGGTTAACCAGGTACCGGGCGGCATGATTTCCAACCTGTCCAACCAGTTGAAAGAACAAGGTGCACTGGATCGCATGGATGAGGTTCTGGCCGAGATCCCACGTGTACGAGAAGACTTGGGCTTTCCGCCATTGGTCACACCAACCTCGCAAATCGTTGGCACCCAGGCTGTGTTGAACGTATTAACCGGTGGCCGCTACAAATCCATTACCAACGAAGTGAAGAACTACCTGCTGGGTCAATATGGTAAAGCCCCTGCCGCGGTCAATGCCGAAGTGCGCAAACAGGCAGTAGGTGATGCGGAACTGATTACCTGCCGCCCTGCTGATCTGTTGCAACCTGAGATGGTCAAACTGCAATCTGAAGCCGAGCGCTTTGCCAACCACGAACGAGATGTGCTGACGTTTGCCATGTTCCCGGATATCGGCAAAACCTTCCTGCAAGAGCGCAATGCCGGTTCATTGCAACCTGAACCATTATTAAGCAAAGATGCAGTCAGCCAGCAAACGGCGGCGGCACGTTATGCACCGAATGAATTCAACATCACGCTGCATGGTGAAACCTACCACATCAAACTCACAGGTAGCGGCCACGCCGGTGAAGAGCGCCGTCCTTACTATGTGAAAGTGGATGGCATCTCTGAAGAAGTCTTTGTTGAAACCCTGAGCGAAATGGAAGTCAGTGGTGGCAGTTCCTCTGGTAGCAAGAAGAAAGCCACAGCCGTGGCCTCCAGTGGTCGTCCACGCCCAACGCACCCTGGCTGCATCACCACCGCCATGCCGGGTACGATTGTGACGGTCAAGGTCAACGTCGGTGACAAGGTCAATGCGGGCGACGGCGTGCTGGTGATTGAAGCCATGAAAATGGAAAACGAGATACAG
Source organism: Paenacidovorax caeni (assembly GCA_943367475.1). Taxonomy (GTDB): domain Bacteria; phylum Pseudomonadota; class Gammaproteobacteria; order Burkholderiales; family Methylophilaceae; genus Methylophilus. The sequence continues at coordinate 6,640 of CALRJH020000023.1, read as the reverse complement.
GCTGGCAAGTCTGGTACTGTGCTCGCGATTCATGTCGCCAAGGGTGACAGTGTCACTCCGGATGAAACACTGATTGAAATTCAACCTGAATAACGCCACCCTGCAAAAATCCCTGAAGCAATTCAGGGATTTTTTTTAACCATGACAACACCTCTGATCCTCGCCTCTTCCTCCCGTTATCGCCGCGAAGTGCTGCACAAGTTACACTTGCCATTTGAGTGCCTTTCTCCCGAAATTGACGAGACGCCTCTATCAGGCGAGCGCCCGGAGCAGACAGCGTTACGGCTGGCAGAAGCCAAAGCGCGCAAAGTGGCTGAGCAACAGCCAGACGCGCTGATCATTGGGTGTGACCAGGTAGCCACGGTGGATGGTCTGCAGATTGGCAAACCGGGTAACCATACCAACGCCGTCAAACAATTGACCATGCTGAGCGGCCGCGAAGTGATTTTCCACAGCGCACTTTGCCTGTATGACAGCGGTAAGCAGCACATGCAATCCACCATCGTGCCTTACCATGTCAAGTTTAAAACACTGACACCCGAGCAGATTGAACACTACCTGCAACTGGAACAACCCTACGACTGTGCAGGCAGTGCCAAATCCGAAGGCATGGGCATTGCTCTGCTGGACTATATGCGCGGCGATGACCCCAATGCCCTGATCGGCTTGCCATTGATCGCACTGGTCAACATGCTGCAAAATGCAGGTGTCGATGTACTATCTCCACAGAAATAAAGCTAGTCATCTAACGCCACGTTAACTTTTTGAACGGCAAACGCGTTAATAGCGTCTCAAGCATAATGCTTTAAAAAAACGAGAGGATCCCCATGCGTCTGAGCTCCATGCTGCTTTTTTCCCTGGCCAGTGTTGCACATGTGCACGCAGCCCCGGCTGTCGTCAGCCCGCAATCCGACCAGACCAGTGTCGCCGTCACCATTTACAATGAAGATCTCGCACTGGTGAAAGACAGCCGCAAACTGTCTCTTGGCAATGGCTTGTCTGCCCTGTCATTCCGTGATGTCAGCGCCCAAATCAAACCAGAAACCGCCCTGTTGCGCAGCCTGCTGCCCAATACCAGCCTGCAGGTACTTGAACAAAATTTTGACTTTGACTTGCTGACCCCAGAAAAACTATTGGAGAAATACGTAGGCCAGCAAGTGACCCTGATCAAAACCAACCCGGCCACAGGCGTTGAAACCGAAGAACAAGCCACTGTGCTCTCGGCACAAAATGGTGTGGTACTTAAAATAGGTAACCGTATCGAAACCGGCGTGCCTGGTCGCATTGCCTACCCTAACGTTCCCGGCCAGCTCAAAGACCGGCCAACGCTCACCACGCAAGTACAATACAAAGGCCCAGACCAATCCAGTCTGGAGCTGAGCTACCTGACAGGCGGCCTGCAATGGAAAACCGATTACGTGGCTGAACTCAACAGCAAGGAAGACGCGCTGGACCTCTCCGGCTGGGTCACTCTCACCAACACCAGCGGCACGGCTTACCCCAACGCCAAAGTGCAACTGGTGGCCGGTGACGTCAACCGCGTGCGTGAAGCCATACACCCCAAAACCATGATGATGCGCAGCGAAGCCATGGTAGCGGATGCCGCCATGCCGGTAGAACAAGGCTTGCTGGAATACCATCTCTATACCCTGCCACGCCCCACTACCATCGCCGAAAACCAGACTAAACAGGTTGCCCTGCTCTCGGCACAGCAAGTGCCTGCGCGTAAAGAACTGGTTCTGAGCGGCGCCGATTACTACTATCAGGGCCAGTACCGCGAACTAGAGAAAAAACAAAAGGTACAGGTGTTTGTACAATTCGATAACAAAGAAGCCGCCAAGCTCGGCATTCCGCTGCCCAAAGGCACCATGCGCGTCTACAAAAAAGATAACGATGGGGCAGCCCAGTTTGTCGGCGAGGACCAGATCGACCATACGCCAAAAAACGATACCGTGCGTTTAAAGCTGGGCAATGCCTTTGACGTCACCGCCGACCGTGTGCAAACAGACTTCAAAAGCCTTGGCAAACCCAATCAGGCACCGCTCTATGAAAGTGCTTATGCCATCACCCTGCACAATGCCAAAAAAGAAGCCGTGACAGTGACCGTACAAGAACCACTGAATGGTGACTGGAAAATCCTCAATGCCTCACTGCCGCATGAGAAAACCAGCGCCCACCAGGCCACCTGGAAAATCATTGTGCCTGCCGAAAGCGATGTGACCTTGAAATACCGGGTACAGGTTAAATACTGATGCGCCTGTGAGTTTCCAGCTCGTGGCTGAACAAGTGTTCATCAGCACAATAAAAAAGCATTCTTTCACCAGAATGCTTTTTTTACGCCTTGCCGTGGGATAATCCCCCCTTTATCCATAAATCGACATACACATGGCCACAGGCACGCTCTACTTTATCCCCGTCACATTGGCTGACGATACCACCCCGCAACAAGTGCTGCCGCCAGAGGTGATTGCACGCATTCACAGCTTGCAGCACTTTATTGTCGAAAACGAAAAAACCGCACGCCACTTTCTAGCTGCCAGCGGCCACCCCACCACCATGCGCGACATCACCTTCAGCGTATTAAATAAAGACACGCCAGCCAAAGACCTCAACACCATGCTGCAACCACTGCAAAAAGGCACAGACGTTGGCCTGATGAGCGAAGCCGGTTGCCCAGGCATTGCCGATCCCGGCGCCACTCTGGCTGCCGTCGCGCACCACAAAGGCATCCGCGTCGCCCCGCTTATCGGCCCCAGCAGCCTGTTGCTAGGCCTGATGGCCAGCGGCCTCAACGGCCAGCGCTTTACGTTTCTGGGCTACCTGGCAGCCGACAAGGCCACGCGCATTGAAACAATTAAACACATTGAGTATGACTCAAAAGCCCGGCACGAAACCCAGCTTTTTATTGAAACCCCCTACCGCAACCAGCATATGCTGGACGACCTGATTGCCACCCTGCAACCGCAAACGCGGCTGTGTGTGGCCTGTAACGTGACCGGTAAAGATGAATTGATATTGACGAAAACCGTCGCTGAATGGAGCAAAGCGCAATTGCCGGATTTGCATAAAAAACCCACAGTGTTTTTGTTGCTGGCCTAAAGTCTACTGGCTGATCAACCATCCCGCATCACACGGCTAGCGCGGTCAGGCACTTAACCCTAGCCCGTTAGCCATGTGCTTCTTGAATGAGCGGCCTGATCAATGCAGTGCAAGCTTGTCTAAAATGGCGCGGCTGATTTTTTCACCGCCTGCCACCGAAGGCTCAATCGGGTTGGCATAGTCAGCCGGACGATTACAAATCGCCCGCAAATCAATCACCGGCAAGCGGTGCTCCGCTGCCACACGCAAAATCACATCGTTAAACACCGCCACCGCCACCCGCACGCAACGCTGATAATCCGGCGCATCAAAATTGGCGTTGTAAATGGTACACACTGTCAACGGCAAGCCCGTTGCCAATAACGCCTCCATCATCTGACGATAATCGTGCTCAAAAGCATCCATCGCATCAGCCATCAACAAAATAGCCTCCGCGCTGCTTTGTACACTGGCCGCCAATACATCCCTGCGCATCAGGGCATCGTTACCGCCAACACTCAATACCAACTGGCTGGCATCGGCAGGCAAATGGGCCAACTGGCTGACAACATCGCGGGAAACAGCACCATCTACCGCCAACAAACTGGCGCACCAAGTGGCTGGCAATAGGTCTCGTAACTGGCTGCAAACATCAGGGCCACCATCAACATAAACACCATTATCAAAAATTGAATCGCCAAGCAGAATCAGATGAGACATAAAGTTAGACAAGATACAAAAGAAACAAGAATACACCCCAACACACTGAAATCAAACCCTGCCAAGGGATATAGCAAAGAGGTTAGACCGAGCACAAAGAGCACCTGACTCACCCAATGGCCGACATTCAAAAGAACAAGCCTGATCAGTGCGTTCTTGTCAGGCCGATGAATGAATGAGGTCTCTGTGCGCGGCTCATCTTGGCACGCGTAAACAATACTGATCCGCGACAAGGCCGTCTAGAGAGATGCAGTTTAACCCTTTATACGCTACTGAGAACTGGCAGGTATGACTGTTGGTGATGCTAGAAATATGGAATACATACAAAAACACCCGAATATTCGGGTGTTCAGGAGGGTTTTTCTTGAAACGAGGGGGAGGTCCCTAGAGATGGGTTAGGCTGTTGCCACCAAGAACCAGAATTTGAATTCATGAAGTTTTTATTATTTGGCACTTGTGGATTTCTCATATTTTTTTACTAAATACCAAATAATACCGTCTAGTAATAAGCCCAATGGAAAGAAGTAGATATAGGCCGAAAGAATGCCAATTAGCATAAGGCTTAAAGCAATTAAGTGGCCAAAAAATATAAACGCCTTTCGCATGTTTTTCAGTTGCCTAACGTTTGACATAAGGGGCGCGCTTTAGCACGTCCCGCTTGATGGATGAGTTGGGCGTTGCTACTACGCATGCTGGCGCCCCTTTGCGCGTTGACTACGCCAGGCTTCAAGAAGCTCCGTGTTCCCGCCTACAACTTCCAAAAGCATCTGAAGCGACAGAATGGCTCCCGGAACGATGCCCTCTTCATCGATTTCTGCATCTGCGTAGTCGGGATCGGTTGCAAGTTCAACATTTACAACCCACCAAACCTCAATCTTCCGTAGCAGCTCAACTAAAACTTGGAACTGTTCCGTGTGATTGGATTCCGCTTGACCCGTGACGATGTCGAAGAGTTGGTGAGCAACAAGATTCCTAGTGCTCTTTAGCTGCTCGAAGATATTCAAGTCATCGTCATTTATCACTTGGTTCTCATGTAGCCAATTTAGAGAGGCGTAGACTGGACTCTTATCGCGCGAAAGAACTTTTGTCTTGTACTCTGGGGAGACTGTCGATCCTTCCTCCGACCACCCAATCGAGTAAAAGTCTCGGATGCGATCAACTATCGAGTTTTTAAGAATCTCAAAGGTAGTGATGAACATCGTGGCCATGAAAAGCGACGGCCTTACAACGTCTGGATCGAGAAAGCGCTCCCACCGTTCTTCGTGCGTGCTCATAAGGCCCAACGTTTGACATAAGGGGCGCGCTTTAGCGCGTCCCGCTTGATAGACGGGTTAGGCTTATAATTTCTCATTACCTCTTTCAATTTCCCATCCTTTCCAGCAATTAATAAGTAAATATATGCCCACAAGAGTGCCTACCGGAAAACCAATAAGCATGAAAATAGCGAGGCCTCTAGAACTAGAGAGTGCCCATTTTTCCTTTGTTAGTGCTCCCTTGGAAGTGTAATGATGAAGCGCAAACAACCCCCAAAGCATTAATGGAACCGCAAGAAATATTAACGTAGTACTAAAAGGTGTATTTTGGCTTGGTATAAAAAAGATAAATGTGAAAACGATTGCAAAAAAGGCATATATCCAAGATACAACCTTATGCGTATATGCGACTTTAATATGAGTTTCCAATTGGTAGCCTAACGTTTGAAGTAAGGGGCTGGCGACAATCGTGGCACAACCCTCGTTATTAATAAACAGTTGATAGAGGCACCTTTACGCCAGTCCAGCTTGACTGATGGGTTAGGCACTTAGCTCACCATTTCCCATTGCAGTTACCCTCAGACCATCAGCTGTGATTGCTTGCCATGCTTCGTAGGCTGCTGAATTGCGAATTACCTCAAAAACAATATCAGAACCAAAGTGAATTTCAAGGTCAGCAACTATGTGCTTCACAGTGATAGCCGATATTGGGGTTAAACCAATCTGTTGATGTAACGTAGCAATTGCATCAAATGGAGCTGCTAAACCAAATGTTTGGCCATGATCGAGGCTAGTTAAAACTATGCAATTATCAACTCGTAAACGCCACAAACAATCGACAATCAGGATACATCCGCTCTTGAAGACAATAGACCAACGATTACCCTCATCATAGAAATATATTTGAGAGATAACGTCGCCAACCAACCAATTCAACGTAAAAATGTCTTGCATTGGGATGCCTAACGTTTGAATTAAGGGGCGCCGTTAGGCGTCCCGCTTGAATGATGGGTTAGCCTGCATTTAACAACCTTCTGGTTCTTTAAGATTAGAGGCTAGCTTGTCAGGTTTTTTAAACTTAACAAAATTAGCTCTTGCCCACGGGGCATCACACTCAACGCCTACAATATAAGCCTCAATAAGGAAGCTTCCAGAAGCCTTAATCTTGTTGGTTTTATGCTCTAGTAGATTGTTTGCTTGTTTCTCACTGACCGTCATTCGAAGAGCATTCTCTCCATTTTGAAGCTCAATAGTTTTTACTCGATACCTGAGAAAATAAGGTGGATCTTTTAATACAAAATATGGAAGGTTTGAAATAGATGCTGAATCTGGAACTAGCAAATATTCAATATTGTTCGGTGTTTCAATTTCAGAACCTTCTGGCCACTTTGCCACAAATGTACCTGAAATCCATGATTGGCCTTTGAATTTAGCAAATAGATCAGTATCCCGCTTAATTTCAATAAGTTTTAAGTTTGAGCCTTTAGGATGAATTAAACGCATTTTTTGTTGTTCGGCACTTGCGAGTGAGCATGCCAACAAAAAAGATAACAGAAGGACAAATTTATTCATGAGGGCTAACGTTTGAA
>CALRJH020000022.1:0-12695 GCA_943367475.1 Paenacidovorax caeni | reverse complement strand
AAATCAGGTTCAATCAAGCCACACACCAAGTTCACTGCTGAGATCTACGTGTTGGGTAAAGATGAAGGTGGTCGTCATACACCATTCTTCAACGGCTACCGTCCACAGTTCTACTTCCGTACAACAGACGTGACTGGTGCAGTTGAATTGCCAGCAGGTACCGAAATGGTGATGCCTGGTGATAACGTATCTATCACTGTGCAGCTGATTGCGCCAATCGCGATGGAAGATGGTCTGCGTTTCGCGATTCGTGAAGGTGGTCGTACCGTTGGTGCTGGCGTTGTTGCCAAAATCATCGAGTAATTAAATTTGTTCACAAAAGCTGCACAACAACCCGTGCAGCTTTTGTAGTAAGTGAGTACAGGCCAATAGCTCAATTGGTAGAGTATCGGTCTCCAAAACCGAGGGTTGGGGGTTCGAGACCCTCTTGGCCTGCCAAACACCCGGAATAGTCTGTGGTGTTCATCATAAAGTTAAGTATATGATCGATAAAATCAAACTGGCTTTGTCCCTGTTGTTGCTAGCTTTGGGGATAGCCGGTTTTTATCTTTTTGAAGATAAAGCAATGGTAATCAGAATACTTGCCATCTTGGCAGGTATTGTCGCGTCTGTAGCAGTGGCATGGACCACGGCACAAGGCAAGGAAGCGCTGGGATTCGTAAATGAGTCCATCGCTGAAGCCAAGCGCGTGGTTTGGCCTACCCGGCAAGAAACGATTCAAACGACTTTTGCAGTGATGGTGCTGGTCATCATTATGGCAATATTTTTGGCATTGGTGGACGTGAGTTTCGCCTATATGGTGCAGTTGATTATGGGTCGAGGTGCTTAATGACGATGCGTTGGTATGCAGTGCAAGCGTTTTCCGGTATGGAAAAATCCGTTAAAGCCGGTTTGGAAGAGCGTATTGTAAGGTCTGGTTTGCAGGATCAGTTTGGTGATATTTTGGTGCCTGTTGAAGAGGTCATCGAAATGAAGTCTGGTCAGAAAACCATTTCAGAGCGTCGCTTGTATCCAGGGTATGTTCTGGTGCAAATGCAAATGACCGATGAAAGCTGGCATCTGGTAAAAAGTACGCCGCGCGTGACTTCTTTTATCGGCGGTACGGCGCAGCGCCCAACCCCGATCAAGGATAAAGAAGTCGAGATTATTCTGCGTCGTATGGATGACAGCAAGTCTAATCCAACCCAGAAAATGACCTTTGAAAAAGGTGAAAGCGTACGCGTCATCGACGGTCCGTTCAAAGACTTTTCCGGCAATGTTGAAGAAGTTAATTACGACAAGAACAAGTTGCGCGTCTCAGTGGTTATTTTTGGCCGTGCAACACCGGTCGAGCTTGACTTTGCGCAGGTTGAAAAAGAAGTCTAGTTTAAAAGTAGTTCAGTTAAAAAGCTTTAGTAGTAGTTTTTATCAACGGGGAGCTCTGCCAAGAGCGCTATTACCCATTTTAGGAGTCAAAAATGGCAAAGAAAGTCATTGGCTACATCAAGCTGCAGATCCCTGCAGGTAAAGCCAACCCAAGCCCACCCGTCGGTCCAGCACTGGGTCAACGTGGTTTGAATATCATGGAATTCTGTAAAGCGTTCAATGCTGCAACACAGGGCATGGAACCAGGTCTGCCAGTGCCAGTTGTGATCACTGCATTTGCTGACAAGAGCTTTACCTTCATCATGAAGACGCCTCCAGCGACTGTTTTGATCAAAAAAGCAGCGAAACTGGAAAAAGGCTCACCACGTCCACATACAGACAAAGTAGGCAAGATTACACGTGCGCAAGCTGAAGAAATTGCTAAAACCAAAATGCCTGACCTGACTGCTGCAGACATGGATGCTGCTGTACGTACCATCGCTGGTAGCGCACGCAGTATGGGTATTGAAGTGGAGGGTGTATAACATGGCCAAGAGAATTAATGCGTTGCGTGCCAAAATTGACCGCAACAAGCTGTACCCTGTTTCTGAAGCATTGACGATGGTTAAAGAGGGCGCAACTGCCAAGTTTAACGAGTCTGTAGATGCCGTGGTAAATCTGGGTATCGATGCACGTAAATCTGACCAGCTGGTGCGTGGTGCGATCGTATTGCCTAATGGTACTGGTAAATCTGTCCGCGTGGCCGTGTTTGCGCAGGGCGCACAGGCAGAAGCCGCTAAAGCAGCCGGTGCCGATATTGTCGGTTTTGAAGATCTGGCCGAACAAGTCAAAGGCGGTATGCTGGATTTTGATGTGGCTATTGCCACTCCAGATGCAATGCGTATCGTCGGTGCTCTGGGTCAGGTGTTGGGTCCACGCGGTCTGATGCCAAACCCGAAAGTGGGCACTGTGACACCTGATGCTGCGACTGCCGTTAAAAATGCGAAAGCTGGTCAAGTACAATATCGTACTGACAAAGGTGGTATCGTGCATTGCACTATTGGTCGTGCTTCTTTCACAGTTGAGCAGCTGCAAGGTAACTTGTCTGCTTTGCTGGAAGCATTGAACAAAGCCAAGCCAACCAGCTCTAAGGGTGTGTATCTGAAAAAACTGTCAGTATCCAGCACCATGGGTCCTGGCGTGCGTGTAGATCAGGCATCAGTAGCTGCATAAGAATCAAGTCCCGGGCCATGTCTTGGGCCGGGCAATTACTTTGGGCTTGAGTCTTCTTTATAAGTTGGCTCAAGAGCATCAAAGACCGTTGGCGTGTTTCACTTAATGAGAATGGTCAGGCAAATGGGTGAGAGATCCTCTGTTTGTCAAACGATTCGAGCCAACGCAGATGGCGACCCCGACACAGGATATATCCAAGCCCTGAATAAGGACGCCGTGAGTGGCCCGATATTTCATCGGGCTTTCATTAACGGAAGGAGAACAGACCTTGAGTCTTAATCTTACAGAGAAAAAAGAAGTCGTTGCAGAGGTAGGCGCCCAAGTGGCGAATGCACAGGCAATCGTACTTGCTGAGTATCGTGGTATTGGCGTAGCCAATATGACGAAACTGCGTGCAGATGCACGTAATGCAGGTGTGTATTTGCGTGTGTTGAAAAATACCTTGGTGCGTCGTGCAGTAGAAGGTACGCCTTTTGCAGCATTGGCTGACGACATGGTTGGTCCATTGGTATACGGCATTTCTGCTGATCCGGTGGCTGCTGCCAAAATCATGAACAACTTTGCAAAAAGCAATGACGTGTTTGTGATTAAAGCAGGTGCGATGCCTAACGAGCGTCTTGATGTAGCGGGTGTGCAAGCACTTGCATCTACATTGAGCCGCGACGAATTGTTGTCTAAATTCGCAGGTACGCTCAACGAAGTTCCAACCAAGTTTGCACGTGCGATCGCCGCAATTCGCGACGCAAAAGAAGCAGCGTAACTTTTTATTACTTTCAAAATTTAGGAATTTATTATCATGGCAATTTCAAATGCTGACATTTTAGATGCAATCGGTGGGATGACTGTTTTAGAGTTGACTGCTTTCATCAAAGAAATCGAAGAAAAATTTGGCGTATCTGCTGCTGCTGTTGCAGTAGCTGCTGGTGCTGGTGCTGCTGCACCTGCTGCGGCTGCTGAGCAAACCGAGTTCAACGTTATTTTGAATAGCGCTGGCGATAACAAGGTGAGCGTCATTAAAGCAGTTCGTGAATTGACTGGTCTGGGCTTGAAAGAAGCTAAAGACGTAGTGGATGGCGCACCTAAAGCAGTTAAAGAAGGCGTAAGCAAAGCTGACGCTGAAGCAGCTGTGAAAAAATTGATCGAAGCGGGCGCAACTGCAGAGATGAAATAATTCACTTTTGTGAATCTGGCTGGGCTGACGGGAGACCGTCGGCCTTCGCCATTTATGGCATTGCAAACTGTAAACATTTTGTAACTGTCCTAAAAAGCTGTGATATGTAGTTTTATGGTCATTTGCACTTAATGTAAGTGGCTGTTTTTAAACGAAGTTAGATGTCAAAACATTGCAGTGGATGAAAAGTGTTTTGTCTTCTACCCTCAAAAAATTTCAGGAGACGCTATGAGCTATTCCTTTACCGAAAAGAAACGCATCCGCAAAAGTTTTGCAAAGCGTGAGAGCGTTCAAGAGGTGCCCTATCTGCTGGCCATGCAGTTGGAATCTTACAAATCATTCCTGCAAGAAGATGTGCCTGCAGACCAACGCAATAACGCTGGTCTGGAATCCACCTTCCGTTCAGTATTCCCTATCGTCAGCCATTCGGAAAATGCCCGTCTGGATTATGTCAGCTATCAGCTGGGTGCCGAGCCCTTTGATGTGAAAGAGTGCCAGCAGCGTGGCTTGACCTATGCTGTGCCCTTGCGTGTAAAAGTGCGTTTGACGATCATGGATCGCGAAGCATCCAAACCTACCGTCAAAGAAGTGAAAGAACAAGAAGTTTACATGGGTGAATTGCCGCTCATGACTGAAAATGGTTCATTCATCATTAACGGTACCGAGCGTGTGATTGTGTCCCAGTTACATCGCAGCCCAGGTGTGTTCTTTGAGCATGACCGCGGCAAAACCCACAGCTCCGGTAAGCTGCTGTTCTCCGCACGTATTATTCCTTACCGTGGCTCCTGGTTAGATTTCGAATTTGACCCAAAAGACTACCTGTACTTCCGTGTTGACCGTCGTCGCAAGATGCCTGTCACCATTCTGCTTAAGGCATTGGGATACACACCGGAACAGATTCTTGAAATATTCCACGATACCGACACTTTCCATTTAGGCCCCAAGGGCGTGGAATTTGAACTGGTTGCGGATCGCCTGCGTGGTGAAGTGGCTAAATTTGATATCGCTGACAAAGAAGGCAATGTGCTGGTTGCAAAAGACAAGCGCATTACTGTCAAACATATCCGCGACATTGAAAAAGCCGGTGTTAAAACCATGGCAGTGCCGACTGACTTTGTCATGGGCCGTGCAGTTGCACGTAATATCATTGACACTGAAACCGGTGAACTGATTGCCAATGCCAATGACGAAGTGACACCAGCCTTGCTGGAAAAACTGATCGCTGCCAAAATCAGCGAGGTCGATACGATCTACACTAACGATCTGGATCATGGTAACTTTATCTCGCAAACATTGCGCTCAGACGAAGTGCCTGACCAGTACAGTGCACGCGTTGCGATTTATCGCATGATGCGCCCAGGCGAGCCACCGACCGAAGATGCAGTGGAAGCCTTGTTTAACGGCCTGTTCTTCTCCGAAGATCGTTACGATTTGTCCGTAGTAGGCCGCATGAAGTTTAACCGCCGCGCTTACCCAAGCAAACTGGAAGACCGCGCTGCAAACTGGATTCGTCGTTTTTACGAAAATGTAGGCACACAAGGCGATACTGGTGCCAATGTCTTGTCTAACCAGGATATTCTGGCTGTGATTGGTGTTTTGATTGAATTGCGCAATGGCCGTGGTGAGATTGATGATATTGATCACCTGGGTAACCGTCGTATCCGTTCTGTGGGTGAATTGGCTGAAAACCAGTTCCGTGCAGGCCTGGTGCGGGTAGAGCGTGCAGTCAAAGAGCGTCTGTCACAAGCTGAATCAGAAAACCTGATGCCGCATGATCTGATTAATGCGAAGCCGGTTTCAAGTGCTATCCGTGAGTTCTTTGGTTCCAGTCAGCTGTCACAGTTTATGGACCAGACCAACCCATTGTCAGAGATTACACACAAACGTCGTATCTCGGCCCTTGGCCCTGGCGGTTTGACCCGTGAACGTGCCGGCTTTGAGGTGCGTGACGTGCATACCACGCATTATGGCCGTGTGTGTCCAATTGAAACACCGGAAGGTCCAAACATTGGTTTGATCAACTCGCTGGCGCTGTATGCACGTACCAACGAGTATGGTTTCCTTGAAACACCTTATCGTCTGGTAGAGGACAACAAGGTTTCTGGCAAAATTGATTATTTGTCAGCCATTGAGGAAAGTCAGTATGTCATCGCGCAGGCTAACACTGATGTAGCCAAAGATGGTGGTTTCACTGAAGATCTGGTGTCTGCCCGATTCCATAATGAATTTACCATGACGCAGCCAGAGCGCGTACAGTACATGGATGTGGCGCCTGGTCAGATTGTGTCTGTAGCGGCCTCTCTGATTCCGTTCCTCGAACACGATGACGCGAACCGCGCATTGATGGGTGCCAACATGCAACGTCAGGCTGTGCCTTGTCTGCGCGCTGAAAAAGCCGTAGTAGGTACCGGTATTGAGCGTACTGTGGCTGTTGACTCGGGTACTGTCGTTACCGCCCGTCGTGGGGGTATCGTTGATTACGTCGATTCTGGCCGTATTGTGATTCGTGTGCATGACGTCGAGGCATTGGCGGGTGAAGTCGGTGTAGATATTTACAACCTTACCAAATACACGCGTTCAAACCAGAACACCAATATTAACCAGCGTCCGCTGGTAAAAGTTGGGGATGTGATTGCACGTGGTGATGTGGTGGCTGATGGTGCTTCGACCGATATGGGCGAACTGGCACTGGGTCAAAACATGCTGGTGGGCTTTATGCCATGGAACGGTTACAACTACGAAGACTCGATTCTGATTTCCGAGCGCGTGGTGGCCGATGACCGCTATACCTCGATTCACATCGAAGAGCTGTCAGTCGTGGCCCGTGATACCAAACTGGGACCTGAAGAGATTACCCGCGATATTTCAAACCTGTCCGAGCGCATGCTGGGCCGTCTGGATGACTCCGGTATTATCTACATCGGTGCTGAAGTGGAAGCCGGTGACGTATTGGTTGGTAAAGTGACACCAAAAGGTGAAACCACATTAACACCAGAAGAAAAATTGCTGCGTGCGATTTTCGGTGAAAAAGCGTCCGACGTGAAAGACACCTCTCTGCGTGTGCCTTCAGGGATGACCGGTACAGTGATTGATGTGCAGGTCTTTACCCGTGAGGGTATTGATCGTGATGATCGCGCACAGCAGATTATTGACGACCAGTTGTCACACTACAAGAAAGATCTGGGCGACCAGATGCGCATTGTAGAAGACGATACTTTTGGCCGTATCAGCCGTCTGCTGGCTGGCAAAGTAGCCACAGGTGGCCCAAACAAGTTGAAAAAAGGCGACACCCTCACCAAAGAGTATCTGGAGAGTGTTGGCCGTTATGACTGGTTTGATATTCGTCTCAGCGACGAAGATGCTGCCCGTCAACTGGAACAGTTGAAAGATAGCCTGAGTCAGGCACGTGTCGAATTCGACAACAAGTTCGAAGAGAAAAAGCGTAAACTGACCCAAGGCGACGAGTTGCCACCTGGCGTACAGAAAATGGTCAAAGTCTATCTGGCCGTGAAACGTCGCATTCAGCCTGGTGACAAAATGGCGGGTCGTCACGGTAACAAGGGTGTGATCTCCAAAATTTGTCCGGTGGAAGATATGCCGCACATGGCTGACGGTACACCGTTAGATATCGTGCTGAACCCACTGGGCGTGCCTTCACGGATGAACATTGGCCAGATTCTGGAAACGCATTTGGGCTGGGCGGCTAAGGGCTTGGGTAAACGTCTGGGCGATATGCTGCAGGCTGAAGCCAAAGTGGCTGAGATTCGTGCTTTCCTGGACAAGATCTACAACAGTAGCACTGGCAAGAAAGAAGACATTGCCGGCTTGACTGATGTAGAAGTGATCGACCTGGCAACCAACCTGAAACACGGCGTACCATTTGCGACCCCGGTGTTTGACGGTGCTGCTGAGTCAGACATCCGTGCCATGCTGGATCTGGCTTTCCCGGATGATGATGAGCACACCAAGAAACTGCAGTTCCACGCAGGTAAAACACAGGTGAAACTGTTTGACGGCCGTACCGGTGATGCTTTCGAGCGTCCAGTCACCGTCGGTTACATGCACGTGCTGAAACTGCACCACTTGGTTGACGACAAAATGCATGCACGTTCTACCGGTCCTTACAGCCTGGTCACACAACAGCCGCTGGGTGGTAAAGCCCAGTTCGGTGGCCAACGTTTCGGTGAGATGGAGGTTTGGGCACTGGAAGCGTATGGTGCGTCATACACCTTGCAAGAGATGTTGACTGTGAAATCAGATGACGTGAATGGCCGTACCAAAGTGTACGAAAACATCGTCAAAGGTGAGCACAAAATTGATGCGGGTATGCCTGAATCATTCAATGTGTTAGTGAAAGAAATTCGTTCACTGGCGATTGATATTGATTTGGACCGTAACTAAGCCCCGCCATTAAGGAGAGTCTCTATGAAAGCGTTATTAGATTTATTTAAACAGGTTACGCAAGAAGAAGAGTTCGACGCAATCAAGATTGCGCTGGCTTCACCTGAAAAAATCCGTTCATGGTCTTATGGCGAAGTGAAAAAGCCTGAAACCATCAACTACCGTACCTTCAAGCCTGAGCGGGACGGTTTGTTCTGCTCAAAAATCTTTGGTCCGATCAAGGATTACGAGTGCTTGTGCGGTAAATACAAGCGTTTGAAACACCGCGGTGTGATTTGTGAAAAATGTGGCGTTGAAGTCACACTGAGCAAAGTGCGTCGTGAGCGTATGGGTCACATTGAGCTGGCTTCACCGGTTGCACATATCTGGTTCCTGAAATCCTTGCCTAGCCGCTTGGGTATGGTGCTGGATATCGCGCTGCGTGACATCGAACGCGTGCTGTACTTTGAAGCATTCATCGTCATTGACCCAGGCATGACGCCGTTGACCCGTGGTCAGTTGCTGACTGAGGACGATTACATTGCCAAGGTTGAAGAATATGGTGATGAGTTCAATGCTGTCATGGGTGCCGAAGCAATTCGTGAATTGCTGCGTACCATGGGCATTGACCGTGAAATCGAAACACTGCGCAGCGAATTGTCTGCGACCAGTTCAGAAGCCAAGATCAAGAAGATTGCCAAGCGCCTGAAAGTGCTGGAAGCGTTCCAGAAATCCGGCATCAAGCCAGAGTGGATGATTCTGGAAATCTTGCCAGTATTGCCACCAGAATTGCGTCCATTGGTACCTTTGGATGGTGGTCGTTTCGCCACGTCTGACCTGAACGATCTGTATCGTCGCGTGATCAACCGTAATAACCGCCTGAAGCGCCTGCTTGAATTGAAAGCGCCGGAAATCATCGTACGTAACGAAAAGCGTATGTTGCAAGAAGCGGTGGATTCACTGCTGGATAACGGTCGTCGCGGTAAGGTGATGACGGGTGCCAACAAGCGTCCGTTGAAGTCACTGGCTGACATGATTAAAGGTAAAGGCGGTCGTTTCCGTCAGAACTTGCTGGGCAAACGCGTGGACTACTCCGGTCGTTCCGTGATTGTGGTGGGCCCGCAATTGAAACTGCATCAGTGCGGTCTGCCTAAGAAAATGGCGCTGGAACTGTTCAAACCCTTTATTTTCCACAAGCTGGAAGTGTTAGGCTTGGCAACAACCATCAAAGCCGCTAAGAAGAAGGTTGAAGAGGAAGGACCAGAAGTCTGGGATATCCTTGAAGACGTCATTCGTGAGCATCCGGTACTGTTGAACCGTGCACCTACGCTGCACCGTTTGGGTATCCAGGCGTTTGAACCAGTGTTGATCGAAGGTAAAGCGATTCAGTTGCACCCATTGGTGTGTTCAGCCTTTAACGCCGACTTTGACGGTGACCAAATGGCTGTACACGTTCCATTGAGCCTGGAAGCGCAAATGGAAGCCCGCACATTGATGCTGGCGTCCAACAACGTGTTGTCTCCAGCCAACGGCGAACCTATTATCGTGCCTTCACAGGATATCGTATTGGGTCTGTACTACATGACGCGTGAAAAAGTAGCTGCGCGTGGTGAGGGCATGATCTTCAGCGATATCAAAGAGGTGCAGCGTGTTTATGACCAGGGTCTGATTGATCTGCATGCCAAAGTGACCGTGCGTATTAAAGAATACGAGATGGATGTGGCCGGTCAAAAAACAGAGAAAATCAACCGTTATGAAACGACGGTTGGTCGTGCCCTGTTGTCTGAAATCCTGCCACCTGGCTTGCCATACAGCTATATCGACAAGGCATTGAAGAAAAAAGAAATTTCACGTTTGATCAACGCGAGCTTCCGTAAAGTCGGCATCCGCGAAACCGTGATCTTTGCTGATAAATTGATGTACACCGGTTACTCCTATGCGACCAAAGCTGGTATCTCCATCAGCATCAATGACATGCTGGTGCCACCAGAGAAAGCGCAATTGATTGCTGCTGCTGATGCTGAAGTGAAAGAGATCGAAGATCAATATGTCTCCGGTCTGGTCACGCAGGGTGAGCGTTACAACAAGGTCGTCGACATCTGGGGTCGTGCAGGTGACAAAGTGGCGGATGCCATGATGAAACAACTGCGTGAAGAAGACGTGAAAGACGCTGCAGGTAATGTGGTGATGAAAGACGGTAAGGCTGTACGTCAGGAGTCGTTTAACGCGATTTACATGATGGCGGACTCAGGTGCCCGGGGTTCTGCTGCGCAGGTGCGTCAGCTGGCCGGTATGCGTGGTCTGATGGCGAAACCGGATGGTTCCATTATTGAAACGCCGATTAAAGCGAACTTCCGTGATGGCCTGAACGTATTGCAGTACTTTATTTCTACCCACGGTGCGCGTAAGGGCTTGGCTGATACGGCGTTGAAAACTGCGAACTCAGGTTACCTGACTCGTCGTCTGGTGGATGTGACGCAAGATCTGGTAGTGACTGAAATTGATTGCGGTACCGTTGAAGGCTTGGTGACCAAGGCACTGGTTAAAGGTGGTGAAGTGGTTGAGCCCTTGCATGACCGTATCCTTGGTCGTACAGCAGCACTGGATGTATTGCATCCGGAAACACAGGAAGTCATCTATCCGGCCGGTACGCTGTTAGGCGAAGACGAAGTTGAAAAAATTGATGCTCTGGGCATTGATGAAGTCAAGGTACGTACAGCGCTGACCTGCGATACCCGTTACGGTATTTGCGCCAAGTGTTATGGCCGTGACCTGGGTCGCGGCAAGCTGATCAGTATTGGCGAGTCAGTCGGTGTGATTGCTGCGCAATCCATTGGTGAACCTGGTACTCAGCTGACCATGCGTACATTCCACATCGGTGGTGCGGTATCACGTGCAGCCTCTGTATCACAAGTTGAAAGTAAGTCTAACGGTAGCGCAGGCTTTACTTCAACCATGCGTTATGTGACGAACTCTCGCGGTGAGCAAATTGTGATTTCACGTAATGGTGAAGTGGTCATCTCTGATGACAACGGCCGTGAGCGTGAGCGCCATAAAGTGCCTTACGGTGCAACATTGACTGTCAGCGATGGCAAGACTGTCAAGGCAGGCCAGGCATTGGCCACGTGGGATCCGCATACCCGTCCGATTATTACCGAGTATGCAGGTCGCATCAAGTTTGAAAACGTTGAAGAAGGTGTGACTGTTGCGAAACAGGTCGATGAAGTCACTGGCTTGTCCTCACTGGTCGTGATTGATCCGAAACAGCGTGCAGGTTCAACCAAAGGCTTGCGTCCTCAGGTGAAACTGCTGGATGCCAATGGTGTGGAAGTGAAGATTACGGGTACCGAAACACCGGTGAACGTGACCTTCCAGCTGGGTTGCATTATTACGGTGAAAGATGGTCAGGAAGTCGGTGTGGGTGAAGTATTGGCCCGTATCCCGCAAGAGTCCTCCAAAACGCGTGATATTACCGGGGGTCTGCCAAGGGTAGCTGAACTGTTCGAAGCACGTTCACCGAAGGATGCCGGCATGCTGGCAGAGGTGACCGGTACTGTTTCGTTTGGTAAAGATACCAAAGGCAAACAACGTCTGGTAATCACCGATCTGGATGGTATCACCAGTGAGTTCCTGATTGCCAAGGATAAACACGTGACTGCGCATGATGGTCAAGTGGTCACCAAGGGCGAAACCATTGTGGACGGCCCGGCTGATCCACAAGATATCCTGCGTTTGCAAGGTCGGGAAGCATTGGCACGTTACATCATTGACGAAGTGCAGGATGTATACCGCTTGCAGGGCGTGAAGATTAACGACAAGCACATTGAAGTGATTGTGCGCCAAATGTTACGTCGTGTCCGAGTGACTGATGCCGGTGATACCAGCTTCATTACAGGTGAGCAGGTTGAACGCGCAGATTTGTTGACAGAAAACGAACGCATCGTTGCTGCAGACAAGCGTCCGGCGACTTTCGAGTATGTATTGCTGGGTATTACCAAAGCTTCACTGTCGACTGACTCGTTCATCTCGGCAGCGTCCTTCCAGGAAACGACACGTGTATTGACCGAAGCTGCGATTTTGGGCAAACGCGATGATTTGCGTGGCCTGAAAGAAAACGTGATTGTGGGTCGTTTGATCCCGGCCGGTACTGGTCTGGCTTATCATGAGTCACGTAAACGGGCGGCTTTGAATGCGCTGACGCCTGATGTTGCCGCGCCTTCAGAGGCAATGTTGGCGGCAGAAGCCATGTTTACACCAGAAGAAGTTGTGGAAGAAACAGCAGCGGATGACACTGCTGCTGAGTAATCTCAGTCAGGTTTAGGCATCAGGGCAAGGGGTGTCAAGCATGAATAATGCTTGACACCCCTTGACTCTATTACTAAAATGCTGAGTTTTTCAGAATAGCCTTATTGTCTCGATAAGGCGATATTGTTGATCGATAGCCCAAGCCAGAGTATTCCTGACTCTGGTCATGGCTTTTTAAGTAGAGGTTAAGGCAATGCCAACCATTAATCAGTTAGTACGTAAACCACGCGTTAAAGTGGTAACCAAGAGCAAGGTGCCAGCA
>CALRJH020000021.1:0-27129 GCA_943367475.1 Paenacidovorax caeni | reverse complement strand
CATGCAGACTGATATTTTGCGTTCAAAAGACGATATTGTGGCACAACAACGTGAGGTCAGTGGTACTCAGCAGCGGATAGACCAGTTGCAAGACGAGCTTACGCAGTTAAGTGAAGTGGTACGTATTGACCAGTTGACCGGTGTGCTTAACCGTCGAGGCATGGACGAAGCGTTTAATACTGAAATTGCAAGATTTCAACGCAGTGGTGAACCACTTTCAATTGCATTACTGGATATCGATAATTTTAAATCGCTCAATGACCAGCATGGACACGCTGTAGGCGATACTGCGCTCAAACACCTGGCAACCGTGATCAAACGTACGGTGCGCCCAACCGATATCGTCACTCGCATGGGCGGTGAAGAGTTTGTTGTGTTGTTACCAAATACGTTCCTGGAAGACGCGGTGGTTACCATGTCGCGCTTGCAACGTGCACTGACTAAAGAGTATTTTCTCGGAAATAATCAAAAAATGTTAATTACATTCAGTGCAGGTGTTGCTCTGTTTCAGAAGGCGGATGATATGGGCTCCATTTTACTCCGCGCTGACCAAGCCATGTATCTGGCGAAAAAAATCGGCAAAAACAGGGTCATGACCGAAATAGATTTAAGAAATGCCTCAAATTCTTAGCCTTATCCTAACTCCATACAGTTAAAAGCAGTTTCTACTCTGCGCTGCACACCAATGTGCCAGCGCATATCCAACTCGCCCCGCTGCATGCTATGCTAACCGGCATCTATCCATGAGGTGCCACGTGAGCAGCAGAGTAACTATTTCACCCGTCGACAGTGTCAAAGATGCCTTGCATGAAAGCGAGCGCAGATTCTCGGCGATTGTCTCCAGCATTCCCGGGCTGGTCTTCCAGATGCATATGACCGCAGACAAGCAATGTGTGTTTACCTATTTGAGTGAAGGGTGCGAGGCATTGTTAGGGATCCCGGCCGCGGCATTACTCAATCAGGCGCAAACATTGTTTAATGCCATCGAGGAAAAGTCCGCCAGCCAGTTCAGGCAGAAAATACTGCAATCTGCCAAGCATTTGAAACAGCTGGACTGGGAAGGCCGCATCTGGATTGCCGAATGGCAGGACATGAAGTGGGTGAATATCCGTGCCACTGTCAGGGATTTGGGGCAAGGCGCGGTGCAATGGGACGGCATTATGCTGAACATTACCCAAAGCAAGCACGAAAAGCATGAGATTGAGCAGGCCAGAAAAGACCTGCAAGCGCTCACCGCCCATCTTAACCAGGTCAAGGAACAGGAAAGAGTCAGTATTGCGCGTGAGATTCACGATGATCTGGGGGGCAACCTGACTGCGATGAAGCTTGGGCTCTCGACCATTATCCAGCAAGTGGAATCTGGTCAGCCAGTCAATCTTGCGCAAACCACCATGTTGCAATCCATTATCAACCAGACATTCGATGCTGTGCATCGTATCTCTGGAAATTTGCGCCCCAATATTCTCGATCTAGGCCTTGTCGATGCGCTGGAGTGGCAAGTCAGCCAGTTCAAAAACCAGCTGGGCATTGCGGCTACGTTCTCGACAAATTGCCGTGATTTTGAGTGTCACCCTGACATGTCCATGGCACTTTTTCGTATTTGTCAGGAAGCGCTTTCCAATATTGCCAAATATGCCAAGGCTACTCAGGTCAGTGTGCAATTAGGTCTGCAAGAGGACCGCTTGCAAATGGTGGTCGCGGACAATGGCATTGGTCTGGCGCCTGCCGATAAAATCAAGCCCAACTCTTTTGGCTTACGCGGAATGCAGGAAAGGGCTTCTGCTTTGGGTGGGGAACTGATGGTTGAGAAGCCAGTGCAGGAAACTGGTACTATCGTACGTGTACGTGTCCCATTGCCGGTGGCCGAAAGTGATTAGCCGGTTTTGTATACAGGTGACAGTAGGGCCTGTCCGTTTTACAATCCACAATCATCAGCGGGGTTGTGTGCGCCCAGTCGATCAAGATTCAAAAAAGTCAGCGTGATGAAAAAAATAGAGGGTACAGGTGGATAACCATAAAATTAGAGTCATCATTGTGGATGACCATGCCATTTTACGTTCGGGGATCAAGCAAATCTTACTGGCAAGTGGCGATATTGAAGTGGTGGGTGAAGCAGAGAATGCCGCACAGGCGATTAAATGCGCGCGTGATGTGAAAGCGGATGTCATGCTGCTCGATATTTCCCTGCCGGACAAAACCGGTATTGAGGCGCTTAAACTGATCAAGCGCGAAAACACGACGCTCAATATCCTCATGCTATCGATGTATATGGAAGACCAGTACGCGGTGCGCTCCATCCGTTCGGGCGCCTCGGGTTATCTCTGTAAACACACGGCCTCCGAAGAATTATTAACGGCGATTCATACGCTGGCCAAGGGCAAAAAATATATCACCTCCAGCGTTGCAGAAATTCTGGCAGACCAGGTAGGTAATGACCATGCCGATGCTTTGCATGAATCTTTGTCTGATCGCGAATTTCAGGTGATGACCTTGATTGCGTCGGGATTGTCTGTGAGTGAAATCGCAGATAAACTGGCTTTGTCAGTGAAGACCGTGAGCATGTATCGCACACGCTTGCTGGAAAAAATGCACCTGAAGCACAATGCTGATATTACGCATTATGCGATTAAGAATCAGTTGGTTTAATCGCTGGTTTTATCTTTGCGCATTCAAAACAAAAGGCCCTGAAAAGGGCCTTTTATACGTTAGTCAATCAATCAGGCGTCAATCAATCAGGAAATCTTCTTGGCGTAATTAATCAGGCCATTGGTCGAACTGTCAAAGCTTGTCACCGCATCAGGCGTAATCAGTTGCGGCAGAATCTGGCTGGCGATTTGTTTGCCATACTCTACGCCCCATTGGTCGTAGCTGTTAATGTCCCAGATCATGCCTTGCACAAAAATTTTGTGCTCGTATAGCGCAATCAGTTTGCCCAGCGTATAGGGGGTAAGTTGCTTGAACAGAATGGAGGTGGTGGGGCGGTTGCCTTCAAACACCTTGTGCGGCAACAGGTCTTCAAGCGCCTCACCACTCAGCCCCTGTTTTTCCAGTTCGACACGGGCTTCTTCACGGGTTTTACCCAGCATCAGTGCCTGCGTTTGTGCTAGGAAGTTAGCCAGCAGAATCTTGTGGTGCTGATCATCCGGATTACCCACTTTATAGTGGCTGTTTGCCGGCATCAGGAAATCCGCCGGGACCATTTGCGTGCCCTGATGGATCAACTGGTAAAACGCATGCTGCCCATTGGTGCCGGCTTCACCCCAGATCACCGGACCGGTTTTGTAGGTCACGCGTGTGCCATCACGGCAGATAAATTTACCATTGCTTTCCATATCCGCTTGTTGCAAATAAGCAGCAAAGCGTGACATGCCCTGATCGTAAGGCAGGATGGCATGCGTATCGACATGGAAAAAGTTGTTATACCAGACCCCCAGCAATGCCATGATCACTGGCATGTTTTGCTCCAGTGGGGCATTGAGGAAGTGCTGGTCCATGGCATGGCCACCTGCCAGCATTTGCTCGAAGTTGTCCATGCCGACATACAGGGCAATTGACAGGCCGATGGCTGACCACAGTGAGTAACGACCACCGACCCAATCCCAGAAGGCAAACATGTTCTTGGTGTCGATCCCAAACGCCTGGACAGCCTTGGCATTGGTAGACAGCGCCACAAAGTGTTTCGCAACATATTGCTCATCTTTGGCCGACTTCAGGAACCAGCTGCGCGCAGAGTGCGCATTGGTCATGGTTTCCTGTGTGGTAAAGGTTTTGGACGCCACAATGAATAAAGTGGTTTCGGGATTGCATGCTTGAAGCACCCGCATCAAATGCGCACCATCAATGTTGGATACGAAGTGTGCTTTCAGGTCAGGACTGGCATAAGGCTTAAGCGCATCGCAGGCCATGACCGGCCCCAGGTCCGAACCGCCAATCCCGATATTCACAATGTCGGTAATCCGTTTGCCGGTGTATCCAGTCCATTGCCCACTCCTTACCTGTTCGGTAAAGTTGCGCATTTGGGTCAGCACGGTATTCACTTCGGGCATCACATCTTTGCCATCCACATATACCGGCGTGTTGCTGCGGTTGCGCAGGGCAGTGTGTAAGACGGCACGATTTTCAGTGACGTTGATTTTTTCGCCAGAGAACATGCGGGCACGCCATTGCTCGATTTGTGAATCGCGGGCTAATTGAAACAGTAAAGACAAGGTCTCTTTGGTAATTCTGTGCTTGGAATAATCCAGCAGAATATCATCGACCGTGAGGCTAAACTCATCAAAGCGTTTAGGATTTTGTTGGAACAGGTCGCGCATTTGAACCGTGCGCATTTCATTTTGATGCTGGTTCAGCGCTTGCCAGCTAGGGTGTGTTGTCAATTTTGCCATGTTTTATTGTTGCTTTGGTTTTTCAAGTCAATTCAATGTTATCGGGCCGATGATCTGCGTTTTCAATGCAATCTCTAGTCCGGCGAGTGTGTGGCTACAGCGTGTTAAGTTAGTTTATCCTGTTATTGTAACTGAAGTATGACACCGGCCAGTGGCGGCAGGTTGAGGCTGATGGAAACAGGATTGTCCATCCACGGGACTGCTTCAGTTGCACAGCCGTGACCATTGCCAAAGTCACTTCCACCGTAACAAGCGGCATCACTGTTAAATATTTCTTTGTAGTGACCCGACTGCGGTACGCCAAGGCGATATTGCTGTCGTGACACCGGTGTAAAATTCAATACTATTATAACAAAACTATGGTCATTGCCGCGTCTGATATAGCTTAAAATCGATTGACCTGCATCCTGGCAATCTATCCATTGAAAGCCTTGTGATTCAAAGTCATAAGCATGCAGGGCATTCAGGTTTAAATACACATGATTCAGGTCACGCATGGCCGATTGTATGCCACGGTGCAGCGCATGATGCTCACTGTGGTCTTCTGTCAAATGCCAATCCAGACTTTGGTTGACACGCCATTCACGGCTTTGACCAAACTCATTGCCCATAAAGTTCAGTTTTTTACCGGGTGTGGTCATTTGTAAAGTGAGAAGCAGGCGCAAGTTTGCAAATTTCTGCCATCTGTCACCTGGCATTTTTTCCAGCAGGGATTTCTTGCCATGGACGACTTCATCATGCGAGAAGGGCAGTACAAAATTCTCGGAGTAAGCGTACATTTGCCCGAACGTCAGGCGGTTATGGTGGTATTGACGATAGATTGGATCCAGCTGCATATAGGTCAGGATATCGTTCATCCAGCCCATATTCCATTTCATGCTAAAACCCAGGCCACCGGCATACACGGGCCGCGACACCGCTGGCCAGGCGGTGGATTCCTCGGCAATGGTGAGTACCCCCGGAAAGCGCTCACCCACCATCATATTCAATTGCTTGAGAAATTCGATCACGTCTAGATTTTCACGGCCACCATACTGGTTGGGCAGCCATTCACCGTCTTTGCGTGAGTAATCAAGATAGAGCATGGAGGCGACTGCATCTACACGCAGACCGTCAATATGAAACTCTTTCAGCCAGTAATAGGCATTGCTCAGCAAAAAGCTGCGCACTTCATTGCGCCCGTAATTGAAAATATAGGTGCCCCAGTCCATGTGCTCACCCATTCTGGGGTCTGCGTGTTCATACAGGGCCGTGCCGTCAAAGCGCGCCAGCGCCCAGTCGTCTTTGGGGAAATGGCCAGGAACCCAGTCCAGAATGACGCCGATATTGGCCTGGTGGCAGCGGTCAATCAGGTATTTCAGGTCGTCGGGGCTGCCAAAGCGCTGGGTGGGGGCAAAGTAGCCTGTGACCTGATACCCCCAGGATTCATTGAGAGGATGCTCGGCAATCGGTAGCAGCTCAATGTGTGTGTAGCCCATTTCTTTCACATGGGGAATCAGCCGGTCAGCCATGGCCCGGTAATCCAGAAAATGGCCCTTGCCGTCTCGTTGCCAGCTGCCCAAATGCACTTCATAGCAGTTAAATGGTGCGTGTAACCAGTCATCTTGCTGGCGCTTTGCCAGCCAGGCCGTATCTTCCCAAGTGTAATGGCTTTGGGTAATGCGGTTAGCGGTGCCCGGGCGCGCTTCAAAGGCGCGGCCATAAGGGTCAACCTTGACCACTACATAACCATGCTCACGGTTACGAATCTCGAATTTATACAGATCGTGCTCGGTCAGGTGTGGAATAAACAACTCCCAGACACCACTGCTGCCATGTACGCGCATGGCATGCACCCGGCCATCCCACTGGTTAAAGCTGCCCACCACACTGACACGCTCGGCATTCGGTGCCCACACGGCAAAGCGCACGCCTGCCACCCCTGCAACGGTCATTGGAATCGCGCCCAGGCTGTTGTATGCCTCAAACAGCTTACCCTCGGCAAACAAGTACAGGTCGTCGGGATTCAGCGTCGCAGGCAAACTGTAGACATCGACCACCTCATACGGCTCGGGGTTACCCTGTGCCTGAACCCGCAGTCTGACCGGCGCCTTTATTGCCTGTGCCGCATGATAAACAAACAGTCCCTGGCGATGTAAGCGCTCAAGGGGTTGCCAGCTGTCGTCACGATTGACCCACACCTGTTCGGCCTGCGGCAGGAATACGCGCAGCAGCCACGGCCCTTGCGGACGCGTTGCATGGATGCCTAAAAATTGAAAAGGGTCGTGGTGCGTGGCGTCCAGAATGCGCTGGATATGCAACGTGTCGGTGGACTGTGTAACGGATTGTTTGGCTGACATGCTAGGGGTGTCCAGTTGACTAACCTCAATCCTATCAAAAAAAGTGAAGTTTTACGCCATTTGCGCCGGAAATTACATTGTCTTTGCCAGAATTATGATGCAGACTGTACATGTCAGCCTGTGGCCGCAGTCCCTGATGCGCCATGCTCTACCAGATGTACAGAATTGTTTGCGACCCCGGTGTTGACTTTCAGGATCAGGAAAAAAATAGGAACAGTATCATGTCTCAAGCAGTGGAGTTTGTCGAACGTAGAAAGGCCAACCGGCGACAAGAACGTCCTTCCGACCGGTTTATCAGTAACCTCACCAAAAATACCGTCGCGATTATTCTGGCAGGAGGCCGTGGCAGCCGCCTCAGGAACCTCACTGACTGGCGTGCCAAACCGGCGGTCCAGTTTGGTGGAAAATTTCGCATTATTGATTTCCCTTTATCCAATTGCATCAATTCGGGTATTCGCCGCATTAACGTGGCCACACAATACAAGGCACAAAGCCTGATACAGCACGTTCAGCGTGGCTGGGGATTTTTGCGCGGCGAATTTAACGAGTATGTCAATATTATTCCGGCGCAACAGCGTCTGGGTGAGGAGTGGTACAAAGGCACTGCGGATGCGGTCTATCAGAATATCGATTTGCTGCGAGAGAATGGTGGTGATTATATTCTGGTGCTGGCTGGCGACCATATCTACAAAATGGATTATGGCAAGATGCTGGCAACCCATGCGCGCAGCAATGCGGACATGACCATCGGCTGTATCAATGTGCCGCTGGAAGATGCCAAGGGATTTGGCGTGCTTGAAGTCGATAGCACTGACCGTGTAGTGGCCTTTGAAGAAAAGCCAGCCAATCCTAAGTCGATGCCGAATGACAACACCAAGGCATTTGCCAGCATGGGGATTTATGTATTCAATGCCAAGTTTTTGTACGAACAATTGATACGCGATGCCTACGATAGCAAGTCGCAGCACGATTTTGGCCGGGATATTATTCCGTACATCATTCAAAAATACCGGGTACAGGCACATCGCTTTACTGACAGTTGCGTCGGTGCACAGGATGGCAACTTTTACTGGCGGGATGTCGGCACGATAGATGCCTATTGGGAGGCCAATATGGAACTCACCAAAGTCATTCCTGAACTAAACCTGTATGACAGTGAGTGGCCGATCTGGACCTATCAGGAGCAATTGCCGCCCGCCAAGTTTGTGTTCAAGGATGAAGGGCGTACCGGTAAAGCCACGGACTCACTGGTTTCCGGTGGTTGCCTGATCAGTGGTTCCTGTGTATCCAACTCAGTGTTGTTTTCCGGCGTGCATGTGGCAGATTACTGCGATCTGGATGGCGCAGTCGTATTGCCCAAAGTGCAGATTGATGCCAATGTGACGCTGAAAAACGTGGTGATTGACCGCGGTTGCCATATTCCGGCCGGCATGCAGATCGGTGTCGACCTGGAGCGCGACCGCAAACGTTTCCATGTGTCTGAAAAAGGCATTGTACTGGTCACCCCGGATATGCTGGGGCAGGACCTATACCGGGTGAAATAGTCGCGGATTACACAGCGTTCAGGTGAAAGCTGTGCCGCAAGTAGAGCATTGTTCAAAGTAAAAGCAGATGAGGATGGCAGATGGCTGATAAAAAATTGTTGCTGAATCTTTATTGGCATATGCACCAACCGGATTACCGCGATCTGGTGACCGGTGACTATGTACTGCCATGGACTTATTTGCATGCGCTGAAAGATTACAGTGATATGGCCTTTCATCTTGAACAAAACCGTTCGGCCAGGGTGACCTTCAATTTTGTGCCGATATTGATGGAGCAGCTCGAGGATTATGCACAGCAGGCACAGACGCAACAGTGGCATGACCCGTTGCTGCGTCTACTGGCAAAGCCCGACCTTGATCACATCAGTGATGCTGAATGCGAGCTGATCGTGGAAAGTTGCTTCAAGGCGCATCATGAAAAAATGCTGAGCCCTTTCCCGCATTATCAGCGCTTGCTGCACCTTTACGAAATGGTGGCGCCTGTCATGCAGAGCGGACAGTTTCATTACCTGACCGGACAGTACAAGGCAGATCTGCTGGTTTGGTACCACCTGGCCTGGACAGGTGAGGGCTTGCGGCGTCAAAACAAAACCATACAGGCATTGATGCAAAAAGGCGTTTTCTTTACCCTGGAGGATAGGCAGGCACTGCTGGCGGTGATCGGTGATACTTTACAAGGGATATTGCCGCGGTATAAAGCCTTGCTGGCCCGTGGTCAGATTGAGGTATCCACCACGCCTTACCATCACCCGATTTTACCTTTACTGATTGATTTGAAAAGTGCGCATGATGCCATGCCTGATGCGCCATTGCCGCAATCCCCGGCCTATGCTGACGGCTATGCACGGGCAGTCTCGCATGTGCAGTCTGCCCAACATTACCATCAGGCAGTGTTCGCCCAGCCTGCCACTGGTATGTGGCCTGCTGAAGGCGGCGTTTCGCATGCTGCCTTGTCTTTGCTGGCCGAACA
Source organism: Paenacidovorax caeni (assembly GCA_943367475.1). Lineage (GTDB taxonomy): Bacteria > Pseudomonadota > Gammaproteobacteria > Burkholderiales > Methylophilaceae > Methylophilus. Next base: position 17,891 of record CALRJH020000021.1, on the reverse strand, counting down.
GGGGGTGCAATGGGCAGCCACCGGCCAGGCCGTGCTGGCAAACAGCCTGAAAAAGGTGGGCGTGGCGCCCACTGACGCCCATCAGTATTTATACCAACCTTACCGTGTCACCAATGGTCAGCAGGATATCGTCTGTTTTTTTCGTGATGACCATTTGTCCGACAAAATAGGTTTTGAATATTCCAAACAATATGCCAGTGAGGCGGTGCGGGATTTTATCCAGTCGCTGGAAAATATTTATGAACATTCAGGAGAGACCGTCCCGGTGGTCAGCGTGATTCTGGATGGCGAGAATGCCTGGGAATATTATCCTTACAATGGCTATTATTTCTTGCAGGAGCTATATCAGGCGCTGACGCACCATGAGTTTATCCAGATGACGACCTTCAGTGACATCCTGCAAAAGCAGCAGCAAGGGGCGCTACCCATGCCTGCATTGTTACAGGATATCTGTGCCGGCAGCTGGGTCTATGGCACCTTCAGTACCTGGATAGGCGAGCCGGCAAAAAACCGTGCCTGGGATTTGCTGTGTGAGGCCAAACACCAATACGATCAGCGCATTCGCGAATTAACGGCCGCGCAGCAGGCTAAATGTCAGCAGCAACTGGCGATTTGCGAGGGCTCTGACTGGTTCTGGTGGTTTGGCGATTACAACAGTGCACAAAGTGTTCAGAGTTTTGACAAGCTGTATCGGCGTAATCTGATCAATCTCTATCATCTGCTGGGATTAACTCCACCGCCGGCCTTGTTGCAGCCGATCAGTCAGGGGGGCGGCAACGCCGAGAACGCGGGCACCATGCGTAGAGGCCAGGTCTGACGGATTCAACCATGCTCAATCAATCACAGTCCAAAAATCAAGCCCGCCAGACGGGTGTACTCATGCATATCACCTCCTTACCGGATGGCCAGCTCGGACCTGATGCGTATCGTTTTGTCGATCAACTGGTTGCGTTAGGCGCCATGGTCTGGCAAACGTTACCCGTCAACATGCCTCACGGCGATCAGTCGCCATATCAAAGTGTTTCCGCCCATGCCGGGCATATTGGCATGATCAGCGCGCAACAGTTGGTGGAGCAGGGCTGGTGTTTGCCAGGCGAATTAAATCTGCCATTAATCGTCTTGTTGGATAAGGCCATGGGCCGTGTACAGTCCGGCGGCGCATTATCAAAAATGGATAGTGAAGGGCTGACTTGGTCTGGATTTGCCCGTTTTTGTCAGACCCATCAACACTGGCTGGAAGATTTTGCATTATTCCAGAGCTTACGTGAGCTGCATGGTGCGCAAAGCTGGCAGCAATGGCCACAGGCCTATCGTATGCGTGACCCACAGGCATTGCATGCTTATGCTGCCATTCATCATGAAAAGCTGATGCTGATTAAATTCACCCAGTATGTATTTTTTCAGCAGTGGGCACAGCTCAAAGCCTATGCCAACCTGCGCGGCATTCAGTTGTTTGGTGATATCCCGATTTTTGTGGCCTATGACAGTGCAGATGTCTGGGCGCACCCAGACTGGTTCAAACTGGATGAAAACCTCAACATGACGGTCGTAGCCGGTGTGCCTCCAGACTATTTTTCGGAAACCGGGCAGCGCTGGGGTAATCCGCACTATGACTGGCCGGTGATGCAGGCGGATGGGTTTCGCTGGTGGCTGGGACGCATTGCCGTGCAATCCACCCTGTTTGATATTTTGCGCATTGATCATTTCCGTGGTTTACAGGCCGCCTGGGAAATCCCGGTCAGCGAGCCAACGGCCATCAATGGCAGTTGGCAAGAGGCGCCAGGCGATGCCTTGCTGCATGCCATTACAGCGCAGTTCCCCAGCTTGCAGCTGGTGGCTGAGGATTTGGGCATCATCACACCGGAAGTGGATTCTTTGCGTCACGCCTATCATTTGCCGGGCATGAAAATTCTGCAATTTGCATTTGGCGGTGGTGAAGACAATCCTTACCTGCCCGCGAATATTGAAGAAAACAGCGTGGCGTATACCGGCACGCATGACAATGACACCACTCTGGGCTGGTATGTGTCTGCGCCAGAACATGTTCGCCAGCATGTGCAGCATTATCTGGAATGTGATGCACCAGAGATGCCGGCAGCACTGGTACAACTGGCGCTCAAAAGCACGGCCAATCTGGCAATTGTGCCCATGCAGGATATCCTTGGGCTGGACGGGTCTGCCCGTATGAATACGCCAGGTACAGTAGACGGTAACTGGGGTTGGCGCATGCAGTGGTCGCAACTGACGATTGAAAAAGTGAACGCCTTCAGGCACATGGTGAGTGAAAGCGGGCGTATGCATGGCTGATTCCATACAACGTTTGGGACTGGATGTCGGTGGCACCAATTTGCGCCTGGGTGTGTTTGAGGGGCTGCAGTTGCTGCAAGAAATGCGCTTTCAAGCCAGCTATTCCGAAATCTGCAAGCAATACCCGCCAGAACAGGCCTGGCAAACCATTTTGCAGGTGACCTCTGAATCCATACACAATATGCTGGATCGCTATCCGGCGATCCATGCGATTGGCATTGGTTTTCCAGGCTTTATTGACCCTGAAACCGGTATTCTGGCGCAGTCACCCAATTTACCCGGATTGCTGAATGTCAACTTGGGCGCGGACCTGAGTCGTGTGCTTGGCCGTCTGGTACGTGTTGAAAACGATGCCAATGCCGCGGCTTACGGCGAGTTCTGCCAGTTGGGGCAACCCGCAGGCGGTGTGCTTTATCTTGGTTTGGGCACTGGTGTTGGCGGTGGTCTGGTGATGGATGGCAAGGTATGGCGTGGCGTACATGGTTACGCACTCGAAGCTGGCCACCTGATTGTGGAACCCGGTGGCCGTTTGTGTGGCTGCGGTAACCACGGTTGCGTAGAACAATACGCCTCCGCCACCGCGATCAGTCGCAGTTACAGTGAGGCCAGTGGACAAAGTCTCAGTGCCTATGACATTGCGCAACTGGCGACACAGGGCGATGAACATGCCCGCAAGGCATTTGCGCTGGCTGGGGATAAACTGGCACAGGCACTGGCGACCATACTTAATATCGTCGATGTTGAACATGTGGTGCTTGGCGGTGGTGCAGTGGCCGCATGGCACTGGATGCAAGCCGCATTTGAACAACGATTGCAACGGGATTTGATTCCCGTGTTACGCGGCAAAATACAGACCCATATTTCAGCCACTGCAGACCATGCCGGCATGCTGGGCGCTGCCTTGCTTGCGCGTTAAATCAGGTTTTACTTCGGGTGTTGTGCCAGCGCCCAGCTGACGTGTTCTCTCACGATTTCATTCTCATCGGCCAGCCGTGACTGCAAGGCGGAAATCACTGCCTCAGAAGTCGGGGCATTGCCCAGGCCGACTGCAATGTTACGCAGCCATTGTGCATACCCAATACGATAAATCGCACTGCCTGCCATGCGCGCCTGAAATTCAGCCTCTGTCCAGCGAAAGCAGTCCACCAGGTCGGTACTGTCCAGTCCGTTGCGCACGGCAAAGTCGCTTTCCTGCGTGGGCACCGCAAACTTGTTCCAGGGGCAAATCAGCTGGCAGTCATCACACCCATACACACGGTTACCAATCAGCGGCCTGAGCGCCAGTGGAATGCTACCTTTGAGCTCAATGGTCAGGTAAGAGATACAGCGCCTGGCATCCAGCTCGTACGGGGCTACAATTGCCTGTGTCGGGCAGATATCCAGGCAGGCATTGCAGCTACCGCAGTGTGCAGTGGTGGGCGGGTCTACGGGTAAAGGCAGGTTGGTATAAATTTCTGCCAGAAAAAACCATGAGCCGCGCTGGCGATTAATCAGCAAGGTATGCTTGCCGCGCCACCCAAGGCCAGCTTTTTCGGCCAGTGCCACTTCCAGCACGGGCGCACTGTCTGCAAACACCCGGTATTCAAATGCACCATAGCTTTGTTCTATTTGTGTGCACAGTTGTTGCAGTTTCTGGCGCATAACTTTGTGATAGTCGCGCCCCATGGCATAGCGGGCAATATAGGCTTTGTTTGGGTTGGCCAGCACCTGCCAGCCATCTTCAGCGTCAGCGGGCAAATAATCCAGCCGTACGGAAATGACGCGTAGCGTGCCGGGCACCAATTCTGCAGGTCGGCTTCGCTTGCTGCCATGTTTTGCCATATAATCCATGTCGCCGTGGTATTGTTTGGCTAACCAGTCCAGCAAGCCCGGTTCAGCGGCCGACAAATCGGTATCGGTGATGCCGATGCCTGCAAACCCCAATGCACGCGCCCATTCTTTAATCGCTACTGCCATGGCCTGTGCCTGTTGCGCATCTGGCAGGGTGGGGGATGGGTGTGGTGGTAAATGTGACATGACAGAGACGTATTCTACACAGATTTTAAAAGACGAAGCAGCCACCCTTCATGCGGCCAGCATCCTTGCCAGGCAACTCAAGCTTGGTCAGGTGATTTACTTGCATGGCGATCTGGGCGCTGGAAAGACGACGCTGGTGCGAGGGATCTTGCATGCGCTGGGCCATGTGGGCAAGGTCAAAAGCCCCACCTATACCATCGTCGAATCCTACCTGCTCGCGATTGGGCCATGTCATCACTTTGATTTGTACCGTTTTCAAGACCCGGAAGAATGGGAAGCCGCCGGTTTTCGTGATGACTTCAATGCAGAAAGTATTTGTCTGGTAGAGTGGCCCGAAAAAGCAGGAGATTTGTTGCCCGTGGCCGATATCGAGATTCATTTTGATATCCTGCCCGAAGGCCGTGTGTTACATATCAGCAGTCAGCAAGCGCTGGCATTGGAAGGGTTATGTCAGTGAAGGCAATCACCATGTTGAAGCGATGGCTGTTGGTCATGCTGTGCCTGGCAACCAGCCTGTCGGCGCAGGCCGCTGAGGTGATTCTGGCGAACCTGCATCATCAGGGCGCTCAGGTGCAGCTCGAACTGTTACTCGACCAGCAGGTGAAATACCGGGTATTTACGCTGGATAATCCGTTTCGCGTGGTGATTGACCTCGATACCGTCACCATCAACCCCACCTTAAAAGCCCTGCCACAGCTGGTAGATGCGCAGCATCCCTATCTGGCAAAAATCCGTATTGCCCCCTATACCGAAAGCACGACGCGACTGGTCTTTGATATCAAAACTGCAGTGAAACCACTGGTGACCGACATGAACGCCGGTAGCCAGCAACAGCAACGGCTGGCGATCAGTATTGCGCCTGCCATGCCCTTGCCTGATGAGCCAGCGGTTGCCGCACCTACGCTGACACACTCTAGGCAGTTGCAAGAAATCCCCGCTGAAACTGCCGCCGATAAAGGGGCTGCCAACACAGAGGTCGCACATGCCGCGGAAAATAGTGTTGTCAAAGAAAAACCGGCCGACAGCAAAGCGCCCGCCGCCGAAGCGCCTGTCAACAAACCGCCCAAACAAGCCAAACCCGGTCAAAAAATCATTACCATCGCGCTCGACGCCGGACATGGTGGCGAAGACCCGGGTGCAAGAGGGGCGCGAGGCAGCCATGAAAAAGACATCACCTTGGCGATTGTCAAAAAACTCAAGCAACAGATCGATGCCGAAGACAATATGCAAGCGGTACTGATCCGTGATGGCGATTATTTTGTGCCCTTGGGTGACCGCGTGAAAAAGGCCCGCGCGGCCAAAGCCGATTTGTTTATCTCGGTGCACGCCGATTCGTTTATCAACAGCACCGCCAGAGGTTCCTCTGTATTCGCCTTGTCTGAACGCGGCGCCACCAGTGCCGGTGCGCGCTACCTGGCGAAAAAGGAAAACGCGGTGGACTTGATTGGCGGCGTATCACTGGATACGCGGGATATGGACCTGGCAAGAACCCTGCTCGATCTCTCGCAAACCGCCACCATCCATGACAGTATCCGTATGGGTAAAGCCGTACTGGGGCGTATTTCAAAAATTAATGCTTTGCATTCCAAATACGTGGAACAAGCGGCATTTGCCGTGCTGAAATCCCCGGATATCCCGTCCATTCTGGTTGAAACAGCATTTATCAGTAACCCGGAAGAGGAGGCAAAGCTCAATGATGATGACTATCAGGATAAGCTGGTGAATGCCATTTTGTCTGGGGTGAAATCTTATATTGCAACGAACCCGTCGTTTGCCAAGAAATAAGGTTTTTTGGCGTTCTTGGAAATGGTAATTGCGTTTCTTTTCGCCTCTCGGCGAGTGACTTTACTTTGCTTGTCCAAAGTAAAGTCACCAAACGAAAGGACCCCCCAGCTTCCGCTTTTCCCCTGCGTTGCTCGGATTTAGACTTTCGTCCGTTGCTTTGCCGGACTTAGGCATAAGCGCTCGCGAAACTCATCCTAGCGGTCTGCACACACCGCAGCCCACCGCGGGATTCAATCAGCCGCTCCCTTCACCTTATTTTGCCTGCGCTACTCGGCGCGGCAGATGGGGGCCCCGCCACCTCACCCCGGCCCTCTTCTGCCAGGAGAGGGAGGAAATTAGACGTTGTGTGTTTGATATAAAGAAATCACGACTATATGAAGTTGTAGGCTGCGTCTAAAAAACCAAGCTGGTACGCGCTCATTGGGTGTTCGGGGCCCCCATCTGCCGCGCCGAGCAACGCAGGGTTGTTGGGGGTCTTCGGCCATCGGCTGTTTGAGTTCCGCAGTGGCTTGCGTCTTGTGCAAGCCGCCAGGGCGAGTTTCGATGGACGCCCGGCAAACCGAGTAGCGCAAGGATGAAGCGGAAGCTGGGGTGTCTTGTTCTTTGCATTCTTTCTTATGGACAAGCATAAGAAAGAATGGTCGCCTGAAGGCGAAAAGCAACCTAACCTACTGTCTATCCCCACTCAAGGCCCAATAAAGCAAAACGAAACCTACCTCTGCTTCCATTTTCTTTTAACGATACTGGGCCAACTCCACTTCTCTCTGCGTCTTCCCATATCCAGCCTGCACGCGCAGGGCGCGGCCAATAAATGCATTGAGCTTTTTCCTGGCATCATCAATTAGTGCGCTATCCACAAAGATGCGTGGATATTGATAACTCAACCAGCTATACAAACTCAAATGCTGGCAAATCAGCTCGGCCTGTTCCAGATACTGTGCTTGTTGACCATGTAGCCACTCTGGGAGTTGCGGTAACGGTCTGGGTTGCTGCAAGGCCACGGCTTTCACGCATTGCACAAAATAATCCCGTGCAATTGGCACCTGTATCGCCAGTGGCGCGCACATCAGGCGCACTTTGTCGCGCATGGGCAGTTGCGGGGCCACTTCATCAATGATTGTCGCCTGCTGCGCTTGCAGTGCAGTGATTTGCCATCGCAGGTGTTGCGTCGCACCCACTGTCTGGTATTGCCTGTGCAGATACTCCACGCATTCTGCCAGTCGCCAGGTAGGGATTTTCAGGCTCAGGGCTTCGATATCACCACCGCCTATTGCAATCGGCAAAGCAAACAGCGGCACTCTGTCATCCGCATCCAGCATGGCGTGCAAATGCCATTGTTCGTCATCTTCCAGCACCGTAACATAGCCGGTGTCATACAGGCCGTGCCGCCCGGCGCGACCGGCAATCTGGCGCATTTCGGTGGCGTTGAGCGGGCGCGGCGCGATGCCGTCAAATTTGTGGATATTGGCAAAAATCACGCGGCGGATCGGCAGGTTGAGACCCATGCCAATCGCGTCAGTGGCCACCAGTATTTGCGCCTCGCCACTGGCAAAGCGGGCGGATTCACCACGCCTGACTTCTGGCGACAACGCACCGTATATGGTGGCGACAGTCAGGCCCCATTGACGGATGCGGGCGGCAAGGGTGAGCACGTCTTTGCGGCTAAAGGCGATGATGGCATCGCCTGTTTGTAGTGCTTTGCGCAACTTGGCGGCGTGATAACGTGCGCCGCAAATGCTGTGGTCTTCAGTCAGCAAGGGCGTCATGCGTTGCAAGTGCGTGAGCGTGTAGGGTTCATTCAGCGCATCGAGCACACGGGTACAACTGCTGGTGACACTGTTGGCCCCGCAGATAAATACCTGTTTGGCCGGTACACCGACCAGTGCCGCTGTCCATGCGCTGCCACGGTCAGGGTCCATCAGCATCTGGATTTCATCAATCACCGCCACATCGACGGCCACCTCTGGGCGCAGCATTTCGATGGTAGAAGCGGTATGTCTGGCGCCCGGCACCATGATGCGCTCTTCACCTGTCACCAGATTGCACGGCACGCCCGCCTGCATCAGTCGGTCACGCACCTCCATCGCCAGCAGGCGCAAGGGCGCGAGGTACACACCAGATGCTGCCTGCCGCAAGGTTTCCAGCGCTTGATACGTTTTGCCGGAATTGGTGGGGCCAACGTAGAAGTGATGCTGGCGGCCCAACTGGCGGGCGAGGGTAAAGCGGGATAAATAATCCTGAAATTCATCGGCAAACATGCAGGCATTCTACCAAACGGTTTAAAATAGCTGGATGAAAATCCAACTGTTACCCGACCAACTGATTTCACAAATTGCTGCAGGCGAGGTGGTTGAGCGCCCGGCTTCTGCACTTAAAGAACTGCTCGAAAACAGCGTGGATGCCGGGAGCAGCAAGATTGAAGTCGCCTTAATGCAGGGCGGCACCAAGCTGATGCGCGTGAGCGATGATGGTGGTGGTATTGCCAAGGAAGAACTGGCCCTTGCGCTGACCCGTCACGCCACCAGTAAAATCCAGAGCCTGGAAGATCTCGAGCAGGTGGGCAGCCTGGGCTTCAGAGGCGAAGCCCTGGCCAGTATCGCCTCCATTTCGCGCACCATCCTCACCAGCCGTGAACAGGCCGCCATCCACGCCTGGCAAATTGTTGCCGAGGGCACGCAGTCGCAGGCACTCAGTCCCGCTGCGCTGGATGCAGGCACCATTGTGGAAGTGCATGATTTGTACTTTAACACCCCGGCCCGGCGCAAGTTTCTCAAAACCGAAAACACCGAGTTTGGTCACTGCGAAGATGCATTCACCCGCATCGCGCTGTCACGCCCGAATATTGGCTTCCTGTTGCAGCATAATGGTAAGGCGGTGATGCGGCTGTCGGCCAATACGCCGCAGCAACGCATTACCGATGTGCTCGGTAATGAATTTGCCACGCAAAGCGTCTGGCTGGATGAAGCCAGTGCAGGCTTGCGCCTGTGGGGCATGACCGCTTCACCCACCTATCAGCGCCACAGCCGCGATACGCAATATGTGTTTGTAAATGGCCGTTTTGTGCGCGACAAACTGATCGCCCACGCCATCAAGCAAGCCTATCAGGATGTATTGCATGGCGATAAACACCCGGCCTTTGTACTGTTTCTAGAACTGGATCCGTCACTGGTTGATGTCAATGTGCATCCAGCCAAAACCGAAGTCCGCTTCCGCGAATCACAAGCCGTGCATCGCTTTATCTTCCACAGCCTGCATAAAGCCCTAGGCAAAACTTCAGCAGAGATTCAAGCCAGCCAGCCGGTGCAAGCGCCGTTTAACCCGTTTACGCCCAGCGTTGCCAGCATGCCGCGAGAGCAGGTCGAAATGCCATTGCAAAGCCGACCTGCATTTAGTAGTAATTACCAGTCAGGGGCTGTGAGCAATGGCGCGGCCATCGCGCAGCAATTTTACGGTCAGCTTTATGGCGATCTCAACCCTGCCAATCAGGGCGCCGAGCAAGACAGTCAGGCTTATCCTGCAAACAGCTATTCAGCAGACGTAGTCGAGCTATCCACACATGCTGGTGAGGCGCCGCAACAGTATCCCTTAGGCTTTGCTGTAGGCCAGCTCCATGGCATTTATATCATCGCCCAGAACGCCCAGGGCATGGTGGTGGTGGATATGCACGCCGCGCATGAACGCATTATGTACGAGCGCCTGAAAAACGCGCTGAGTGAACAAGCCATTGCCACACAGCCCTTGCTTATTCCCATCAGCTTTTACGCCGAAAAGGTCGAAGTCGCCACGCTGCAAGCCCTGCAAGGGACAGACACCCTGCAACAACTGGGCTTTGATTTAGCCACCTTGTCACCCACCACCATTGCCATCCGCGCCGTGCCGACCATGCTGCAAGACGCCGATGCCGTGGCGCTGGCCCGTGCCGTGTTACGCGACCTGCACGAATATGGCGCCAGCCGCGTGCTGCTGGAAAGACAAAATGAAGTCTTAGGCACCATGGCCTGCCATGCGGCAGTGCGCGCGAACAGGCAGCTAACGATTACTGAAATGAATGCCTTGCTCAGGGATATGGAAGCCACCGAACGCAGCGGGCAGTGTAACCACGGCAGACCGACCTGGTTTCAGGTGAGTTTGAATGATTTGGATAAAATGTTTATGCGCGGGCAATAAACAGGATTGCCGTCCCTCAGTATAACTTGCTTATAACGCTGACTTAATCCACAAAGTATTCAGCTTTTCTCTACGGCGTTCTTTTTCTTCGGTGGGATTTTCAGCTACTCCCTGATGTTTCAAGTCAATTGAGTTGTTGAATAGGTCATCCAATTGCACATTGTGTAACTGTTTCGCATCACCGCTTTCAATGATGAGGCTGCCTTTGCTTTCAAACCAATTCAAGAGTGTGATTTCGTCGCTGCTATGGTCAATCTGAATGAGCAGGTTCCGGTTGTTAAGCGTGAGATACACATCGTCAGCTAGAATATCTTGCCCGAGCACCAGCGTGAGTTGTGACTGGTTGTTTTGTTGTACGCTATCTTGCCCATCACCGCGGTTAAAAATAATGCGGGTCTTGCCTTTAAGGGTGATGATGTGGTCATTGCCTTTGCCACCGATCAGCGTATTGTCTCCTTCCATGCCATCGAGGATGTCATTTCCCTCTGCGCCGGTCAGTGTATTGTCTCCGGCATTGCCAAAAATCATATTATCCAGCTGATTGCCATTACCCTTCGTGGCATCCGGAAGTAAGATCAGATTTTCAACATGCTCAGGTAGTTGATATTGGTCAGTGTTGCTGTAGACCGTATCATTGCCATCGTTTGCATTTTCTTTAACCGTATCATGTGCATGGTCAACATAGTAAGTGTCGTTTCCGGCGCCACCTATCATGATGTCTTCCCCCTCAGCGCCATCCAGTATGTTATTTTCCGGGTTACCGATCAGGAGATTGTCTAGTACATTGCCATTGCCGTTGATGTGGCGGTTTCCTAATAATTGAAGATTTTTAAACGTCTCAGGCAGTACGCAGTGTTGTTCGCACGTAAAGCTCGTAGAGGCTTCAGCTGCGCGGGAAGTACCGACCATTGAAAGCGTGACTTTTGCAGCCATGCGGTGGGATTGTTTGTACAGCAGATGGTAAATGGTTCTTGGTTTTTCTGGGATCACAGGCTTCAGTATGTAGTTGAAGCTAAAGGAAAAACTGTTGGCGATGGTAGGTGAAAATACAATCTTGTTGTCCGAAGTGAGCATAATCCTGCCTGCGTCAATATCTCCCAGACTGTCTAAGCGGATTTCTTTACCATATTTGTCTGCAATGGCTTGTATATTTAGTCGTCCAGGTTGCATGCTAAAGTCATTATTTGTCAGGCGATTCGCATCTATGACCATGACCTTTGTTGGGTTGCCAAACGGGTTCATGATCTGAAAGTCACTGTCATGCAAAGCGATAGTATCTGCGACAGGGATAGGCTCAGGGATGGTCAGATCCACCCAGCCGGTGTTCTTGAAGTACAGGGTCTCGATATTGGCGAGTATATCGCTCCCGTCACGTGCATTTATCCGGTCGCTGATGCGCCAACTGGAGTCGTTGAGTTTTTGTAGGCGGTATTCTTCCAGGTTACCGGTAAAAGAGGCCATGTCGACTCCTTCGCCACCATCCAGCACATCGTCGCCAGTGCCTCCCTCCAGAACATCGTTGCCTATACTGCCATTGAGGTTATCGTCGCCGTGTTGACCGAGCAGGATATCATCTCCGATGCCACCGAGTAGCTGGTCCTGATCTTTTCCGCCATATATCAGGTCATTACCGGCGCCACCATCGATCAGATCATTGCCTAGGTCGCCTACAAGCACATCATTGGCAGCGCCCCCAATCAGAAGGTCATCTCCTTCGCCTGCGTTAATATAGACCGAGCTTCTACCGCCACCAATCAAAATATCATTACCACGCTGACCAAAGGCAATTTCTACTTCTGACTGAGTCAGATTCAAGATATTGTTTTGCGGTGAAGTAAAAATCACACTATCCATGCCCTCACCGCCTTTAATGTATGACTCAGGATTTTCCACAAAAAGTATGTCATCTCCTTTGTCTGCGTCATAGCTATCAATACCAGAAAGCCCAGCGAGCCAGTTATCGTGTTCGTCTCCCGACAGATAGTCCGGCTCATTAGTGCCTATCAGAATGTATGCAGGGGAGTCTCGTATTTCCAACGCAAGCAAAGATGGTTTCTGTGTGAGCAGGATATGCGGGTTCTTGCTGGGTTTTCCGTGTCTGTTGATCACGTAATCGTAAAATAGCTTCCGTTCCGGATAGGCTAATTGAAGCGTTTTTGCCAGAAAATTAGACTGCTCTTCTCCCGCGATGATTGCCTGGATTAATTTGAACGTGGTGGAGTCTTGCTTGCTGCCAACCAGTGCCAGTTGTTCAGGCGTGATGGCAAGATGCCAGCCATTGCCTTCTATTTCGACCAACTCTTCTCTCGCGTATCCGCTTTGAATACATAGCAGGGTTACTAACGTCAGGAGGTGGCGAGTGACACGATTGAACATGTTTTTGTCAAATTATTAATACTTTTTAAGAATACACATTATGTGTGAATTAATAACTGCTTTCAAAGAGTGTGCAACAGAAATAGAGTCAGATACGGTTTTGACTACGAATACTGGTGGATTTAAGCAACATGGCTGGCGGAGAAGCATAAGCACCCATCGCATTATTGCAATACTGGCTATCAAAACCACGCAAGTCTATTCATGGTCTAGCAGATAATTCAGGGCTTATTCAAAACTGTAGAGCATGCGTTGCTTATGAAGGTCTACTGCTAAAAAACGCGGGCTGGTGTCGATTTGTTTATAACAGGCCATGTGGTCTCAAGTATCTAAGATCGTTGTGCATTCAGGGTTGCTAACAAGAGTGTTAATTAAAGCCTTGGATATAAAACTACATGAAGATATGGGCTATTCAAAGTTAAGCTCTAGCTCAAATTGCACTGAATCTGTATCCACTCTGCGATCAGCACGCACCAAGCCGCTAGCTTTAACGCCTAACAAGCGTATCTTTTTATCCAAATCTATCCTTTTTAGACATTTTCCACAAAAAAGCCGTAATGATTTCGCATCGCTGACAGGCGCTGGCAGCGTCATGTCGCGCGTGACGGTTTTAAAGTCATCAAAACGCAGTTTGATGCTGATTTTGCGGCAGGTATAGCCTTTGTGTTGCAGATCGCTGGCGACACGCTCACATAGCTGGGTAAATGCCTGGCTTAAAGCCGGTTTGTCTCTCACCGCGTGCAAGTTGCGCTCAAACGTGGTCTCCCTGCTCATCGAAACCGGGGCGCTTTCAGTGATGACCGGCCTGTCGTCCTGACCGTGAGACACGCGATACAACCATCTGCCATAGCTCTTGCCAAAATGCTGTACCAGCCAGGTTTCGCGCATGGCTGCAATCTGTCCTATGGTCTTAATTTCTAATGACTCGAGTTTAGCGCTGGCTTTGGGGCCTATGCCATTGATCTTTTTTGCTGGCATCGGCCAGATACGCACAGGTATATCCGACAGAGTGATGACTGTGATGCCGTCTGGCTTTTGCATTTCTGAGCATAACTTTGCCAACAGTTTATTGGGCGCAATGCCGACTGAACAGGTGAGGCCAGTAGCGGTCAATACGGCAGATTTCAGGCGTTGTGCAATCTCTTTAGCCTCTCCCGGTAGCGTGGATACATCGGCATAGACTTCATCGATGCCGATATTCTCTACCAGTGGGCTAACGCTGCGAATCGCCTCTTTGAACAGGCGGGAATAATGACGGTACAGTTCGAAATTCACTGGTAACAAGATCGCATCGGGAGCAAGTTTGGCTGCGCGCATCGTCGGCATGGCTGAGTGCAGGCCGAGCGCCCGCGCTTCATAGGTGGCCGTGGTCAACACACCACGGCCAACGTAATCCCGCAAACGCCAGAATTCGCGGGTGCCATCCTCTCTCACTTTTGGGACGTGCGAGGAGCCCCCGGCGACCACCATGGGTAAGCCTTTTAACTCAGGGTAGCGTGACAATTCGCAAGATGCAAAAAAAGCATCCATATCAATATGCGCGATGCGTCTGGTCTCCAAGTCTGCCATGTCAACCGCCTAAAAGCTTGGCAGCAGAGGGAGAATCAGATATTCAAACATAGCAATATACATAAACAACTGGCAGCCAAAGAGATTGAAGATTGCATAACGCTGGATTATCCCATGATGCACAATAAATGGCATGCTGGTGCAAGAATGCTTTTATTAGGGGCTTTTGCACAAACTAAAGAAGAGACAATTTTTAACAAAAGAATCAATCGCCCGTCATTCCCGCGAAGGCGCGCAGCTTGGTCAAACCAACGCAGCACTCATTGCACAAGAGCAAAGTGCGGGTGAAATCATTATTTCCAGCATCAGTGCATGGGAAATCGCCATGCTGGTGCAAAAAAACAGACTCATCCTGACGATGGATGTTGAAGCCTGGCTCAACACAGTCGCTGACATAGAAAATGTGCGCTTTTGCCCCGTAGATAATGAAATCGCCATCAAATCAACCACATTGCCAGGTGAGTTTCACAAAGACCCTGTAGACAGAATGATTGTCGCTTTAGCGAGAAAGCTGGGGTGTGCATTGATGACCGCGGATGAAAAAATACGCAATTACCCGCATGTGCACACCGTCTGGAATAGTGATTGATCCTGCCAGAAAATAGACTCAGTTTGATCTGTCGTCTTTGCGAGGGCAACGCCCGTGGCAATCCAGGGCGACTCAGTCCAAGGCTACTCAAAGCAAAATGGACTGCCGCGCTTCGCTCGCAGTGACAACGCAGCTGTTTGGATACTAGTAAGTGAGGCGGGCAATGAGTTTCACGCTTTTGGGGTTGAAATAAATGATGATTAGCGGTAATTTAGCTAAAAAACACTAGCCAAGCTAAAAATATACTCGATTTACCTCTGGTGTATTTTCCATAGCGCTATCCAATTAACAAGGTGTAATAAAAAGCACTAAGTATTTATTTTATTATGAAAAATAATTTTATAAAATTTATAGCCCCTAGCCTAAATAAAAAAATTAGGTTCGCTTTTGGTGTCTAATTAACGTTAGGGCATTTATGATCCGACTTACCTTTCTCATAATGGTGCTCTATGCCCAAGTTGCTTGGTCAGTTCAAGCGAGCGCTAAAGTGCCTAGATTCGAGCGTTACTACATTAAAAAGTATTCGTGTGCTGAAGCCAGCGACATACATGAATGCCAAAAGCAACCCACAGAGTTCCATGAAATAGGGATTATTCGGAGAGGTGCACGAGTTTGTGGAATTGCTCACTACAGCAGCTTCCGAAAGACAGACGTTACGCGATTTGTTGGAACCATCTCAGGCAACTTAGCCGAGATAGAGTTCTCTAGTTCTCACGATCAGGAGAAAATTGCTACTGGGACTATCGTGCTAACCCCAAAAAGCGCAAAGTGGATGCCGAAGAGTGTTGGGTGGAGTGGTGGCGGTGGCTACCATTCATCGCCATTTGTAGCACACCGCACTCAAATGCCAGGTAAAAGAGAAACCTATCTTACAGATGCAAAGCTTGAGTGCAATATTTATCTTAGCAATGGCACGCCCCTAGAAAAGCTGGGATGGGATTTCTAGTGTGCACCCCTAACTCATCCATCAAGCGGGACGCGCTAAAGCGCGCCCCTTATGTCAAACGTTAGCCATATGAAACGTGCAGAAGCTCTTAAAGCTCTTGTCGAGGCTGAATTGCCAATCACACAGGCAATTGCACGAATGTCTCAATTTGCATGGGACAGTGAAGAGTATTTAGCGATCTTAAACCCAGAAAACCTAGGGCGGGTTTTAACTTTATTTTCTGAGGATTTAATAACCGAATTGGATGTTGAGCATTGGGCAAATGCCCTTGAGTGCAGAGATGATTTGGCCTTATCTGAACCTGCCGTTAGTGAGGTTCTTTACGAGCTTGCCAACCCATTATTAACTCATGCACTTTCGGCAGAGAGAGCGCATCATTTGCTCTGCGTTGTTAAAAGTCTTGGCTAACCCATCAGTCAAGCGGGACTGGCGAAAAGGTGCTTTTATGAAAAGTTTATTAATAACGAGAGTTAAGCCAACATTGTCGCCAGCCCCTTAGTTCAAACGTTAGCAATCATGAAATACATCTTTGTCATTCTTTTTGCCTTCGCCCTACCAGGCTGTCATGGCATGGCCGATTATCTCGGCCCGCCTCCTAGCGCCACTGGGGCATCAGCCGTTCCAGTTGACCCCGAAGAAGTGAAGGTGGATTCCAAGCTGTATCCAAAGTTTCACCTTACATCGAAGATGAGTCCACCCAATTGGGTATCTCCATATGACCCTAAATTTCAGCTTCCGATGGTTGACATTCTTCCAGGTGACACATGGGCAGTCCGACATTTTATTGAAGGACTTTTTATAATCACATCGGAAACATACGACGCGCGTGAAAAATTGGCTGCAGGGAAGTTTGGAGGAGATTATATAAATGGAATATTTATCACGCCTGAAGGTCATGTCTCTGGAGGCTGGATATATTTTAAAAATCCGAAGAAAGTTATTCTTGCATCGGATCGTAAAACTTACTTCGTGCCATCACCATCGCAGGACAACGGATGGGAAAAGATTGTTTTTGAGAAAGTAGAATGATCACTAACAAATCGTTCGAGGCGCTCGCTATGCCCACTGGGACTGACCGCCTGCGGTGTCCAGTCCCTCAACTCAAACGTTAGCACCAACATTAAAGTTTAAATTTAGATTAAAAGCCTCATGACTTTTAAAAAACTTATATCTCTAATTTGCAGTTTTTGGTATTTAGTCTTTCTCGTATCATGTATGAATTCTCTTAAAGTTACTGATATCGAAAATAGTTTAAATATGCAAGTTGGCCGACACTACAATCAACTTGGCCCAGGCTGGACTATATTATCTGAGGACGATAAAAACATTGTGTTGGGACGGAGTATCTCAAAGAATTGCTCATTTACAGTTCATATACCTAAAGACACATATCGAATAGATAGCTGGAAGTTAACATCTCCAAAAAGTGCATGTGACAATATTCCAATTACAGGTGCTTAAAGAGAAAAAATTACCGCTAACCCATCAGTCAAGCGGGACTGGCGAAAAGGTGCTTTTATGAAATGTTTACTTATAACGAGGGTTGAGCCACCAGTATCGCCAGCCCCTTACTTCAAACGTTAGAACTTTATGAGCAGCATTGGAATAATTTTTAGAGAAAAACGTGAGTTTGAAGCGCTTCCTCAAAACTGGATACCAGAACCACTTGGATCACGTATTGAAGTAGAAGCTATTGTACAAAAATACTTTCCTCAGACAGACCCCGAGCTCTTACTATCCCTGGAAATAGAGGCTAAAGACGACTCTGACTCACCCAGAACGATCTCAGTCACTGGCGTGTGGGGAGAAAGAGAAATATCCGTTATAAAGTCTATCTGTGAAGCGCTTTCTGCTCGCTTTTATGATTCAGAAATCGGTGGCTACTATGAGTTCTAACCCGTCAGTCAAGCGGGACTGGCGAAAAGGAGCTTCAATGTACCGAATTTTAATAACGAGGGTTGAGCCACCATTGTCGCCAGCCCCTTACTTCAAACGTTAGCCCTCATGAATAAATTTGTCCTTCTGTTATCTTTTTTGTTGGCATGCTCACTCGCAAGTGCCGAACAACAAAAAATGCGTTTAATTCATCCTAAAGGCTCAAACTTAAAACTTATTGAAATTAAGCGGGATACTGAT
>CALRJH020000020.1:0-30801 GCA_943367475.1 Paenacidovorax caeni | reverse complement strand
ATATTGGCTCGCAAATTACCGAGCTGTCGCCTTTTCTGGACGCGCTGGACAAAGTGCTGGGGCTGGTTGACGCACTGGCCGCCGAAGACATTCACATCCGGCATATTGATGTGGGCGGTGGCGTGGGTATTACGTATAGCGATGAAACCCCGCCAGACTTCAAGGCGTATACGGCAGCCATCATGCAGAAACTGGCCGGACGTCAGGTAAAAGTGCTGTTTGAACCAGGCCGTGCGCTGGTTGGCAACGCCGGGGTATTGCTCACCAAAGTCGAGTATTTAAAACCGGGCGAAACCAAAAACTTTGCGATTGTCGATGCTGCAATGAACGATCTGATGCGTCCGGCCCTGTACGACGCCTATCACGGCATCACCACCATCGCACCCTCGGCAGCCCCGGTAAACACTTATGAAGTGGTTGGCCCGGTCTGTGAAAGCGGTGACTTTTTGGGCCATGACCGCGATCTGGCCATCACAGAAGGTGACTATCTCGCCATCCATTCCGCAGGTGCCTACGGCATGAGCATGGCCAGTAACTACAATACGCGTGGCCGTGCTGCCGAAGTGCTGGTAGACGGTGATCAAACACACCTGATCCGCGAACGTGAGCAGATCGCTGACTTGTTTAAACTGGAGCGTCTCCTGCCATAAAGCAAGCGTGATTCACGCTGATATTGCAACTTCTCTTTTGGATGTGTAGATTGCCAATTGCAGTATTCACTGCATTGTTTTTAATCCTAATCTACAAGGGGAGTGTCATGAAAAAAGGTGTCCTGGCTTTTTTAGCGTTGATGGCTTTGTATGCGTTACCTGTGTTTGCGGATGATGAAACCTTACCGGAAATTGCGCCAGTGGATGAGTCACCGATTCCGCCACTGGATGCACCTGCTGAAGAATAACAAGCCAGCAATTTTCAATAAAAAACCGAAGCAGTTGCTTCGGTTTTTTTGTAGCTGCCTGATGTGCACTAATCGAAAATCACTGTCTTGTTCGCATACAGCAAAATACGGTGCTCAATATGCCAGCGCACGGCTTTTGACAGTACCACCCGCTCCAGATCGCGGCCTTTCTGAATCAAGTCTTCCACCTGGTCACGGTGCGAAATACGGGCAATATCCTGCTCGATAATCGGCCCTTCATCCAGCACCTCGGTCACATAATGGCTGGTGGCACCGATCAGCTTGACGCCACGCTCGAATGCACGGTGATACGGGCGTGCGCCAATAAACGCGGGCAAGAAAGAATGGTGGATATTAATGATGCGCTGCGGATAACGTGCGACAAATGCCGGTGACAAAATCTGCATATAACGCGCCAATACGATTAAATCCACCTGGTACTGGTCAAACAGTGCAAACTGCTGCGCTTCGACCGCCTCTTTGGTTTCTTTGGTCATTGGCAGATAGTGAAAATCAATGCCGTAAAAATTAGCCAGCTTTTCTGTATCGCGGTGATTGCTGATAATCAGCGGAATTTCGCAAGCGAGCTCGCCGCTATGGTGTCTATGCAGCAAGTCGACCAGACAATGGTCATATTGTGAGACCATGATGGCCATGCGTGTTTTATGCTCAGAGAGTTTAAGTTGCCAACGCATGGCAAAGCGTTCTGCAATCGGCGCAAACGCCTGCTCAAAATCCGTTTCAGGCAGATTAAACTGGCTAAAATCCCACTCCACGCGCATTAAAAACAAATTATTTTCCGCATCCTGATGCTGGTCTGCGTGTAAAATATTGGCATTATGCGCATATAAAAATTGTGCAATCGCCGCCACAATTCCCTTGGTATCCGGGCAGGTAATCAGCAAAGTAGCAGTGTTTTTCATATTATTTGGCTTGAAAACGCGTGAAAAGGCCAGATTATACCTGATGCGGACATGGCCTTGTGCGGCATGTTAAACACTGCGCGATCGGACTGCCGAGTCTCACTATGGAAAAATCTATGCAATCAACCCTTGCCACTGAAATGAATGCGCCGGATATTACGCTTGCCAACCCGCGAGGATTTTGTGCAGGCGTTGATCGTGCCATCATCATCGTCGAACAGGCGCTGGAAAAATTTGGTGCGCCGATTTATGTGCGCAATGAAGTGGTTCATAACAAGTTTGTTGTCGGCCAGTTACGCGAAAAAGGCGCCATTTTTGTCGATGACCTGGAAAAAATTCCGAGTGGCAGCATTGTGATTTTCAGTGCGCACGGCGTTTCAAAAGCGGTGCGTGCCGAAGCGGAAACCATGGGGCTCACAGCGTTCGACGCCACTTGCCCGCTGGTAACCAAGGTCCATATTGAAGTTGCCAAAATGCGCAAAGATGGTCTGGAAATCATCATGATCGGCCACAAAGGTCATCCCGAAGTTGAAGGCACCATGGGGCAATCTGAAGCAGGCATGTATCTGGTCGAAACACCGGAAGACGTTCTGGCGCTGCAAGTGGCAAACCCGCAAAAGCTGGCTTATGTCACCCAAACCACCCTGTCGATGGATGACGCAGCACAAGTCATTAACGCCCTCAAATCTCGCTTCCCGGATATTCAATCACCCAAAAGTGATGACATTTGCTACGCCACGCAAAACCGGCAGGATGCCGTCAAAATCATGGCCAAAGATTGCGACCTCGTGATTATTGTCGGCTCTCCCAACAGCTCCAATTCCAACCGTCTGCGTGAAGTCGCCCAAAATCAAGGCGTCGAAGCCTATATGGTCGATAATGCCAGCTACCTGAAAGCCGAGTGGCTACAGGGCAAACGAAAAATCGGCGTGTCTGCCGGGGCGTCAGCCCCTGAAGTACTGGTCAAGGAAGTGATTACTGCCTTGCAGACGATGGGGGCCAGACAAGTGGAAGAATTGCAGGGTGTGGTTGAAAATGTGGTATTTCAGTTGCCTAAAAATCTGGTCAATGCCACTAAAACGGTCTAGGAGTTGGTGCAAGGATTTTAATTCAGCATGAGTCCTTTTTTCGCCTTACCAAGGAGAAATTTGCAGGGATAGACTGTGGGTTACTATGTCAGTTGAGTGCACCATCACTGTTTAGTCGTGACCCGTGCGCACTTAAAAATAAATTAATTCTGCACAGTATTTTCTACCGTTGCGGCTTTTACTAATTGTCTGCCTTCTTTGATTTTTTTCAACGTCTGCTTCACATCCGTCAGCTGCTGATATTCCCGCACACTTTCCTCGGCTTGCTCGGCCATTTCCAAAGTAGCATAAGTGGCTGATGATGTAATCAACAGGCCCATCAACAGTTCGACCGTGGTAATTCCCGCTTGTTTTAACATACCCGCTCCAGATAATGCATTTGTCATACATGCTTATCGGCGCGTCTGCAAAAAACTTGAAGCCTGATAATAGATCATTTTGATTGTCTGGCTGCAACCAGTTGCAAAGTGCGGCATTTCTCAATATGGGCATGACCTGTCGCACTTTGTTCGCAGTGTGCACCGCCTATCGCCACATGGCTTAAGCACAAGACTGGGCGACAACCACTGCTAGCGTTTCAACTTCATGACATCGCCTTGCTGCTCGACCTTAAACTGTCCGATCACCCCCATCCCGAGCAGAAAAGCATCATCGCTCATGCCTTTGCTGTAATCCACCGTGACATTATTCAGCTTGAAAGGACCAATCCGTAGCTCTCTGGCGGTCGCCATGCAGATATCCACCACGCCATTGGCAGTTTGAGACTTGGCACGCTGACACTCTGTAATCCCTGCCCGGCGTGCGAAATTTTCAGATATCGCCACAAACGACGCCCCAGTATCGACCAAAAAGCGCGCAGGCATCTGATTAATCGTGCCATCTGCAAAATAGTGTCCATGCTGTCCGCGGTACAACACCAGCTCCCCTTGCCCCTCTATCATATTGGCATCGCTAAGCATCACATTGCCCATGGACTGTGTCACTGAAATCATTACGTCCTGCATCTGCTGACCAAAGGCTGAAAGCTTGATATTCGTCGCCTTTTCGCGCTGCAACTGCAATGTATCCACATTCCCCACCAGTTCGCCATCTTCAAAGCCCTGATTTAGATTGCACCAGGCAGTACCGACTTCGACTTCAATCGTGTAATTACCCAAAGGCAAACTGACCATGGTCGATTGTTGCGGATATAAAAACACATCATAGCTGGCACCGGCTTCTTCAGCTAATCGCACTAGTGCCATCACGCCCAGCGTGTTTACCAGATGTACTGCCGAAGGCAACTTGGCGCCGCTACCGACATTCACACGGTTTACTGCGCCATGGGGAGGCACACCCGCATCACATACCTCAGTATCTGGTTCGCTGGCCACCACGGGAGGTGGTGGTGTTTTCGGCACGTTATACGAGGAAAGCCATTGTTTAGCCACCCGATAACGGCTCTCAACATGGCTTTTTAATTTGCCCCAAGGCCCAAACCAAATCAGCCAACTCCAAAACAGCATAATCAGTACAAGCGTGACTACAGTAGAGGCTTTGCCATATTGCAGTCGCAATTATTTCACCCCACGGCAACGACGCTTTCCATCACACCCCTGGAACAATAACTCCTCACCCTTTTCAATATAGTAAGCATCTGCGTTAAGCATTAAATATTTATTTTGATGGGTAATAGACGTTGTCAGAATCAATTCAACAGGGGTCTCATCGGCACTCATATGCTGATAGGCATCGTAACCGCCTGCAACTGCTGTTGTGCCAACGGCACGTGACAGGTTCGACCCACTACTAAACACATCTCGCAGCACCCAAAAGCTCGCCACACCTGCAACTAGCATACCGGGCTTATAGCCACTGGTTTGCATATCAATAGCATTACCGTGACGAATCAGTTGTGACTCATACTTTACTTCAATCGCGCCTTGCGGAATGGTTGAGACAGTGACACCACTGTCTATCAAATGCGAGATCAAATACTTTCTGAATGCTTTATCAAAATCATACTTGGCATCATCAGCGACATAGATCGCCTGCTCAGTGCCTATACCCTGCTTACCCAACGCAAGACGTGTGCGGGTTGCCGCATCCGCTGCAATCCAACTCCAGTGTTGCGCTGTCAACGCTTTCTTTTGTGTTGCAGGCGGAAAAAACTCGGCTTTGGGCACATTGTTCACACACCCTGCCAAGGCTAGCAGTGTTGCAAAACAGATGATGTATTTGATGATATTCACCTTACCACTCCTCATTTGTTAATGGCTCTACTGCATCACGACTAACCTCTTCGGAGTCGTTCGGATTGCTGATGATGTGCGGAGTAATCAGTAATACCAGCTCACTGCGGCTATTTGCCTGATCAATGTCTTTAAACAAATTACCAAGCACCGGTATATCTCCAAGTACTGGTATCTTGCTTTCGTTTTTTCTAGCGGATGAACGAATCAATCCACCGATTGCAACAGTCAGGTTATCTTTCGCAACCACAACACCTTCAATATTAGAAGTTTGCACACTATCAACGTTAAAGTTAAACACCTGGCCATTATTCGCAATCAATGGTGGGAAGGGAATAGCGCCTGCATCTACCGTGGAAGTATCTTGAAATACACCCAACGAAACTGTGCCATCAGCATTGATTTTAGGGGTAATGTTTAATGTGTTACCCACATTTCGTAGTTCTGTTTCATACGTAATTCTACCCGGGGTCACCACCTGACCATTCGTGCCCAGTACAGGGTCTGTCAGCGTAGCCCCACGAATCAGCAGTCGTTCTTCGCCAATAAATAATCGCGAGGTCCGGTTATTAGAGGCCATCAAGACTGGAGAGCTGATGGTTCTGACCTTGTTATTGGTTTGCAGCAACTCAAGCTTGGCATTAATCAGGCTATCTACAAATGTATAAACAAACTTGCCACTATCAGCCAAATTAGACTCTCTGGCCAAGTAACCTTGCTTACCATTACTGGTCACTTTACCAAAAGAAAATAACTGGGTATAAGCATCCCCCACGTCGACTTCCAAAATCCGCATTTCAAGCAAGACCTGAGCAGTAGGTTTATCGAGTGCTTTTACCAGAATTTCGATTTCCTTAACGGCAACACTGTCACTGGTGCGCACAATAAGCATGTTCTGTTGCCTATTAGCTGTCACATAAATGAGCTGCTGTGCTTTGCTGATGCCTCTGGCAGCATCTGAACCCACCTGATTACCATTTTCATCTAACTGGCTCTCCAACTTGATAATCTGGTCTGCAGTCAAGCGCTCGGTAATCGCACCATTAGCCAATGCACCCGAACCACCAATGCCTCCAGGATTGTATTGCAACGCCCCATTTACGCCGCCCAGATTGCCGCCCTGGTTAAAGCCATTGGTAATCGGCGTTCTCAATCCAGCTTGACCACCGCCCAAACCGCCCAAACCACCACCGACTCCACCAAGACCACCACCCAACCCTCCGCCAACGCCAACGCCGCCGCCCACGCCACCAACACCTACACCGCCCACGCCTCCTCGGCCTGAGCCTACGCCCACACCACCGCGTCCGCCGCCAGTGTTAAACTGCCCGGTAAAAAAGTCATCAAAATTGGCACCGTAGGAAATAATCACGCGCGGCCCGAACAAATCACGTATGGCGGTTGCCACATTGACTGGATTCGGATGCAAGAGGTTGAACACCTTGGTAATATCCTCCCGATAGACTACCAAATCCTTTTGGTATTCATCCGTGGTCATTATCCTGAAGGTTTTACTATCTTTATCTTGGCGATACCACAAACCACTATTTTTGGTGATGGCATCTAAGGCATGCTTGACTGATATTTTTTGCAAAAACACCGTCACATTTTTTTTTGCTGCCTCTTCTGTAGCCACAAAATTCAGTCCGGAAACATCGGCAAGCGCACGCGCCACATCCAGCACATTCGCCTGATTGAACTCAAGTTTCTCGATCATAGCCTCATCAGGCCTTTTGTGAAGTGCTCCCGGGAGCACCTTGCCTGGCAAGGCATTTGGCTTCTGAACTGCCACAAGCTCCTCATCCGGAGTGAGTGCAAGACTGCCACTGTCAATATCCGTCACCGGCGTGGTGTATTCATTTTTTGCAACGTTGACAGTCTTCTCCGACAAAAAGGCAAAAGGCACTTGGCGCAAGTCTGACATCAACTGCGTGGCCACTTCAGCCTCTTCCGAAGTTTGCTCGGGAACCACAACTGTTTTTGGAACAATGGCGGGTTCCGGTGCCTGAATTTCAAACTGGGTCAGATCATGATTGCTTCCGACCTGCTCGAGTAAACTTTGCACCACAGGATCCGCCATGGTGCTATCCATGGGTTTCTTCACATAGGTAGTACTGCTGGAACCCCACGGCAGCTTAACCTCAACTTTAGAGACTTGGGTATATTGGTTTTCAAAGTAAAACTTTTTATCTTTTGATAACTTCAAGGCGACTTGCTTTGCCAAAGGCAGATGATTTGCTCCTCCGCGCACCTGACTGATCAAAGCACTGCCCCCCAAGTCAGTCTCGTGCGCATGCCCCTTGCTTTCAAAATGAAACAAGCGCCCCAATTTGCCAATCGCTGCCCACAAACTTTTAATTGGCGAAAAGCCTATATCTGTCGTGGTTTGCTTGTTATCAGAAATAGATTCTTGTGCATAACCCAAAGAGGTCGCAGCACATGCCAGCCATGTTGCATAAATCAAGGCATGCACATAACGCTTCTTACCAAACCCACTCAACTTGTTCATTGTATTACCACCATACTTCCTGAAATGTGTGCAGTTAACGCACAATCACCACCTGATTAACCTGCCCCGACTGCACTTTTACCCCGTTTGATCCAACTTCAATCACTTTTAGCACCGTGTTTAGCCCAATCGCATGTAAACCGATCTCATCGCCTTTTTTCACCATATAGACCCCTGCACCTTCAATATCCAGCAACGCAGTGGCATTTTTACTGTTTTGCTTGGTGGTATACCCTTTAAGCCGCATTTTGGGCAAACCCTGCCCTTGCGCCAGCCCGGGCACAAACCCAGGCTGACCTTGACGCAACGAGGTGCGCATGGATTGTTCTGAGTACATCCTGTCGCTGGTGCTAAAAGGGTCTCGTTTAGCAACACTTTCCAGCTTGGTGGGGGCCGCCAATGCCATGTTGTACAACAAAACCCCTACCAACAATCCTGCCCATGTCCGCATGACTACCCTTTCGAAACCAGTGAAAACAACGCCTGAAAAAAGGCGTAATATACAAAACCGACGATCACACCAATCACCAGAATCATCACCGGCTCAATCAGTGCACTCATGCGCTTGATGCCCACCTGCAACAACTCCTCATAAAAAACACCCAGCTCATTCATCACCTGATCTAGCGTACCGGTCTTTTCACCCACCGTAGTCATTTGCGTGACTAAGGAGGGCATTTCATTGCCTCTCAGGCTGGATGAAAAATCCTTCCCCGCCAAAATTTGCTCGGCAGCAAAATTTAAACGGTTACTAATAAGGCGGTTACCAATGACATTGCCAGCAATTTTTAATGATTCATAGGCAGTTAAACCACTTCTCAGCATCATGGACAATGACCAATTCATCTCGGCCATCACACTGTTAAGCATTAGCTTACCAACGACAGGTACCTTTAAAATAAGCTTATCCATCAGTAATCTGCCGTGTGCTGTTTGGTAATACAACACCAAACCGATCAATCCCAGCACGGCGCCACCCAAGATGAACAATCCGTATTGCAGCGCAAAATTAGAGGCATCAATCAAAAACTGGGTGGATGCGGGCAGCTTTTTACCACGGCCAAGCAGAAATTTTGCAAACTGGGGAATGATTTTCCACACCAGAAAAATCACCACCGCAATGGCAAACAAAATGACCACTACCGGGTAAATCAAGGCATTGATGGTTTGCGCACGCAATGCAGCCTTTTTCTCCAAATGTACCGAAAGCCGTTGCGCAACGATGTCCATTTCACCCGTGTTTTCACCCGCCATCATCAAATTGACGGCAATGCTGGGAAACACCTCATCATGTTTTTCCATTGCTTTGGATAAAGAGCTGCCATTCTCAATGTCCTTAATCATCTCGCGCAACACCCAGCGCAAGCGCCCCTGGCTTTGTGTTTCCGCCATCTGCAACGACTGCAATACCGGCAAACCTGCACGCAACATAAACGACAATTGCTTGAAAAAGAAAATCAGCTGGCGCCGCGGCACTGACAAATATTTATGCAACCGGGAAAGGTCTATTTCCTGATTGAGACCAGTGCCAGGCTCATCAATACTGACCACATACAAGTCCTGTGCCCGCAACAATTGCGTAGCCGTCAGCTTGTCCTGCGCGTTCAGTTTACCTTTGCGCTCACTCCCTGCTGTGTCAATCGCGGTATACGAATATTGGGGCATCCTTTACCCTTTCTTGAGGGTGACTTTCATCACCTCTTCAAGCGTAGTCACGCCGGCCAGCACTTTGCTGACACCATCCAGCCACATCGGGCGCAGACGATCACCGGCTTCGGCCTCGATCACCTCTTCTCCCGCCCCTTTTGACACCAGCTGGCCCAGTGCATCATCAAACCACAGTGTTTCAAACAAGCCCAGCCTGCCACGGTAACCAGTCCCCTGGCACAGTGCGCAGCCCTTGGGTTTAAACAGTTGCAATGACTCAGTTTCCGTCACCCCCAGCAGCCTTTTCTCTTCCACAGTCGCAGGTTCAGACTGCTTGCACTGCGCGCACAACCTTCTCACCAGGCGTTGTGCAATGACCGCGTTCATGGTGGAGCCAATCAAAAACGGCTCGCAGCCGATATCTGCCAGCCGTGAAATACAGCCGGAAGCCGTATTGGTGTGCAGGGTTGAAAACACTAAATGTCCGGTCATTGCAGCTTTCAGCGCTGTATCCGCAGTTTCCTCATCACGAATTTCACCCACCATCATCACATCCGGGTCATGTCGTAACAACGAGCGCAACGCACTGGCAAACGTAACTTTTGCGCCAGTTTGAATCTGAGAAACACCATCAATCACATATTCAATCGGGTTTTCCACCGTCATGATATTGACCGTCGGGTCATTAATCTCGCGCAACGCGGCAAACAAGGTGGTAGATTTCCCGCTACCGGTTGGCCCGGTCAGCAAAATCATGCCGAATGGTTTGCGAATGGCCTGCCTGAAGCGCAACAGATCTTCTGCTGACATGCCGATTTTTTCGAGGGTAAGATCTTTGGCATCCTGCCCGAGAATCCGCATAGTAATGCGCTCTCCGGTGCGCGTAGGTGCTGTCGCCACCCGCACATTAAACTGACTATCAACCGGTGGCGGCAAGCTGTAGGACATACCTCCATCCTGTGGCTCACGTTGTTCAGCAATATCCAGATTAGATAACACCTTGATACGTGAAATCAGCCCGCTTGCCACCTGGCTGTCATGGGCACCTTCCACCATATAATCCTGCAACAAGCCATCCACCCTGAAGCGGATACGCAAGCCATACTCATCCTGCATAATGTGAATATCTGATGAACGTCGCAGGTAAGCCTCGGTAAACACCTTATCCAGCAACTGCACCAGATCCACCTCCACCGGCGCATTGGCTTCGACCAAAACACCGCTTGCCAAGGAAGACAGTCTGGCGGTTACCATCTTGATGGAGAGTTCTTCCGCATAGCCCAGCAAGACAGGCTGTCCGATGATGCGTCTTGCAGCGTCAATACTGGCGCGGTCGTCCGGGTCATTGGTCACCAGATACACCTGATTTTCCCACATCACTGGTAACAATCCTTTGCGGCGAACCAGTGTTTGCGGCAATTTCTTGTAGAGCTCCTCGTTCACCGCTTGTAATTGACCAAAATCAAAATAGCGCATGCCTTTGACATTGGCAGCCGCCCGGTGAAACGAATTGAGTGGCAAGCGTAATTCCGCACACAGCAACTCCATCACGTCCAGTCGTTTTTTTCTGGCTTCCAGCCGCAACTGCTGCAACACATCGTGTTTCACAAGATTTTGCCGCACACCGGCTTCAATCAACTCTTCTGTGGAAAGTGCCATCGCTTACATCGCCACAATCATTTTCACTTGCAAGATTTGTGGCGCACCCTGCACCGCAACATCAGATTTTGTCGTCACATCCATACGCACCACTGTGACTTGCGCCGGCATGCTGCTTAATGCCTGCAGAAAGCTTTTAAGGTCGAAGAAGCCACCCTCCATTGTCATCGCATGCATAGGTCGAGGTTCAGGGAAGTCATTTACTAACTGGTAAATCAATGTGCCCTCAGGTTCAGCATTGGCTATTTGAGGCCCTCCAGCTACTACACCTGCTTTCTGCGCTTTTCTCAAACGCTTGCGAGCCGCTTTAGTCAGTGTCTTGTCCGAGACGGCAGCTTGCCCTGATGCACTGGTGGGCGTCGCCTTGGGCACACTAAATGGCACATTCTCTGTAATCTTTACATTATTGGCACGCGCAATTTCAGAGACTTTTAACACCATATCCTGATCATTCGGCCCGGCAAACCCTTCCAGATGGGCTTTCATAGCTGTTTCAAGTGACAAAACTTCAGCAGCCAGCGTTTCAGACTGTTCATGAAGTTCCTCTGCATCCTCTTCAGGCGGCTCAGGGTACTGCGGGTGGGCCAATTCATTTTTATTGGCTTCCAGCTGTTGCGCCAGCAGAGTAATTTCACGGTGTTTGGGCAAATATCTGAGCGTAAAATAGCCCAGCACCAATACCAGCACCAACAAGCCCAGTAACCATACCTTTTTTTTCTGATCAATTGCCATTGCCACCCCTTACCTCTTCCCGTTTTTACCCAGCAACGGCTTCAATGCAGCACTTGCAGCCAACCATTCTTCGTCATTCAATCGTGTTGCCTTAAACTTGATGGCATAGCCCAGCAAACCCAGCCTGCCGGTTTGCTCACTCACCGTACTGTCTTTAAGACGATACTCCAGACCATGCACATTCACCTGAAAACGCTTGGCAAACTCCTGTGCGGCGGCCTCGTTCAGTGCCCAGGCATTCACGGTGAAGCCCAACCGCGTATCCTCTGTCATGCTATCTACCACCACCTCGTCTGAAACAGAAGTTTCAAAAGCATGCAACATATCCACCAGCGTCTGGTTGCGCTTGGGTAAATCATATTCCAGCAGATTCAGTCCCTTTTTTAACTGCGCAGATTTTTCCTGATTACTGGCAATACTGGCTTTCAAAGCATTGACTGCATCCACCTGCTTCTGGATTGCGGCAATAGCCTCGCGCTGTTTGCCTAACGCAGCATCCACCGTCGATTTCTCACTGTTGATCATCCATGTGCGCACCCACACAGAAAGCTCCGCCACCACCATCAAACCCAGCATGGCAGCCACCGCAGCGCCCACTTTAAACTCGTTACGCTTATACCAGACCGGGGCAGGTTCTCCCACAGGCACTTCTATCACGGCAAGCCAAGCGTTTACGCCCATCACCACTCTGGCGACCCCCTCAAAACCAGCATGCGCATACTCGCCGCTACGCGTAAATGCGAGAGGCGCTTGGCCCAGTACATTGGCAATATCTCGCAACCAGATTTGGGATTGCTCGGGAGATTGCCATGTTGCATCAATCACAACCACTGCTGGTGCTTGCTCATCAGGCACATCCAGTGTATTCAAAAAATCGCTCATGGCGCCTAGCGCTTCGTGGCCCGGAATTTCCAAGGTCTGCATTTGCATCAAGCGGCGGCCTTGCACCCAGCCCATCATGGTCTGATGAGCATGAATTTCATAGACCACAGCACTTTCCAGTGTTACTTTGCTCTCTGTAGACGTCGAGTAGCCTGCAACTGCCAGACCGTTACCAACCATTGGAAAACAACCATGCAACTTAAGTCCCGCAGCCATAAACGCCACCTGCCATTGCCGCAGCAAACTCTTATTGACTGCCGAAGCCAGCCAGCTAAAACCGCCATCCCGCGGGACGTTGGACTGTGACTTCCAGCCACAATGCAACTGATCACCACCCGCCTTGAACCAGGCCTGCCTGCGCAAGAGGCTCTCCAGTTGCCCGCGTTTTACAAAATGCAACAACTGCGCCTGCTCGCCAAACTTTTTATATAACGTGTCGCGCTGCTGGCTCACATTGGCCTCGTTTTGAATCGCCAACACCTCATCCACCTGCGCTTGCGTCATCACCCCCTGCTGTACCAACAGTTGGCCTATGCTCAACTGTCGCGCCTGTTGTGAAACCAGCGGATCCATCTCCCACTTCACCTGTTCGGCAATTTGTGTGGGTGAAAGCTTGTTTTTGGGTGGAATCGGCAAGGTAATCAAACTGGCAACCACCGCAGGATTCATCAATACGGCATGCTGCCCCTGCCAGCCTTTGCCTCGCATCTCGATGACCAGTGTTTTCAAGCCCTCGTTAAAATCGTCATAATTCGCCATCGCTTCATGCTGCAAGCGAACACCCTGCCCATCGCGCGCAAATACTGCCCCGCGCAAGCCAGAAATATCTGACTCAACCACCAACAGGTCATTCATCCGCTCCAAAAACGGCAATTTGTCGAGCAACTCATTTAACTTCATGGTATTGATACCTTAAAAGTACATCATTCTTACGTAGCAAAAAATAGCATCTCATACTTTAAAAACATGGGCTGCGACGCCTTTAGACTCGCAGTGACGGTCACCGCGACATTGCGAGTGCAACGAAGCAGTGTGTCTTTGCGAGGGCAAAGCCCATGGCAACCCAGTATTTCTTACTTGCAACAACTGCATGGCAAGCGATCTCAACCCTGACTATTTAATCTGCCAGCGAATCGGGTTCGGTGGCAACAATGTTGCCCTGGGCTTAACTTTTAACAACACAGGTACGGGCGAGCCATCATCAGCGGCACCATCGCATACGCCATCAAACAATTCGTGATAATCATTTGCAGGATTGTTATTGTTGTCGCACACTACAGTCAAGCTTCGTTGCCCGGCTGGTAACGCTAGCCCTTCATTAAGAGTAAGTTGTGTTGGCGAATCTACTGTGCTGCCAGGTGGCACTTCAAATACATCTGAAGTGCCCGTGACAGACAAGCGATTACCCAGTGCGGTGAAAGCGCTACTAGCTGTAAGAATTGTAGGTGAGGTCACAGAATCTACTATTACCCGCCGCCCACCACTACCCTGCATGAACTCTACGTTGTTGTTAAATGTTAGGGTCGTTGCTTCTGGCAGGGTAATTTCTTGTGCGCCTGTTTTGGTGCTACCGGTTGGAACATCTACATAAGGCTTAAGCAAACCCGAGACGGCAGACAGTACCTGACTGACCTTTGCATTAAGCAAATTCAGGGTGATATCAGAATTGACTACAAAACTCAGACTAACGTCTAGGGTGATGGGCGCACTGGTTGAAACGGTGCAAGGGCTTACAACGGTGCAGCCTCTTAATTCAAATTTGCTCTCATCGTCCAAAACAATATAACCATCTTGCGTGATCGTAAAACTTGATGCCGCTGCTCCCTGAGGCGACGTACCCGCTGGAAAAGTACCTTCTCTGGGGTCTGTGGCAGTTGCTGTAAGTGCAATTGTTTTAGCTGTGTTATTCCAGGCAAAGCTAGGGAAAGTACCACTCAAAAACGGCGCAAAAGCCTTACCTGGGCTACACACATTTGCACCCGTGGCGGCACATACAGGCCGTTCGCCATCAATGGGATAATTGATGCTCAAACGCAAGCTGTTTGCCGCAACATTCATGGCAATACCAGCATCATTCACAATTTCAACCAGCACGGTTTCCCATTCACTGCCAAGCACCACTTGATGATCAGCCTCCACCACCATTGGCAAGTAAGTGGTGGTGGTCAGAAAGGGATAGTCATCAGAATAGTTACCAGTGGAAACGTTATCCACTTGCCCATTGCTTCCACAACTTTGCACAATCAGAGTATTGGGTACAATTTGACCAACGTTTGCACCACTGCAGGCCGTGCCGTTGGAAGCGCCTATGCCAAACAACCAACCGTAATTTGAAATATCCGGGTTGTTGGTACCGTTAGCAGTGGCTGCGCCCTCATTTTTCCAACCATCTCTAAAAGCCAAACCACCCGATTCAGGAATCCCCTGTAAATAAGGCCCGCGCCAGCCGGACCAGACTTGCGTTTCGGGGTCTTGTATCCAGACAGGCAAATCATCATTAATGCTGGTCACCGCGTTGAGCCCGATCACACCATCACACCCACTCACTTCGATTAACTCGCGCAGACAATTCGGCAACCTGCCCATATCCGCCACAAACCCCGAAACATCTGTCTCGCCATTGAGGGTAAGTGTGGGGTCGCCGATAATGGCTTTTTTAATCAGTTGATAGTATGTTTTGGTGGCATCAAAGCGTTGCTGGTCGTCACCATCCTGCACCACAGCAAAGGAGGTCATGGCGAGCACGCCGAGTAAAAACACCACCAGCAGCAGCTCAAGCAAGGTGAAACCGGATTGTTTGCGCAGAATATTCATCACAGGCACAGTACCAAATCGTCTTTGCCAGCGTCGACGGCCCGATTGGGTTGGCAAACATCGGTTGCATTTTCGCCACCATAAAGCCCATCTCCACCGACGCTGATAATCCGGGCATGACAAAATAGCGGGTTATTTGCTCTTGCGGTTGCCTGGGTTAAATCCAGACCATCTGCCAGCCCCTCAGCGATACACACATTTCTATCCATATGTAGCAGCAAGTAAGGGCTGCCATGCTGAGCGTCAACGACAGGACTGGTAGTTAAACACTGGTTACTGGCGTTGTATTCAAACCATCTTAGATTTGAAGATTGATTATTGCGTCTGAAGGGATCCATTTTGGCATAGCCGCTCACCCCATCGACAATGTTGGCTGCGCCCGAAAACGCAGCGCAACCGATACCGCGACGCTCAAGGTAAGGGCCGCGCCAGCCACGCCCGGTATCAGGATTAAACAAACGGTAGCCCGCACGATCATCCAGACCATCCACACCAGTGAGTTCAGTGCTGTTATCAAGGCTGTCAGTAAAAATAAATAACTGGGCAAAATCGGCAGGATGAAAAATAGGCACAGCGGTTAGTTGCGGGTCTGGCACATGTGGATACATCCCGACATCCCGCCTAAACTGCCGCAAAGCTTTGGCAAGTTCGGTCATCTCGCTTTGCGCGAGTTGGGTAGCAATAGCATCGTTATCACCGCTCGTATCATAGGCAGCCACACCCAAGCCGGCAATCACGGCCAGCAAGGCAACCACCACCAGCATTTCAAGCAAGGTAAACCCTGCTTGCACTGTCCGGCATGAAACACAGCAAACTTTTTGCAACGGCTCCAACTAACACCTTCCCCCGAGAGAAAAACTTGTATTTTATCAGCGCGTGGTCTGCATCATTTGCTTACCCAGTGCTGAGCGTCGGCGTTTTAAACGCTCTTTGACGGTTTTTTCATGGCCACTTGTAACAAGTGGCTAAACGCAGATTTGGCCTAACCACTTGGTATAAATAGTCACATTTTTAATGTGCCAAAAAGACAGCACCCCGAGGCGCTGTCTTTCTGGTTTTGTTACATCAACTAATAATTTAGCAATGCATCACTAAATTAGTTAGCTGTTGTATCGGTAGCAGCAGCAATGTTTTGGTCGATGACTTTACCTTCAGTATCAACAACAGCAATCAAACGTGCTTTTTGGAATACTTCACCTGCTTGAATAATGTTGTCTTCTGCAGTACCACCGTTAGCACCATTGTCTGCAGCAACATGGAACAAACCAATGTACCGTGCATACTGGGTGTTAGGATTGATGTTGCGGCTAGAGTAAGTTGGTGCTGCAGCAATAGCAACTGCTGAACCAGATGTGCTCTTAGCAGCATCATTACCAAAACCAAATGCAACAACAAGGTGGCACTCGTTTTCTTCTAATGCATCATTGATCTTGTTAAGGAAACGTGAATCAGCAACAGCAACAGTATCACCATTCAACTTAGTTGTAGGGTATGCACCGCCAACAGCAGCAGCCATAGTGCATGCAGCTGAACCAAAGCTTGGTACAATTGCCACTTGTTGCAATTCATCCGTATCAACCTCGACAACGTCTGGCGCTGTTGGATAGTCAGTATCTACTAATGCTACTGCGCCTTCGTTGTGTTGTAAGTTGGGCTCTACACCAGTGGTCAATGCACCATTCAAACGAGATTGAATTTCACCAATACCAACATTTTCTAAAGCTGCAGCTACAGAGCCAGCACTTGCAAGGTCAAATGTAGCCAAGAAGCCACCCATTACATCAGCGTTAAAGAAACCTGGCAGACTACCAGCTGGCGTTGCTGCAACTGGAACAGCAGATGCACCGTCACCTGAAACAACCAAGTTATCCCATTGGTCAGGATAGTTTTGTGTCACCGCTTTGTAGTTACGGATAGATTGGTCAGCCGTTGCAGTGTTGTTTGAAGCGGCAGCACCTTGAGCGGTGTCTGTCAAACCTTCATAGGCCAACAAAGCGCCTGTTGCCAAAATTGCCAGCAGTGTGATCACTACCAACAGTTCGAGTAATGTAAAACCTTTTTGTTTTGCTTTACGCAATGTCATGCTTCTCATGATTTCTCCTAAAGATATTTATATCTATCAATCGCTTTTTTAAATCAAACAGCTTATGCGTTGTGATTATTCACCCCCTCATAAGGCTGATTGGCCTTAACTGCCCATTGCTTTGCAGTTGCATGTAGGCTTTGGCTTGTGGCCTTGCCCTTGGAATTTTTCCTCATTTGCAATCTGCACCGTGGTGAGCATGTTGCAGTTTGTATGGCAAACCAAACTACACGCCAAGACCACATAGCAACCCTTGTGCCAGCTTGCACGATAAAATACAACCCATTGATAAATAACATTATTTAAATTTTTTTCATGTTTTATTGCCATAAATTAATTTTGGGGGTGTTGGTTGCTTTTAACCACGTGGTTGTTGAATATAGCCATTTTTTGTAAGACAAACACTTACATTCCTTACGGAATAAATGGTATTTTTTGATCAAAAAATACACAAAATAGGATGTGAATTTTTCATTATGTTGCAACTAAATTTATAAATACAAACCCATGGACTGCCGCGCTTCGCTCGCAGCGAGGAGGTGGCATCTTTGCGAGGGCTTGCACCCGTGGCAATCCAGTTGTTGTTTTGCAAACTTAGTGAAGCAATCCAGATTTTCATCACGACAAACGCCGTGACATTCATCTACCAATCACATAGCATTCATTTATTAATTTATGCTAAAAGGTGTTGTTGTGCGTGATGTTCAGCCCCCCTTTTTTTACATTCTGCTTCTCGTAAAAATGGGACGCTTTATACCAGGAGTCACTTCAATCCTGGTAAAACGTGTTTGGGAGCACAAAACCCATGCGGTTGAATGGTTTACTCAAAAATACACTGTCACATTGCTTGTTTATTACGAACTACATGAAGAGATGCTGACGGCGATTGCACGAGAAAAACAGATTAAAGCTGGCTCAAGGGCCAAAAAGATTGGATTAATTGCGCAATTAAACCCGGAGTGGAATGATCTGTATGCGAAGATTATATAAATTCAAAAAGCATAGACTGCCACGCCTTCGGCTGGCAGTGACGGTGGTGGATGCAGCGCCTAAAGCTCGCAATTAGGTTTAGAGCAGGCAGCGACAGCTTGAGTGAGCTACGTCACGCTTAGTTGACACTCAGAGTTCGCTTGCCTTGCTGATGCAATGCTTCGTATTCTTCCAACCACTCAGGGTCAATCAAAATGTTTTTTTGATAATCTCCAGGGTAGGCTTGAATAGCCTTTTTCATGGCAAGCAATGCTTCATCCTGCCTTTCCTGTTTGAGTAATAAATAGGCTCTCATATAGGCAGATTTATAATTTGGCGTGACTCTGAGTGAAGAGTCAATGACTGCGAGCTTGCTTTCATCTTCAATGTCTAGACTCTCAATCGCAAATGCGTACATCGAGTAGGTGAAGGGCGCTAACAGGCTTTTCTGGTTTACCCATGACAATGCTTGATAGTATTCATCGAGGGCTTGTGTTTCTATTTTTCCTTTTTTCAGGTGAGTGACTGCAAGGTTAATTTTGTTATATGCCACCCATGTATGCATGATGACAAGCAAACCAATAAATGCAGTCATACCAATGAACACTGTATTCAGCCAGCCCAATACGTGACCCAGCCTGATCTTAAAAAAACGCCGTTCGGTCGCGCCAATGAGATATGAAACCAGACCAAGAAAATATGCATACATAAATGGGTACTCAAGCATGCTATGTATCAAAAAGACACTTAATACACCCAATATCCACCAATTTTCCATAGTTGGATCTTTTCTTGCACTGTATATCCAGAATGACAAGGGGATAACAACAGCCAGCAAACCAATAACCCCTGTTTCAAGCAAGAGATGAATCAGGATGTTATGTGCATTTTCGTATACGCCTTTGATTAGCGGGTTGGCGTTAATATCAAGACTATTGAATGTAACCCACCGAGTTTGCCCAACGCCATGCCCAATAAATGGCTGCTGCAACCATAGTTGAATAGCATCCTGCCAGAAATGCAGTCGCATTTGTACTCCGCCCACACTGCCTGAGTCAACCATATCATTTACACGCTGACTGCCACTTATAAAAGTGTTGCCCATGAACTGATGGACCACCCATTCCGATCCAAAATATAGCGGGATCATTAACATGCTGTATACGCACAGCTTTTTATAGGCCTGATTGACTTCGAAAGAATGGCGTTTATAAAAATATGCTGAGGTTGTGATTAACACACCAATGTAGATAAATGCGCTTTTAGACGCAGAAAACACCAATAAAATTGTGAATACCAAGAGGCTCAACAAGCATAAAAACGCATGTATCTTTATGCTTGTTGGATTGATA
Source organism: Paenacidovorax caeni (assembly GCA_943367475.1). Lineage (GTDB taxonomy): Bacteria > Pseudomonadota > Gammaproteobacteria > Burkholderiales > Methylophilaceae > Methylophilus. Next base: position 11,014 of record CALRJH020000020.1, on the reverse strand, counting down.
TTGGTACTTGTAGAGCTGTGGTGTCTGTAAAACAGTGAGAGTATGGCGATGGCTGCAAAGTCACAAAAATGATTGGCCTGACCTATGGCACCATAACCACCCAACCCAGCCTCAGGGTGTTTACTTATAATCTTTAATAGGATGTATAACAGGTTTAGCCATGCGACGGATATTACTGCTTTGCTGATCGTTACAATCACATATGGCATCTTTGCATGTTTTCTATGCAAAGCACCAAGCTGCATCAGCATGAATGCCCAAATAAAATAGCCTATGACTATCCATCCGAATGTGTCGGACGCCAATTTATTGAGCTGCATTTGAACAATAACAATGCATGCCAAGATTGGCCAGAGCAAGGATATTTTGGGTATAACAATCGTATCTAGCGATTGATACTTCATTAGGGGAAACAAAGCAAACAAACCCAGCGCGAATGCAATAATTTCATTGTAGAAAGCGGGTAATGGTGCATTGTGATATGAAACTATAAAGGGTAAAGCAAACATGAGCCCGATCAGCCAAACACTTAAACTCATGTGTCTTAATTGTTGTTGATTTGTCATTAGCTACCCTTTAATACGTTTGCTTGCTCAACATTTTTGATAAAAAAGCCAAGCATCATTGCTTGGCTTTTAATTGTTTTGATCACGAAAATCAGTTGGCTTTTTGCTTATCACTTTCAGCATCTGGATGCTTTTTATGCATAGGTCGTGCACCAGAAAGCACGTTTAAAAATGTTTGCATTTGATTGACAGGGAAAAATGCAAGCATATCGTTGAGTAAGATGGGATAAGCGTTGAGCGTATACTCTAAAAAACCAACCGCTTGCGCATGCTGCCCCCCTATTTCTAGAAATATTGATTGGTTATATGCAAGCCTGGTTTCTGGTTGATAACGTAGAGCTGAATCAGTAATCCAAATTTTGGATTGGATATTTTTTGCGCTTACATCCAATTTTCTTGCAAAAAGTTGCTCTGCCTGTGGCCTTAACAAACTATAACCATGGGCCCACTGTAGCTGCTGTAACGTATCGGGATGTTTGAGACTGCCACGCTCTGCCTGGATCAATTTTGCATTGGCGATCCCGGAAGTTGATAAAGCGACCAATAATGTAATAGCAATAACGATACAACTGATGGCCGCAACCCAAGGCTGTTTGACTGTCTGCAATTTTTCATCACCGGCACCGAGCAAAAAGGCCAGCATCATCAGATAAAAAGCATGGTGAAAAGGCGCAGAAATCAGGCTCACCACGCACAGGATGCCGATGGTACTGATTAACCACACCTGCTCCAGTTGCATGGTTTTCCATGCAAACGCGCGCAACCACCCAAACAGCGCAGCCAGCAGCGCCAATAGCGCAACCGTGCCAAATTCAAGCCATAGCTGTATGAATGCATTTGGGGCATGAGTAAATACCCCGACCCGGCCTGGAATAGCCGGCTGAGTGATGCTCAGAAACGATTGCCAACCAACATTGCCTGCACCTATCCCCAACAAAGGGTGCGCGATGGCCATGTGCACTGCAACAGCCAAGGTATCCAGTAGCGGTGGTGTTTGTGACTGGTTCTCGGGGCTGAGCATTCTGACCACAGCAAACACCACAGGTGCCACTAATGCCAACCGTAACCATTGTCGTTTTTCGCGGCTGCCATTTTGGGTTTTGATAGCGATCGTCTGTTGTCCGATGGCCATCAAGAGCATGCCAGCGACGACCAGCCACCCCGTTCCACCCAGTACAATTGAAATACCACTGAGGATGACCAAGGCATAAGTAAAGGTAATGGCAGGGTGCTGCTTACTCTGACATGCCCAGTAAAGCAGACTCATGGCCCCTGCTGCAAGTGCTAATCCGGCATAGGATTGATATTGGCTTGCAATGCTATTGAGCTTGAAAAACAGGCCAAACTGCGGAACCGACAGGATAAGAATGATCGAGATAGCCAGTGCCGTGGCTGTGATCACACGTGAAATAGTAAGCGCAAAATTGGCGCAGCCTGTGACATGCCGATAATGGTTGCCGGCGATGGTCATCAAAAAAGCCACCAGCAAATAACCCATTGTGGTGAGTGCTGCCGCGGTCGAATGCAGCATATGCAGCATCCACTGAATGGCGGTCAGCCCAAACAATACCAGCCAGAGTATGGATACTTGTGGCAAACGAATGCGTGTCCAGGCCTGTTTGCTAGACATTGAAAAAATGATCACGGTACTGACTAAAAATGTGAGCCAGTAAGCCCAAAAATGCGGCACCACAGAAAGCGTAAACACCCCGATAAGTGGCAGTGCAAACAAACCCGCCACAGTATTGAATAATTTATTATGCATCATTCACTTTTGTAATTAAATTAACATCGGGATTGAAAAGCAGTTTATATGCCATTCACATTAATTTATACAACCCATTGATTATGTTGATTATTTACGATGTTTTGCCCATTACCACCTGTCCGAATTTTGGCTGTTTTAAACCATGCGGTTGATATCAACCATATATTGTATTTGAGTCACATCCAGGCGAATCTCCAAACTTACTGGACTGCCAAGCTGTCGGCTTGCAGTTACAGTGGCGCGTCTTTGCGAGGCCTGCCGAAGCAATCAAGCATTTTTCTTTGCTAACGCAGTAAAGCAATCCAGGATTTGACGTTGCCCGCTTGCAATAAAAAAAACCCAAGCACCAGGCTTGGGTTAAGCAATATCCTCGGGAAAGGATAGTCGGGGAAGATTGCTCATTATTATGATTATCTTTGCAAATGCTTCTTGAAATTTGGAAATCTATTGCCTGCAGCATCCTATCAAGCTACCAAACGCCATGCTATTTTCCAGCGTGTTTAATTGAATCAGCATTATTTATGCCAATGCGTATTTAGTCGAACACCCCTTGATTTAAAGCCATTTGCCCGCGCCTCCCCATCCTGCCACCAGTCACAATTGGTTGCTATTAACCACCATCATGGCTTTATGAAACCATTCACACCCCTAGTCCCTGGGCAGTTGACGACGCTCATCGGTAAAAATCGGGAATAACAATGGCAGCAGCAACAAAGTGAACAGGGTCGCCGTGACCAGGCCGCCGACAATCACCACAGCAAAAGGTCTTTGCGTTTCTGAACCAATGCCATGCGACAGTGCGGCAGGCATCAACCCTAGACCGGCCATCAGTGCGGTCATCAATATAGGCCGTAACCTGGCCACAGCACCTTCAACCACGGCCTCAGTCACCTGACGGCCTTCACGCATCAAATGCTTGATTTGCTCCACCATAATCACGCCGTTTTGCACAGAAATACCTGCCAGTGCGATAAAACCAACCGCAGCAGAGACTGACAGATGCAGCCCGGCCAGCGCCAGCCCGGCCAAGCCGCCTACCAGGGTAAATGGAATCATCAGCAATACCAGCAAGGCATTTTTGACCGATTTGAATGCCCAGAATAACAATATAAAAATCAGCAATACTGACAGGGGCACAATCACCATCAGGCGTTTCATGGCCCGCTGTTGATTTTCAAACTGGCCGCCCCAGGTCATGGCGTAACCTGGCGGCAGTTTGACCTGCTGCTTGACCTTGCGCATGGCTTCCTGCACAAAGCTGCCCTGATCTCGATCAGTAATATTCGCCTTGATCGAAACGATACGCGCGCCACTTTCGCGACTGACTCGGGAAGCACCCTGCTTGATAGTCACCTCGGCCACTTCACTCAGGGGAATACTGCCATTGCCGTTTGGCAATGCAATCGGCAGTTCATCAATATCATCCACCGAGTCGCGATACGGCCGGTCCAGGCGCAATGTCACATCAAAATGCCGGTCATGGTCATAAAAAGTATTGGCAGCATTGCCCGCCAGCGCTGTTTGCACCGTAGTGTTGACATCATTGACCGAGAGTCCGTAACGCGCCAGTTGACTGCGATTCAGTGTGATATCCAGCTCGGAGTTACCAGAGATGCGGACGGCAGCCACATCGGTGGCACCCTGTACGGTATTGATGGCGTCGACCACCTCTCCCGCTTTTTGCTCGAGTATGCTTAAATCCGGACCAAAAATCTTGACGGCAATTTCACCTTTCACGCCTGACAATGCTTCTTCCACACTGTCCTGGATGACTTGCGAAAAGTTGGTGGGCACACCGGGAATTTCGTGAATTCTGCGGGACATGTCCTTGATCAGCAGTTCTTTACTGGCGAAATGCCATTCACCTCTCGACTTCAGGTCGGCGAGAATTTCCATATGATAAGGGCCTTTGGGGTCCGTACCGTCATCAGGCCGGCCCACATGGGCCACGACCAGATTCACCTCCTGATAACTGGTCAGGATTTTCCGGATATGTCGTTCAACCTCTTTGGTTTTTTCCAGTCCTGCCGAAGGTGGCAGGTCCACGGTTAACCAGATATTGCCTTCATCCAGCTTGGGCAGAAACTCCGACCCCAGCATCGGGGCCAGCAGGATGGAAAGTGTCAATACAGCCAGTGAAGCCAGCACAATCAGCCCCCGGCATTTGGCGCTCGCCAGCAATATCCATTGATAGCCGTTTTGCAATGCATGCATCCAGGCACTGTGTTTTTCACCCATATCCTCACGTTTCATCGTATACGAAAGCAGGGCAGGCACCAGTGTCAAGGTGAGGATAATGGCGCCCAGCAAAGCAAAACTAAGTGTAAATGCCATGGGAGAGAATATTTTTCCCTCTACCCGCTGGAAGGTGAATATCGGCAGAAAAGCCGTGATGATGATGGCTTTGGAGAACAGGATGGGGTGCCCCATCTCGATCGTGGTATTTTTCAGGGTTTGCATGCGCCAGGCAATGCCTGACTGCGATGGAAATTTATCGGTTTCAGCCATCGCCAGGCGTACCATCAACGCTTCAACCAGCACCACGGCACTGTCAATAATAATACCGAAGTCAACCGCCCCCAGCGAAATCAGGTTGGCAGAGACGCCTTTCAAATCCATGACAATAAACGCAAACAGCAGCGAAAGCGGAATAACCGAAGCCACAATCAGGGCGGCGCGCCAGTTGCGCAAAAAGATCACCAGTATCGCCACCACCAGTAATGCCCCTACAATCAGGTTCTCCGACACGGTATGCACGGTATGACTGACCAGACCAGTACGGTCATAAAACGGCACGATTTTGACCCCGGCAGGCAGGGTTTGATTGACCTGTTCAACCTTTTCTCGCAATGCCTCAATCACTTTGGCGGCATTTTGCCCCTTGGTCATCAGGACAATACCTTCGATGATGTCATCCTGCTGATTGAAAGAAACGATGCCGGAGCGTACGCGATCGCCGATTACCACCTGGCCGAGATCACTGACCAGAATCGGTTTGCCATCACGGGTATCGACAACGGTTTGTGCAATATCATCCAGACTGCGATACAGACCGATGCCACGTACCACCAGCGACTCATCACCGCGGTGCATCAAGCCACCGCCTACATTGCCACTGTTATTGGTCACCGCCTGATTAACCTGATCAATACTGACTGCGAATTTTTTAAGCTGGTAGGGATCCAGCTTGATTTGATATTCTTTGACTGCACCGCCAAAACTGGTGATATCGGCCACACCCGGCACCATGCGCAATTGCGGAATCACGTTCCAGTCCTGAATCGCCCGTACTTCACGCTGCGGCATGTCTTTGGGCGCTTCAACCAGATAGCGGTAGACCTCACCCACAGCGGTGGTCAACGGTGCCAGCGTCGGCTGCAATCCGGCGGGCAGGCTGATCCCTTGCAAACGTTCAAGTACCTGCTGGCGGGCAAAATAATCTTCGGTGCGTTCGGCAAAAGTCAGCGTCACTACCGACAATCCGGTAATCGAAACCGAGCGAATCTGCGAAAGGCGCGGCACCCCGCTCATACCATGCTCAATCGGCAATGAAACAACCCGCTCAACCTCTTCCGGCGCCAGACCCGGGGACTGCGTCACAATAATGACATGCACGTCTTCCACGTCCGGGAAAGACTCAATCGGCAGGTTTTGTATCGCAAACCAGCCAAATATCATCAATACCACGGCGCCGATCAGCAGGAAGACGCGTTGTTGCAGGGAGAAGGTGATGAGCGCTTTTAACATGTTTAGTTTTCAGTTAATTCAGGACAAGACCCGACGACTACTTGCTCACCGAAAGGTCAGAATTCAGCAAAATCGCACCGACGGTGACCACACGTTCCCCCGGCTTCAGCCCTTCTTTGACGGTGGCATATTCTCTTTGCTGCAAATTAAGCGTGACCCTGCGTTTTTTAAAATGCAAAGGCCGTTCTTCAACGAAGACATAGCTGTACAGGCCCTCTGTAATCAGGGCACTGTTAGGTAAGCGAATCACGGTATGCTGCTGACTATCCAGCGGCGTAATACGTGCATACATCTCCGGCTTGAGTTTGCCTCTGCTTTGAATGACGCATCTGACCGGCACCCGCCGGGTGGCTGGATCCACCATCACACCAATCGACTGGATTTCACCGGTAAACGTCTCTGTCGGGTAAGCATCCACTTGCACCGCGACTTTTTGTCCGGGGGTCACTTTGCTCAAGTCACGCTCAGGCAAATCAATGCTCGCCCACAAATAAGCGGGATCAGTGACGACAAACAGCGGGTCTGCTGCGTCCGGCCTGATTTCACTGCCGGGATTAATATGTCGATCAACCACCACACCGCTAATCTGCGCCCGCACCGCATAGGCATCACTCCCCCCATGAGAGGCGCCCAGATTTTTCAGCCTGGCATTGGCCCGGTCAGCTTCGGCACGGGCAGCCATCCAGTCCGCCTGCGATGCCTCAAGCTCTTTTTTCGCAATCACGCCGCCTTCCAGCAGCATGCGGTTGCGCTCCACAATTTGCTGCTTGAGTTGCAAGTCTGCCTGCGCCTTGCGTGCATCCGCCACCGCGGTGCCAACGTCTGGCGAGTCCATCATCAATAACACCTGCCCGGCTTTGACTGGGTCGCCCACCTGCACCTTGAGGGCGATTGCACGTCCCGATACCGGCGAGAAAATCCGCGCGGTGTGGTTCTCGTCAAAGGTAATCTTGCCATTCAAGGGCTCTGTCACTGGTGCCGGAATTTCATAGACCGGCTCTATTTTCAAACTGGCCAATTGCGGCGAACCTGCAGTCAAGGTCAACTGGTCTGCACTGGCCTTGCTTTGCTGCGTCGCTGGTTTATCCGCAGCATGCGACATACTGGCAGGCAACAGGCAGCCGACCAGCAAACAGAGCATGCAGCGCGTCCCAAGTATCCATCGATAGGTTACGGCCATTGTCATCGTTGTATTCTCAGTCATCGTGATTATTGATTTTTAATGGTTGTCTGGCGCGTGGCTGCCTGCCAGGCAGCCAGCGACTTGGCATAATCTGCCTTGACACTGGCGGCTTCCAGTTGCAGTGCACGTAAAATGCGTCTGGCATCCAGCAGGTCTGTCACATTCATGGCCCCATGCTGATATGCAAACTCGGCGGCATCGGCTGCTTTTTTTGCTTCAGTCAAAATGTTTTGATCAAAGCGGCGTGTTTTATCCATGGCCGCCCGTAAATCCGCCTCGGCACGCCTGACCTCATCGAGCGCAGCGGCCCGCACCTGCTCGCGCGCCTCGCTCGCAGTCGTGTAGTCCACTTCGGCACGCGCAATTTCACCCTGATATTGATAACTGGTAAACAAGGGAATCGTGACCGTCGCGCCGACCGTATCCGGTGCCGAACCCGGCTCCTGCCCCGGAAAATGCTGGTAAGCCAGCGCCCAGGTCAGATCACGGGTATTGAGCGACTCAGCCAGCTTTTTGGCTTCTTGCGCCTGCTCGATCCGTGCTTCAGCGGCCAGCACATCCGCACGCTGCGCCAGCCATACTTCATTGTCTGGCAGTGATTGCGCTGTATTAAAAGCAGGCCAGTCATCCACCACATAAATGCTGGCAGCCGCCGAATCTCTGCCAATCAGATAGGCCAGCAAGGATTGTGCTTTTTGCAAATTGGCCTCCGCCTGCCGCAAATCGTTTTTGGCACGCAGTGCATCGACCCGGATACGCGCAACATCGGCGGCAGCCACATCCCCCGCCTTCAGGCGCAACTCCGCGGCCTGCAATGATTTATCATACAGGCCAATATTGGCTTCTTGAATCTGCACCGTCTCTTGCGCCAGTTTGACATCATAATAAGTGGCTGCCAGCGCCAGCGCCTGCTGCCGATAAGTTTCTTTCAAATCAAACCCGGAAGCCTTGACTGCGCTTTCGGCAACGGATGTTCTCAGTTCACGCTTGTTGCCGCGTTCGTATAACTGGCTGATCTGCACCCCACTGTTATAGGTTTTATCCCACAAACCGGTGGCGCCATTCTGGTTCTGATTGCCCTGACCGCGATTGACATTCACACTGGAGAGCCCCACCGAGAGGACTGGATTAGGCTTTTGCCCGGCAATCAGGGTACCTGCTTCAGCCGATTGGAGCGCGCGCTTGGCCGCCAGCACTTCACGATTATTACTGGAAAACAGGGCTTCAGCCTGTTGCATGGTCAGGCGATCCAGCGCAATGGCCGGGATTGCCTCGACATTCCCGGTTTCAGCATAAAGCGTCTGCGGCACACCCATCCACAATAAGCAGTATAAAAACGTCCATCGACGCAAGCACATTCAACAGTTCCCTTTTATTATTGAGTGATTGTGTATCATGATCATACCCTTCATTACTTACGACAATCTTTCGCACAACACCCCTTTTTGCTCGCTGATTCATTCATGGGCAACACCGTAGACAAGCCACCCAAGTTTATAGACAATCATAGCTATGCAACCCTACAAAACGCCGGTCTCGGCACTGATACTGATTCATACCCCTCAACTCGAAATTTTGCTGATGGAACGCGCCGACAAAGTGGGCTTTTGGCAATCTGTCACCGGCAGTCTGGAGGCCGGCGAAACGCCTTATCAGGCGGCGATTCGCGAAGTGAAAGAAGAAACGGGACTGGATGCGCTGGCCTATGACTTTCAAGACTGGCATGCCAGCCATGTGTATGAGATCTATCCACACTGGCGCCATCGCTACGCGCCGGGGGTGACTGAAAATATAGAACACTTGTTTGGCTTGTGTGTGCCAGAACCTTTAGCGGTGACCCTGGCGCCCAATGAACACATCCGTTATGAATGGCTGGACTGGCGCGAAGCCGCCAAAAAAGTATTCAGCTGGACCAATGTGGATGCGCTGAAACGGCTGGGTGAAAAACACCAGTTGACGCTTTGATGCTGCATTTACAATTGGGATTAATGCACATCGGTTGTAAAATAACGTTTTCACCCCCATCTGATCAAAACAAGCATGCAAACTGCCACCATACAATTTGAGAAATTCCAGTCTGCCAAAGACGATGACTGTCAGGCAAGGATTCTGGCCGCCCGTGAAAAGCTGGGCAAACGACTGGTCATTCTGGGTCACCACTACCAGCATGAAAGCGTGTATCGCCATGCCGATTTCTCTGGCGACTCACTCAAACTGTCCAAATACTGTGACAGTCTGGATGCAGAGTTTATTGTATTTCTGGGCGTGCACTTTATGGCGGAAGTCGCGGACATTCTGAGCCGTCCCGAGCAGGTTGTGGTGCTGCCTGACCTGGCCGCCGGGTGTTCGATGGCCGACATGGCCAATCTGGCCAAAGTAGAACGCAGCTACCGCGAACTGAGCAAAGTGCTTGATTTTGATCAAAGCATCACCCCGGTCACCTACATTAACTCGGCCGCTGATTTAAAAGCATTTTGTGGTGAACACGGTGGCATCGTCTGCACCAGCACCAACGCACCCAAGATTTTAGAGTGGAGCTTTAGCCAGCGTGAAAAAGTGCTGTTCTTCCCCGACCAGCATCTGGGTCGCTGGAGTGGCTACAAAATGGGCATTCCGCTGGAACACATGCCGGTATGGGACCCTGACCTGCCGATGGGCGGCCTGACCGAACAGCAAATCAAAGATGCCAAAATCCTGCTGTGGAAAGGCCATTGCTCGGTACACCAGATGTTCCGCAAACAGAATATTGACCAGTTCCGCGCCCAGCACCCCGATGGCAAGGTGATTTCGCACCCGGAAACAGCCTTTGAAGTCTGCATCAACTCGGATTATGTCGGCTCGACCGAGTATATCTTGCGCACGGTGAGTGAAGCAGAACCTGGCACCAAGTGGCTGGTGGGCACCGAACTGAATCTGGTCACCCGTCTGGCCGAAGAAATGAAGCCCCAGAACAAGCTGGTGCAATTTATGAGCCATGTGGTGTGCGAATGCTCGACCATGGCACGTATCGACCCGCAACATCTGGCCTGGTGCCTGGAAAACCTGGCCGAAGGCAATGTGGTTAATCAGATTAAAGTGCCGGAGCACGAAGCCAAACTGGCAAAACTGACGCTGGAACGCATGCTGGCAGTCTCATGATGAGTCAGTGCCCACTCTGCATCCCCACACCGCAGGACCTGCTCTGGCAAGATGACTTCTGCCGGGTCGTATTACTGCATGACGCAGATTACCCTGCCTATTGCCGTGTAGAGTTACTAGCGCATGTTAAGGAAATGACTGATCTGCCACCCGCTGAACGCGCGCGCACGATGAAAGTGGTGTTTGCAGTTGAAAGCGCGGTGCGTGAAGTGATTCAACCGGACAAAATTAACCTGGCCAGCCTGGGCAATAAAACACCGCATATGCATTGGCATGTGATCCCACGGTTTGAGAGTGACAAACACTTTCCGAATAGCCATTGGGGTGAAGCCGTGCGGGATTCCGAGGTGCCGGCGCTGACTGAGGCGGTGAGAAATGAATTACAGAGGGTGGTGATTGAGCGTGTGGAATGTGCGCTTGAAAGCTAAGTATCTACTTAATAATCTCCATTTCTTTTCGCCTTTAGGCGACCGTTCTTTCTTATGCTTGTCCATAAGAAAGAAGGCAAAGAACAAGACACCCTAGCTTACGCTTTTTTCCTGCGTTGCTCGGTTTAGGACTTTCGTCCGTTGCTTTGCCGGACTTAGGCATAAGCGGTCGCGAAACTCACCA
>CALRJH020000019.1:0-34345 GCA_943367475.1 Paenacidovorax caeni | reverse complement strand
CCCTGTTACTGGAAGTGCTGACCGATGAGGGCGTGGGAACGCTGATTAAAGCCAAATAAGCTGGCAGCGCACGCACACCATGGCCAATATGATCCTTTACAGCAACAAGCTTTCGCGTGGCCGCATGGTGCACTGGCTGCTGGAGGAGTTGGAGGTGCCATATCAGGTGCATTGGCTGGACTTTGGCCCGGCGATGAAGACTGAAGACTTTCTGGCCATCAATCCCATGGGCAAAGTCCCGGCCTTGAAACATGGCGAAGCCGTTGTGACCGAAACCGCCGCGATTCTGACTTATCTGGCAGACACGTTTGCCGACAAAGGCCTGATCCCGGCGGCAGGCAGCCCCGCACGTGCCGCGTTTTATCGCTGGATGTTTTTTATTGCCGGCCCGCTGGAAGCCGCCACCTGCGCTGAATTCCTGGGCTGGCAAGTGCCCGCCACCACTCCCAGAGAGACTCCGGGCCCTGCCTTTGCAGGCTTTGGCAGTTTGTCGCTGACACTGGATACCTTAGAGAGTCATTTACGGACTCATCCGTATGTATGCGGGGAACAGTTTACCGCTGCGGACATCTATATGGCGTCCCATTTGGGCTTCGGCATGTTCTACACCAAAGCCTATACGCAAAGACCTGTGTTCACCGAATATGTGACACGCATGCAGCAACGCCCGGCCAGACATCGCATTGACGCGCTGTAAAAAACCAGGCATCTCGACATGACACAAGCTGTGTGGATTTTCGACCTAGACGACACTCTGCACAATGCTTCGGCACACATCTTCCCGGTAATGAACCGGGCGATGACGCAATACATACAAACCCATTTGCAACTCGAAGAGCCTGCAGCCTGTGCCCTGCGTCAACATTACTGGCGCATCTACGGCGCCACACTGAAAGGGCTGATGCGCCATCACGGCATTAATCCGCAGCATTTTTTATCTGAAACACATGCATTTCTGGCCGACGACATGGTGCAGACCACCAGGCGGCTGCGACAACTCCTGCATGGCTTGCCGGGCCGTAAATGCGTGTTTACCAATGCGCCGCGCCAATACGCCATGCGCGTATTGCAGGTGCTGGGCATCGCCGATTGCTTTGAACTGGTATTCAGTGTGGAATCTTCGCGTTTTCACGCCAAACCGAGCATACGCGGCTTTCGCATGCTGTTGCGCGCACTGCGTTGCAAAGCAGGCGACTGCATCATGTTTGAGGACAGTTTGCCCGCATTGATGACGGCCAAGCGGCTTGGCATGCGTACCGTCTGGATTACGCGCAGAATGCATAAACCGGCCTATGTAGATTACAGGCTCTCCCATGTGTTGGCACTTACTCACAGTCCGCTCAAAAAAGGGATTTAACGCATTCCAGCCGCCCTCGAATACGGTTAAAATGTGACCTTAAAACAATCATCAGCAATAGACTGGATCACGGAACATCTCATGGCGACCACCAATAAAGAAGTCAAAGCAAACCGAAAACAGCAAATTCTGGAAACACTGGCAGCCATGCTGCAAAATCCACGTGGCGAAAAAATAACGACGGCTGCTCTGGCTGCCAAACTGGAAGTTTCGGAGGCCGCCCTTTACCGCCACTTTGCCAACAAGGCCAAAATGTTCGAAGGCCTGATTGAATTTATTGAAAGTGCGCTGTTTGGCGTAATGAATAAAATCACCACTGACGAAACCGACGGCCTGAAACAGGTGCAACTGATGCTGAATACCATGCTTAAATTTGCCGAGCGCAACCCCGGCATGTCACGCGTATTGATCGGTGACGCACTGGTGAATGAAGACGATGCCCTGCAAGCGCGCATCAATCAGCTGATTGACCGTCTGGAGGCCAGCATCAAGCAATCCTTGCGCATTGCTGAGGCGCAAGGCCACAAAGTGAGCGATGCAGGCGTGGCTGCCAACACCATGATGAGCTTTGTGGTCGGTCGCTGGCACAGCTTTGCCAAAAGTGGATTTAAACGCAAGCCTGGCGAACAGCTGGAACAGCATCTGACACAGCTGATTTCAGGCAGCTTGCAATAAGTGCAGGGGCGATATCACGACTGTGCCAATCGTGAACATTTTGCTCAGCATCAGTCCTGACATCGTCAAAATACCGATGTTACATTCTTAATTGATCGCCCTTATTGGCGTTAACAGCAGCAGGAAAACAAGCATGGAAGCCACCATTTTTGGCATGAATGAAGCCCAGATCACCGAATTGGGCATGACCTACGGCATTGGTGGATTGATGTTGCTGATGCTCATGATTGTGGGCAATCTGGCCTGGAAATCGAAAGCCGGCAAGACCGGGACTTTTGCCTTGTTTCTGGCGCTCACTTTAGGTCTTGTAGGCTTTATCGCCAAGTATGTCATCCAGTATTACCTGAATATCAGATAAACAACTGACTACACTGGTCATTCACCTGTTATACCCATCCCTGATCGCCCGCACTGCATCGCAATCACTGTCATTCAGCCACCGAAATTGTCACAAAAATGTGTCACCTTTACCCAAATATGGTACATTTTATGGCAAGTGATTGCACAAGCAACACCCGCTATGAGGCACACTCAAGGGGTTGATGTTCGAGAAATTGCGCCTGTAGCGGAAAAATCAAAGCATCAGCAAGGGGCAGAGACATGGGCAGAAGCAGAGCGGCAACAGCGGGGCATGTGTACGAACACGTTCAGGTCAGAAAGGACTTGCATCCGGGGATAGTGATTGACTGGCTGCATGCAGGGGTTGAGGACACCCACACAGCCGGTTGGGCCAGCCTGTTCTACGGTATTGTGTTTGCAACTACCGGCATCCTGATCCATGCTTTCTTTTCAGACAATTACTGGCTGTTAGCCGGACTCACCACCGGATTTCTGCTGATGGGGCCTTTTCTTGCCACCGGCCTTTACGACCTCAGTCGTCGCGCAGAACTTGGCAAACCAGTATCCCTGATACCCAGCCTGACAGCCTGGTGGCCGAACCTGTTTAATATGGCCCTGTTTGCAGGCATTTTGCTGATGGTGCTAGCCTGCTGGACCCAACTGTCCTTTCTTATTTTTGCCTATTTTTTTAATGGTCAGTTACCAACATTTATCGAAATCGTGATGAGTGCGATCACATTCAAGCAGCCTGTGTTTACGCTGATCTATTTTTCGGTTGGCGGGCTGTTTGCTGCCTTTACATTTGCCATCAGTGTGATTGCCATTCCCTTGATGCTGGATAGCAAAGCCAATGCAGCCACCGCAGCCGTGGCCAGCTTGCGCGCCTGTGTTCGCAATCCCGGGGTCATGCTGTTGTGGGCGTTTTGCATCGTGGTACTGGTCGGAGTGGGGTTTGCAACCAGCTTTCTCGGTCTGATTGTCACCATGCCGGTGGCCGGTCATGCCAGTTGGCATGTGTATCGGGATACGATCGAATTTCGCCATTAAACCATCACCACCCGGTTCCAACAGAAAGTAGCACCATGCAGCACATTCTGGTCTACGCTGACTCGCTGTCCTGGGGCATTATCCCTGATACCCGTCAACGCCTGTCCTTTGATCAGCGCTGGCCGGGCGTGCTGGAAATCAGCCTGTGTGCAGCAGGCAAACCGGTACGGGTGATTGAAAACTGCCTGAATGGCCGCCGCACGGTGTTTGAAGACCCGTTCAAACCCGGACGCAACGGACTGGCAGGCCTGGCACAATGCATAGAAATGCACTCACCGCTGGCACTGGCCATCCTGATGCTGGGTACCAATGATTTCCAGTCCATGCATCCACACACTGCCTGGCATGCGGCACAAGGGATGGCGACCCTCATCCAGGCGGTGCGCAGCGCTCCGGTAGAGCCGGGCATGCCAGTGCCTCCCATCCTCGTGATTGCGCCACCGGCGGTGACCACCCCACGAGGCAATATTGCCCCAAAATTTGCAGGCGCTGAAGAAAAGTGCAAAGGACTGGCAGATCCTTACCAACAGGTCTGCGAGCAACTGCGTTGTGCATTTTTTGATGCCGGCAGCATCGTGACCAGTAGCCGGATTGATGGCATCCATCTGGATGCCGACCAGCACCACAGATTAGGCAAGGCGCTCACGCCTGTTTGTCACGCCCTCTTGAGTCAAGCCTGAAAACCGCACAGCCTCATCGGTGCGACTAAGTCCCCCGAGGTAATGCAGGCAACGCATCCACCTCTTTTGTCGGTAAAATTCATTAAACTCCTGTCAAAAGAGACATTCCGACCACACACGGTCCTATAATAATGTCATTACTGATTAATGATGCAGACAGGACTTTATGCAAGCCTCCTCCGTCGATGAATTCGACAGCACCACCTACAAGACACTGCTGGAGTCGACCAAAGCCATTCCATGGAAAATTGACTGGGCCTCCAAGCAGTTTAGCTATGTCGGGCCACAAATCGAGCGCTTGCTGGGATGGCCGCAAGCAAGCTGGAAGAGTGTTGAAGACTGGGCCACGCGTATGCATCCCGATGACCGTGAAACCGTGGTGAACTTTTGTGTGGAACGCTCATTACTGGGTGAAGACCATGAAGCCGACTATCGCGCCATGACCGCCACAGGCGATTATGTGTGGATCCGGGATGTCGTGCATGTGATCCGGTTGCCGGATGGCAGCCCGGAAGCCCTGGTTGGTTTTATGTTTGATATCAGCGAACGCAAGCGTACCGAACAGCAACTGCTTGAGATGCAGAAAAAGCTCGAAGTACTTTCTTATCAGGATGGCCTGACTGGTGTTGCCAACCGGCGCATGTTTGACAGTATGCTGGAAGCGGAATGGACGGAAGCAAAGCGCAGCCAACAGCCGTTGTCACTGATCATGATTGATATTGACTACTTCAAGCAGTACAACGATTACTACGGCCATTTGCAGGGGGATGAAATACTCAAGCGCGTGGCCCGGCTCCTGAATAATGCAGGCTTGCGCGCAAAAGATTTTTTTGCACGTTTTGGCGGCGAAGAATTTGCCTTGATTCTGCCGGAAACCAATGAAAGCTCTGCCAAAAAAATTGCTGATCGCTGTCGCAACCTGATATTCAAGGAACAAATCCCGCATGCCCAGTCCGGCGTTAGCCAGATATTGACTATCAGCATGGGGATCGGCACCATCGTCCCCACCATGCATGATGAGCGCAATACTTTTTTGGAAATGGTCGACACCCTGATGTATCAGGCAAAAAATGATGGCAGAAACCGTATTGTGCAAGTCCAAACCGGGACCTAGCACCGCCCTGATGCAATATTTAGCGCAATAACGCCGCTTCGATTGCTTGTATCCGGGCCTCGGCCACCGCCTGTTTGATGTGAGCCGGTGTTGTGCAGCGTTTGGCAATTGCACCGGCGTCTACACCTTGCGCAGCCTGTAATGCGGTCAGCAGATGCTCCGCATCTTCCAGCGGGCAGTTTTCCAGGCCCAACCTTCCACGACTGTCACATTCGCAAGCCTTGAGGAAATCCTCAAATCGGGCGCCCTGACGGAACGCATCCAGCTCCTCCAGAAAGTGCAGTAAAGTGCTGGCTTTCATTTGTCGCGCTGCATGCAGTTTGCCATGAAACTTGGCAACAACCAGCGCGAGATCTTTACAATCATTGGGGACTTTCAGGCGGGCCACCACGGCCCTGATTAAATCGACACTGCGCAGTTCATGCCCGATATGGCGGGGCAACACATCGGCAGGCGTTGTCCCCTTGCCAAGATCATGCGTCAACGCGGCAAAACGCACCGGCAATGCAAACCCTTGTCTGGCGGCATAATCAATGACCATCATGACATGAATGCCGGTATCCACTTCCGGGTGATAGGTTGCGGTTTGCGGCACCCCCCATAATTTGTCCAGTTCAGGCAAAATCACCTTGAGCGCACCACAGGCGCGCAGCATCTCAAACATGCGACTGGGCTGGGCCTCCATCAGGCCTTTGGCAATTTCCTGCCAGACACGCTCAGGCACCAGTGCATCGACTTCACCTGCGGCGACCATGGTTTGCATCAGCGCCAGCGTTTCCGGTGCCAGCGTAAAATCGGTAAAGCGTGCCAGAAAGCGCCCTGCGCGTAAAATCCGTACCGGATCTTCACTAAAGGCGGACGTCACATGCCGCAGCACTTTCGCAGCGACATCGCGTTGCCCATGGTACGGGTCTATCAAGTGGCCATCTTCGGCCTGTGCAATGGCATTGATGGTAAAGTCGCGCCGGGCAAGGTCCTCTTCCAGCGTGACTTCGGGGGAGGCATGGACATCAAAGCCCTTATAGCCTTTGGCGGTTTTGCGCTCGGTGCGTGCCAGCGCATATTCCTGATGGCTATGGGGGTGCAAAAACACGGGGAAATCCTTGCCAACAGCACGATAGCCTGCGGAGACCATTTGTTCGGGGGTGGCGCCAACCACCACATAGTCACGATCCTTGACCGGCAAGCCTAGCAGGCTGTCCCGGACTGCGCCACCCACCTGATAAATCCGCATTGCGTAAGGCTTAACGTCTGGCGTTGATTGCACGTCCGGCCGCAGCACGGAAATGGTCATAAGCACCGCGTGGATTGTTTTGTACCAGATAGCCGGAAATCACCGCGCCCATATCCGTCGGCAACACCCCTAACTCATTCGCCAGCGGCTGTTGGCACACATTGTCGACCATCATCGATTTAACATTGTCGCGTGACATGAGCTTGATGGGCATATATTGCATAAAGGTACCTTGCAACAATGATAAATTGCGGCTCAAGCCAATGATGGGACGGTGTAAGCCCATGGTGGTCATGACCAGTTCAATGATTTGCTGTAAGGTCATAATCGCTGGTCCGCCCAACTCATAGACCTTGCCGAATGTTGAAGATGAGGGCAGTGCATTCACAAAAGCGGCGGCGACATCCTCTACCCAGATCGGCTGGAATTTGGCCTGCGGCATGGCCAGCGCCAATACCGGGATAAAACGAATCAGCTTGGCAAACAGGTTCACAAACTGGTCATGCGTGCCAAAAATCACCGAAGGCCTGAAAATGGTGACCTGCAACTTTTTACTGTATTCCATCACCGCCTGCTCACCTGCGGCTTTACTGCGCAAGTATTCGCTTGGCGCGCTGGTAGAAGCCTGCAAGGCGCTCATATGCAACAAACGCGGAACACCCAGTTCTACGCACAATTGCGCCAAGCGACGCGGAAGCTGATGGTGCATTTTTTCAAAGCCATTGTCACGCGTCTGGTGCAAAATCCCAATCAGGTTAATCACGGCATCACTGCCAGCAAGCGCCGTTTTCAATGCCGCCTGGTCGTTGATGTCACACTCGACCACATTCACATGCGGCAACAGAATCAAATGTTTGGCCTTTTCGCGCCGACGCGTCAACACTTTGACACAATAACCGGCCTGATCGAGTCTGGCGACCATGCTGCTGCCCACAAAACCACTACCACCCAATACTGTAATCGTTTTCATACGCTTGATTCCCGATGTGATATTCATTAAACAATGTGCATACCCAATAGATGGGCATCAAAATCTTACTCTTCTTCCAGTGCATTGGCTGAAACGGTTAACGCGACATCAGTGACTGCGCGTGCAGGCACCACACCCAGGCGCTTCTTAAGCGTCACTGCAGGCAGCCCCAGCCTGGGCGCATACATATGCGCGTTGGCTAATACCTTTTTCACATAACTGCGTGTTTCACCAAAAGGAATGGTTTCAGCATATATGGCGCCTTCCAGCGGGGTATTCGACGCCCATTTTCTGGCACGGCTTGGCCCTGCATTATACGCCGCGGTGGCCATGGCCTCCTGACCATTAAAGGTATCCAGGGTATAGCGCATGTAATACGTACCCAGATTTACGTTGGACTCGATATCATGCAGCAAACCATCATGGTAAGTGCTCCAGCCCAGCTTCTTGGCAATCCATTTGGCGGTGGCCGGCATGACCTGCATCAGGCCGCCCGCACCGACCATCGATTTTGCATAATGCATAAATCGGCTTTCCTGGCGAATAATGCCATAGACCCAGGCTTCGTCAATATCACGTGCCCGCGAAGCTTTTTGCAAATACTCGCGATACGGCGTTGGATAGCGTAACTCAAAATTATGCGTACGGCTGGTTTTATCAGCCGCCAGTACGGCCAGATCAAACCAGCCCTTGCGCATGGCATATTGGGCAGCCACCAGACGCGACGGATCATCCAGCCCTTCAATCAGGTATTGCCATTCAAGCCGGGCCTCATACCGCGCTTCGGCATCAAATAAAGCCTCAATACGTTTGATGGTCATTTGACGCGAGAATTGCCTGACCTCTTCGTCCAGCGGTTGGTAGGTTGCCATCGGCTCACCGGCTACGGGCCCCAAATCCTCTGCAGCCAGCCAGCCATAGTAATGACGTTCCTGCGAAAGTTTGGCCAGTATGGCGTTGGCTTCCGGCTCTTGTCCCTTCACTTTCAGGGCACGTGCCTTCCAGTAGCGCCAGGTCGCATCTTCCGCCAGCGGGGCAGGCATGGTGTTAATCACCTTGAGCAAGGTTGTCCAGTCTTGCTGACGCAAAGCGCTACGCGCATACCATTCCCACTGCTCATTGTTCAGGACACTGGCATCCACTCTGGCAAACCATTTACTGGCATCCACTTCATGCTTGCGGGCGGCTTCGAATGCCAGCGCGGCCAGTGCCAGCTGTTTTTCCTCTGCACCCAGCAAAGGGCCCACTTTTTGATAACTGGTTTGTGCCAGTTGGGTATCTGCGCGGGCCTGACGTTGTATGGCGTATAACAGCAAGCCTCTGCCATACACGCTACGGTCAATCAGGCTGCTTTTCTTGAGGGTCAACGCCGGATTCTGCGCGACTTCATCGATTTGCTTTAACAAAGCGGCATCGGTATTGACGCTGCGTTTTGCCAGGCTTTTTGCCACACTCACCTTGTTGCTGAATAAGGCCTCGCGGTAGAGCCGCACAAGCAGGCGTTCATCCAGTACCCCCACCTCTTGCAGGGCCTCCAGCATACCCTGGCAATCGGCTGGCAGCTCCTTGCCAGAGGCGAGCAGATTTTTACCATCGTCATAGGCGGTGGGCTCATCCAGCGCAATTTCAGCTTGCACCTGGTAACATTGATTCACGGTATCGGACAAGGTGTAGTACACCGGCATTTGCCCGCGCATTTCGGCAAACTGATCCCAGGTTTGTGTTTTACCCAATCGCTTGAGCCACAGTTCACGCACCCGTTGCGCCAGCAACGTTTCATTATTTTCCTGCAAATAGACTTGTATCTGGGACAGGGTGACCTGGTCCATGGTCAGTATCATCTGCCAGTATTGCAGATAAGGCAGCAAGGGCGAGCGATGTTGCTTCAGGGTTTCACTGGCATCCGACAACGCGAGCAGATTTTTAGTTTGATAGGCCTGCTTGGCCTGCAGGTACAACTCGGCATCCCCGGCGTGCGCCGCCGATACCGGGAGCGTTAACAGGAGACAGACGCGCAGCGTCAAAAAGTGGTTGAAAATGTACTTCATGGTTGTAGGTGTGGCCATCTGCCAGACTGGTTCAATCGCGGAGAGTGATAAATGCAAGCAAAATCAGATTCTGACCAGTCTGCTCAAAAAGAAAAACAGCAGCAGCAACAGCAACACGACAAACCCTGCACGCCAGACCTGTTTCAGCCATTGCCAGTAACGCGGGTTGCCACTTTGCCAGCCGAGTAATGCCAGTATCAGCGTACTCAAGACCAGCACTGTAAATAAAATGCGTATCCACCACATAATGCCTGATCCTTAGGCTGGCAAATAGGGGGCAGGCGAAAAATAGTCGCGCTGCCTCAGAAAGCCAACCGGTGCCAGCGCATCATTGTCAAACGTGCAGTATTCCCATGCACTGTGATCGGCCAGCAAGGCGCGTAACAACTGATTATTCAGGGCATGACCAGATTTGAATGCAGAAAACTGGCCGATAATCGGATAACCCAGAATATAGAGATCGCCAATCGCATCCAGCACCTTGTGTTTGGCGAACTCGTCATCGTAACGCAAGCCACCGCCATTCAGCACTTTATATTCGTCCAGCACAATCGCGTTATCGAGGCTGCCGCCCTTGGCCAGCCCATTGGCACGCAAATATTCAACTTCATGCATAAAACCGAAGGTACGGGCACGGCTGATCTCATCGACATAACTCTGACTGTCGTAATCAATGGTCACCGTTTTGCCAGAAAATTCAAATACGGGATGGGCAAAGTCTATGGTGAACTCTGCCTTGAATCCATGGTGCGGCGTAAATTTTGCCCATTTATCGCCATCGTTGACTTCTACCGGCTTGAGGATGCGCACAAACTTCTTCGGCGCTTCCAGCTCTTGCAAGCCAGCCGTTTGCAGCAGATAGATAAACGGCCCCGAACTGCCATCCATGATGGGGACTTCGGCAGCCGTTAACTCTATCAATATATTGTCTACCCCAAGCCCGGCAAGGGCAGACATTAAATGCTCCACGGTCGCAACGCGCGCACCTGAAAACTCTAGGGCGGAGCTCAGGCGGGTGTCGTTAACTGCCATAGGATTGACCTGTAAGGCAGGCGTATCGGGCAAATCGATGCGCTTGAACACGACACCATGATCAGCAGGCGCCGGATTGAGCGTCAGGGTGACCTTTTCACCGCTGTGAAGCCCAACGCCGGTGGCACTGATACGTTGTTTAAGCGTGCGTTGCTTTAACATGGAGTTCTCTTTATTCACTGATGCCTTCTATTATAAGCCAATCAGTGTTCGACCACTAATCAGCCTGTTTACGTAAAAATGCCGGAATATCATATTCTTCAATCCCGGAATTCTTCATGGCTTCGACCTGCGCACGGCGGCTGTTGCTGGTAAATACGGCAGGCTCTTCCTCTTCTGCCACTTGGCTAAAGATAGGCTGGTTAGTCGTACCATCACGCAGGGTGGTCATGACTTTCAGCTCTGGTTTTGCCTGGCGTTTACCCAGTGAACCGTTCAAACCGGTAGCGACCATGGTCACACGCAGGTTATCTCCCATGCTTTCATCCATCACATTACCGACAATCACGGTCGCATCTTCGGCTGTGAACTCCTTGATGGTATTCATCACGTCATAGTATTCACGCATTTTGAAGCTGCTGCTGGCGCTGATGTTGACCAGTACGCCGCGCGCATTAGCCAGATTCACATCTTCCAGCAATGGGCTAGCCACGGCCTGTTCGGCTGCAATGCGCGCACGGTCCGGGCCGCTGGCTTCGGCAGAACCCATCATTGCCATGCCCATTTCGGACATCACGGTGCGCACGTCAGCAAAGTCGACGTTGACCAGGCCTGGGCAGTTGATGATTTCGGCAATGCCGGAGACTGCGTTGTGCAACACATCGTTGGCTGCACGGTAAGCGTCTACCACGGTCACGTCTTCACCCAGTACTTCCATCAACTTTTCATTGGGGATGACAATCAGAGAGTCTACATACTGGGAAAGTTCTTCCAGGCCTTCTTGCGCCACCTTGGTACGCTTGCCTTCAAAGGCAAATGGCTTGGTCACCACCGCCACGGTCAGAATGCCCATTTCACGCGCAACTTCAGCAATAATCGGCGCCGCACCAGTACCGGTACCGCCGCCCATGCCTGCCGTAATAAACAGCATGTCTGCGCCATCAATGGTTTCAGCGATGCTGTCACGGTCTTCAAGCGCTGATTCGCGGCCGATTTGTGGTTTGGCACCCGCGCCCAGACCTTTGGTAATATCCGCACCAATTTGCAGGACAACCTTGGCATTGCTCTTTTTCAAGGCCTGCATGTCCGTGTTGGCACAAATAAACTCTACACCCGTCACATGCTTGGTCATCATGTGTTCAACGGCGTTTCCACCGCAACCACCGACACCAATCACTTTAATGACCGC
The DNA here is from genome assembly GCA_943367475.1 of Paenacidovorax caeni. Taxonomy (GTDB): domain Bacteria; phylum Pseudomonadota; class Gammaproteobacteria; order Burkholderiales; family Methylophilaceae; genus Methylophilus. Next base: position 22,501 of record CALRJH020000019.1, on the reverse strand, counting down.
ACCGTCATTGTCTTTATCAAATATTTCAATCATATAGCCTCCAATTTGCCTAATCTCTGAGGGGTCCGCTTGCGCTTCACCCTCGCCCTAAACTACTTAATCACAACACTAAAAATTACCTGTAAACCAGCTCTTCATTCTTTCCAGCAGCCTGCCCAGTGAGCCAGACTGCAGGTTATTCACCATCTGTTTTTCCACTTGCTGCTTGGCCATCAACAACAAGCCAATGCCGGTGGCGTAACGCGGATTGCCTACCACTTCGGATAACCCTTCCACACCTCTGGGCACGCCGAGGCGTACCGGGGTATGAAAAATTTCTTCGCCCAACTCCACCATGCCGCGCATCTGTGCCGCGCCACCGGTAATCACAATGCCGGATGCGATCATGGATTCCATGCCGCTGCGACGCAGCTCCTGCTGCACAAACTCGTAGATTTCTTCCACGCGGTCTTCAATCACCTCGGTCAAAGCCTGACATGAGAGCTGGCGTGGCTCACGGCCATCCACTGCAGGCACTTCGACAACCTCACGCGGGTCTGCCAGCTGGCGCAAGGCACAGCCATGCTTGACCTTGATTTCTTCAGCCGACTGGGTCGGCGTACGCAAGGCCACCGCAATGTCATTGGTGATCTGGTCACCCGCAATCGGGATCACGGCGGTATGGCGGATGGCACCGCTCTTGAACACCGCAATATCGGTGGTCCCGCCGCCAATATCCACCAGGCACACGCCCAGCTCTTTTTCATCGTCAGTCAGTACAGACTCACTGGAGGCCAGTGGCTGCAAAATCAGGTCACTCACCTCCAGCCCGCAGCGCTTGATACACTTGACGATGTTTTGTGCCGCGGCCACGGCACCAGTCACGATATGTACACGTACTTCGAGACGAATACCGCTCATGCCTAATGGCTCGCGTACATCCTCCTGGCCATCGATAATGAATTCCTGCGTCAGGATATGCAGTATCTGCTGGTCGGCTGGCAGCGCAATCGCCCGTGCCGTTTCCACTACCCGGTCAATATCCATTTGCGAGACTTCGCTTTCCTTGATCTTGACCATGCCGTGCGAATTCAGGCTTTTGATATGGCTGCCAGCAATGCCCGAATACACGGTATTGATCTTGCAATCTGCCATCAGCTCCACTTCTTCAATCGCGCGCTGAATGGCCTGCATGGTGGAATCGATATTGACCACCACGCCTTTCTTCAGGCCGCGCGAAGCATGCTGGCCAACACCGATGACCTTCAAGGTGCCTTCCGGCAGGATCTCGGCGGCTATCGCCACGATTTTCGAGGTGCCGATGTCCAGCCCCACGATTAAATTTTTATCTTCTCTTACTCTGCTCATTGTGTTTCCTTGCGAATTCGCTGTTCACCGGTGTCGTCGTCAAATACGAACGCCACGCAGTGCAAAACCATTGGGATAGCGCAAATCGGCGTCATGCCAGTCACTGTCCGCAATCTGACTATTTTGCTGATAGGCCAGCACAAACTGCTGTAACCGCTGTTTGGCCGACTCCCTTCCCAACATCATCTGCTTGCCATCACTGGTTTTAATTTCCCATGCCCGACGCGAGGACAAACTCAGTTGCTGTATCTGCATCGGCGTGCCCTGCAACAACTGCGCAAAAGTGCTATAGCCTTGCGCCACTTCTTTAATCGCGTCTCCCGGACCATAAAACGTCGGGAGCTGTGCATCGGAAGCTGCCTGAAACAGCTCGCCATGCCGATTCACCAGTGCAATGCCACCCCAGCGTCCCAGCGCCTGATGTTCCTCAACCTGTACCACAATCGTGTCTGGCCACTGGCGACGTACACTGACCTTGCGTGCCCACGGCAACTTTTCAAAAGCACTGCGGGTGCGCCGCAAATCCAGCGTGTAAAAATTACCTTTCAAGTACTTGCTCACAATCAGCTGTATCTGTTCGTGATTCACATGATCCAGATTGCCTTCCACCTGCACATGTTTGACCGGAAACAGCGGCAAATGCAGGATGACAAACAGCACCGCATACAACAGCAGTACCACTGCCAGCGAAAACAGCAGATTGGCAATCCAGTTCAGCAATGTCGGTCTATCCCACATGGCGACGTCTCTTTCCTAGCCTTGCACCGGCAAGGTTTGTTGCAGAATGCGCATGACCAGCGCATCAAAATCCAGCCCGGCGGCCTTGGCGGCCATCGGCACCAGGCTATGGTCTGTCATGCCCGGACTGGTATTCACCTCCAGAAAATAATGCTTGCCCGCTTCATCCATCAAAAAATCCACGCGACCCCAGCCCTGGCAACCCACCACTTTGAATGCCTGCACCGCTTCGGCCTGAATCTGTTTTTCCTGCTCGGCTGACAAGCCACTCGGGCAGCAATATTCGGTGTCATCTCGCAGGTATTTAGCCTCGTAATCGTAATATTCGTTTTTGGGCACAATGCGCACCACAGGCAATGCGGTTTCCCCCAGAATGCCGACCGTATATTCGCCACCGCCGACAAACTGTTCTGCGATCACCAGCGGGTCTGACTGCTTGGCCAGTGCATAAGCCGCCGCCAGTGCTGCCTGCGTTTTGACCTTGCTCACCCCAATGCTGGAGCCCTCATTGGCAGGTTTCACAAACAAGGGCAAACCCAATGCGGCCACCACATCCTCAGCGCGCGTCTGGTCATCCATCAGCACAAAATTGGGGGTCACCACCCCGGCAGCGGTCCACAGCAATTTTGTGCGCCATTTATCCATACCAATCGCCGAGGCCATCACGCCACTCCCTGTGTAGGGAATACCCATGAGTTCGAGCACACCCTGGATGGTGCCGTCTTCACCGTAGCGCCCATGCAAGGCAATCACTGCACGGTCAAACTGTGCCAGTTCTGATAAATCGCGATCGGCCGGGTCGAAGGCATGCGCATCCACGCCTTGCCGCAGCAAGGCAGCCAATACCGCCGAGCCACTTTTAAGGGAGACTTCGCGTTCACCGGAGCGTCCGCCGAATAACACGGCAACCTTGCCAAATTGTGTATGTGTTGCTTGCATCCTTAACTATCTTTCACCAATGACTTTGACTTCTTGCACCAGCGTCACGCCCTGCTGCTGCCTGACGGTGGTTTTAATATGTTCGATCAAGGCCTCAATCTCTGCCGCGGAGGCATGCCCGGTATTCACAATAAAGTTGGCATGCTTTTCCGACACTTGCGCGCCCCCTATGCTGTGCCCTTTGAGCCCGCTCACCTCGATCAGCCTTGCTGCAAAATCGCCCTCCGGATTACGGAAGGTGGAACCTGCGCTGGGCATATTCAGTGGCTGGCTGGCCAGTCGCTTGGAAAGCAGCGTTTTGATTCTTTCAGCGGCCTGCTTGCCATCACCTGCCGGCACATGAAACCAACCACCCAAAAACCATTCATCGCCGACCGGATGGGTCACATGGCGATATTCAGGCTGGTACTCTGCCTTGTTGCGTATCTGTATCGTGCCGGAGCGATGGATGGTTTTCACCTGATCTACCCACTGCCAGGTTTCGCCGCCATAACAGCCTGCATTCATGGCCAGTGCCCCGCCTACCGTGCCAGGAATACCGGCCATAAACTCGGCCCCTTCACGGTCATGACTGGCAGAAAAGCGGGCCAGTTTGGCGCAGGTCACACCAGCCTCGGCATAAATGCGCTCACCCTGCATTTCCAGTTGCTGCAAGGCCTGGTGCATGACCACCACCGTGCCACGCACGCCACCATCACGGACCAGCAAATTGCTGCCCAGACCAATAAACGTAATCGGCTCATCGGCTGGCAGCTGTTGCAGGCATTGCTGCAAACTTTCCACGCTGTCTGCCAATACCAGGCGATCAGCCTGACCGCCTACACGCCAGCTGGTGTAACGGGCCAGCGGCTCGTTGAGCAACACCTGTAATGCCTGCTTTTTCATGACGCGGCCTGCTCCCGTGTTTTAGCTGCAACATGCCCAATGCTGCCGGCGCCCATCACCACCACCACATCGTTCGGTTGCACGCTCTCGAGAATGGCCTGCGGCAACGCATCTGTGGTTTCCACAAACCGTGGCTCGACTTTGCCATTGACGCGAATGGCACGAATCAGGCTGCGCGTATCGGCGGCGACCAGCGGCGCTTCACCCGCGGCATAGACTTCGGTGAGCAGCAGGGCATCAACTGTTGAGAGCACGTTTACGAAATCTTCAAAGCAATCGCGGGTCCGCGTGTAACGATGCGGCTGGAAAGCCAGCACCAGACGCCGTCCGGGAAATGCGCCGCGCGCCGCTGCAATCACCGCCTGCATTTCTACCGGGTGGTGTCCGTAATCATCAATCAGCGTGAAATGCCCGCCCTCGGTTGCAACTTCGCCATAGCGCTCAAAGCGACGCCCCACGCCACGGAACTCTGCCAGCGCTTTGAGAATGGCGGCATCCGGCACATTCAGTTCGGTGGCAATCGCAATCGCCGCCAGTGCATTCAACACATAGTGATGCCCTGGCAAATTCAGCGTCACTTCATTACGCAAGGTCACGCCATTTTTACGCACCAGGGTGAAATGCATTTTGCCGCCATCGGCCACAATATTTTCTGCACGGATGCTGGCTTCTGCATGGGTGCCATAGGTGGTGACCGGACGCGTCACGCGCGGCAGAATTTCACGCACATTGGCATCGTCGATACACATCACCGCCATGCCCCAGAACGGAATCTGCTGCAAAAACTCGACAAAGGCTGTTTTTAACTTGTCGAAACTGTGCTCGTAAGTGTCCATGTGGTCCTGATCGATATTGGTCACCACGGCCAATACCGGGGTCAGGTGCAAAAACGATGCATCAGACTCATCGGCTTCCACCACAATCCATTCGCCAGTGCCCAATCGCGCATTGGCGCTGGCGGCTTCCAGCTTGCCACCAATCACAAAGGTCGGATCCATGTCAGCTTCTGCCAAAATACTGGCAATCAGGCTGGTCGTGGTGGTTTTGCCATGGGTACCCGCGATGGCAATGCCCTGTTTAAAACGCATCAACTCGGCCAGCATCACCGCACGTGGAATCACCGGCACCTTGCGCGCACGCGCTTCGATAATTTCCGGATTGGCTTCGTTAATCGCACTGGATACCACCACTACATCCGCTGCGCCCAGATGTTCGCTGGCATGGCCTTGATAAACGGTTGCACCAAAGCCTTGCAAGCGCTGGGTGGTCGCATTACTGGCCAGGTCAGAACCGCTGACCTCAAAACCGAGATTCAGCAGCACTTCGGCGATGCCACTCATGCCTGAGCCGCCGATGCCGATAAAGTGAATATTCTTAACCTTATGTTTCATGCTGTACTTTCTTTGATTGCCAATTGCCGGCAAATATCTGCCACCTGCTGTGTGGCGTGCGGGCGTGCCAGCGTGCGGGCTTTATTCGCCATCTCATGACAGGTGGCGCGGGTCAGCGACTGCAGCATCTGCGCAAACGCCTTCACCTCAAGGTCACGTTGCTGTACCAGTAGCGCGGCACCCGCCTGTTGCAAATAGGCTGCATTGGTCGTCTGGTGGTCATCCACAGCAAACGGGAAAGGCACCAGAATACTGGCCGCCCCAACATTCGCCAGTTCGGCCACCGTCAGTGCACCTGCGCGGCAAATCACAAGATCAGCCCAGGTATAGACCTCTGCCATATCGTGAATAAAGGCGCGACAATCGGCGGCCACGCCGGCATCGGCATAGGCTTTTTTCAACGCTTCATACTGCTTGTCGCCCGCCTGGTGAATAATCTGCGGACGCGCACTCAGCGGCAGTTGGGCAAAAGCTTTGGGCAACAGGGTATTCAAGGCAACCGCGCCCAGACTGCCGCCCACCACCAGCACACGCAATACGCCATGATGCTCAGCAAACCGCTGGTCTGGTGTGGGCAATAAGGTAATGTCCTCACGCACAGGATTACCCACCATTTCACCTTGTGCCCCCAAGGCATTCGGAAAGCCGGTCAGGACACGATTGGCTATGTTGGCCAGTACTTTATTGGTCAAGCCTGCAATCGAATTCTGCTCGTGGATCACCAGCGGTACGCCAGCTAACCTGGCCATTACCCCGCCCGGGAAGGCTGCAAATCCGCCCATCCCCAGCACGACAGCAGGCTGATATTGCTTGATCGCATGGCGCGCCTGGATAAAGGCGCGAAGCAGCTTCAATGGCAATGTCAGCCAGCCCAGCAGGCCTTTGCCACGCACACCCTGCATGGTCATCATGGCTTTATCGTATGGTTTATTGGCAATCAGGCGGTTTTCCATGCCACCTTCAGTCGCCAGCCAGACAATACGCCAGCCTTGTGCATGCAGCGCATCGGCCACCGCCATGGCAGGATAAACATGCCCGCCGGTACCACCGGCCATGACCATTAATGTGCCTGGCTGGCTCATGAATTCAAGCCTTTCTGCAGTCGCCTGTTTTCAAAATCAATCCGCAGCAACACTGATAACGCAATACAATTGGCCAGGATGCCGCTGCCACCGTAAGACAGCAATGGCAACGTCAGGCCCTTGGTCGGCAACAGACCCATGTTGACGCCCATATTGATAAAGCCCTGCACGCCCATCCAGACACCGATGCCTTGCGCCAGCAAGGCGCCATAGTAGCGCTCGTTAGCCACGGCTTCTTTGGCGATGCTGAATGCGCGGATCACCAGCCAGGCAAACAGCAGTACAACCACCAGCACACCGACAAACCCCAGTTCTTCAGCCACTACGGCCAGCAGGAAGTCAGTATGGGCCTCTGGCAGATACAGCAGCTTTTCTACACTGCCACCCAAACCGACGCCCCAGAACTCACCCCGACCAAAGGCAATCAATGCGTGTGACAGCTGGTAACCGGTATCAAAGGGATCATCAAATGGATTGAGGAAACCCTTCATGCGCTCAAGGCGATAGGGCTCCATCACCACCAGGCCAACCACTGCCAATGGCAGCGCGGCCAGCATGCCAAGGAATATTTTGATGTGCACGCCACCCAGCCACATAATGGAAAAGGCGATAGATGCGGTCACGGCAAATGCGCCAAAGTCTGGTTCACGCAACAGCAACACGCCGACAAACACCATCACGCCCAGCATGGGTAAAAAACCCTTGGTAAAACTGTGCATATTGGTGGCTTTTCGTACCGCGTAATCTGAAGCGTACATGGCAATAAACAGTTTCATCAGTTCTGAAGGTTGCAGGTTCATCACCAGCAGTGAAATCCAGCGGCGACTGCCGTTCACCACTTTGCCAATACCGGGGATCAGTACCAGAATCAGCAAAACGATGCCGCCAATAAAGAGGTAAGGAGACATCTTTTGCCACCAGGCCATCGGCACCTGAAATACGATGACCGCAGCCACCAGGCCAACCACGATATACAGGGCCTGGCGCATCAGGAAATAGGTACTGTTATGGCCAAACATTTTGCTGGCATCGGCATAGGCAATCGATGCCGAATACACCATGACCATGCCAAAAGCGAGCAGGCTCAATACCACCCAGATCAGCGAGATGTCGTAGCTCGGCGAGTTGTAGCGCTCACGCGTCATCATCAGAGGACCAAGCATGCGGTCTCCAATGCCTTGACGGCTTCCACAAATACCTGTGCGCGGTGCTCATAGTTTCTGAACATGTCAAAACTGGCACATGCCGGGGACAGCAACACAGCATCGCCGGGTTCGGCCAGGGTTTTAGCTACGCTCACCGCGGCAGTCAGGTCTACCGCATCGACCACCGGCAGCTGGCAATCCTGCAACATGTGCTGAATTTTCGGGCCATCACGACCAATCAGCACTACGGCTCTCGCATTTTGCAAAATCGCAGTGCGCAGCGGTGCAAAATCCTGCCCTTTGCCGTCACCGCCTGCAATCAGCACCACTTTTTGCGGCTTGCCGTGCTTGAGCATGCCTGCAATAGCCGCGCAGGTGGCACCCACATTGGTGCCTTTGGAGTCATCGTAAAAGTCCACGCCGTCGATGCTGGTCACCCACTCCACACGATGTGGCAAGCCTTTGAACGACTGCACAGTATGCAGGATAGATACCTTGTCCACTCCGATGGCCTGACACAGGGCGATCGCAGCCAGCGCGTTGGCGATATTATGCTTGCCTCGTATATGCAGGCTGTCACCCTCCAGATACTGCCTGCGTCCGGCACATAACCAGCCAGCCTCGTCCAGACCATAATCGTTAATGGTCGGCGCCGGGTTCACGCCAAAAGACACCTGTGGCAGCTGACCTGCCAGAGCGGCACTGGCCGGATCATCGCGATTGACTACGGCGATTCTTGTCTGCTGATATATACGGGCTTTTGCATGTGCATAGGCTTGTATGCCCTGATAGCGATCCATATGATCTTCGGACAAGTTCAGGACTGTCGCAGCATCCGCCTGCAAACTGTAGGTGGTTTCCAGCTGAAAACTGGACAACTCAAGCACATACACATCAGGCGCTGTCATGTGCAAGGTATCGAGTACCGGCAGCCCAATATTGCCCGCCACGATGGTATTCAATCCGGCCTGCTTGCAGATTTCTCCGACCAGGGTGGTCACTGTGGTTTTACCGTTAGAGCCGGTAATCGCAATCACTTTTGCATAGGGTGCGCGATGTTGCGCAAACAGTTCGACATCGCCGACAACACGCACGCCGCGCGCAACCGCTTGCTGCACGGCAGGCTCCTGCACGGCCACGCCTGGGCTAATGACAATCAGATCCATCGCACATAGCAACTCGGCATCAAAAGGCCCTGTATGGCATTCAATATCTGCGTCATATGCTTGCAGCCTGTCCAGACCTGCAGGATGCAGTCTGGAATCGAACATCACAACCACTGCACCCTGGCTACGTAGCCAGCGCATGGCAGAGAAACCGGTGTCACCCAGCCCCAGTACTGCAATACGTTGTTGTTCAAAGTGCTTCTTCATGTTGTTGCCTGTGTACCTTTAACTATTGTGATCTCAACTTCAGCGTGGATAAGCCGACCAGCACCAGCATCATGGTGATGATCCAGAATCGCCGAGTGGCGTTCGGTGTCGGCATAACATGCGCGGTGACCCATGCGCATGTGACCCTCCCCCAACGCAACCATGATGCGATTCATACCCTGCTTACCTCAACTTCAGCGTAGATAAGCCGACCAGCACCAGCATCATGGTGATGATCCAGAATCGCACCACCACCTGCGTTTCTTTCCAGCCTTTTTGTTCGTAGTGATGGTGCAAGGGGGCCATCAGGAAAATGCGTTTACCGGTGCCGGTCATTTTTTTGGTGTACTTGAAGTACAACACCTGTGCGGCCACCGAGAAAGTTTCGATCACAAATACCCCGCCCATGATGAACAACGCAATTTCCTGACGCACTATCACGGCCACGACGCCCAATGCGGCGCCTAAGGCCAGTGCGCCCACATCGCCCATAAACACTTCCGCCGGATAAGCGTTAAACCACAAAAAGCCGAGGCCAGCACCGGCCATGGCGGCGCAAAACACCATCAGCTCACTGGCGCCTGCAACATAAGGGATGCCCAGATATTTGGAAAACACTGCGTGACCAGCCACGTAGGAAAATACTGCCAGTGCACTGCCAACCATTACAGTCGGCAGAATCGCCAGGCCATCGAGGCCGTCAGTCAGATTGACGGCATTGCTGCTGCCCACCACCACCAGATAGGTCAGCACAATAAAACCGGCTGCACCTAACGGAAAGGCCAGGTGCTTGAAAAATGGCACAATCAGCGTAGTTTCAACCGGGGTCGTGGAAGTGGCATACAAAAAGCCCGCCACGCCAAAGCCGATCAAACTTTGCCAGAAATATTTTTCTTTGGCAGACAAGCCCTTGGGGTTTTTGTAGACAACCTTGCGATAGTCATCGACCCAGCCCACGGCGCCAAAACCCAATGTGGTGATCAGCACGACCCAGATAAAGCGGTTATGCAGATTGCCCCACAACAGGGTTGAAATGGCGATGGCCACAAGAATCAGGGCGCCGCCCATGGTGGGCGTGCCCGCCTTAACCAAGTGTGTTTGCGGACCGTCATCACGGACAGCCTGACCTACTTTGTACTCGGTCAGTTTACGTATCATGGCAGGCCCCACCATAAACGAAATGGCAAGCGCGGTAAGTGTTGCCAGCACGGCACGTAAAGTGATGTAGTCAAACACGTGAAATCCGCGTACATCCATCGCCAGCCATTGAGCAAGTTCCAGTAACATATAGCTTTTCCTATTTTCCCAATCCGCTTGCGCGACAAATTTTTCTAAACCGCTTGCACGGCTACCAACTGATTAACCACACGCTCCATTTGCATAAAGCGTGAACCCTTGACCAGCACGACTGCGTTGGCTGGCAGCGTTACCTGCAATGTCGCCACCAGCGCATCTAACGCTTCAAAATGCTGGGCGCCTGCACCGAACGCCTGCACTGCACCACGGGTGAGTTCCCCCAAACCATAAAAATGCTGAACGCCTTGTGCGCGTGCATATTCACCTATCATGGTGTGCATGGCCTCAGCCTCCGGCCCCAGTTCACCCATGTCGCCCATCACAAACCAGGTGGGCGAAGCGTATCCATGTAATACATCCAGCGCGGCTTTCATGGAGTCAGGATTGGCGTTGTAGGTGTCATCAATCAGCGTGGCCCCGTTACTGGCAGTTTTGATTTGCAGGCGGCCTTTGACACCTGTAAAACTGGCCAGCCCCTGTGTAACCTCCTGCAAGCTGGCCCCGGCTGCCAAACTAGCGGCAGCGGCGGCCAATGCATTCATGCCATTGTGTAGACCCGGCACAGGTAAGGTCACATGGACAGATTGCCCCTGGTAGTCAATTCCCAGCGCTGTCTGCCCCGCCTGCTCAGTGAGTGCACCGCGCACAGCTGCACCAGGTGCTGTACCAAAAGTAAGTACGCGCCGCCCCTCATTCAAAGCGTGCCAATAATCAGCAAACGGACTGTCTGCATTGATCACGGCCACGCCGCTGGCTGACAATCCGGCAAAAATTTCGCCTTTGGCCCTGGCAATATTTTCACGTGAACCCAGTTCGCCAATATGGGCGGTACCCGCGTTATTGATGACCGCAACATCCGGGCATGCCAAACGGGTCAGATAATCAATTTCGCCCAGATGATTCATGCCCATCTCAATCACTGCACATCGGTGTTGCGACTGCAAGCGCAACAAGGTCAATGGCATGCCAATATCATTATTAAAATTACCTGCTGTCGCCAACACGCGCTCTATACCGCCTGTGTGAACCTGCATGATGGCGGCAATCATTTCCTTGGTGGTGGTTTTGCCATTGCTGCCGGTCACGGCGATCATAGGCGTCGCCAGTTTCTGCCGCCAGTAGGCTGCCAGTTGACCCATCGCCAGGCGGGTATCCGCTACTTGTATCGTGGGCAAGTCAGTACTGACCGGACGCGACACCAGCGCAGCCGCTGCGCCTTGCGCCAGAACCTGTGGCAGGAAATCGTGGCCGTCAAATTTTTCACCCGGCAATGCCACAAATAACTGTCCTGACTGCACACGGCGACTGTCGGTATCCACCGAAGTCACAGCCACCTCTGCATCGCCTTGCAGCGCGCCATGCAATACTTGCGCAATCTCATGTAACTGCATCTTCACGTGTGGCTCACTTTCTTCAAGGCAGTCAGTACCCACTCAGCATCACTGAAGGGATAGCGCACGCCCTGCATTTCCTGATAGTCCTCATGGCCTTTACCTGCCACCAGCACTACGTCGCCTTTATTGGCCTGCGTAATTGCCAGCGCAATCGCTTTGGCTCGATCAGTTTCAACCGCATAGCCCCCCGTAATGCCTTCGGTGATCGCTGCAATGATGGCGTAGGGATTTTCACTGCGCGGATTATCATTCGTCACCACCACGCTATCGGCCAACTGGCTGGCAATACGTCCCATTTCCGGACGCTTGCCCGGATCCCTGTCTCCACCGCAGCCGAATACGCAGGTCAGCTTGCCATGCGTTTGCGTACGCAAGGTGTGCAAGGCTTTTTCCAGGGCGTCTGGCGTGTGCGCATAATCGACCACCACCAGCGGCAAATCACCGCCACCAAACATTTGCATGCGCCCGGCCACGGGAACCAGGCCTGAGACAGCCTGCAATGCTGCAGGCAAAGTCACCTCAGCCACCAGCAAGCAAGCCAGTACCGCCAGTGCGTTATAAACATTAAACAGCCCCAGTGCATGCACCTGCATATGGCCTTCGCCTTGCGGGGCATGCACGGTCACTTCAAAACCGGTCGCATGCATATCAATCGACGTGGCAAGCACATCGCCATGCTGCATGCCATAAGAAACTACGTGCTGGCCTTTTTCGCGCAAGCTGGCAATCAGCGCTGCGCCAAATGCATCATCTGCATTAATCACCGAGGCTTTCAGGGTTTCCCAAGCAAACAATTGCGCTTTGGCCGACTGGTACGCTTCCATGGTCTGGTGATAATCCAGATGATCACGGGTGATATTGGTGAGTACCGCAACATCAAATTCCACACCATTGACGCGCCCTTGATCCAGCCCATGCGAAGACACTTCCATGGCAGCCACCTTCACATCCTCTGTCACAAACTGCGCCAGCAGTTTGTGCAGATCCACCGGACCCGGGGTTGTGTTATTGGTCGCCTGCAAATCATCCAGCGTGCCGTTACCCAGCGTGCCAATCACGGCTGATTTGCGCTGTAAAAAGCGATAAGCCTGTGCCAGCCAGTGGGTGACCGTGGTTTTACCATTGGTGCCGGTGACACCTATGCACCACAACTGCTCGGATGGATTTTTATAGAACTGGCTGGCAATATGCCCAACCTGATGCTGCAAATCGGGAATTGCAATCTGGTTAACGGTCCATTCAGGGTTCCAGTCAAAGTCCACACTGTCCCAAATGACGGTATTGGCGCCTCTGGCAATCGCATCAGCGATATACATGCGGCCATCGCTATGCTGGCCGGGATACGCCAGGAACAAGCCATGCTTTTCCACCTGACGGCTGTCGGTCGTAATGCCGTGTACTGGCGCCGGGATCACATACTTGCTCACATGGCCTCCTTCACTTCCGGCACTTCTGCCGGATTGGCCACAGGCATAGCATTGCCGTCTTGCGGGATCACCAGCATGCGCAATACATCGTTCATCACCGCGCTGAATACCGGTGCAGCAATGGTGCCACCGTAATATTCACCGTTATTGGGTTCGTCAATCATCACTGCCATAATCAGGCGCGGATTGGAAGCTGGCACCATGCCGACAAACGAACCTACATACTTATCATGCTCGTAGCCTTGCGGACCGAGCTTGTGTGCTGTGCCTGTTTTACCGGCCACGCGGTAACCAGTGACTTGTGCTTTCAAGGCGGTACCGCCTGGCTGTACCACCAGTTCCAGCATATCTTTAACCGCATTCGCCACCTTGGCAGAAAACACCTGGCGCCCAACCGGCGGTTCAGAGAGCTTGTTCAGGGTGACCGGCAACAATTCGCCCTCGTTGGCAAACACGGTGTAAGCGCGCGCCAGTTGCAACAAGGTGACGCTGATGCCATGACCATAGGACATGGTGGCCTGTTCAATGGGCCGCCAGGTTTTGTAATTACGCACCTTGCCAGCAGCCTCACCGGGAAAGCCAATTTTGGTTTGTGCGCCAAAGCCCAGTTGCAAATAGGTGTTCCATAACTGCTCGCGGTCCAGATCGAGCGCCATCTTGGCCGAACCCACATTGGAAGACTTTTGAATGACCTGTGAAACAGTGAGCACCTGATTCGGATGCGCATCATGAATCGTCGCCGTGCCTATGCGCAAATAGCCCGGCGCAGTCTGGATTTTGGTTTCAGGGGTATAGTTACCGAACTCCATGGCCGCCGCCGCCGTGACCGGCTTCATCGTTGAGCCTGGCTCAAAAATATTCACAATCGCCGAGTTTCTGGTTTTACCAGCGATATTGACCGGATTATTCGGGTTGTAGGTTGGAATATTCACCATCGCCAGCACTTCGCCGGTCTTGGCATCCAGCACCACTGCCGCAGCCGCCTTGGCTTTATGCTTATCCACCGCCTTGAGCAATTCACGATGCACAATGTACTGTACGGTGCGGTCTATGCTCAACACCAGATCCTGCCCGTCGTGCGGCAATTTCACCGCAACCAGATCCTCCACCACATGGCCTTTGCGATCGCGCACAAAATCGCGCTTGCCGGTGGTGCCGGAAAGCACACCATTGCGGAACAGCTCGATGCCCTCGACCCCCGTGTCATCCACGCCGGTAAAGCCCACCACATGGGCGGCCACATCCGCCGCCGGGTAGAAGCGTTTGTATTCTTTTTGACTGAATACACCAGGAATCTTCATTGCCATCACCTGCTTTGCCACATCTGGCGCCACTCTCCGCTTGATAAATACAAATTCTTTTTTCTTTTGCTGCAGTTTTTGCTGCAACTCTTTGGGCCGCATTTCGAGCAACGTGGCCACCTGGGTTAACTGGGGCGCCGACATATGCACATCCGTCGGGTTCATCCACAGCGACTCCACCGGCAAGCTGATCGCCAATGGCTTGAAATTACGGTCATAAATCTTGCCGCGATGCGGCATGAGTACCACTTTGCGCCGCGAGAAAGCCTCGCCTTTTTTAATCAAATACTCCTTATGCAAGGTCTGCAGGTAAAACCCGCGCCCCAGCAGCAACATAAAGCTCAGCAACAGCAACACCAGCAGTGTTCTGCGACGCCAGGCCGGCAACTTGACCAGCTTATGTTGACTTTCCTTGAGCAGCATAAAGTCCTACTCAGGGCGCGCCCGGCGTATCCACGTAAATCACCTGCGTTTGCTGCATGGTCGGGCTATGCATATGCAAACGTTCGGTCGCAAACTCTTCCAGCCGCGAATGCATGGCCCAGGTACTTTGCTCGATCTGCAACTGGTCATACTCGGTCATGTACTGCTTGGTCAGCTGCGACTGCTGATCCAGCTCAAAATACAATTTTCGCGCTTTGTACTGTGCGGTCACCACGCCAAGTGCCAATGCCACAGTCAGTGCAAACAAAATCAGATTCAGTCTTATCATGGCTAGCCTATTGCACAGCCGTTCGTGCAGCCACGCGCAACACCGCGCTGCGCGAGCGTACGTTCGCTGCCACTTCGGCAGCGCTTGGCTTGACCGCCTTGCCAACTGCCAGCAACCGTGGCTGCGGCAATTCACTAGCGCGTATCGGCAACCCGGCGGGCAAGTTATCCCGGTCCTGCTCGGACTGAATAAAGCGCTTCACTATGCGATCTTCCAGCGAATGAAAACTGATG
This sequence comes from Paenacidovorax caeni, assembly GCA_943367475.1. Classification (GTDB taxonomy): domain Bacteria; phylum Pseudomonadota; class Gammaproteobacteria; order Burkholderiales; family Methylophilaceae; genus Methylophilus. Next base: position 7,238 of record CALRJH020000019.1, on the reverse strand, counting down.
ATGGCCAGTCGCCCGTCCTGCCGCAGCAGGCGCAAGCAGTCAGGCAGCACTAGCGACAATTCCTCAAGCTCTTGATTGACGAAAATCCGTAAAGCCTGAAATGTGCGCGTTGCAGGGTTCTGGCCCGGCTCAATCTTTGGGATGGCGCCTGCCACGATCTTGGCAAGTTGCCCTGTAGTGGTGATGGCATGCCCATCTTCGCGCTCTTTAACAATCGCCCTTGCAACCTGCTTAGCAAACCGTTCTTCACCATAATCTTTAATCACCTCAACCAATTGTTTTTCTGAAATCACCGCCAGCCACTCGGCAGCCGTCTTGCCTCGACTCTGATCCATACGCATATCCAGCGGACCATCAAATCTGAAACTGAACCCGCGGTCGCCCTGATCAATTTGCGGGGATGAAATGCCCAAGTCCAGCAACACCCCATCCACCGCATGCACGCCAATATCTGCCAGCACCTCTGCCATCTCAGAAAAATGGGCGTGCACCATAGTAAAACGCGCATCCGCAATGGTTTGCGCATGCGCGACTGCCGTCAGATCGCGGTCCAGCGCAATCAAACGACCCTGAGCACCCAACTTGGAAAGAATGAGACGGCTGTGCCCGCCACGTCCAAATGTGCCATCCACGTAGACGCCATCTTCGCGCACATTCAGTGCGTCTACAGCCTCATGTAATAACACCGTGACATGACTGGCAGCGGCTGGCGAAGCAGACACTTCCGTCAAAGACGCGGGCGCTGACTTCGCGCCCGCCATCATAATGAGAATCCCTCGAGCTCTTGTGGAATCTGCAACTGATCCGCAGCCATCAAACTTTCCAGCTGCTGATCCCAGCTTGCCATATCCCACAATTCAAAATGACTGCCTTGCCCGACCATCATGACCTCTTTATCGAGCCGGGCAAATTTACGCAACACGGCGTTCACCAGCAAACGGCCGGCAGAATCCAGATGCATGACATCGGCCTGGCCCACAATCATGCGCTGAATACCACTGGTTTGCGGATTAAAACTGGACAAGCTGGTGAGCTTGGTTTCAATGGGCTCCCAGGCGGCTTTCGGATACAGAATCAGGCAACGATGCGGATGCGCGGTTAACACCACCTCACCCTGACCACCTGCAGTGAGCACGTCTCTATGCTTGGCCGGCACACTGAGCCGTCCTTTCGCATCCAAACTGAGCTGCACTGCACCGCGAAACATTCTATATTTTCCTGATCCTGATCTGCTTTAAGCCGAATAGGGATAAATTTCCCACAATTCAACACAATTTCACCCTTTTGCACACTATAGATAAAACAAAAGCGCTTTGCAAGCACTTTTCATGAAGTTTTTCTTTAAAGACAAAGACTTACGTTAAAATAACAATCTAATTCAAATCAAGCTATTGGAACAAAAAACAAACAAAGTTGTTTAATAAAAAACCGTATCTCATTGAAAACATTGGATAATTAAAAAAGTGCATTTTTTACCTCCTTTTTCTGCACGAAAAATGTGTTTTAAGGATCAAAATTGCTGACCGGCAAGCCTTCAGCAAAAGCAGAAAGGCATTGCGCACATGCATGACTTTTTCAGGAAACGACCCATGGGGCCCAGATTGAAATTTTTAATGATTGGCATCGTCCTCATAGGAGGGATGGAATGGCGCACAGTGCTGTTTTACCTGTTACCAGCGCCTGATTATAGCCAGGGGAACATTGTGCTGTATGCCACCTCATGGTGCCCATATTGCGAAAAAACCAGAGCGCTACTTGCGCAGCACCACATCCCCTACAAGGAATTCGACATTGAGCGATCAGAAGAAGGCAACGCACAATACCTGCGGCTCGCAGGCAAGGGCGTGCCAGTATTATTGATAGACCGGGAAGTGATCAGGGGATTTAACGAAAGAAAAATAATACAGGCGCTGACAACCTGGCAGGCACAGCAGACCCCAAACAAGGGCCTTCCAGAAAAAATTGAAGCCAACCGGTAAGCCGGGTTCTGTATCCACTTGCGTGGCGACAGTCATTCATCTAGGCGTGCAATTGCTCACACGCTCAAGCTATCTACCCGCTGGCAGCGCGAGCAACGCCTTATGTCTTGCGACAAATGCCAGCCTATTTGATATTGCTGCGGATGGAGGTTACCGCGTTTCACCGTAACTTAATACGCTCGTCTCTGTGGCCCTATTCCTCACCTTATACTGTTACCAGCTTTCAGCGTACGGCCGTTAGCCGTCATCCCGCTCTGTGCAGCCCGGACTTTCCTCCCCCTGTTTTCACAGGCGGCGACTGTCTGGTTGGCTTCAACAGTATTTTACCACGGACAAGGGACACCCTATAATGCACCTCACTGCATGACGCTCCATTTAAAATGAACACACCAGAAAAAACCGGTCAATTGCATCCTTCATGGCAAGCCAAAATTGGCCCTGAATTTGACAAGCCTTACATGCACACGCTCAAAGCTTTCCTGCAGCAGGAAAAGGGCGCGGGAAAAACCATATTCCCACCGGGGCCACTGATTTTTAATGCGTTCAACCATACGCCTTTTGAGCAGGTTCGGGTGGTGATTATTGGACAGGACCCCTATCACGGCCCTGGACAAGCACATGGCCTGAGTTTTTCAGTCCCCTCCGGCGTGCCTTTACCCCCCTCTTTGATGAATATCTTTAAGGAAATAGCCTCAGATTTAGGTATCCACATGAGCAGTCGCGGTGACTTGACCCCGTGGGCGGACCAGGGCGTGTTATTACTCAACGCCACCCTGACCGTGCAAATGGCACATGCGGGTTCCCATCAAAATCGCGGCTGGGAACAGTTTACCGATGCGGCCATTGCCGCCTTGAACCAGCATCGCGAAGGGTTGGTGTTTGTATTGTGGGGCAGTTATGCGCAAAAAAAAGGGGCCGTAATCGACCCCAGCAAACATCTGATTTTAAAATCGGTGCATCCCTCACCCTTGTCGGCACATCGCGGTTTTTTTGGCAATCACCAGTTTTCGCAGATTAACCAGTATTTGATTAAAAAAGGGCAAACACCCATTAACTGGCAAATCTAGGCCAGCTTCCAGGCCACTTCTTGCCCGGCACGCAAAGGCACCAGCACATCATCTGCAAACGGGATACTTTCCGGCACCCGCCATGCTTGCTTGCGCAGTGTAATGTGCTCAGTATTGCGCGGCAAGTTGTAAAAATCGGGACCATAAAAACTGGCAAACGCCTCCAGCTTATCGAGTGCCCCGGCTTCCTCAAAGGCTTCAGCATACAGTTCAATCGCGGCATGGGCGGTATACATGCCCGCACAGCCACAACTGGCTTCTTTGGCTGACTTGGGATGCGGTGCACTGTCTGTACCCAGAAAAAACTTGCCTGACTCGGAGATTGCCGCTTTCACCAGCGCCTGTCTGTGCGTTTCACGTTTAAGCACAGGCAAACAATAGTGATGCGGGCGGATGCCGCCAGTGAACATGGCATTACGGTTCATCAGCAGGTGGTGAGCGGTGATGGTGGCGGCCAGATTGGCCGGGCCTGCTGCAACAAATTCGGCAGCCTCTTGTGTGGTGATATGCTCGAACACCACTTTCAGGCCGGGGAAGTCCTTGAGCAGCGGTTGCAAATGGCGCTCGATAAACACTTTTTCGCGGTCAAACACATCCACGTTGCTGTCAGTGACTTCACCATGAATCAATAAGGGCATGCCCAGCTTTTCCATCTCGGCCAAGGCGCTTGCACATTTATGCAGGCTGGTGACGCCGGAATCGCTGTTGGTGGTAGCACCGGCCGGATACAGCTTGACGGCATGCACGACACCGCCCTCTCGGGCGCGGGCGATTGCTTCGGCAGGGGTATTGTCGGTGAGGTAGAGCGTCATCAACGGCTCAAAAACCGCCCCGGCGGGTAAGGCCGCGCAGATGCGCTGGTAATAGGCTTGTGCCATCTCGGTAGTGGTGACGGGGGGTCGCAAATTGGGCATCACGATGGCGCGCGCAAACTGGCGGGCGGTGTCTGGCAAGACAGCTTTTAGCGTCTCGCCATCACGCAGATGCAGGTGCCAGTCGTCGGGTCGGGTGATTTGAATTTCCATAAGATTCCTTTATTCACTGGCCGCATTTTTCAGGCTTAATGCGGCCTCATATAAGTCATTTTTCTTTTGTCCGGTAATGTCTGTGGCCAAGGCAACCGCCTGCTTGAGGGGCAACTCGGCCAGCAAGCGGGTCAAAATGCGTTGCGCTTCGGCATCCAGCCCATCACTTTCCACTTCGGGGGCCGGGTGCAGGCACAACACAAATTCGCCGCGCTGCTGGTTGGCATCAGCCTCTATCCATGCCAGCATCTCGGCCAGTTGAGCAGTGTGTATGGTCTCAAAGGTTTTGGTCAGTTCGCGCGCCAGCGTCAGTGTGCGTTCAGCGCCCAGCACATACAGCATATCTTGCACGCACTCGACTATGCGATGCGGCGCCTCGTAAAACACCTGCGTCAACGGCATCGCCTGCAAGGCCTGAAGACGCTTGCGTCGCTGCGACTGACTGGCTGGTAAAAACCCGATAAAACTGAAGCCGGGTTCAGCAATGCCTGCAGCTGACAGCGCTGTAATCACAGCACTGACTCCAGGCACCGGCACCACTTTGCCCCCAGCCGCACGTACGGCATTCACCACTACCGCCCCGGGATCGCTGACAGCAGGTGTACCAGCATCGGTGACCAGTGCAATCGACTCCCCTGCTTGCAAGCGCTTGAGCAAAGTGGCAGCGGATTGTTGTTCGTTATGCTCATGCACGGCAATCAATGGTTTGCTGATGCCAAAATGCCGTAATAAGCCGATGCTATGGCGGGTATCTTCGGCGGCAATCGCATCCACTTGTTTGAGGGTATCCAGTGCACGCAAAGTGATATCGCCCAGATTGCCGATTGGTGTGGCAACCACATATAATGTACCCATCTCGTTCATACGGACATTTTAAGGTATCAGGGCAAATTCGCTAAGCACTATTAGCCTGCATATGCCGACACACAATCACAAAAATGCATCTTGCCCATGAAGCTCAACCAGAATAACAAAGGGCTGGCTGCCGAGGCCGCTGCGGTTGCTTTTTTAAAGCAGCAGGGCCTGATTTTGCTCACGCAAAACTACAGTTGCCGCTTTGGCGAAATCGATTTGATCATGCGTGACAAGCGCACGCTGGTATTTGTTGAGGTCAGGTTACGCAGCAACCCGCACTTCACCAGCGCAGCAGAAAGCATCCACCATTTCAAACAGCAAAAACTGATCCGCGCTGCACAGCATTATTTGCAAACGCATGACCCGAACGCCCCTTGCCGCTTTGATGTTGTGCTGTTTCAGGATGCACAGATGGGCACACCCAACTGGATTCGTAATGCAATCGACACATAAAAAGCGTAGAATTTTAATTGTGATTGATTGTCATATGAGGCGATGCCTGATATGAAGCTTTACGCTTCTTCTTGTACATTCAATCTTCTAACGCTTAGGAACCTCCATGATTAAGAATATTTCCATCCTTGCCCTACTGCTACTGAGTACCCAATTGGCAGGCTGCTTTCCTGCTGTAGTTGGTGGCGCCACCGCTGGAGGTCTCATGGCCTCTGACCGCCGCACTTCAGGTATTTTTGTGGAAGATCAAAGCATAGAATTCAAAGTCAGCAAACGCTTGCTTGCCTACATGGAGAACGCCGCGCATGTGAATGTCACCAGCTACAACCGCGTCATTCTGCTCACCGGCGAAGTGCCCACCGAGGCACAACGCACCGAGGCAGAAAAACTGACCCGAGAAGTGACGAATGTGCGTGAAATCCACAACGCTCTGGTAGTGGGTCCAGCCTCTTCAATCGGTGATCGCAGCAATGACACTTATACAACAACCAAAATCAAAACACGCTTCGTTAGCGAAAGTCTGTTTCCAGCCAACATTGTCAAGGTAGTCACTGAAGCAGGTACCGCCTACTTGATGGGCATCGTGTCAGAAAAAGAAGCCAACGATGCTGTTGAAGTTGCCAGAAATACAGAAGGCGTCAGCAAAGTCGTGAAAGTATTCGAATACATTAAATAGTGAAAGTAACGTTAGGAAACCCAATGGAAAATCAGGAAATTATTATTCAGGGCATCACACTGGCTGGCAAACAATTCCGCCCGAGTGACTGGGTAGACCGCATGTGCAGTACATATGCCACTTTCGGTGGCGATAAAAAACTGCGCTACTCCCCTTATTTAAAGCCAAAGCTGGTGAATAATGTACGCAGCTTGTCAGTAGACATGAAATTGAAAGATGTCAATCCAGAGGGGTTTGAACAGCTGATACAATTTGCCAAAGAAAATCAGCTCAGCGTAATCAACACGGCAGGCGAGGCAGTGAGCATTTAAACAGCCCGCCTATCTGTCAGGCTTTATCGCGGCATCCGAGAGCAATTGATCCAGCCATTGCTTGCTGATGGTGCCGCGCTTAATGTGGTATAAACTGCCGTCTGGCTTATACACATAGGTTGTAGGCAAAACGGCTGGCCGCAAAATGGGTTTGGTCTGTGCCTCACCAAGCACAACTGGATACGAAACCAGCATATCCTCCACATAATCGTACACGGACTTAACTGACTCGTATTGCACAGCGACACCAATCACCATCACCTTACGTCCACGATTGGCATCATAAAATGCCACTAACGCAGGCATTTCTTCAAGACAGGGCGGGCACCAGGGCGCCCAATAATTCACAATCACCCACTGCCCTTTATAATGGGACAACGTGTGCGTATTGCCATTGGTATCCCGCAATACCCAGGCGGCCTCAGATTGCGCAGCCGCAGTGCCAGCAAGCCATATGGCAAGCAGAAACACCAATCCAGCGTTGATACAAGCTTTAGCCCAGACACTCATAGATATCATACGTCTGCAAATCATCATTTGATGATTGTACAAACAAACTGGCTGGTGAGGCGTGTCATTCGTTCAAAAATGACTTGATTATGCGCGAATTCTATTGTTATACTTTCCAAAGTCTTAAATTAATACGTGCACACGTACCGCAAAACAAGTCATACAGTTCTGGAATTTTTCAATTGAGATCCAGTCTATTCTTACTTTAGATCCTTCACCATTCTTAAGAGGCAACAATGAGCGACAACATTACCCATTTAAGCGACGCCAGCTTTGAACAGGAAGTCTTGCAATCTACGATTCCGGTATTGGTTGACTACTGGGCTGAATGGTGTGGTCCTTGCAAAATGATTGCCCCGATT
>CALRJH020000018.1:0-35792 GCA_943367475.1 Paenacidovorax caeni | reverse complement strand
AATGAATCCAAAGTCTCTCAAAGCATACTCCTATAGATTATATTTATTGGAGGAGGAGGAATCAGAAGCATTCAAAATATGGATTAGCGAAATTGATAAATTAAGAAAAGAAATATCCAAAAGTAGATCAATTAGCTTTCTAGAGCTCCTCATAAGAGGGCTGGTAAAGTTTAATGATAAAAGACTTTTGAATGACTATATTAAAGAGGCTTTGACACTGAAAGACTTTTACAAATATGAAAGCCTAGTTATCAGGGTTGCTCAGGCAAAAAGAAGCATATTCGGTGAAGAAAATGAAGCAATCGAGATTCTTGAGAAGGCTCTGTCAAAGGATTTTGATATCGAAATTTTTAATTTACTTTATCGCAGTTTGATTGAAAATGATCGCTTATCTGAAGCAGAGACCTTGTATACCAAAAATGCATTTTACTTATCAGAAGCAACAAAACTCCGTTGCAATGAGCTTTTATATGAAGGCAAAGGTAACTACTTAGAGGCATTGAACTTAGTTGAGAAAAGGTCTAACCTTAAAAAGGTTGAACTTAGCCATCGTATGTATATGTTGATTAAGGCAGGTAAATTTAACGAGGCAAAAACTCTCGGAAGAGAAATTTTGGAGCCGATTAATTACTCAACAGAAAACCCAGAATTGATTGTTAATTATGAGTTAGCAAGAAAAAGACTTAATGAATCACCAAGTGATAAGCGTTTAAATGACGTGCTTAGTCAAAATAAAAGTAATGATCAGATAAAGTCTGCGGTATATGCTGTTTTAGGCAAAAAACAAGAGATGTTAGATGCTATTCGGAAAGCTCTTAAGAAAGATAAAACATTTAGATATGAATTAAAAGTCTGGCCTGTTTTTGATAGTTATCGAAAAGATACAGATTTTTTAAATCTATGCAGCTGAATAAACCGTTATTTTATTTATTAGTCCCATCTTTGCAAGTATGGGATAAGTCAAACAATTAAATTCATAATATCCACACAATAGCATCTATATTTTTGATACATGCCTAGGAATAACATGCACCTTCGCATGTGTCACACCCGTTTGTGACGAAATCGCATTTACACAAGCCTCCACTTCGGCAATCTTGCCTTTCAGTATCACCGTTTCCATACAGTTGTCATGATCCAAGTGCACATGCTGCGCAGTGATAATCACATCATGATGGTCGTGTTGTAGTTGATTCACCCGGCTGGCGAGCTGGCGCTCGTGGTGATTGTAAACATAGCTGAGCGATGCCACGCAATCAGCCTGGGCATGGTCAGTATTCTCTAACACAGCGTCATCCAGCGCTTTACGCACTAAATCTCTAAAAGCTTCAGATCGGTTAACGTAGGCTTTGACGGCAACCAATTGATCAAAAGCATCCGCCAGATCTTCTTCAACGGAAATGGTGATGCGTCGCATAGGTTTGACTCCTCGCTAAAACTGATAGGTGAGTGTGAGTCGTGCGGCTCTGGGCTCTACGGGGTGGAAGTGGATATCGTTCACCGGTGCAACCTCGCCTTTGAGTTGTGATGCGTAGTAGTAGTCGATATCACTGGCTTTGCGGTTGAACAGGTTAAAGACATCCAGCGTGACTGTGGTATGTGGCGTATAGCGATAACCGACTCTTGCATAGGTAAGAAACGTGGCGTTGGAACGCACAGTGTTATCCTCTATCAGCGGCCGGGGGCCAAAATAGCGCAGTTGCAGGCCGCCAAACCAGTTGCCCCATTGTGTCACCGTTGCGCCCAATGAAGCCACTTTGCTGATGGCACCAGGGATGTAGTTACCTTCTGGCGCGGCCTGGCTAAACCTTGCTTTGGAGAGGGCAATATCCATATCCAGCAACAGCCAGTCATTCAGCACATAGTGGTTGTTCCATTCCAGCCCGTAACGCCGACTGGCGCGGCTGGGTTCGGTTTCTCCGGCATCCCCGACAAACACCAGTTCGGAATCCATCTGCAGTTGCCACAACGCCAGCGAGCTTTGCAGGCCAGGCAGCCACTCGCTGCGCATGCCTACTTCACTGCCACGGGTGCTGACTAATGGCGTCACGGGTGAGGCTGCGCTGCCATCGGCGAGAAGGGTTTGCGTGGTGCCACGCGCATCGTTGCTGTGAAAGCCTTTGCCGAGATTATAGAAAAACTCGGTATTGGCCCATGGCCCGAAAATCATGGCAAGTTTGGGCGAGGTGATGCCGTCACTGGCATGGCCGGAATTGCCGCTGATGCTGCTGCTCACATCGAACTGGTAACGGTCATAGCGTACCCCCAACACCGTGCGAAACTTTTCATGCCACCAGACCGTGTTTTCGGCAAAGAGGCCTGCACTGGATTCTTCCACCTTGTCGGCACGGATCAGCGAGGTGCGGCGAGTTTGCGTTGTATTGTAGAGCGCCACCGGCGAGAGTTTGTCATAGCGGGTTTGCAGGCCGAGTGTATTGGTCACAGGCAGCCCGGCAAGCTCAGTAAACCAGCGTTTGCTGGCGCTTGCCCCGAGCAGGCTGCGTTGCTCACTCTGGTTAAACTGGTCACCCTCCGTCGGGTTATTCAAAAAGTAGGTGAAGTTGCTATAAAGGTCGAGCTTTGAGCGTACAGCATACGCACTCACCTCCCATGCCCCGTGCGTATCCTGATGGTGTTTGGCAAAAGAGAGGCTGTAGCGCGAGGCATCGCCGCCATCGGTCGGGTCAATGGCGCCAAAGCGGTTGAGCTGCCCGCTACGTACTGCGCGCAAGGGAATCTGGTCAGTGGAATGCCAGCGGTTATCGTATGCCATGGCCGTCAGATGCATGCCATCGCGGGCATCGCCCTCACTGTAGCGCAACACGCCATTGAGTTTGCGCACGCCTTCGTCCACCTGCCAGGGGCCGTCATAGTGGTTGGCCTCCAGCGCATAAAGTAACTGGCCATTGTGTAAGGGTGACGCGTTGGCAAACAGCATGCGCTGATAATCGTAACTGCCCAGTGTCAGGCTGGCGATGCCCTGCGGCAAGCTGTTGGCCAGATGCAAGTGTGCAGCACCCGCCGAAGAAAAATCGCCCTCTTCAGCCGAGTAGGGCCCTTTTTTGTAGTGGATATGGTGCACCAGCTCGGGTATTAAAAAATTTAGGTCCGTGTAGCCCTGACCATGTGCATGCGTGCGCATATTCACCGGCATTTCATCCACATAGGTGGCAAAGTCAGTGCCATGGTCCAAATTAAAGCCGCGCAGATAATACTGGTTGGCTTTGCCACTGCCACTATGCTGGGTGACGATCATGCCCGGCACAAATTCGAGGATTTCTCCGGTACGCAAGATGGGACGGTTTTTAATCAGGGTGGCTGTGACCGTGCCTTCGCTGGCGGCATCGGAAGTGCCCACTGCGTGATCGTAATGGCCGCGCACTTCGACCTCCTCCAGATTGAGGGCTTCGTTAGCCTGTGCTTGCAAAAGGCTGGGGGTAACAGACAAGCACAACAAAAGGATGTAAGAATGTTTCATGCAAATAGATTAATGTATGATTTTTTTAATATTTTTCATACGTGGCATTATCTGGATATTGGCGACTTGCTTGAATAAGCAAGATGACGTAAAGAATTGACCATGAATCTGCCGCTCGTTAATATCAAACTGCACCCGGGCTTACCTCAATCTGGCGCCTTTTAATCGATCTGGACACCACGCATGAGCACCTTTGAACAAGAGTTTTTAACTAACTATTTAAAGTTTGGGCTGGGCTCCATGCCCAAGTCAGACATCGACGCCCTCGTCATGCATTTGCTCGACACCTATGGGCTGGATGGCAGCCCACTGGCGCTCTACAGCAATCAGACAGTGAGCGAACGCCTCAAAACACCGGTGACCAAAGTGAAAAAACTGCGTTATGAAGCCGCTTTAAAATTTGGCGGCCGACCCGAAGATCAGGCCATGGGCAGGCTGTTAGCAGCCCTCAGCAAAGCCAGCCTGGAAGCGGACGGTGAAAAAATCTGCCTGATCATTGAAGATGTACTCGCCAAAAACTGGCTGCAGGGGCAACTCAAAATACATCAGCAGATTTTCGATTACTCGTTTAATACCGAGATTGTGAAAGTGAGTGCCAGTGGGTTGTTTGCAGTATTGGGCAGCGTATTTGACAAGGGCGAACTAGAACACTTTCAGCAAAGCTACGACGACGCCAAAAAGAAAAAGACAGATCAGGAAAGGCTGGCGGCCTTTAAAGCAGCGGCCAGAAAGTTTGCTGAAAGTGCGGCCAGTGCAGCGGGCGCTGGTGTGGTGAAGGTTTTACGGGCGCATTTGGGGGTATAGACCAGACGACTAGGTGACAAGCAAGGGCGAGCTTTCTGCCAACAGCATATGCGAGGGCAAAGCGTTGTGATTTTATGATCGCTGCTTTTCACCTGTAGGCGAGTAACTTTTCTTTTTTCTACGAGATGTCGTGGTTCTTGCATGCGAAGCTGGATGGATGAGCGTTTCCTTTCGCCTCTAGGCGACCGTTCTTTCTTATGCTTGTCCATAAGAAAGAAGGCAAAGAACAAGACACCCCAGCTTCCGCTTTTATCCTGCGTTGCTCGTCAAAACAAGCGGTCGCGAAACTCGACCTGACAGCTCACAAAATACGTGAGCTGCTGCGGGACTCAAACAACCGCTCCCTTTATCTTGTTTTGACTGCGCTACTCGGCGCGGCAGATGGGGACCCCACCACCTCACCCCGGCCCTCTCCTGCAAGGAGAGGGAGAAAACCAGGTGCTGAGTGTTTGATTTAAAGAAATCACTACTGAATAAATTGATTGGTTGCTTCTAAGAAAATAAAACTGGTACGCGCTCATTGGGTGTTCGGGGCCCCATCTGCCGCGCCGAGCAACGCAGGGTTGACGGGAGTCTTCGGCCATCGGCTGTTTGAGTTCCGCAGTGGCTTGCGTCTTGTGCAAGCCGCTAGGGCGAGTTTCGATGGACGCCCGGCAAACCGAGTAGCGCAAGGATGAAGCGGAAGCTGGGGTGCACTTTCTTTTGGTGACTTGTTCTTTGTGCAAGCAAAGAAAAGTTACTCGCCTAAAGGCGAAAAGGAATGCATCAACCTGAGCACCCAACATCACATACGTCGCACTCAGCTAAGCATAGTCACGACCTGCAAAGAATAGCCCCAAATCTAAAGAATCTGATTCTTGCACATCATCCAAGAGCGACCGCGTGGGCATGCATGCCCACCCTACATACCTACCAGCTATCTTCCACCGCAAACAACCGTTTATGCTCACGAATCGCATAGCGATCCGTCATCCCCGCAATATAATCCGCTACCGCTCTCGCCTGGTCTTGTTTAGCCGCAAGTTGATGCTCGTCTGGCATTAACTTGGGTGACTGCATAAAGGCGTTAAAAAGCTCTTCAATAATGCGACTGGCTTTGGCGCTCATGCGATTGACTTTGTAATGCTGGTACAAGTGCTTGCGTAAAAACTGTTTGAGCTCCAGATTTTTGTCGGCAATGGCCTGGCTGAAACCCACCAGATAAGGCGCTTTGCGCACAGCATCGATGTTGGCGGGTTGCAGTCTGGCGATGGCCTGCTGGCTTTGCTCGCATAAATCGACCACCAGCACATTGATCATGCGGCGGATGGTTTCGTGAATTAAGCGTTTTTCTTCAATCTCGCCATACAGCTTTTTGACTTCGGCCATATTTTCGGCAAACAGCTGGATGCCGGACAATTGCTGGATGGTGATCAGGCCAGAGCGCAGGCCGTCATCCACATCATGGTTGTTATAGGCAATTTCGTCGGCAAAATTGGTGATCTGTGCTTCCAGGCTGGGGGATTCCTTGCGTAAGAAACGTTCGCCCACGTCGCCCAGCAGCTCGGCATTTTTGCGTGAGCAATGTTTGAGGATGCCTTCACGCACTTCAAACGTGAGGTTGAGGCCATCAAAACTGGCATAGCGGTTTTCCAGCACATCAACCACGCGCAGAGACTGCAGGTTGTGCTCAAAGCCGCCGTAGTCTTTCATGCAGTGGTTGAGCGCATCCTGTCCGGCATGGCCGAACGGGGTATGGCCGAGGTCGTGCGCCAGCGCAATCGCCTCCGCCAGATCTTCATGCAGGCCCAGTGTGCGGGCGATTCCGCGTGTCAGCTGGGCGACTTCAATACTGTGCGTGAGACGGGTACGGAACAGGTCACCTTCGTGGTTGACGAAGACCTGGGTTTTGTATTCCAGCCGGCGGAAAGCGGTGGAATGGATAATACGGTCGCGGTCGCGCTGGAACACATTGCGCGTGGGGGACTCCTGCTCGATGACGCTGCGGCCACGCGTATGTTCGGGATGTGCGGCATAGCTTGCAAGGGTCATGGTGTCTCTCTTTTAGGTTGCCAGTGTCAGCGTTTGTTTGAGTTTATCGGCATCGTAATCGGCAGTAATGACGGCTTTGCCGATGGCCTGTTGCAGAATCAGGCGAATGCGGCCATCGGCCACTTTTTTATCCAGCTGCATCAGGCGCAGGTACTCGTCAGCGCCCAGATCAGGCGCTTCCACCGGCAACTTGGCCGCGAGCATGATGGCCTTGATCCGTGCCACCTGCGCGGCAGTGAGCCAGCCCATGCGCTGTGACAGATCAGCCGCCATCATGGTGCCGGTTGCCACCGCCTCACCATGCAGCCAGACGCCGTAGCCCATGGCATTTTCAATGGCGTGGCCAAAGGTATGGCCCAGGTTGAGCAAGGCGCGTTCGCCCTGTTCATGTTCATCCGCCACCACCACCTCTGCCTTGTTCTGGCAGGAGCGGTAAATGGCATAACTGGCCACGGTCGGATCGACCGCCATCAGTGCAGGCATATTGGTTTCCAGCCAGTCAAAGAAATCCGCATCCCGGATCAGGCCATATTTGATGACTTCGGCAATGCCAGCCGACAATTCGCGTTGTGGCAGCGTTTTCAAGGTATCAATATCCGCCAGCACCAGCTTGGGCTGATAAAAGGCGCCTATCATGTTTTTACCCAGCGGATGGTTGATGCCGGTTTTGCCACCCACGCTGGAATCCACTTGCGACAACAGGGTAGTCGGCACTTGGATAAACGGCACCCCGCGCAAATAGGTGGCGGCGGCATAACCAGTGAGGTCGCCAATCACCCCGCCACCCAGCGCGATCAGCGTCGTATTGCGCTCGCAGCGGTGTTGCAGCAGGTGGTCATAAATAATTTGCAGGGTCTGGTTATTTTTATAGGCCTCGCCATCGGGCAGGATAATTTCAATAACGCTGACACCGGCATCGCGCAAAGGCTGGGCGAGGGTTTGCATATACAGCGGTGCCACGGTGGTATTGCTGACAATCGCCACCTGCTTGCGTTTCAGATGCGGCAAAATCAGCTCGGCCTGGGCCAGCAGACCACTGCCGATATGAATGGGATAACTGCGGTCAGCCAGGCTGACGGTCAAGGTTTGCATGAGGGCTCCAGCGCATTCAATGCGGCTTCAATTTTTTGGATAATCACGGTGACTGGCTGATGGCCGGTATCGACAATTAAATCAGCGGTTTCGGTATACAGCGGGTTACGCGCATGAAACAGCTGCTCCAGTTTGGCTTTGACATCCACATTTTGCAGCAAGGGGCGATTTTTATCATTGCGGGTACGTAAATACAGTTCGTTCACATTGGCCCGCAAATAAATCACATAGCCATGTTGCTTGAGGATGGCCCGGTTTTCCGGAGCGACAATCGCCCCCCCGCCAGTGGCCAATACGATATTCTGCTGTTCAGACAACTCTTCAAGCATGGCAGTTTCGCGTTTGCGAAAACCGGATTCGCCTTCGAGTTCAAAAATAGTCGGGATTTTGACGCCTGTGCGTTGCTCGATCACCTGGTCGGTGTCGTAAAAGGTTTTTCCCAGATTTTTGGCGATGACTTTGCCGACAGTGGTTTTACCCGCCCCCATCAAGCCCACCAGAAAAATATTATTTGGTATGTGTTCGCCCATAAAAAAGCCCAACCGATCAAGTTGGGCATTTTAAGTCAAAGGCCGCGTGCTGTCAGTAAACACACACGTTTGCACCCCTGATTAATTCAAATTCAGGCTCTCATCCATAATTTTAGGCGTGATAAAAATCAGCAACTCGGTTTTGTCTTCCTGCTTGGTGTTGCGCTTGAAAGCGTAGCCCACCACTGGCAGGTCACCAAAGAATGGCACTTTATCGGTGGACTTGCGCGACACCTGCTCGTAAATCCCGCCCAATACGACGGTTTCGCCGTTGCCCACCAGCACCTGTGTTTGCACGTTTTGCGTGTTAATCGCGACCCCGCCCGAAGTTTCCTCGCCTTTGCTGTCTTTACGCACATCCAGATCCATAATGATTTTCTGGTCGGGCGTAATCTGCGGGGTGACTTCGAGGCTTAACTCGGCCTTTTTATAGCTGACTGCGGTGGCCCCGCTGCTGGTGGCAGACTGATAGGGAATTTCCACCCCCTGCGCAATGCGGGCCTTTTGCTGGTTAGCCGTGGTCACCCGTGGACTGGAAATGACTTTACCGCGCGCATCCGCTTCGAGTGCAGACAATTCCAGATTGAGCAAAGTATTGGCCGACAGCTTGAGCAAACTCAGCGCCACACTGCCGAAAGCATTGGTCACCGGCAGGTTGGACATCAAGTCTGGCTGACCATCCGAACTGGTGAGAATGCTGCCGCCGTTGGTCGCTGTTTGAATACTACCGTTGTGTGTACCCTGTGTCGCTACCCCGGTGGCAGAAATCTGGGTAAAGCGATTACCCAGGCTGCCACTGACCGTGACGTTGGTATTAGAGCCCGGGGTGCCGGTCTGGGTGATGCCAAAGCGCGCACCCAGTGCCTTGGAGAAGGTATTGGACGCGATCACCATGCGTGATTCAATCATCACCTGCTTCACCGCCACATCCACCTTGTTGATGATGGATTGAATTTCGTCCAGCTTGCGCGGGGTATCCTGTACAAATATGGTATTGGTGCGCGCATCATAGGTCACGCTGCCGCGGGGCGACAGAATGCGGTTAAGCCGGTTGGATGACGAAGAGGAGGAAGAGGCTGTGCTGCCACTGCTGCCGCCCATGCCAGGACCGCCACCCAATAACATATTGCGGAAATCGGCTGCTTTTTGATAGCGCAAAGAAAACACTTCCGTGCGCAAGCTTTCCAGCGTCTCGCGCTCGGCTTCAGCTGTCAATTGCGCCTTCTCCTTGGCGGCAAACTCATCGGCAGGCGCCACTGAAATCACGCTGCCATTCACACGCATGTCCAGGCCTTTACTTTTCATAATCACGTCCAGTGCCTGATCCCAGGGGACATCTTTCAAACCGATGGTCACCGTGCCTGAAACAGCGTCACTGACCACGATATTTTTACCAGTGAAGTCAGCAATCACTTTCAGCACATCCCGCACATCTACACGCTGAAAATTCAAAGACAGCTTTTCACCGGCATAGCCCTGCCTGGAGCCCTGAATCAGCTTGTTCGGATCTTTGGCCAGCGGACGGATATCCACCACCAGCTTTTTATCCATCTGATAGGCGGACTGTTCCCAGTCACCGTCGGGTTCGATCACGATTTGTGCCTGCTGATTCCGACGTAAGGCATCGACATATAACACGGGCGTATTAAAGTTGATGACGTTTAAACGGCGCTGCAAATGTTCAGGCAGGTCGGTGTTGGCAAAATCAATGACCACGGTTTTACCGACATTTTTGACGTTCACGCCCACATGATTATCCGACAGTTCCACCACAATGCGGCCTTCGCCACTTTTGCCACGGACAAAATCAATTTGCTGAATACGATGATGATTGATGGCCTCGGGGTCAGCAAACCGCTTGGTGGGAGATGGCAACGCGGCCGCTTCGACTGGCTCGCGGGCCAGGGCCACCACCAGGGCATTGTTTTGCAGTTGTAACTGATGGGCAACAGGCTTGGTCAAATTAAGCACAACACGGCTGCGGTCATTCGCCTGCGCGATTTGTAATGACTTCAACACCCCCTGATTGACCACGACGGTATTTTTTCCGGTGGTATTGTGGGTATGCGGGATATCAAACACAATCCGCGGCGGATTGCTCAGGGTAAAACTGGTTGGTACCACGGTTAATGATGCGTTTAACTGCAGTTGTATATTCAGCCGTCCACCGGGCAGGGATGTCACATCCACCGCCTGTAACTGATGGTCACTCACGTCGCCCTCGGCGGCATAGGCAGAAGCTTGCATGAACACAGCCCCCCACCACAGTAACAGCCACACACCCATGTAAGAAATATTTTTCATCATTGATTACCCTGCAATTCCAACGTGGTCATTTGGTCCGCCCACTCGCCGGTGGTGGCATCTTGTACCGTTTCTTTAACTGTCATTTCATACTTCAATGTTTGCCTGTTTTCGGCCAGCGCTGTAATCAGCCCCAACTTTTCGCCAATGTAATTTCCAGGTTTCACCTGATAAATCATATTGTCCGGTGTCTGTATGGTGGCGTAGGTTTTGTGCTGCCTGCTGACCACCCCGACAAATTTGAGCGCTTCCAGCGGATAGGCCTCCAGCGGTTCGCGTGGACGCTTGAGATCTGGCGCATTGCGGTTTTGCACCACAGACGCCTTGCGTGGCACAAACGGATCATGCAGCGCACCGTCGGCGTTATAAGCCTTGGAAACAAAAGCCTGCACCTCCGGCAACGGCTCGATCTTGATCGGTAAAGTGCTGTCGGTTTCCTGCATGAACGTAGTCAGGTCATCGCTTGCGGGCCCTGAACAGGCAGCAAGAAAACATAAAAAAATCAGCCAGACTCTTGAATGCATCATGCTCATTTTTTACCTGCCTTTGCTTCTTGCGCCTTGCGGGCAGCCACTTCTTCGGCATCGAGATAGCGATAGGTTTTGGCGACCGCCTCCATCACCAGCGCATCTTTATGCGCTTTATCATCTTTACCGACAGCCTGGATTTGCAGATTGTTGAGTGTGACTATCCTCGACAACTTGGCCACCTCGCTCGCAAATGCACCGAGCTCGTGATAATGGCCAATCACCTTGATGCTGATCGGCTTTTCGGCATAAAACTCTGCATACACCTCTTCTTGTGGCACAAAGGCTTCAAATGACAAGCCCTGGCCTAAACCGGCCTGGTTGATATCCGTCAGCAAGCCATCCATTTCGGACTTATCCGGCAACTGCTTGAGCAGCGTCCCAAACGTCCGCTGAATATCGATCACTTGCTGGGCATACGCATCTTTTTTAATGGCTTGTACTTTTTTCAGCAGATATTCATCGCGCAAGCCCTGCTCTTTTTCTTTCTCGTCATGCAGCCGTTTCAAGTCAGGATTAATCACGGTGAAATAGCCCAGGCCGAGCACAATGGCCGCGAGCACCGCCAGCAATACCGCTTTGACCGGTACCGGCAAATTGCCGGCATTATTCAAATCTATATTATTAAAATCGGAGAGTTGCATGGCCATGACTTATCCTTTGGGGGCCGCTGTTGCTGTACTGTCCGGCGCCTCTTCCGGTTTGTCCTGTTTCAAAGACACCTTGAGCACAAACTCATACTGTTTGAGTTCCGGCTGGCTGTTATTGGCCTTGATCTCCACCAGGTTGGGGTTTTGCATCAAGGCAGAGGCACTCAGGTTGTGGACCAGCGTGGCGACCCGGGCATTGGTATCGGCCACGCCGCGCAGGTCAATTTCATTGCCATTCTGTTTAATACTTTTCAAGGTGACACCTTCCGGCAACTGCCGGGCCAGCTCATCCAGCACGGAAACAGCCTGATTACGGTCACTCTGCAAGCCTTCCACAATCTGCTTGCGTTCCAGCACACGCTTGATCTGGTCTTTCAAGCCGGTGATGGCCACAATTTCGCTGTCCAGCCGTGTAATTTCATCCTGTAATCGCTGATTACGGCTTTGCTGATCTTCGATGCGCGATTTGATATAGCTCCAGCTCACAAATAAAATGGCGGCCATCAGCACAGCCACCAGTGCTGCCATCAGTCCAAACTCACGTTGTCTTTCGGCACGACGAATCTGCCTGTGCGGCAGCAAATTAATTTTGATCATGCGTCTACTCCACGCATGGCCAGGCCACAGGCAATCAGGAGTGCGGGCGCGTCCTGCATTAATTGCGACGATTTGATTTTGTTGGCCAGTGTCATGGCTTGAAACGGGTGGGCAGTCACGGTATGAATCCCTGACTTCCCTTCGACCAGCGCAGTCAGCCCCGGCGTGGAGGCAACACCGCCTGCCAGCAATAAATGGTCTACCTTGGTGTACTGGGTAGCGTTAGTGAAAAACGACACGGCACGCACCGCCTCTGTGGCCAGTGACTGCATAAATGGCAGCAACACTTCCTGCTCATAAGACTCGGGCAGCCCGCCCTGACGCTTGGCAATTTCACTTTCTTCGGCAGACAGGCCAAAGCGGCGCTGAATTTCCTGTGAAAGCAATGCGCCACCAAACGCCTGCTCACGCGTATACACCGAGTGCGCACCCACCATCACATTGACGTGCGTGACTTGTGCGCCAATATCAAAAATCATGGTGATGGTCCGTTTTCCAGCATCAGGTAATTGAGGCAGGATCTGGCGGTAAGCCGTTTCAGTGGCATAGGCATCCACATCCATAATGCCGACTTTCAGACCCGCCACTTCCGCCACCGCCACACGATCATCAATCCGTTCTTTTTTGGCCGCAGCGATCAGCACTTCGACTTCTTCACCATTTTTTCCGGCCGGGCCGAGCACCTGAAAGTCCAGATTCATTTCGTCCAGCGGGAAAGGGATATATTGATTGGCCTCAGACTCTACCTGTAATTCCATGTCCTCTTCGCGCATGCCGGTCGGCATCAATACGCGCTTGGAAATAACGGCCGACGTGGGCAGGGCCATGACAATATCGCGTCCACGCGAACCCAGCAAACGCCATGCCGCGCGCATCGCATCTGCCACCTGATTCAGGTCGTTGATATTGCCATCACTGATGGCGCCTTTCGGCAAGGCCACACTGGCGTATCCATCCAGCCGGAACTGTTGCTTGCCAGTGACCGACAACTCCACCATCTTGATGGCTGTCGCACTGACATCCACACCGATGGCGTTGGTTTTCTTGCGTTGTAAAAAGCCCAGATTCAACGGTTTAGCCCTTTGTGTTCTTTCATTTTTTCTAATGCATGCATCATCTATGCCAACCGGAGGTTGCCGCATGCGAAAAGGTGGTTTTTTTATGCGCGCCTCATTCAGACTGAGGGCGATTATTTGCATGATTCCACAATAAACTGCCGATGAATCGGCAAAAAAAGATTACAATTCAGGGGTAATTCTCACGATGAGTCATACAAGGCATGCATCCAAAACGCTGGTTACAGTATTTTCTTTTCCTTTCCATCATCGGTAGTTTGATTGTCGGCGCATTACTGGTACTGATGATCAGTATCCTCTATCCGTCGCTTCCCTCCCTCGAGGCGCTGACCGATTACCACCCCAAACTGCCGCTACGTATTTTTGACGCCGATGGTGAACTGATTGGCGAATTTGGTCAGGAAAGACGGGCGTTTGTGCCCATTGAGCAAACGCCGCAAGTGATGAAAGATGCGATTCTGGCGATTGAGGACAGGCGCTTTTATACCCATAACGGCATTGATACCACCGGTATTTTGCGCGCCATTCGCAACAACCTGACCGGGCGCGGGCATGAGGGCGCCAGCACCATCACCATGCAGGTCGCTAAAAACTTTTTTAGCGGACCGGATGCGCCGCGTAACATCTGGACCAAGATCAAAGAGGCGATGCTGGCGATTAAAATCGAGAACGCCATCAGCAAAGACAAGATCCTCGAGCTTTATCTGAACCAGATTTACCTTGGCGAGCGCGCCTACGGCTTTGCTGCGGCCTCCAAAACCTACTTTAATAAAGACCTCAGGCAGCTCAACCTGGCGGAAGCCGCGCTGCTTGCCGGCCTGCCCAAGGCACCCAGCAAATACGATCCCTTTATTCACCCGGATTATGCGATCAAGCGCCAGCATGAAGTATTGCGCGACATGCGCCGCTATCGCCTGATCACTGAACCTGCATTTGAACAGGCCATGCACACTCCGCTCAAGTTCCAGTCCGCCAAGCTGGTACAGCCACTCGGCTCTGAATACGTGGCCGAAATCGTACGCGCCACGCTCTACCAGCGTTACGGTGAGAAAATCTATTCGAGCGGATTAAAGGTCACGACCACTATCCGCAAACAGCACCAGATCGCCGCGAATGCAGCAGTGATTCAGGGCGTGATTAACTTTGAACTGCGGCATGGATTTCGCGGCCCGGAAAAGGTACTGTCACTGCCAGACAGTCAAATAACGTCGGCTGAGGCGGGTGAACTACTGCGCGAATTTGTCACCTACAACCAGTTTGTGCCCGCGGTGGTCACCAAAGTGGAGCCCAACCTGCTCACGGTGGTCACCAAGCGTGGAGAAACCCTAAAACTGCAGGACAAAGCGCTGTTACTGGTTAAAAACCATATACTGCCGAACAAAACTGGCCCGACCACATTGACACCCGGCGCCGTGATTCGTGTTTACCATCAGACCGAAGGGTGGATGGTGGTACAGCTGCCTGAAGTGGAAAGCGCGTTCATTGCGCTCAACCCTGAAACGGGTGAAGTGAATGCGCTGGTTGGCGGCTTCAGCTTTCAACGCAACAAATATAACCATGCCACCCAGGGGCGCCGCCAGCCTGGCTCCAGTTTCAAACCGTTTATCTATTCTGCGGCACTTGAAAAAGGCTATAGCCCGGCCAGCATATTTGAAGACGCGCCCATCAGTTTCTCCTCCGAACAAACAGGCAGTGGTAATGCCTGGGAGCCACACAACTATGATGAAAAATATGCAGGCCCCATGCGCTTGCGCGAAGCCCTGGCACAATCAAAAAACACCATTTCCATTCGCCTGATGAGTGCGATTGGTGCCAGATATGCACAAGACTATATTCGTAAATTTGGATTTAACCCAAAGGAGCACCCACCTTACCTTTCAACCGCACTAGGTGCCGGATCGACGACCGCGTGGCAAATGGCAGCCGCCTATGCCACATTTGCCAATAGCGGATACCGGGTACATCCCTACCTGATTGAAAAAATCGTGGACAGCCGCGACAAGGTGTTACAGGCCGTACAACCTGGCAAGCACGTTTCAGAAACGCGGGTGATTGACCCTCGCAATGCCTTTATCATGACCACCATGCTGCAGGATGTAGTGCGTGACGGCACGGCCAGGGCGGCCCTGTCATTACGCCGCCCTGACATTGCGGGCAAAACCGGCACGACCAATGATCAATACGATGCCTGGTTTGCCGGTTACCACCCGAAAGAAGTTGCGATTGCATGGATGGGCTATGACAACCCGCATAATCTGGGCAGGGGTGAAACCGGCGGACGGGCAGCGCTACCGATCTGGATCAAGTATATGCAGGAAACACTTAAAGGCGCGCCTGTTTACCAGTACAAAGTACCGGATGGCGTGGTTCAACTGAAAGTGGATGCTTACACTGGTGCACAAATTGGCGAGGATGATACCGGCATTTATGAGTACTTTTATGAGGAATTCTTGCCGCAGTCACAACCTGAAAACCTGCCGGGACTGTTTGACCCTGAAGACCAGCACAAGGAAGAAGAAGACAATGAACCTTCCTTCCTGGAGCGGCTGATGGGTGAGCACAGTGCTGGCAGCGAAGATAAAAAATTACCGGTGAATCCGGCGGCGAGACTGTTAACCCCCAATTAACAAGCACACACCATGTTTGATGACTTTTCGAGTGACCTGCGCCAGGAAATCGCGCAATCGGCGGCCAGACTGATGTATGAAGAAGGCATCAGCGACTATGCGCGCGCAAAACGCAAAGCCATCAAATCTCTTGGCATCGCGCAGGATGTCCCGTTGCCAACCAATGCCGAAATTGATGAAGCCTTGCGCGAATACCATGCCTTGTATGCCGATGAAGCAGACGCTGCGCATCTGCTGGACCTCAGGCAAGCAGCGTTACATACCATGCAAATTCTTCAGAAATACAACCCTCACCTGACGGGGACTGTGCTGGAAGGGACAGCAGGGCCTTATGCAGATACGGATATTCATGTATTTGCAGAAAGCGCTAAAGAACTGGAAATTTTTCTGTTAAACCAGAACGTGCCCTACCGCATGGATGAGCAGCAGTACCGGATGTCTGACAGGCCCAGCAAGCAGAAGCATGAACTGCTACGCAAACGGGTGCCGGTGATATTGGTAGAAACCAGATATGGCACCCAACGCATCAGTGTATTTGAGGCAGACGACATGCGTACCGCGCCGCGCAGGCATGGCGAACGGGCTGGGATTCAGCGGATGAGTTTGCTGCAGTTCAATCAACTGATGCAAACGCACCGTCCACACCAGCGTCCCTAAACGGCCAACCTCCGGATACGCCATTTCCAGCCTTCATCTGGCGGCCTTGTATCAGATAAACCCTGGATATAAGCACGTTACTGCAGACTGATTTTTCCGTGGCCCAGCACGGTCCCTGTTGCATATGCCACATCAATCAGCGCAATCTGGTAGTCACTGATGGCGCGGATTTCTTTAAGCTGCGCCTCCCCAAGTCGCGTCAGGGTTTCAAGCACTTCGGTCATGGTACGCAAGCCTTCATTAAACTGCTTGAGCTCCGCCTCGTAATTGATCCCGGCGACCAGCACCTGCTGGCGTGCGGCAATAATACGTTGCCAATTCTGGTCCACCTTGTCCAGGGCATCGTAAATTTCACGTTTGACCGTCAGGGTTTGCAGGGTTTTGGTGGTCAGGCGCTGCATGCGCTGGGCAATTGCCCTGTCAAGCTTGGCTTTTCTGGCCTCGTTGCTGACCGGCATTTCAAACTTGAGCCCCAGCGACCAGTCGCTATACCGCCCATTAAAGATATCCTGGCCAATATCGCCAAAACGCTCACCTGAACCTGAC
Organism: Paenacidovorax caeni; assembly: GCA_943367475.1. Classification (GTDB taxonomy): domain Bacteria; phylum Pseudomonadota; class Gammaproteobacteria; order Burkholderiales; family Methylophilaceae; genus Methylophilus. Next base: position 18,873 of record CALRJH020000018.1, on the reverse strand, counting down.
AATGCGCCGTACTGGTAATCGAGTGTAAACATGGGCAGCGTCTGGTTTTGCAGATATTCGATCTGGATCAAATCCGCACTCAGCTTGAGCTCCTGCTCCAGCAACTCAATACGACTGTCCAGTGCATCCCGGATCAAATGACTGCGGTCAAACTCAAACTTGACCAGATTAGGTGGCGACACCGGCACCCACGGCGACTGACTGCCCCCGTCATCCATATCATTGAGCAGGAACTGCAACTGCCGGTGTGCCAGTTTCAGATTGGTCTCGGCGACAATCAGCGCTTCCATGCGATCCGCTACGCCAATTTCGGCACGGTTGATTTCAACCGCCGCAGTGATGCCTTCCTGCACCCTGCGCTTCACCATGGCCAGATTCTGGCTGGCGTATTCAAACTGGTTGCGCCGCACATCCAGCGCCGCCCACGCTTCATATAAATCCCAGTAGGCCTTATCCACCGTGGTCACAATACGAATGGTTTGCAAGCGGGTTTTAAGTTGCACACCATCGCGGTCCAGTTCGGCAATGCGGATGCTGGCCTCGTTCACATCCCGCCCGGCATTGCGCAATAATGGCTGGCTGAACGAGAAACGCAAGGCACTGCGATACTGATCACTGGCAAACTTGCCCAAACTTTGCCGGTTTTCGAGAGGTGCACTTAAAGTCACGGTGCCCCCAGTACGTAAAGGCACTTTCACCCCGGCTTCCACATCCCAGTACTGCTTGCGCTGGGCATCAAGATTGAGCTTGGCAGATTCCCCATCAAGCAAGGGATTGTCGGACTTGATGATGACCTTGTCGCCCGACATGGCAGGCGTATCTTTGTCAGCATATTTAGCATAGGCAAAAATCACCTGATCGAATTTTGCCTGCTCTTCGCGCAAGGATTGATTGGCTATGCCCGGGTCCATTTTAATCACTTTGACCTGCAGATTGTTTTGCAAGGCACGCTGCCGCATCTCGGCAATCGTCAGCTGTGTGCCCTGATCTGCAGTGGCCGACAGGATGCTGTTGGTTTCTGGCTTGTCAAAAGGCTGCAAGGCACTTTTCAAATCAATGACTACGGGTTTTTTTCGCTGGTCCTGTTGCTGCTTCACTGCGTCATGTAACGGGACGCCAGGCTGGCGGCTGTATTGTTCCAGGGCACGCCCCTCCTGACGCTCTAACCGTTGCCTGGCGCGTACATCCTCAATGTCTTCGGCGGCCATACCAAGGCTGCACGAGGCAGCCAGCCAACCGGAGAGGGTCATCCTCCATACTGCTCTCATGCGGGCTTGCCTCCGCCACTATTGAGAGGAACAGGCTCATGCGGGATTCTGGGCGGAAAGCCATTCAACAGGCGCCACAACTCGTAGCCAATGGTCACGCGCTCCAGCAACACCCAGCCTTTGGCGCTGATGCCTTGCCGCAAGAACCTGGGCGATGGCCACTCGGGGGTTCCTTCGCGGGGCACCACCATAATCCTGAAGTGCCCGGAACCGTTATCCGTCGGGTCAACAAAGGCAATTTTGCCTTCAAATGTACCGACACCCACTTGTGCCCAGCCTGGTACCTGAATTGCGGGCCAACCCTCAAACTCGAGCCGCACAACACTGTCACGCGTAATTAGCGGCGCATCGCGGCCATCGACCCACAACTCGACCGCGCGTTCAGAAGTATGCGGCACGATCACCAGCAAGGGGTCACCCTGTTTGATGATTTGCGACTGTGAGTTGACCGGCAGCCTGAAAATGGTGCCGGCGCGCGGCGCGACAATTTTTTGCATATTCTGCCGTGACAGTGAAATTTCAGAGCTATGCAGGCTATTTTCACTGTCGGCCATTTCACCCTTGATTTTATTAATCACCGCAGTGGTCGAATCAAGATACGCCTGCGTATCCGAACGCACCTGCTGAATATCGGCCTGTGCCGAACTGGCTTCTGCCTTGGCCGATTGCCACTGCGCCTGCGCACTGTTCATATTGCGGCTGGCAATAATATGATCGCGTTCAGCCAGCTCCATATCGCGCTTGGAGACCAGGCCATCGCCTAGCAGACGTTGCAATCGCTGCAGTTGCAAACTCGCCGCATCCAGCGTGGCCTGTGCAGAATTAACTGCCTCCTGGCTACTGCGAATCTTTTGTGTCGCCACATCCAGTTTGTACTGCGCGGCTGAAATTTTGGCGTCGCGCGCTGCCGTGAGATTCTGGCGTTGCAGTTCGTACGCGCGCAACTCATCCTGCTTGGCACCCAGCTTGGTTTGCAGATTATCGCGCTGCGCTTCCAGCCGCTGCTTGAAATTGGGGTCAGTATCTGCAATTTCGAGCAGTAAATCTCCCTCTTTGACCTGCGAGCCTTCTTGCACATGCCAGCGATTGATTAAACCACTGACGGGGGCATCGATGCTTTGGACACGCTCGGACGGCGAGTAAGCCGTCACTTTACCCAATGCGGTGACATTTTGCTGCCACGGTAAAAACATAAAAAAAGTAGGTAAACCCAAAAACAACCATGCCATCCGTTTAATCCACAGACGCAAGGTGTCAGGTGTTTCCACGCGCAGCATGAGGCTGGCCCGCTGATTACGCTGCATGGCTGCCTCCTGTTGTCTGTGTGTCAGTTTCCAGCACTAATACCTGCTGGAACTGCTGTGCAATATGCTTGAAGCGTGTGGTCACAATCAGCATCCAGTCAGCCTCCTGGTGCTTGAGCAAGGTCAGCACCTGGTCCAGCTCATGCTGTGCCAATCCATCCAGCAAGCCGTCTATAATCATTAAATCCGGCGTGCCGATGATGGCCCTTGCCAGCATCAGCCGTTGCAGCTGGGTATACGTCATTGGGGCACCAAAATCCGTCAACTCAGTGTCAATGCCATGCTCGAGCTTACTGATGTCATCCCACAATCCCAATACTTTCAAAACATCCACAACCATCTCAATTTCAACATCCGTTCTGTGCAAACGCAGATTTTCCAGAATGCTGCCTTGCTGCCATTCCACCTTGTTGGCGACCCCGATACGGTCACGTAAATGGTCAAGATCATGTTGTCGCAGATCAATGCCGTTATACGTTAAATATCCCTGATCGGGTTGTCGCAATCCGGTGATGAGTTCGAGCAATGTACTCTTGCCACTACCCAATGCGCCTAATATCGCCAGACTCTGGCCGCGCTGCAATTTGAAGTTGAGTTTGCTCACCAGCGAAGTCTGCAAGTGATGTTTAAACCCCAGGTCGAATGCCTGAAGTTGCTGATAACCATCCCCGCCGGCCTGATGTTCACCGGAAGTCTCCTGTGGCAAGGTTTCCAGCACACCAATTTTATCTACCGCAGCGAGCAGATCGTAAAAATATTCCAGCTTGGTAATAAAGCGCACAAACGCCGAGAGCACCCCAAAAATAATCAGTTCGGCGGCCACAAACTGCCCGAGGTTGATGTGTCCTTTGATGACAAGTGTGCCGCCCAGTATCAACATCCCTGTGCCCATCAGCGCATACATCCCTACGCCGCTGATCAACTGCGTCATTAACACCTTAAAGTGGCTGGCTCTTGCCTTGAGATAGTATTCGACCAGGTATTCGGTATGATCAAGCGTACGTTGTCTGGCCCCATAAAACTTGGATAACCACTTGTTTCTGGCAATGTTCTCCAGCCATGCAGCCATGCTGTATTTGGCCTTGGACTCCTGTATCGCACTCTCTTCGGCTTGCTTGCCCAGCCAGAATACAATCGCCCACAATACGACCAGCATGATCATGACAAGAATGCCAAAGTACAGGCTGTAAAAAAGCAGCACAATACTGCCAATCAGCCCTTGCAACAGCGCGGTCAGGCCGATGGTCAGCAAGGTTGCGACAGACTTTTGTACGGTTTGAATATCGAAGTAACGGTTCACCAGTTCAACCGTGTTGTTCTTGTCATACACAGAAATATGAATCTGCTGCATGTTGTCGGCAATCTGCATGCTGGTGCGTACAAAAATTCTGCGCTGAATCAGTTCAACCAGAAAACTTTCAATTGCGTAGATCGCACCGGAAAGCGCCAACAGGCAAAAGAGAATAAACCCAACGACGTACAAGGGCTGCAATACACCGCCCATGGTGACGATATTGACCATCGTTTGGACCGCAACGGGGGTTGCGATTCCCAGCACGCCATAGGCCAGGGTCAGATAGAACAGCAACAGGATATCCTGCTTTTCGAGTTTGGCGATTTGCAATACTCTTTGGAGAGGGGTCATGGAGTTGTGTAGGTGCATGATCATCGTGTTATTTTAATTTGGCCCTTACCATTGATAAAGCATGGAGAGTATAAGTTCAAAAAAAAACGGCTCATTACGAGCCGTTTTTTTCATCAAGCACACTTTACATGCTGTAAGCACGCTCACCATGCTCGGTCGTATCCAAGCCTTCGCGCTCGTACTCTTCACTCACACGCAGACCTACCAGCATATCTACGACTTTGTAAAGAATCACACTCACGATACCTGTCCAGACAATCGTAACCACTACTGCAATGATTTGCGTCGTGACTTGGCCACCCATGGTAACACCTTCAGCGTAACCTACACCACCTAGGCCAGGAGACATCAGGATACCAGTGCCTACAGCACCCCAGATACCAGCCAAACCGTGTACGCCAAACACATCCAGTGAATCATCGTAGCCCAGCGCACCTTTCAACTTGGTCACGCCCCACAGGCTGACGAAGCTGGCGGTAAAGCCCAGAATGATGGAACCCATCGGACCGATGAATCCGCAAGCAGGCGTAATCGCTACCAGGCCAGCAACAGCCCCTGAAGCAGCGCCCAGCATGCTTGGTTTGCCTCTGAACAACCACTCGGCAAAAATCCAGCCCAATACAGCAGCAGCCGTCGCCAGTTGCGTGTTAATCAGCACCATGCCGGCAACACCATCAACAGCCAGTTCGCTACCTACGTTGAAACCGAACCAACCCACCCACAGTAACGCGGCACCAACCATGGTCATCACCAGATTGTGTGGAGGCATGGCTTCTTTACCGTAACCAATACGTTTGCCCAACATGATGGCACCTACCAGCGCAGCAACACCCGCGTTGATGTGTACAACCGTACCGCCAGCAAAGTCTTTGGCACCTAATGAACCCAAGTAACCACCACCCCATACCATGTGCGCGATTGGCACGTAAGCAAATGTCACCCACAGTGCAGTAAACAACAGCACGGCTGAGAACTTCATGCGCTCGGCAAACCCGCCCACAATCAACGCTGGCGTAATGGCTGCAAAGGTCAGCTGGAAGGTCAGAAATACATACTCTGGGATCACGCCAGTCAAACTGTCAGGCGTAATGCCTGCCAGGAATGCCTTGCTCAAGCCACCCACCACCATGTTGCCTTCACTAAATGCCGCACTGTAGCCATAGGCTGCCCAAATCACAGACACCATGGAAAACACAACGAACACCTGCATCAACACGGAAAGCATGTTTTTCTGACGTACCAAACCACCATAGAACAGTGCCAGGCCAGGAATCGTCATCAGAATGACCAGCACGGTTGCCACAATCATAAATGCAGTGCTGCCAACATCCATCGTTTTGGGTGCTTCTGCTGCGGCTTCTGCGGGTGCAACTTCAGCAGCCGCTGGCGCCTCGGCAGCCGGTGCTGCATCTGGTGTAACAGTTTCTTCAATAGTCACGGTTTCTACGACTGTTTCTTCAGCGTAGCTGACCGGCGAAGCTGCCAGACCCATCAGCGCAACCAGCGATAACACAGAAAGAATTTTCTTCATAACTGCAGCCCCCTCTTATAACGCATCCGGACCGGTTTCACCGGTACGGATACGATAAACTTGTTCCAAATCGAAGACAAAGACTTTGCCATCACCGATTTTGCCGGTAGCGGCTGCTTTTTCAATGGCATCGACTACCTGATCCAGCATATCGTCCTTGATCGCTACTTCGAGCTTCACTTTTGGCAGAAAATCAACCACATATTCTGCGCCGCGATACAACTCGGTATGGCCTTTTTGACGACCGAATCCTTTTACTTCGGTGACAGTGATCCCTTGCACACCAATATTGGACAAGGCTTCACGCACCTCATCAAGCTTGAATGGCTTGATTATTGCGGATACAAATTTCATTTGCTTCTCCCGTTGTTAACTCTGGCAGGCACTACGCCTGCCAGAACTCAAACTTATTAGAACGTACGACCTAATGTCATTACAAACCGACCATCGCTCAGATTCTTAGTTTCTGTACTACCGTTAAAGCTTGAACCGCCGTAGCCTTTGGCGCTCCAGTAACTATCATTGCTAGAGTCGACCCAGTAAACACCAGCATTCCAACCTTCTGTTTTACCAATTTTAAAGGCTTTGCTCAAACCGATTTTCCAGTCAGTGTAATCTGGGCTGGTTTTTTCGGTAGTTAATGATGGCTGCTGGCCAGAGCTTGAAGTATAAGCAGTATTCAATTTACCAGCCACATCAAGCACGCCCACGTGACCAATCAAAGTCAAGTCCCACCATGGCAGTGGATATGCCGCGTTGACTTCAATGTAAGTTGAACCTTTAGTGCTTCCGTTCCAACCGGTTTTGGTTTCAGCACCAAACCAGTCAGTCAAGGAGTATGAAAGCTTGGCACTAATCCAATCATAGGAAATACCTACGTTTGCTTCGACAGTATCCCAACGACCACCTTGTGGTGTTTGTTGAGCCTGTGGCCCGGTAGCTGATGTATTGGCACCTGTAAATCTGTATTTCTTCCAAGAGCCACCTGGATACAGGTAGCTATACAGACCCACAGTGTAGCCAAGTTTATCAATCGAAGTTGATCCGTTGTAGCCAGCATAAATATCGATTTCTGTGTTCGCATCTGGATAGGTGTTTGGCGTAACGCCTGAACCCCATACACCGGCATAGAAACCGCTAGAATGGGTAATGTCTACACCGCCTTGTGCAGTAGGTTTATGCCATGATTGTGAAATACCACGGAAGTAGTAGTCTGATACAAAAGCAACGTTACCCGTAGCAGTCCAGTCAGAAGCCTCTTCTTTAGCAACTTCAGCTGCGTATGAAACTTGTGCAAATGATAAGGTGCCAAGTATTGCTGTAAGCAAAATTGATTGACGCATTTATAAGCCCTCTCTCTTTAAATATCTTTGATCGAATTGTTGTAAACGAGAATGAAACAACATTGCGGTAAAAGCAAGTCATGTGCCAATCAACATAAATAATAATAATCAAATATTTATGTTTAAAACTTAATCTAGATAGTCATATAAATTTAATAAAATATTGTTTTTAATATTTTTCCGATTAAAAACAGGGCTATATCGATACCTTTATCTATACTGTGCATGTTAAAATTCAATAAAAAGGAGCCCACAATATGCAGTTTCCAAGTGAAAAAATTAAAGAATTATCTTTAAAAATCAGACAATTAGTAGAATCAAGCCCTGTTTCAGAGCTTGAATCCAATATTCATGCACTATTTCAGGGCGCACTCACCAAAATGGAACTTGTTTCGCGAGAAGAATTTGATATTCAGGCCGCTCTGTTAGCCCGTACCCAGCAGCAGCTACGCAGCCTGGAAGAAAAAATAGAGGCCCTGGAGGGCTTACAGGCAACAGACGGTAAAAAATAATTTACAATTGTTAGCATTCCAATCCTCAGGGATGCGACATGAGCCTTGCTGTACTGTATAGCCGTGCATTGAGCGGTATGGATGCACCAGAAGTGGTCGTTGAAGTGCACCTGGCTAATGGCCTCCCCAGCTTCACCATTGTTGGCCTGCCGGAAACAGAGGTCAAAGAGAGCAAAGACCGGGTGCGGGCCGCCATTCAAACTGCACAGTTTGAATTTCCCTCTCGACGCATCACTGTGAACCTGGCGCCCGCGGACCTCCCCAAGGAGGGTGGGCGCTATGATTTGCCAATTGCGCTGGGCATTTTGGCAGCCTCAGGCCAGTTACCCAAAGCAAGGCTGGCTGACTATGTGATTGCCGGAGAACTGGCCTTAACAGGCGCGTTAAGACCCATTCGTGGCGCATTGGCGATGACGCTTCAGCTTCACCAGCAGACACAAGCGCACAAAGCCGCTATTTTGCCCCAGGAAAGTGCCTGCGAAGCGAGTCTGGTAGAGGGTACCATCGTCTATGCCGCCGATAGTCTGCTGGCTGTTTGCGCACATTTGTCTGGCAAACAGTCACTTGCGCCACAAACGGCAGTCGCATCCAGTGCAGCCGGCAATCCATCGGATTATTGCGAGGTGAAAGGCCAGTTGCGCGCCAAACGCGCATTGGAAATTGCTGCAGCGGGACAACATAGCGTGTTAATGAGCGGGCCGCCAGGCACCGGCAAAAGCATGCTGGCACAGCGTTTTTCTGGCATTCTGCCCGCCATGACTACACAGGAGGCACTGGAAAGCGCGGCTATTTTGTCGCTCAATGGCCAGTTTCCTGCACATTTATGGAAGCAGCGGCCGTTTCGGGCACCGCACCACACTGCTTCGGCGATTGCACTGGTCGGGGGCGGCAGTGTGCCGCGGCCCGGTGAAATCAGCCTTGCCCATCACGGCGTATTGTTTCTGGATGAGCTGCCGGAATTTGACCGTAAAGTGCTGGAGGTGCTGCGCGAACCGTTAGAGAGCGGCCATATCACCATTTCACGTGCGGCGAGACAGGCCACGTTTCCTGCGCAGTTTCAACTGATCGCGGCAATGAATCCTTGCCCTTGCGGTTTTTACGGGCACTTTAATCATCGCTGCCGATGCACACCAGAGCAGATCCTGCGCTATAAGCACAAAATATCCGGGCCTTTGCTTGACCGGATCGACATGAATATTGAAGTGCCCGCGCTGAAGCCGGAGGAGCTTAATGCAGCCACCGCCAATGAAACCAGCGCGCAGATACGTGCGCGCGTGGAGGCCGCCCGAGCGCAACAACAGCGCCGTCAGCACAAACCGAATGCGGCCCTGGGGCCACTGGAAATCGCCGAATACTGCCAACTCAGCGAAAGTGGCAACCACTTGTTACAGGCTGCCATGCATAAATTTGGCCTGTCTGCGCGTGCTTACCACCGGATTTTAAAAGTGGCCCGAACGATTGCAGATTTGCAAGCAAGCCACACAATCAGTGATGCGCACATTGCCGAGGCATTACAATACCGTCGTTATGAACACTAATCGTTATGAATACTAATTAAGGAACTCTGATGAATTTATATGATGTCAGTATTGCACCACTGATCCGCAACTTAAATAACCTGAAGCATATTCTTGAACAGGGCGAATCGTATGCACAGCAGATGAAAGTGGCGCCTGAAACAGTTCTGAACAGCCGCCTTTATATCGACATGTACCCGCTATTAAAGCAGGTACAACTGGTCAGCGATATGAGCAAGGGCGCCGGGGCAAGATTAGCGAATATGGAAATTCCGCAATATGCGGACGACGAATCCAGCTTTGAGATGCTATATGCCCGCATTGATAAAACGGTGAATTTTTTAGCCGGGATTACGGCTGACCAATTGGCTGGGGCTGAATCAAAAGAAGTGACCCTCACCATACGCAAAGTCGAACTGACCTTTACCGGACTGGACTATCTTGAAAAATGGGTGATGCCCAATGCGTATTTCCATGTCACCACTGCCTACAACATCCTGCGCCACCTGGGCGTACCGCTGGGCAAAACTGACTTTCTGGGTCAAAAACGCTAGATAGGCGAATGCGTATTCCAATCAGGAACGCTTGCGCCAATAGGCAGGATGATCAGTTGCATGTGCCTGCAGCATGTCATCTCGCCTCAGCTTTTCATAGGCTTCGCCCTCTGAAATCTGCTGCTGTTTTGCCGCTTGCTGTGCTCTTGCAGTCGCCTCCCTCACCCAGTCCGGGTTTTCCTGAAACCCCTGATCCTGCATGCATTGATCCAGCACCCGCGCTTGCCGTGCGGCCTTTTCAAGCTTCTGAAAAGGTAAAGCCTCAGGCAAATTAGCTGCCGCCTTGCTCGCAATCAAATCACACTGGTTAATGGCTTGCGACAACACACTGGGCTGACTTAGGCCATCATCACCCGCCATATTCTGCCAATACAGCCCGGCCAGAACCACCACCAACACAAGCAGTAATAGCGCACCTATCCGCAATGCTTTCATAGCCTTACTCCCATGTTAATCCAGGTTGCACTCTTCATATATTTGCAACCAGACAGTCATTAATCCTTCACACACACAATATAGCATGCGATGCATTCGGCATGACGTACGCCGCATTGCAATTGATTGAAAGAGAATCCATCACAACTGCTCAAGAATTACGATTCTGCGACGTTAAGAATATATCTAAGCAAAAAAACCAAGGAATGATTATGTACGAACTATTGGATGACACCCTGACTTACGCCGCCAGCATTCCCGAATTGATGACTGCACAAGACGTTATGTACCTGGCAGAAGATATTGCGGCTGATAACAATATTCAATCTGTGTACAAACCAGCCGAATTGCTGCTCGAAGTCGTCTAAGCGCTTGATAGCGCGGCCCACTTCTGCTTAGAATAGCGTTGCCTGTCATCACTATTCTGGTAAGGGGAACGTTATGTTTTTGGGCGCTAGCGGCATTTATGCGTTGATTGGTATTTTGGTTGCCATCTGCATTATTTTGTATGTGTTTGCAAAAAAAGTGAAATAACCTTGCAATCATCAAAAAGCCCCATATGGGGCTTTTTGACTGTTTACCGAATCAGCTCGTGCCAGCTTTGCTTGGTGCCATAGCTGCCATTGCTTTTTTGCTTGAATATCTCTGAAATCGTTCCCGAGCTCGACAGGCCAAACACCTGATCATCCAGACTGAGCTGTTGCGGGGTGGGGTCATTACTGCCAGTAACCACCACATGTGGCACGCCTTTGCTGTCATACACAATGTTGTAGCCCACCGCAGGCGTCAGCATACGCTCTGAGACCAGCCCACTCGCCAGTGGCGAACCGCCTTTTTTATAATTGAAAAAGTTAAACCAGCCATACCCTGCCCCACTGCAGGCCGCACTGCTGGGTACGGTCGTTGGCATCAGCAATACGCCATTTAATAACAGCGGATCCAGATTCACCCGCTCACCTGGGGGAAAGTCCAGGAACCAGCCGTAGCCGGAGTCAAAGTTGATGTTGGATGGTGAAGTCACCCGACGATCAGCCCCCAGAGTTTGCTGAATAAGCTGGCTGCGGCTAATCGCCGTGGTTTGGTTATTGTCTTTAAAGGTGTAAACAGAGTTTTGCGGCGTATTGGTCAAATCAGCGGGTTCAATAAACTTACCCGTCCCCACCATCACCACAATATTGCTGTCGATCTTACCCGGCTCTGGCTGGGTAGTAATTTTTTGCGGAATTCCGCCACTGTCCCGCAAGGTAGCAATTTTGCTGACAGCGCTGGTATTGATATCAAAGCGCCAGATATTGCCATTCAAGTCTCCGCCATAGATTTTGGTTGCCGTATTATTTTCAAACATTTGTTCGGCATAGCCTGAAATTTTGGCCAGGCCACTGGGGCTGGCAGCACTGCCCTCTCCGGTTGACAACGTTTTAAGTACGCTGCCGGTGTTGGCATCCAGCACATACAGATAGCCCACCCCATCACCCACCGGGCTATTGTTCACCAGCGTGCCGTCATTCAATTTGCGTGCATGTGTACCATTGTTATAACCGGACGTGACCAACACTACCCATCGTCCGTCCAGCATTTTGGTCACCATTGGATTCCCGTAACTAAACCCAATATTGTTTAAAGTGCCCGAATTTTGGGCATAAAATTCCCACAGCAAGGCCGGCGAAGAAGGGTTGGTCACATCCAGTGCAAAATAGCCACGTCCACCGCCATTGAGTCCGGAGACTAAAATAGTGCGCCATACCGCGCCGCTGGTGCCGCAACCGGAGACGCAGACATCGGCAACCACCGGGCTGCCGTTGACATAGTTGGTATGGTAACTGGCACCGTATTCTTTATCTGCCAGATTAGCCAAATTCGGAATGACCGGCGTGGGAATAAAGGCCCACAACTCTTCTCCCGTATTCGCATTAAAAGCGTGCATCATGCCGTCGTTAGCCCCTACATAGACTGCGGCCAGGCGTGTTTTTGAGGTATTTTTGTATGCGGTGTAATTGGCGTCCAAATACTCCGCGTTTGAAACCTTAAAGTAATTGGGGCGCGATTGCGAAATATCCCCCAATGTTGCCTGACGCTCACGGAACAAGCGATTTTCGGCGAACGTATTGAGACTGATGTCTTCGTAGGTTTTGTTTCCACGCAAATAATCCACCAGCTTACCCACCTTATCCGCATCGGTAATTTTCTTGTCCGAGGCTGGCAAGCCTTGCATCTGGCTCAAAGCAAGATAGCCATTATTCAATGCGGTTTGATGCACGGCTGGCAGATTATCTGCATTAAAGCTCACCAAAGCACCACTAAGATTAAAATAAATTTTGCGACTGTTACCTGCCACCTGTGTTTGCAAACGTCCGGTGCAACTGCCTTGCACCTCTTGATAACAGGATGAAAGCTCACTGGTGCCCAGCACCGCGCCCAGAACGCCCCCAGCACTACCACAAGCCGTCTCGTTTGAACTGACGGTTTTACAGTAAATCGTTGTACTGCCATTGCCTGTCAATCGCGCTTCCACTGAGGGTGCAGGGCATGCCGTCGCGGCCACACTCTCTACGCACCATACCGCTGTTTGTGAGGTTTCCAGCGATTGCACGTCAACCGTGCGCGCCTCCAGATTACCTATCCATTTCACAGTCTGGTAGCTGGCCACATATTGAAAGTTATCGCCACTGGTTGGCGCCAGACTACTGGCGGCAGCGGCGGCACTGGCGCCCTGAACCGACTTGATTTCGGACAAGCCTTTGCTGAGTGACTCGCGCAACAGCTTGGGGTTGCTGGCACTGTAGTAAGTACCACCTGCGTTGACCGCGGCATGCCACAAATCATCAATGCGCTGGCCGGAGGTCTTACTAATAGGATCATCCCAGTTTTTAGCACCGGTGGTGATGTCTTTAAAGTCGCCTGTTGCCTGGGTTTTATAATCATCGGTGTAAGCCAGGGTGCCGTCTATGCCCAAGCCCAAAGTGAGCGTCACCATGTTTTGTTTGGGATAGTCGGTGGCAGACCCGCAAACAGAGGTGCCAAGTGCGCCATTGCAGTTTGAGAAATTGCCATCACGAATATCCGTGTCGTAAAAATACTTAGCCACATCGGCCAGCGTATTGGATTTGCCACTGCTGTCAAATTGTGGACGCGGAGTTGATCCTCCATCCAGATTACCAATGGCGGCAGAGCCATCGATTCTTCTTGGTGTCGATGAATCATCGTTCCAGTAACCGTCAGTCGTCAACAGCGTAAAGTTTTGCTGACATGCATATTGCATAGGGTCGTCTGTACCCAGCGTCTTTTTCCCTGCAAAATGACGCCCCACGCCAGAAAGCGCTGTTCTCAGCGGCGTGCTGCCTGTCGGATTCACTGCAAATAGCGTGTTGTACCAGCTCTGCTTTTGCGCAGCGTTAAAAGGCGCAATCGACAAGTAATTATTACTGGCATTGTTGATTGTCACAAACCCCACACGATAACGGGCATCCAGCGCCTGAAACGCCTGACTGGCAGCCGTTTTCATCGCCAGCATACGCGTGCTGTAATAAGTGGCCCAGTTGGCATAATTCGTAAGTTCTTCGCTATCTGTACACGTTGCCCCTGCACAGTCTGTTCTATCAATGGCTTTAACCGTGGAGCCGGGGGCGGCATACGTTTTACCACTGGTAATCGCCTGATACACCAGACTGCCGGGAACATCACTGCTACTTGGGGCCACCAACTGAGCTGAAAAGCTGCCACTGCCTGACATCGTCACTTGAATCGGATTGGCGGCATCGACGGGATCACCGGCAAAGGTGGTGATGGTCAACACATTGCTGCTACGTGAAACCGCATTATTTGCTATCAGGCAATTGCCACTGATTGCAGAAGTACAAATGTTACTCATCACATTCGAGGCCAAATTATTACTGGATGTCGCAGAAGCGGATGAGGCAAGCAACTCAATATTATTGATTTTGACACTGCTGACTGTCACAGTACCGCTACTACGCGTCAGCGTCAGTCTGTAAGTAGCACGTGGTTCGCGCAGATAACGGTAAGTATTACTGTCATTTACGCTGGTGACGGTATTTCGTATCGCCTGACAACGGTCAGAACCTGACAGCGTGCGCTTGCCGGAAGCAGAGGATGTGTTGCACCAGCGCAAGGTTGCAGGGTATTGATATACTCCGGTTGCCACCTTTGAAACAACGCAACTGGTCAGATTGGGTGTCGTGCAATACTCGCCAGGTACATAGGCATAATAATAGGCTGAAGTGCCGCGATACACGCGACCATACAAGGTATCGGCACGATCAGAAGTTGCCGCATAGGCAGTCTGATTCGCAAGACTCACGCCCCGGTAATCAACGGGTGGGGTGTAAATCACAGAGGGATTATAAAACTGGGTATTGTAGGCAGCATTACTGAACAGCCAGTCAGAGGCATCATAGTTGCTGTTATCCGGCTCGCCGACTGCCCAGTCAGGCGTGTAATTCCAGCCCATGCTGCCGGAGTTGTCGAGTACAAACATCAGGTTTGGCAATACATCCGAGCTGCCGGAGGTTTGCAGCGGCATGGTAGCCAAATCCAGAAACTCGGCTTTCAACAGGCAGGGCATCAGTAGTGTGACCCAGGCCGCTTTTCGTATCCATGCAGTGATATTCATCATTTCACCCGTCGTTAATTAGAGAAAAAAGACTGCATATAAGTCAATGTGTTTTTAGGGCCCGCAATGCGCAAGGTAATGCGGTACAAAGGCGAATCCGAGCTAGAGATGCAGCGCTTGTACAACTCGATATTGTTGGGGTTTGGTGAGCAGTTGGACCCATTACTAGGCGAACTGGCCATCATGCAGCGACTGGCATCGGCTTTGGCCGACCCTGCGGCAACTTCAGCATCACTGAAACTGCACATACGCTCGACGATATAGCGAATCTGGTTGCCCTGTCGGTCCATACCGTTACGGATTTCATCATTGCCATCGGTCTGGCTTGGCGCCAGGCGGCTATTGGCATCATCCCAATTCATCGTAGTTAAGGTATTGCCGTCACACACCAGCGCATTGGGTTGGGTGTCGAACTGGCTGCAATTGGCGTAATACCCTAACCCGGGATGATGAGTGGTGCTGTCAGTCAGAGTGATATTGCGCGCAATATTTTCAGCCACGCCTTCCAATGCCACATTGGATGTAGTACTGGCAGATTGCCGGAACACAATATTACCGGAGAGCAAGGCATTGGTATCCACGCTGCGGATCAAGGCCACTGCTGCCAAAGACATGACCGCCAGCGCAAGCAGCGCAAAGAAAAGCACCAGGCCCGATTGATGCGGTGCCGCATGCCGTGTTGGGGACATATTTAAAGTGCTATAAGGCATCACGGTTCCAAATCACATTTCTGAGTGGAATCACTGTTTCATACACCCGGTAACGGTAGCGTTGCCAGTTAGCAATGCTGCTCAAATCAACACTGGCAGGGGTTGCATCGGCAGCCCACAGGCAGACTTTGCTCACGCCTGCAATCCCGCCGTTACAGGCCTGGCTGACCGCCTGTTTCTGCAACACACCATCGCGGGCGACGACCGCAATACGAATCGCCCGAATGCGGTTGCGGTCTACCAGGCTCATTCCTGTGCCAAAACCGCCAGTAGCATCCACCCATTGATCGACCTGGTTTAAATAAGCTGCGCCTGTGGTAGAGCTTGACGTGGCATCCAGCGTAGTGGCGATGCCATACTGCGCCTGCAAGGCCACGATATCACTGGCAATCGGCACGGCTGTGCTATCGGGGAATGGATTGGAGGTCACGGTGCCACCAGTGCGGGTGAGCTCCTGCGAGGCACTTACGCGGTATTCGTACTGGTTCCAGGCACCCAGGCAGGAAAAGCGTACCCAGTCGGCACCATTCAAATCGGTCACCGGATTTGCAGTAGGGGCGGTGTTCAGTTCGGTCAGATTTTTAATGGTGCGGTCTGCATTCAGTTTTTCAATACGCGCCATGGTGCATTTGGGAGTCGCAGGCGTTTGGTGGAACAACACGATATCGTTGACCTGGCAGCCAATCAGCCGGCTATCCAGGGTCGGGGCATTCATCAACCCCGTGGCCCGCACCGAAGCACCGCCACTGGGCGAGGTACCATAGCGGATGCGTACAATATCGCTGCCCGTACCGCCATCTTCAATCACTGCAGGTGACAGATTAATCACAGCACCGTTTTGATTGATGGAGGTATTAAGCGGGCACAGTAAGGGCGAAGGGTCACTGCTGTTATACAAGGGCAAGCCGTAACCGGCATTTTGCGCATCACGCTGGATGTAATACAGCGCCAGCACCCCGCTTGACTGGGCATCTGACCCACCTGCAATGACGCGTTTACGTGCTTCAAAACTGCTGAATATATTGCTGATTGCCAGTGTGGCCACCAGACCAATGACAATCCCGATCAGCAACTCAATCAGACTCAGGCCGAGCTGCGCGCGCCGGTGCGGCATGCGTCTGACAGCTTGCGCTGCGTGCTTCATGGCTGGCCTGATCCTCGCCGTTATCATGGCGTCACCTCAAACAAATAGCTGGACGCATTGACCTGATGCACACTGCCGCCCGGCACTTGCCAGCGTACCGTGACGGTGACCATGCTGTTGGTGATGGCAGAAAATGCAATCTCGCCATTAGGCAATTGTGTTTTGATCTTGTCGGTATCCACCTGGCTGATGTAGCTGGCGGCACTGGCGCCGTAAGTCATCATGTTCGAGAGGTGCGTTTGCGCAATGAGCTGGGCTTCGGCACGGTAACGGCTGTCACTGCTGTTTTTGAGCATGGCGGTTTGCAGCCCAACCAGTGCCAGTACCCCCATGCTGAAAATCACCACAGCCACCATGGACTCAACCAGTACCGAACCACGTTGCAAGCGATGCCTGCTGGTATGACGCCTGCTGGTATAAGGCTTGCCGAATTTAGCCATTAACATTTTCGAGGATCCCCTGCTGTCGTGACCGCCGGGTCGCACACACGGGCAACCCCTCCGGCAGACAATACAATCCGCAAGGCCCTGCGTTCATCTGCCGTCACCGCACTGTTCGATACATCCACTTGCGCCATGGCAGCTGCCAAGGATGGATCGCGGGTGCCAAAACTGCTAAAGGTAGTGACATAAGCATCGGCTGTAATTGAAATATTTTGTGAGGCCCCCTCGGCAGCGCTTTTTTTGCTCACCAGCGCCGGGCAGCTAGCAGTCACGGTCTCACAGCCGAACTGCCAGGCACTGGTAGTCGCCAAGGTAAATTTTATTTTTGCATTGCGCTTGATCGCTTCCATTCTGGCCTGTTGCAAGCCATTATGGATAGACTCGGTCACGGTGCGAATCTGGGCATTGCCCATGGCGGTTTGAAATGCAGGAATCGCCACCAGGGAAACACTGACCAGCACCACGATAGTGACCACCAGTTCGATCAGTGAAAAACCCTGCTGTTGCATGCTAACAACTCCCGGAAGAAGAAGTCAGCCAGCAACCGGTGCCTACGGTACCGTCATACTTGGAGGTCTTGGTGTTATCCTGATCGACCGTAAACTCAAAATCCCCCATGCCTTGTGTGGAGCGGCCAGTCGCCTTCAGCGTATAGCTTGTCGCAGTCTGATTTTCAACGGCGTAGTCGAAGTATTTTGCCTCTTGCGGCGTGCAGCTATAGCCAACATAGGTAAAATTATCCTGATAAAACTGCTCGGCCTGAACGCGACAATTGGCCAGATTGGCAGGTGCTTCGATCGCATTGCCACTTTTGACATAATCCTGATAGGATGGCATGGCAATGCTGGCAAGAATGCCAATAATGGCCACCACCACAATCACTTCAATCAGGCTAAACCCTGACTGCCATCCCTGATTTTTTAATATGCGCTGCTGCATAGCGAGACCTCTTTGATGATCAACTTATCATGCAAAAGCCACGCACGCTTGTCCAGCCGCAACTGACGAGTGGCCGTATTCGCCCGACAAGCGGCGAGCCAGAGGATGTTGCGCAGCAAGCGCTGCGTTTAATGTTAAAATACAGTTTATTTTCACGGATTTAAGTGATGCACACCTTCTGGAAGCACCTGATCATCTTTGCCTTGATTTCAACATCCCTCAGCGCTTGTGGTCTCAAGGGTGACCTGTACATCCCTGAACGTCAGTATCCCCAACCTAAACAACAGTAATCGACCTCTATCGTGACCGCCTTCCCTACACTCAATGGCCTGCTACATGCCGAAAATGTTGCACTGGCTGCTATAGCCCGCACCTATCAAACACCCACCTATGTTTACTCAAGGCAGGCGCTCACCACCGCTTTTGAGCAGTTTCAATCCGGCCTGAGCGGACATGATCACCTGATTTGTTTTGCGGTAAAAGCCAACCCCAGTCTGGCCATTCTGAATCTGTTTGCCCGCCTGGGCGCCGGGTTTGATATCGTCTCTGGTGGCGAGCTGGCACGTGTGTTGGCCGCCGGTGGTGACCCGCAAAAAGTGGTGTTTTCGGGCGTGGGCAAGTCACATGCTGAAATTCGTGCAGCACTCGATGCGGGTATTTTTTGCTTCAACGTTGAGTCAGCGAATGAGTTGCAGCGCATTCAGCAAGTGGCCGGGGAAATGGGCAAGATTGCACCTGTTTCATTGCGCGTGAATCCGAATGTCGATGCCAAAACCCATCCTTACATTTCTACCGGGCTGAAAAACAACAAGTTTGGCGTCGCCTTTGAGGATGCGCATGCCTTGTACAAGCAAGCAGCACAGATGCCCAATATTGCCGTGCATGGCGTAGATTGCCA
>CALRJH020000017.1:0-50651 GCA_943367475.1 Paenacidovorax caeni | reverse complement strand
TGCCCGGCTTTTTAATGGATGCGTATACTTACACAGAAAACGAGCTACCGCAACCACATGTCGTCGTGGCATTCGGGTTGCGAATCACAAATTGT
The DNA here is from genome assembly GCA_943367475.1 of Paenacidovorax caeni. GTDB lineage: Bacteria > Pseudomonadota > Gammaproteobacteria > Burkholderiales > Methylophilaceae > Methylophilus. Next base: position 50,556 of record CALRJH020000017.1, on the reverse strand, counting down.
GACCCTTGCAGGCTATCGGTGTAATCAATTTCTGCGCCCATCAAATATTGCAGGCTCATCGGATCGATCAACAAAGTCACACCGTCATTATCGACTTGTGTATCGTCATCATTGACCTCTTCTTCAAATGTAAAACCGTATTGAAAGCCTGAGCAGCCACCACCACTCACAAACACGCGCAGCTTCAATTCAGGCGTGCCCTCTTCGTCAATCAGCTCTTTTACTTTCTTGGCCGCATTGTCGGTAAATACCAATGGGCTAGGCATTTCAATCATTGCTTCTGCTGTGGTCATCATAGACTCCTATCAATCTGTCTTTACAATATGGTGATGAAATTTTTTATTTCAAGACGCATCGGTGGACGGCACAATATCGGCCTGTTCACCTAAATAAATTAACTTACCCTCAATCACGGCGCCCGTATGCATTTCCAGCGACTTGTAATACAAATCACCAATAATACGCGCCTTGTTTTGCAGTTCAATAAACACTGCTGATTTTACCGGCCCACGTATGGTGCCGTTTAAAACCACTTTAGACGCCTCGACCGCACCGGTCACACTGCCATTTTCACTGATAATCAACGTACTTGGATGCTCGCGATTTTCAATCACATTGCCAATAATGGCGCCATCCACACGTAAACCACCCGCAAACTGCATGTCACCGTGAATATGGGTTTCATGTCCGACCAAGGTGTCAATATGACTATCAATTTGAATACTTTTTTTGAAAAACATGATGCCTTCTATTCCAGATTAACTTCACTCATACACGATCATGACAGACTAAAGTAGTGACTGACCATGCATCATCAGCGTCTAGTCATTTTTTTATAAAACACCAGCTCTTCTTTCAGCTTGATGTTTTCATCCTGTTGCGCAGTCAACGTTTTTGCCAGATTGTTACTGGTGGCCAATTCAACTTGCAACTCCCTTTGCGAAGCAATCAACTTTTTCTGAAGGTCGATATTCTCAGCCGTCACTTGCTGCAAGCGTAAACGTACATGCGCAGTATCGTCATCATGCAGCGCCCAGTACGCCAATGCAAAACCGACTACCACAAACGCGACTGCCAGCATACTTTGAAAATACCACGGACGATGCGAACGAACCGCGACTTGTCTGGCGGTCATACCAAAGTGGTTTCTGAGTCTGCGACGTATGGGTCGTATCATTATGGCAAGAGTGGCAAGATTTTCAAACCGGTATCTGCGGCCAAATTAAACATTAGATTCATGTTTTGCACTGCCTGCCCAGACGCCCCTTTGACCAGATTGTCCTGCACCACAATGATTGTGACATAATCAGCGGCTTGAGGATACAAGGCCATCCGCAAATAGTTGGCACCTCTGACCGAACGGGTTTCAGGCAACGCGCCCGCAGGCATGACATCCACAAAGCAATCATCTGCGTAACGCTGCTCATACACTGATTGTAGCGCCTGTTTCTTTCCCTCTGCATTCAACTTGACATGCAAGGTTGTCAACATGCCCCGTATCATTGGAATCAGATGCGGCACGAAAATAAATTCGACTGCCGCCTGCCCGGAGAGTTTCTTTAACTGCGCCAGAATCTCGGGATGATGTCTATGCCCTGCCACGCCATAAGCCTTCAGATTGTCACTGGACTCGGAGAATAAAGTGCCGACTTCTGCCTTTCTGCCAGCGCCTGACACGCCTGATTTTGCATCTGCAATAATAGGCACTGAATAATCAATCCAGCCATTTTCCAGCAGAGGCGCCAAGCCGAGCAACACTGTGGTCGGGTAACAGCCAGGATTACCAATCACTTCCGCTTGCGCGATGTCTGCGGCATACAGTTCAGGCAAACCATAGACAGCCCGCTCCAGAATGTCTTTACACTGATGCGGCAATTTGTACCACTGCTCAAATATCACAGGATCCTGCAAACGAAAATCCGCGGCAAGATCGATGACCTTCACACCGGCTGCGACCAGTGCCGGGGCTTGGCTCATCGCTACGCCATGTGGGGTGGCGAAAAAGACGACATCGCACTGCGTCAAATCCACCGTGGCTGGATCACTGAAAGCCAGCGTGACCACCCCACGCAAACTTGGGAACATGTCCGCCACAGGAAGGCCTGCTTCACCGCGTGAGGTAATCACCTGCAACTGGACATTGGGATGAGGGGCCAGTAACCGCAACAACTCCACACCAGTATATCCGGTACCACCCACAATGCCGACTTTAATTTTTTCCATGTTAAATCACAAATAGCTACAGTAAACAAAAGCGCAAAGATGAAACAATAAATGAAAAAGGCCGCCAACGCGACCTTTTTACACAACTCTGAAAGCAAACGTTGAAAATTAACGTTTGGAGAACTGTTTCCGGCGACGTGCTTTACGCAGGCCCACTTTTTTACGTTCAACTTCACGTGCATCACGTGTCACAAAACCAGCGTGAGACAATGCGCTTTTCAACGCAGCATCGTAGTCAATCAATGCACGGGTAATGCCGTGACGCACAGCACCAGCTTGACCGGACTCACCACCACCATGCACATTGACCAAAATGTCAAAAGTACCGGTGTTGTTGGTCAACTCCAGAGGCTGACGCAAAATCATGCGAGAAGTCTCGCGTGAGAAATAAATGTCAACTGGCTTGTCGTTTACTACGATGTTACCGCTACCAGACTTCAAAAACACACGTGCCACTGAACTTTTGCGGCGGCCTGTGCCATAGTTGTATTTACCGATCATCTCTTATCCTAATCGTCTGTATATTAGAGTGTTAATGGTTGAGGTTGCTGAGCAATATGCTCATGCTTGTCGCCAGCATACACCTTCATTTTTTTGATCATTGCGTAGCCCAAAGGACCTTTTGGCAACATGCCTTTAACAGCTTTTTCCAATGCACGGCCTGGAAAACGATCTTGCATTTTTGCAAATGTAGTCGTAGTGATACCGCCAGGATATCCAGAGTGACGGTGATACAACTTGCCACCAGCCTTGTTGCCTGTTACTTTAATTTTGTCCGCATTGATTACAACAATGTAATCACCGGTATCTACGTGTGGTGTGTAAATAGCTTTATGTTTGCCACGCAGACGGTGAGCAATGGCGCTGGCCAAACGGCCCAACACCAAGTCAGTGGCGTCGATCACGAACCAGTCACGTTGTACTTCATGCGATTTTGCTGAAAATGTTTTCATTTTATAACTACCGAGTTATAGCGTATAAATTAAGAGGGCGGATTATATGCCCGCTGAAAAACCTTGTCAACGGCTATTCCAAAATAATTCAGGCATTTGACTGGCTTGATACTTAGGTGTGAATCAACGCCACCTTGTGCTTAATGCCAATGACGATTAATTACCAGTGCACCCAGTAAAGATGTATAAGTGTACAATATATTGGAATCCAATATGGACTTTAGTTGTCCGCATAAAATTTAATTGCATATTGTTAAGCTCATAGTGAATACCTATGCCTGTTACAAAAATCGACTAAACACCATTGAAGACGATATTTCTGGTCAATAATGTTTTTTAGCGAATACTCTCGTAAGCAGATTCTTCTTTTTGCAACCACTTGCTGGTTGTGGATTGTCACCTCTGTTGCATGCGCAGCCCTGGATACACAGTACACCCTCAGCATAGACTCGGCGGCTAACCAGCCTTTTATTGCCGAGCTCAATCTTGGCAACGTCTCAACCAATACCGAACTGGGTTGTTTTTCCGCACAGTGGTCCATCGAAAATGCGGCCATGCATCTTGAATACACAACACTGGGCAACACGCAGGGACTATTGACGATCTGGTCCGACACCACAGCTACAGGACCTTTCACCCTCAGGGTGAACGACCAATGCCAGCATAGCCACTACATTTTTCACGTCGATGCAATGAATCAGGTGTCAGCGGAATTGCCCACTGCAACACCTGCCGCAGAAAATCTGCTCACGTCGCAGGCACCCATAAAAACCATTCCAGCAGACACGGCAGGTACGACGCTGAGTGATCAGGAATTTGAATCACTGCAGCAACAAATCAGGCAATTACAAGAAAACTTCGAACTGCTGCAAACCCAGTTAAACACGCTATACAGGGCAAATCTGCAACAATCGCATGCACTGGAGATGCGCAGTGCTGAGCTTAGCCACGCAAAATCAGAAAACCACCTGTTGCGGACACTGATCCTGTGTTTGGGACTGGCGCTGCTATGCAGCAGCTATTTCTTTGCTGACTGGCTGCGCAGACATTCGGAAAACCCCAGAATCGGGCACGGAAAAAACAGTCCGGCGCCAAAAACCGCCGGGCACGAAAACCCCGGCATGCGCGAGCAAGCCCCCACAACGGCGCCGACAGCCTATGGCGCTTACTCCGCCAGCCCTGCTGCGACAGGGTCGCCTACACCCCCATCCAACATTCGCAAACTCCCCACAGGCAGAGCACAGCCATTTCCCAGACAGGCCAACGACGACGAGCTATCTCCTCGCAAACAGAATGACTCCGCCACAGCAACTGACAGCGAAACAGTCATTAAAGACGCCTCTCACTTTCTGACCCATGGCCGGATTAACCAGGCCATACAATACTTGCAAAATCATCTTGCGCAACAACCCAAGTGCTCGCCTTGGGTTTGGCTGTACCTGCTCGATTTATTGGGCAGAGAAGGCAAGCAACAGGAGTTTGATCTGGCAGCCAGCGAATGCCGCAAGCATTTCAATATCAATGTCGAACGCAACCCGGATCCGGCATTGCATGGCATAGAGTCATTCAGCAGAATCACCAGGGCATTACAGCAAGCCTGGGGCACTCCAGAGGTTGTGACTCTGATAGACGATTTGATTTATAACACGCGCCTGGTACCGCGTATCGGGTTTGAGCGGACAGTGTTTGAGGACCTGATGTTACTCAGAGCCATTGCCTGCGCCTCCCAGGCCTTGCCTAAAAACGCGCCATCATACGTAGAAAATGTACCCAAAGATGACAGCCATGGGCTGCGCGAGCTGCAGCAATTGTCAGAAGATATTGGCGCATTATCCCCTTCAGACAGCACCGCATTCCAGTACTGGTCTGACTTTACTTTCGAACTTGACGAATATCCGGCCAAACGCAAATCAGCCTAACCAGTAAGCCAGTGCCAGCCCCAAGGTCAAGCTGGCGCCTATCCATATATTTTGCAAAAATGCTGCAAAGCATGCCTCTGGCTGACGACCCTTGACCTGTTGATGCTGTGCAAAGATTTGCAAGCATGCGATCGCCCAACCCACCCAAAATGGCCAGGCCAACTGGAGCTGCAACGCAAGCGCTGCCCATATCAGCAACATCAACGCAAAACACACCATCATCGCCAGCACATCCTGACGTCCAAAAGTAATGGCTGAAGAGCGAATTCCGACCTTTAAATCATCCTCGCGATCCACCATGGCGTAGGCAGTATCATAAGCTACGGACCAAAATAGATTAGCCAGCAGCAACCACCAGGCAATGGGGGGCACAGAATGTTGCAAAGCGACAAATGCCATCGGGATACCAAAACCAAAAGCCACCCCCAGATAGGCCTGTGGAATTGCAAAAAATCGTTTGGTGTAAGGATAACTGACTGCCAGCAACAACGCCGGAATGGACCAAAGTACGACGGCAATATCGAGCTGCAAGACGACCACAAATGCAACCAACACCAGCGCCGCGGCCACCACATAGGCTTCCCTCACCGAGAGTTCACCGGCTGCCAACGGGCGCGACTTTGTTCTGGAAACAGCACCATCCCAATGCCGGTCAGCAATGTCATTGAATGCGCAGCCGGCTGAGCGCATTAAAATGGTGCCAACGACAAACACCATGACCACCTTTAAATCGGGATAGCCGCGACCGGCGACCAGCAAGCCCCATAAGGTCGGCCACATCAGCAACCAGATTCCAACAGGTTTATCCAGCCGCGTTAACCGACAATAGGCATACCATTTTTGTGCAGAAAACATGATCATTTCACCCAGCGCTTAACGCATATCCATATAAAATTCGGGCAGGAACACCTCGGTAACCAGCAGGCTGTATTGATTTAACCTGAATAACGATCGCCGGGCAAAGAGTGCTTGTCCATTCGCAACCCGCATTCTCGATGCAACCGATTGATACAACGGGTGTACAAGAGGCAGCTTTTTAAAATGCAAGCTGCCACGCTGCACCCTGGCATCCGCAAACAGTGCACCACCTAATGGCCGACGTCCTATACTGCGCAATGCATGCCAGGGCCCTCGCAAATGACGACGACTGATGACGCTGTGGGCAAACACTTTGGGTTGTCCGTTGCCCATCAGCCAGACTTCGCGCATCCATACAGACTGGCCAAGGGGGATGCCAAGTAGGCGGCGCTCATCACGATGCGGCTTTAGCCAGCCTTGCCTGAGCGGCTTGACTGCAAAATCCGTGTAATGTCTTTTCAATCGGACCGTGAGTGACCCTTTTTCCTGTAGCCAGTTTCTCAATGCATGCTGACCAACCAGCTTATCAGGCCAATACGCATCTTGCCTATGTAACGCAACGCTCATGGCTGGAGTTTTATACCGGGAACATTATTGTGGCAACTTGAACGTTTTGGGAAGCCAAACCCAGAGGCGCCCTTGCTGGCGCATTGCACCCGCCAGCTTTCCGGCAAACTCACCCTCGCCCCAAAAGACATCAGCGCGGACACCGCCCTTGATTGCGCCGCCGGTATCTTGCGCCATCATCAGTTGCTGCAGGGGAGATTCATTATTGGGGTAAGTGGTGGATAAATAAACAGGCGCCCCCAATGGAATATGGAAAGGATCCACCGCGATGCTGCGCTCGGCAGTCAAAGGTACACCCAGCGCACCCAGCGGCCCGCTCAGCCCGGCAGGAAGCCGCTTGAAAAACACATAACTTGGATTCGCATCCAGCAATGCACGCAACTGCTCAGGGTGCTGACGCCCCCACGCCTTGATACTCTGCATGGAAGCCTCACTGGCAGTCATCTCACCGCGCTCGACCAGCAGCTTTCCAATCGACTGGTAGGGATGGCCATTCTGATCAGCATAGCCCACATGCACGCGCTCGCCACTTTCAAACTCCACCACACCTGAGCCTTGGATCTGCAGGAAAAAAGCCTCGACAGCATCCTCAACCCACAGCAATTCGTTTCCTGCCAATGGAGAGACTGGCTGCTCGATTTCGGCACGCGTCAGGTAGGGCACCAGCGTTTGCCCCTGCACACGCCCACGCACGCGTTTGTATTTGAGTTCAGGAAACAGCGCACTCAAATTCACGGTAATCAGATCCGCCGGGGGCTGGTACAAGGGCACACCGTACCGCGGACTGCTGGCAGCAGCACCTTTCAACACCGGCTGGTAGTAGCCGGTAATCAGCCCTTGCTGGGTGGCGTCGCTCTGGCTGCCTGTGTAGGCATTGAAATACTGCTGCCAATAGGCTTGAATCGCAGCCTCGTCATTCGCGCTCACTGTTTGCGCCTGAGCACAAACCTCCCGCCATTCTGGCTTGAGCTTGAGTCCCTGACAACTTTTCAACCAAACCGGCCAACTTGCCAGCCAGTTTTCCTGGTTGATGCCTGGCAATTCGGACCATGCGGCTGGTTTTAACAGTGCGAATGGCTGTGACTGGCCAGATTGAGCCACACTGCCTGATGGACGAGAGGTCTCGCTACCAGGTTTAATCGGCTTGTTATCGGGCCTGGGCAACGGCGGCGTTGTCTGGCAGGCAGCCAACGCCAGCGCGCACATGTACGCGATCCAATAAGACTTTAACTGTATTTTGTATCTGACCAATGCACTATCCGTGGGTTAACTCTTCGCAATAGCTGCGCAATCAGTGCAATCCGGCCGCCTGATGCAACCAAAAGGTCGGGATATCCACCTCAAACCAGGCGCCATCCACTGCGACCATTTGATAAGTGCCATACATCTCGCCACTGGGCGTACTGAACATGACACTGCTGGTGTAACTATATTCGGCCTCAGGCGCCAGCAAGGGCTGTTCACCCACCACGCCCAGTCCCTTGACCTCACGCACCTGCTGCATGGCATCCGTAATGACCCAGTGCCGACTGATCAGTTGCACGGGCACTTGTCCGGTATTACGGATCGTGATGGTGTAAGCATAGACATACTGCCCGGCTTCGGCTGAAGACTGGTCTTGCAGATACTCGGTCACGACCGAGACCTCGCAGGCATATTGATGCGGGTCGTGTGCCATTAGCCTATCATGCCAGTTGTTGGAGAGCTGGGGCTTGCAGAATACAGTTTTCTGGCCATGCGTCCAGCCAGGAAAGATTCGCGACCAGCTTCGATGGCCTTTTTCATGGCACCCGCCATCATGACAGGATCACGCGCAGCTGCAATCGCGGTATTCATCAGCACACCGGCACAGCCTAACTCCATGGCAATCGCAGCATCTGATGCACAGCCAACACCGGCATCCACCAGCACCGGGATGTTGGCACTCTCAATAATAATTTGCAGGTTCCAGGGATTTAAAATCCCCATCCCGGAACCAATCAGTGAAGCCAGCGGCATCACGGCAACACAGCCAATGTCTTCAAGCTGTTTGGCGATAATCGGGTCATCAGAAGTATAGACCATAACCTCAAAGCCCTCTTTGACCAGTGTTTTTGCCGCGGCCAGCGTTTCAGTGACATTGGGATATAAAGTGTTTGGGTCGCCCAGCACCTCCAGCTTGACCAGACGATGATCGTCCAGTAACTCGCGCGCCAGCCGCAAGGTGCGCACAGCATCCTCAGCGCTGTAGCAACCAGCCGTGTTTGGCAAATAAGTAAACTCAGAGGGCGGCAAATAATCCAGCAACGAAGGCGTACTGGCATCTTGACCAATATTGGTACGGCGAATGGCAACAGTGACAATTTCTGCGCCACTCGCATCAATCGCAGCCCGCGTTTCAGTAAAGTCTTTGTATTTGCCTGTACCCACCAGCAGGCGGGATGCATAGTTTTTACCGGCAATGACCAATGTGTCACTCATAACGTATTCTCTTCAATCATCAAAATGTTGCCTGCCATCACTGACAGCCAATTAACCACCACCCACAGCGCCCACTATTTCCAGCTTGTCGCCATTGCGCAAAAACACTGCGTCAAACTGACTGCGCGGCACGATATCGCCGTTACGCTCAATTGCAATGCGTTTACCAACCAGTTGCATATGTGCTACCAGCCCCATGACTGACAGTCCATCCACAGGCAGCTGCATTTCCTTCCCGTTTACAAAAATCTGCATCTACTCTTCATTTTTGTTTAATCAAACCGATATTTTACGAAAAATCAGGGCATTTGGCTTTTAGTTTTTCGGTGAATGATCAACATTTACATGGATGTCATCCGAATGTCACAGCACTGCGTTAAAGTAACATAAGCATGGCATCATGTTTGCTTATATGTTGTAGCAATACAAAATTACCGTGAGAAATGGACCAATTTGGTCACCTCGAGCGCTAACTGATTGCTGTAACTTGAACTTTTTGTTAATTTTGGCGCCACATGCACAGCGAACACAATTCGTTGTCATGAAGCCAGAAAATATTTGATCCCAAAAGGAAACTTGAAATGCAAATTGTAGAATCATACCAAGCAGTTTCGTCCAACCATTTTTTGATGGATGAGATTTATGCACCTAACCTGAACGACACTGCCAAAGCAAGCAACCAGTCAATCACTGCAGCAACCAAAGCGCAACAACATCTGAAAGCCATCAACGAGTTACACCGCTTTCTGGAATCCAGTTGCGACTGCGTATAGCGCAGACCTGTAGTCACTGCCGCACCACTCACATTTAATTCGGCCAAGGTTAATCCGTTCAGGATTAGCCTGATTCTTTTTTAGTCCAGCCGCGCGTATCAATGCTGGGGTCTGCCACCTAAAATATAAAGTGACCAGCCAATAAAAAAGGATGGCAATACCATCCTTTTTTAATTGTGACCCGGCTAAGCGGCCACCTCAGTGGACAACTTAATCGATCACCAATTGCGGGCGTCCAGCTTCCGGCCAGTCCAGGTGGAAGAACTGTCCACGCGGCTGATCCTTACGCTCATAAGTATGTGCACCAAAGTAGTCTCGCTGCCCTTGCAACAGGTTGGCTGGCAAATCTGCACTTCTGTAGCCATCGTAGTAAGCCAATGCCGCAGCAAAGCCTTGCGCAGGAATCCCGTTAGTCACGGCCAAGGCAATCACCTTGCGCCAGCCCGCTTGACCTTCATTCATTGCATTGGTGAAATAAGGGTCCAGCATCAGGTTCTTCAGGCGTGAATTCAATGCGTAAGCATCGGTAATTTTTTGCAGGAAGCGGGCGCGGATAATGCAACCACCACGCCAGATTTGTGCAATCTCGCCAAAATTAAGTTTCCAGTTGTAAGCCACCTGCGCTTTGTCGATTAACTGAAAGCCCTGTGCATAGGCACAAATCTTCGAGCAGTACAGCGCATTCTTGATCGCTTCAATAATCGCTGGCTTGTCAGTTTCTTTGACGATTGTCGGACCTTTCAGAATTCTGCTGGCTTCCACGCGCTCTTCTTTCAGGCTGGATAATGCACGTGCGTACACGGCTGCAGCAATCGCATTGGCTGGGGCACCCAATTCCAGCGCGTTAGCAGCAGTCCATTGCCCGGTCCCTTTTTGACCGGCAGTATCCAGAATCTGGTCTACCAGGAAGCCCTTACCGCTAGGGTCTTTTTGTTGCAGGATATCAGCAGTAATTTCAATCAGGAAACTGGACAACTCGCCCTTGTTCCACTCGGCGAAGACTTTACCGATTTCATCCGCAGGCATTCCCAGCAGGTTTTTCATCAACCAATAGGCTTCACAAATCAATTGCATGTCGATGTATTCGATGCCGTTGTGCACCATTTTCACATAATGTCCAGCCCCGTCCGGGCCGATATACTCGGCGCAAGAGAAACCGCCTTCCACAGGTTTGCCAGGCGCGCCACCTTCCAAAGGCGCCCCAGTCACTGGATCAACCTTGGCCGCAATATCACGCCAGATAGGCTCCAGGCTGGACCAGGCTTTACGTGTCCCGGATGGCATCAGTGAAGGGCCAAAGCGCGCACCGGTTTCGCCGCCAGAAACGCCTGAGCCAATAAATTCAATCCCTTTGGCAGCGAGTTCTTTTTCACGACGAATAGTATCGGTCCACAGGGCGTTACCGCCATCAATAATAATGTCTCCCTGCTCCAGAAATGGCAACAATGCGTTAATGGTCACATCGGTTGCACTACCGGCTTTCACCAGCAGTACAATCTTGCGAGGGCGCTTGATACTCAAGACAAAAGAAGCCAGGTCAGCATGCCCAACCACGCGCTCGTGTGAAGGCTCGTTCTTTTTGCACTCTTCAATAAAGTTGAGCATTTTCTTGGGGTCGCGGTTGTAAACCGCAATGGTGTAACCATGGTCAGCAATGTTCAAAGCCAAGTTTTGGCCCATCACTGCCAGTCCCACCAACCCAATATCCGCATTCTTAATCGTCATAATAGTCTCTATAAATTTTTAATTTAGTTGAAAAAAAAGCACAGGCTTTTGGCCTATGCTTGGACTAGGGTAAGAATTGAACGTTCCACGCAAAATTTGATTTGAATTTTTGCTAAGCGCATCACGTTCAGCCCGGCAATTATTTCAGCACGTTACCGAACAGTTGCAAAGTCAGCTGATATCCAGCATTGGCGATCTGCGCGTCGTAACGGTCACCCTCGTCGCGCATAAAGGCATGCTGTCCATTAAACTCGTGCCAGGTGTAATGCAAGCCAGGCACCTCTGAAAAGCGTTTATAGAGTTCAGCACGTTTGTCGCCTGGAATATGCGGATCCTGCTTACCCCAAATCATTAGCAGCTCTCCTTTGATTTCCTGCACACGCTCCATACTGTGCTGGCCGGGTTTGTTTGGAATTATGCTGGTGTGCAAATCGGTCGCATAGAAACAGGCAGTAGCGAGCACTTCAGGCTGTAATGCAGCGCGGAAGGCCAGGTGGCCGCCAATACAAAAACCAGCCGCACCCAGCTTGCCGCTATACCATGGCTGCGCGTTCAAATAGGCAATCATGGCGCGGTTATCAGTGTCATAGGCTTCTACATCTTTTGCCTCTTTGTCGGCATTGCCTTTATCACGCCCGGCATCGTCATAGCCCAGTATGGTACCAATCGGATTCAACTCATGAAATACTTCAGGGACTAACACGGCATACCCATGCCCCGCCAGAAAACGTGCAGCCCGCTCAATCGGACCCGTTTGCTGAAAAATTTCCGAGTAAAACAAAACCGCTGGCACTTTTCCATCATGTTTTGGGCGATGTACGTAAGTGCGCATCACACCGGTAGGGGTGTCCAAATCCACGATTTCGCTTTTAATCAGCATAACAAGTCCTTGCAATCAAAAATATCGGCTATTCTAGCGCTGTTTCGATGGCTTTTCACGGTTATTGTCAAGATTGCAATGGAATTTTTTCTGTTTTTGATGGTTTATTCATCATTCATCGAAAAGTTTTCACAATCCATCATGCAAAGGATCATTTCAAATGCGGCAATTAATCGCTTGTTTGAGCAGTGTGTTATGCCTGCTATTGACCGTTGTTGACACTTCGTTTGCCGCACCAGATCATGAACTGGTATACAAACTCAAGGCATCGATCGTAAAAATACATACGATTACACAAAGCGGCGGGCATGGTGTAGGCAGCGGGGTAGTGGTCGCACCAGATGTCATCGCCACCAATTGCCATGTGATCGCCAATGCCAGCGGTGTGAGCGTTTCCAAATTTGGAGACAGCATCAGCCCGGTCGGCATGTACGCAGACTGGGCGCATGATGTCTGCTTGCTGACTTTTCAATATCTGGATCTGCCGCCTGTCAAACCCGGCAATAGCCAAAGCCTGAAATACGGTCAGGAAGTGTTTTCAATCGGATTCCCTGGTGGCCCACCAAAACCGCAAACCACGGCCGGTAAAGTACGGGCACTCTACCCCTATGGCGACAGCCTGGTCATACGCACGGATGCCGCCTTCATCATGGGCGCAAGCGGAAGTCCATTATTTAACAGTGCAGGTGAGCTGGTCGGCATCAATACATTCAAAAGCCCTGGCAAACATGCTTACTATTACAGTGTGCCGGTGGAGTGGGTATACGCACTACTCCAACACCATACTGCCAACGTGGCCGTGACGAACGCTTTTTGGGATCAACCTGCCCAACAGCAACCTTTTTTCATGCAGGTTGCGCAGCCTTATCTGCATAGCGACTGGGGAACTTTACAAACCATCGCCGAAACTTGGGCAGCACAAACAGCCCAATCTGCCGAAGCACACTTTTACCTGGCCAGCGCACTGCATGGCCAAGGCAAACTGACAGAAGCACAGCGCCCTTACGAGCAGGCCACTGCTTTGCAGCCTGCCCACGTTGAAGCCTGGCAGGGATTAGCCATTCTGGCAAAACAAACCGGGCAAAACAGCCTGTTCGAAAAAGCCATGCAGCAATTACAGAGCCTGGATGAAGACGCCTACAATAACATGCTCAGCAGACTCAATGCTGCTCCCAATAAAACCGAATGATGTCGCAAACAAGCAAACGCAAAGCTAGGTCAAGACGGTGATATCAATCAATAGTCACTGTTACGGCCAATGGCGTAACCCGCAGGCATATCCAATTGCCACTCACCACAATCATTACATTGATGATCTTCCATGGTTGGACATAAACGCAAATGGGTACTCTTGCAGGTGCGACATTGCTTTGCATGGTACGACGCCTGCTCGGACGGCTGCTTGTGTACCTGATGATGCTCGGTCGCCAAACGACGCGAACCTAATCCGTATTTGTTATCCATACACACCTCTTCCCTAATCATTTGAATGCCAAGTGCTTTGAATACAGACGATTAAACACGTAAAACGTCCTTCTGTAACTTTAAAGTTACGCCGATAGCCTTGTGATTGCAAGTGACAATTTCAACGCCGGCTCTCCATGGCTCTGCTAGAATATTGATTTTTAGAGCACACATCGAATCGCCATGACTTCACGCAACCAGCAACTGTTTGATCAATCCCAGCAACTGATTCCGGGCGGCGTTAATTCGCCAGTACGTGCATTTCGCAGTGTGGGCGGCACCCCTGTTTTCTTTAAAAAAGGGCTCGGCTCCAGACTGTGGGATGTAGATGGTAAAGAATATATTGACTATATCAACTCATGGGGACCGATGATTCTGGGTCATGCGCATCCTGAAGTAGTTGCAGCGGTACAGCAGGCCGCCGCTAACAGCTTGAGTTTTGGCGCACCGACCGGCCTCGAACTGGAGATGGCGGCATTGATCAACCAACTCGTGCCCAGTATGGAGCAGGTGCGCTTGAACAGTAGTGGTACTGAAGCCACCATGAGCGCCATCCGTACTGCGCGCGGGTTCACCGGACGTGACAAAATCATCAAATTTGAAGGCTGCTACCATGGCCACTCGGATGGGTTGCTGGTAAAAGCCGGCTCGGGCCTGCTTACCTTTGGCGAGCCAGATTCTGGCGGTGTCCCGGCCAGCATTGCCCAGCATACCCTCACGCTGGAATACAACAATACGCAACAACTCGCTGACATTTTCAGTCAAGTGGGGGACGAAATTGCCTGCGTGATTATCGAACCAGTGGTCGGCAATATGAACTTGATCGTACCGCATATGGAGTTCTTGAAAACCTTGCGCACACTCTGTACAAAACATGGCGCTGTGTTGATTTTTGATGAGGTGATGACGGGCTTCCGTGTTGCTCTGGGCGGTGCACAGGCGCTGTATGGCATCACGCCGGATATGACGACTTTGGGTAAAGTCATTGGCGGCGGCTTGCCGGTCGGGGCCTTTGGTGGGCGCAAGGACATTATGCAGGTGCTGGCGCCCCTGGGCCCGGTTTACCAGGCAGGCACTTTGTCAGGCAACCCGGTCGCTGTCTCTGCAGGCTTAACCACCTTAAAACTGATTCAAGCGCCCGGCTTCTACGATCACCTCACTGCGCAAACCGCCAAACTGATGCTTGGCCTCAAACAGGCCGCGCAAAAAGCTGGTGTTACTTTTAGCGCACAAAATGTTGGCGGCATGTTCGGTGTATATTTCAGTGGCAGCACCCCCACCAGCTACGCCGAAATGATGCTGACTGACAAAAAGGCCTTTAATCATTTCTTCCACAGCATGCTGGACGCGGGCATCTATCTCGGACCCTCCGCATTTGAAGCTGGCTTTGTTTCTGCAGCACATTCTGACGCAGATATTGCAGAAACCATACAAGCAGCTGAACTGGCGTTTGCTGCCCTGTAATCACAGGTGACCACCCTCACCTCACTGCCGCCCGACTTACCCCGCCCTAGCGATGATGGCGGGGCCAATCATTTAACGGGCATGTTTTTGCCCTCTGTTACCCTGGGGGCCACAAACGGGTCGACTGTCACCCTTTCGCAGTGTCAGCAAAGAACTGTTTTATACGTTTATCCAATGACCGGGCGCCCAGACCACCCTTTGCCTGAGGGCTGGGATAATATTCCCGGCGCGCGCGGGTGTACACCGCAGGCTTGCAGCTTTCGGGATCACCATCACGAACTGGCTTTGCTGCATACGCAAGTATTTGGCATCAGCACACAAACCATCCCATGTCAGCAAGAAGCCAAACAACGTCTGCATCTACCTTTTGAATTACTTAGTGATGCTTCACTGCAACTCAAGCAAGCGCTCAACCTGCCAACCTTTGAGCTTCAAGGCAAGTCCCTCTATAAAAGACTCAGCATGATTTGCAGTCAAGGGCAGATCATAAAAGTATTTTATCCAGTGTTTCCACCAGATCAGCACATATATGAAATATTGGCGTGGCTACACTCCCACTCCGATAAAAACGGCACAGCCTGACCCTACCATCAATCGCCCGCGGGATTCAACACGGTAAAATTGCTTCATCTTCTTTGATAAAAGAGCACTGGTTTATTTGTCCCCAGTGGTAAATAACAATCATTCTCATATATGAACAAAAAAGCATTTATCCGTTAATTAACGCATGCTAAACAATTGAAATTGCTAAACTTTGACGGTATCATTGAAGGTTCCTCCAAATGTTTTGTAAGTGAAGAATCTGGCAATGGATATGCAGTCTGACAACAACGTGATGAGTACGCCTCAAGATAACGCAACCACTCTGGATAGCCAGCTTGGTTTGGCCCCTCAATCCCAGGGTTTATACGATAGACGCCACGAGAAAGACAGCTGTGGCGTGGGCTTTGTGGCCCACATCAAAGGCCAGAAAAGCCACGACATCGTCGCTAAAGGCCTGCAACTGCTGGACAACCTGACGCATCGCGGCGCTACGGGGTATGACCCGAAGCTGGGCGATGGTGCCGGGCTGCTGATGCAAATGCCTGACACCTTTATGCGAGAGGAAGCCGCAAAACTGGGCATGACACTGCCTGCGGCTGGTCAATACGCGGTTGGCCAGGCTTTTCTGCCACAAAATGCGGACAACCGTGCCAAATGTGAAGCCATTTTTGCGCAGATTATTGCTGAAGAACAGCAAACCTTGCTGGGTTGGCGCGATGTACCCGTCGACAACAGCAATATTGCAGATGCTGCGCGTGCCGTTGAACCGGTGATGCGCCAGGTGTTTATTGCCAGCACATCCCCTGACAATACCGTTTTTGAACGTAAATGCTTTGTGATTCGCAAGCGTATTGAGCATGCCATTCGTGCGCTCAACCTGCAAGACAAAGCACAGTTCTACATGCCATCCTTCTCCTCCCGCACCATTGTCTACAAAGGCATGCTGCTGGCGAATGAGGTAGGTATTTATTACAAGGATCTTAAAGACGCACGTGTCGTGTCGGCATTGGCCCTTGTGCATCAGCGCTTCTCCACCAACACCTTCCCGGCCTGGGATCTGGCCCACCCATTCCGCATGATTGCCCATAATGGTGAAATCAACACGGTGCAGGGCAATGTTAACTGGATGGCTGCCCGTCATGAGACCATGAAGTCAGCAGTGCTGGGTGACGATCTGGAGAAACTGTGGCCACTGATTGCCGACGGCCAGTCTGACTCTGCCTGTTTTGACAACTGTCTGGAGCTGCTGGTCGCTGGCGGTTACAGCCTGCCACATGCCATGATGATGCTGATTCCGGAAGCCTGGGCAGGCAACCCGCTGATGGATGAAGACCGTCGCGCATTCTATGAATACCATGCTGCGCTGATGGAGCCATGGGATGGCCCGGCAGCAGTCGCCTTTACTGACGGCAAAATGATTGGTGCCACGCTGGACCGGAACGGTTTACGCCCTGCGCGTTACCTGGTGACTGAAGATGACATCGTGATGATGGCGTCTGAAATGGGTGTAATTACCTTCCCACAAGAAAAAATCGTCAAAAAATGGCGCTTGCAGCCAGGCAAAATGTTGCTGATCGACATGGAGCAAGGCCGCATTATTGATGACGAAGAAGTGAAAAAAGAACTGGCGCAGGCCAAACCTTACCGTCAGTGGATTGAGCAGACGCGTTTCCATCTGGCTGACCTGCCCGATGCAGGGAAAGGCGAAGTCAAACTGGGCGCCAGCCTGCTGGATACCCAACAAGCATTTGGTTACTCGCAAGAGGATCTCAAGTTTGTGCTACAGCCGATGATAGATAACGGCGAAGAAGGCTCTGGCTCAATGGGTAACGACGCGGCGCTGCCGGTGCTATCCAATAAAGCCAAAACGCTCTACAACTACTTCAAGCAGTTATTTGCACAAGTAACCAACCCGCCGATTGACCCGATTCGTGAAGAACTGGTGATGTCACTGGTGACTTTTATTGGCCCCAAGCCAAACTTGCTCGGCATCGATGAAACCAATCCTCCGATCCGTCTGGAAAGCAACCAGCCAGTCATCAGCCTGACCGGCTTGCAGCGACTGATCAACATCGAAGCGCTGACTAAAGGTCAGTTCAAGTCCCTCGTGCTGGATATCACTTACGATGCGCAATCTGGCAAAGCAGGCATGAAGCAGGCACTGGATACACTGCATGATCAAGCCGAGAAAGCCGTGGCAGATGGCTACAATATTCTGATTCTGTCTGACCGTGCGGTGTCTGCGGCACGCATTGCGATTCCTGCGCTGTTAGCGTGCTCAGCAACGCATGAGTTTCTGGTAAAAGCCGGTTTGCGCACCAGCACTGGCCTGGTCATCGACACCGGCTCAGCCCGCGAAGTCCACCATTTTGCTTTATTGGCAGGTTATGGCGCGGAAGCAGTATGCCCTTGGCTGGTGTATGAAACGATTAACACGCTGAATACTGACGCTGAAAAAGCTGGCAAAAACTTTGTCAAAGCCATTGGTAAAGGCTTGTATAAAGTCATGTCAAAAATGGGCATTTCCACTTACCAGTCCTATTGTGGTGCGCAGATTTTTGAAGCCATCGGTCTTAACAGTCAATTTGTAAATGATTACTTTACGGGCACCGTTAGCCAGATCGAAGGCATCGGGCTTGAGCAGGTGGCCGAAGAAACCGTACGCCTGCACAATCAGGCTTTCGGCAACGACCCTGTCATGTCCAATGCGCTGGAAGCAGGCGGCGAGTATGCTTTCCGCGTGCGCGGCGAAGAGCATTTGTGGACACCGCAATCGATCAGCAAACTGCAGAATGCAACCCGTACAGGTCAATACGACACTTACAAAGAATATGCTGCGCTGATCAATGACCAGACACGCCGCCACATGACCTTGCGCGGCCTGTTCGAAATCAAGCCGTTGAGAGCGGCTATCCCGCTGGATCAGGTGGAATCCGCCAAGGACATTGTTAAACGCTTTGCAACCGGCGCCATGTCCCTGGGTTCAATTTCCACTGAAGCCCACACCACCCTGGCCATTGCAATGAACCGTATTGGCGGAAAATCCAATACCGGCGAAGGCGGCGAAGACGTCAAACGCTTTATTTCGGTCAAAGTGGATTCCAGCGTCGCCAAAGTATTGGGTAGCGACCTGATTGAAGCAGATGTGCCGTTGAAAGCAGGCGACTCCATGCGTTCGCGCATCAAACAGGTGGCTTCCGGTCGCTTTGGTGTGACTGCAGAATACCTGAGCAGCGCCGACCAGATTCAGATCAAGATGGCACAAGGTGCAAAACCGGGTGAAGGTGGCCAATTACCTGGCCATAAAGTGTCTCCATACATTGCGAAACTGCGTTTCTCCGTGCCTGGCGTTGGCTTGATTTCACCCCCACCGCACCACGATATTTATTCGATCGAAGATCTGGCACAGCTGATTCATGACCTGAAAAACGCCAACCCGAAAGCCTCGATTTCAGTCAAACTGGTCTCAGAAACAGGCATCGGCACGGTCGCTGCTGGTGTAGCCAAAGCCAAGTCTGACCACATTGTGGTGGCTGGCCATGACGGCGGCACCGGTGCTTCACCAATTTCATCGATCAAACATGCAGGTACGCCATGGGAGCTCGGCCTGGCAGAAACTCAGCAAACCCTGGTATTGAATCAATTGCGTGGTCGCGTGGTACTGCAGGTCGATGGCCAGATGAAGACTGGACGCGACGTGCTGATTGGCGCCCTGCTGGGTGCCGATGAATTCGGCTTTGCCACTGCACCGCTGGTGGTTGAGGGCTGTATCATGATGCGCAAGTGTCACTTGAATACCTGTCCGGTGGGCGTAGCGACGCAAGACCCCGAGTTACGCAAGAAATTTACCGGCCAGCCAGAGCATGTCGTCAATTATTTCTTCTTCGTTGCTGAAGAAGTACGCGAACTCATGGCCAGCATGGGCATAGCCAAGTTTGATGACCTGATTGGCCGTGCTGACTTGCTGGATATGAAAGCCGGCATTGAACACTGGAAAATCAACGGTCTGGATTTCAGCAAGGTGTTCCACCTGCCTGATATGCCTGCGTCTGTGTCACGTAAAAACAATGACGTGCAGGACCATGGCCTGATCAAAGCACTGGACAATACCCTGGTGGAACTGGCAAAACCGGCACTGGAAAAAGGTGAAAAAGTCACCATCGAGCTGCCTATCGTCAATACCAACCGCACCGTCGGCACCATGTTATCCCATGAAGTGGCCAGCCGTTACGGTAACGCTGGCCTGCCTGATGGCACCATCAGCGTCAAATTCACAGGAACTTCCGGCCAGAGCTTTGCCGCCTTCCTGGCAAAAGGCATCACCTTTGAGCTCACAGGCGAAGGCAATGACTACGTGGGCAAGGGCTTGTGTGGCGGTCAAATCATCATCAAGCCACCAACCACCTTCCGTGGATTGTCTTACGAAAATATCATCGTCGGCAACACGGTCATGTACGGTGCAACTACAGGACAAAGCTTCCTCAGCGGTGTCGCCGGTGAGCGATTCTGTGTACGAAATTCAGGCGCGATTGCTGTCGTAGAAGGTGTCGGCAACCATGGCTGTGAATATATGACTGGTGGTACCGTGGTCGTCCTAGGTCAAACCGGCCAGAACTTTGCAGCAGGGATGAGTGGCGGGATTGCCTACGTGTATGACATTGACGGCCAGTTTGCCAAACGTTGCAACATGAGCATGGTCAGCCTGGAAAAAGTCGAAGCAGCCGAAGCCGATGTCGGCAAGGTACAGCATCTGGGGCAAGCAGACGAAGTCACGCTGAAAGGCCTGATTGAGCAGCATGCAGCCCTCACTGGCAGCCCACGCGCCCAGGAGATTCTGGCTGACTGGCCTGCCGCACGTGCCAAGTTCGTGAAAGTATTCCCTAACGAATACAAACGCGCACTGACCGAGATGGCTGCCGCTTCTACCAAACAAGCCGCATAATCGTTTTTGTTAATTAAATGCCCCGCGTTGCGGGGCATTTGTAAAGAATGCGCCCGATTGGGCGACAGGGAAGAGATGGTTTCACATGGGTAAAGTCACAGGTTTCATGGAATTCGAGCGCCTGAGCGAGGCTAACTTGCCGGTGCAGGATCGTGTCAAAAACTACAAAGAGTTCGTGCTGCATCTGACAGACGACCAGGCTAAACAGCAGGGCGCACGCTGCATGGATTGCGGCATTCCTTTCTGTACCACCGGCTGTCCAATCAATAACATCATTCCTGACTGGAATGATCTGGTCTATCAGCAAGACTGGCGCAGTGCAATTGATGTATTGCACTCCACCAACAATTTTCCGGAATTCACCGGACGTATTTGCCCGGCCCCCTGTGAGGCCGCCTGTACCTTAAACATCAACAATGATCCCGTAGGCATTAAATCGATTGAGCACGCGATTATCGACAAAGCCTGGGAAAACAACTGGGTAACGCCACAGATCAACCCGAATAAAACCGGCAAAAAAATTGCTGTCGTCGGCTCAGGCCCGGCAGGTCTCGCAGCCGCACAACAGCTCGCACGCGCAGGCCACAATGTAACTGTACTTGAAAAAAGTGACCGCATCGGTGGCTTGCTGCGTTACGGTATCCCTGACTTTAAAATGGAAAAGTCACATATTGACCGCCGCATGGCGCAAATGGAAGCCGAGGGCGTCACATTTAAAGTCAACCAGAACGTCGGTGAAAATGTCAGCGCGGCAGAGCTTGAGCGTGACTATGATGCGGTAGTTCTGGCGGGTGGTGCAGAATATCCACGTGACTTGCCAGTACCAGGCCGCGAACTGGACGGCGTGCACTTCGCCATGGACTTTTTGACACCCAATAATAAAATGGTCGCGGGAGATGCGGTACCTGACCAGATCAAGGCCACAGGCAAGCATGTGATCGTGATTGGCGGCGGCGACACCGGCTCTGACTGTGTAGGCACCTCTAACCGTCACGGCGCATTGACCATCACACAATTTGAATTAATGCCGCAACCACCGGAAAAAGAAAACAAATCACTGGTATGGCCTAACTGGCCCCTGAAAATGCGCACCTCCAGCTCACACGAAGAAGGTGCCAGCCGTGACTGGTCGATTACCACCAAGGAACTGATCGGTGAAAACGGCAAGGTCAAAGCCCTCAAAGGTGCACGTGTGGAGTGGAAAGACGGCAAAATGCAGGAAATTCCTGGCTCCGAGTTCACCATCCCGGCTGACCTCGTGTTCCTAGCCATGGGCTTTGTTTCACCCGTACAAAAAGTACTGGATGCCTTTGGTGTGGAAAAAGACAACCGCGGTAATGCCAAGGCCACCACCGATGGCGAAGGCTGCTACAAAACCAGTAAAGCCAAGGTATTTGCTGCGGGCGATATGCGCCGTGGTCAATCACTGGTGGTGTGGGCCATCCGCGAAGGTCGCCAGTGTGCACGTGCCGTTGATGAGTTCCTGATGGGCAGTTCTACCCTGCCCCGCTAAAGCCAGACCATAGCAAAACTGTAAACGCCGATGGTATCGCCATCGGCGTTTCTATTTGCGATAGCGCAAAAAAACACAATTCTGTGCAGTGAATCCGCGTTGTGCACTTTATAATGCTGTTTTGATTTTTTACTGGTCCTGACACAGAACAAAAGTGATCTGATCACTTTTTCTGTGTCAGGCATGAAGACCTCACCCTATGAGCCAATTGCAAAACGATACCTTTTTACGTGCCCTGATGCGCCAGCCCACCGAGTACACACCGGTCTGGATGATGCGGCAGGCGGGCCGTTACTTACCTGAATATCGCGAAAGTCGCAAAACCGCGGGCAGTTTTATGCAATTGTGCCAAAGCCCGGCGTTTGCAACAGAGGTCACCTTGCAACCGCTGGACCGCTACCCGCAGCTGGACGCCGCTATTTTATTCAGCGACATTCTGACCGTGCCTGATGCCATGGGCCTCGGTCTGTATTTTGAAGAAGGTGAAGGTCCCAAGTTTGAGCGCACCTTGCAGGCTGAAGCAGATATCCGCAAACTTGAAGTGCCGGACATGGCTAAGCTGCAATACGTATTTGATGCGGTGAGCAGCATTCGCAAAGCGCTAAATGGCCGTGTGCCATTAATCGGCTTTGCCGGTAGCCCCTGGACACTCGCCACCTACATGGTAGAAGGCAAAGGCGGTACAGACTTCCTCAATACCAAGAAGATGGGATATGCCAGACCTGAACTGCTGCATCATATTCTGGATATCACTGCACAGACAATCACTCAGTATTTGAATGCGCAAATCGCTGCAGGCGCACAGGCCGTGATGATTTTTGATTCCTGGGGGGGGGCATTGTCACACAATGCCTATCGCGAGTTTTCACTCAACTATATGCAGAAAATTGTGGCTGGCCTCACCAAAACTGCTGAAGGCAACACCGTGCCCAGCATTGTCTTCACCAAAGGTGGCGGTCTCTGGCTGGAAGCGCAAGCAGCAATTGGCGCAGATGCATTGGGCCTGGACTGGAGCATAGATATTGGTCAGGCGCGTGAACGCGTCGGCAACAAGGTCGCTTTACAGGGTAATATGGATCCTGCGATTTTACTGAGCTCACCGGCAGCGATTGAAAAAGAGGTTGCCAGTGTCCTCGCCAGCTATGGCCACGGCCACGGCCACGTGTTTAATCTTGGTCATGGCATTACCCAATGGACACCACCAGAACACGCGGCCTGCATGCTGGAAACAATACGCAAGCTCAGTCCGCAATACCATCAATAGCGCATTCTGATCATTAGAATGAAAGAAGCCCGCTGTTGCGGGCTTCTTTCATTGACCAACCATCAGTCTACTTGAACGCAGTCTATTTGAGCGACATTTTCGACAGGGTCGTGTCCTTGTCGAGGAAATGGTGTTTCAATGCGCCGACAATATGCACAATGATCAGCGCAATGATCAGATTAGCGCCCAGTTCGTGCAACTCCTCAAACGTGTCCCGCACCTCTTTATTATCCACGCCATCAAACACATGCATGCCAAACCAGTTAATGCCAAATTTGCTATTCAGTGACATCAGCAAACCGGTCAATGGAATCGCCACCATCAACAGATACAAAAAGTGATGTGTGCCTGTGGCCAGTTTACGCTCCCATGCCTTGTAACTGAACAGCATGGCCGGAGGGGTATGTGTCACACGCCAGTAGACGCGGAACAGAATCAGGGCAAACAAGGTGAGGCCTACCGACTTGTGCAGATTGAAATAAAACATACGCGGGCTGCCTGGTTCTGACAACTGCCAGCTGTACATGCCTAAATCGAACAAATCAAATGCGATTTGCTTGGGGCCGTCTTTGGGCAAGTCTGTCATGTACCAGCCAAGGCCAATCATGAAGAAAATGGCGAGGGCAATCAGCCAGTGCAGAACAATGGCCACCTTGGTATAACGGGTTGTTGCAGTCATGTACTCTCCTTAAATCCATGTGACGGCTGTCACATTGTGGTATTTTGTATTTTGATTATGATGCATGAATCATTCATGGGACGAATCACATGGTATCAAAAATTAAAAGATTATGCGCTGCGATCACACTCGGCTTGGTATCATTTTGTACGCCTGTCTGCGCCAGTGACTTTGAATTACGTCAAGTGACAGAAGGTATTTATGTGCATCATGGTCAGCATCTCGATATTGATGATGGCTATCAGGGGGATATTTGCAATCTGGGCGTCATTATTGGCAAAGATGCGATCGCAGTGATTGACACTGGCGGCAGCAAACATACCGGTGAACAGTTGTTGCAGGCGATACGCAAAATCAGCCCACTGCCCATCCGTTATGTCATCAATACCCATGTGCACCCGGATCACACCTATGGCAATGCTGCGTTCCAGACGGAGCATCCGCATTATGTCGGCCATGAGAAACTCGCCAACACCATGCTGCTACGCAAGGAGCAATACGAGAAACTGAATGCCCGTCTGCTAGGCGAGGAAGGTACGGCAAGCACCACCATTACGCCGGACATGGCTGTGAAACAGGATATTACGCTGGAGCTGGGTGGCCGCAGCCTGTTCCTGCAGGCGCGCTCTGTCGCCCATACGCACACCGATTTGACGGTGCTGGACAGACAGACCAACACCCTGTTTGCGGGGGACTTGCTGTTTGCACAGCGCACGCCTGTTGTGGAGGGGGATATCAAAGGCTTGATTGCAGTACTGGAAACCATCAACCAGCAGCAGTATGCATTGATCGTCCCTGGCCATGGGCTGGAAAATAAAAACCAGGCAGTCATTCTTGGTAACGCACTACGTTATCTGAATGCATTGTTAGCGGATATTCGCACCAGCATTCAAAAGGGCATCAGCATGGAAAAAACCATGGATACTGCCGCCGCGACCGAACGTGACAAATGGCTGCTGTTTGACATCGCCAACCGTCGCAATGTGAATGTGGTTTACCCGCAACTCGAGTGGGAATAATACACAGTTGACGGAATAGGCTGCGGTTATCAACCTCAGCCATCAAACAACCGTGCTTATAAAAAGCGCTTCGCCAAGCTGGCCTGTTGTTTCAATCCGAGGTTTACCAATCTGGGGGCCACACCGTTCAGCCAGGCAAAAAAGCTTTGCGGCTGACCGATAAAAATCTCCTGTTGCTCGCGCTCCAGTCCGCGCACAATCTGGCTAGCCACATCCTCTGGACTGTCTATTGCCTGCCCGGAGGCTTTCCACATGGCATTGGAGCGGTCATCATTCATGGCTGTGGCGATCGCGCGCGGCGCGACATAAGTGACACCTATAGGCGTATCGACCAGTTCGCGGCGCAAGGCTTGACTGAACCCATGCACAGCAAACTTGCTGGCACAGTAAGTGGCAAAATGCGGAAAACCCAGCGAACCGAAAATAGAGCCGATAAACACAAAGCGGCCATGCTCACGCTGTCTAAAATAGGCGGCAAAAGCGCGGCTTATCTGGATGGTGGCCGTCACATTGGTGTGTATCATCTGTGCAATCGCGTCATCCGTCTGCTGCTCAAACGCAGTGAAATCCATCACACCGGCGTTGTTAATCACCATGTCCACTTTGCCCATGGCCGCAACAGCCTGCTTCACCAGTTGGGGTGCCATGTGTGACTGACTCAAATCCACCACCACATAGTGGGCTTGCCCGCCATTGGCATTCAGCGCTTTCTGCAAGGCATGCAGCTTTTGCGGGTCTCGCCCCACCAGACATAACACGGCACCTTTAGCGAGTAAGGCATGTGCCAGCGCGGCGCCCAGACCGCCAGTCGCGCCTGTCAAAACAATATGTTGATCTTGTAAATGCATAATCCAGCCCCTTTATGATGACGCTTATTGTGCCATGCTGGCGCTTGAGTCAGCGATATGCCGGAATACGTCGGCATAAAGCCGGTAAAAGCGCCTGGCTGCATGAATCACCTGCTTCTGGTCTTCAGGGTTGGTCACCTGATTCATCAGACTTTCATAAAATGACACATGACTGATATCGAGTGAACCATGTGAAAGCAGGTAACTGAATGCTTTTTTTGGCAGATTGAGACTGGTCATCAGTGTTTCCCCTGCCTGGGTGGCCACGGCCGTGCTGGTGCCTTCCAGCACCAGCACCATGCCAAAAAAGCCGACCGGATTGACCCGGTAAATCATGTCGTAGGCATAAGCCACCATCACTTCGGTGGCATGGCAGGCAGAAGTATCTTCACGCAGACTGTGACGCACGGCTTCCTTGTCACCGCCACAGGCCGCAATATCATTGAGCACCCACTCCTGATGCCCCATTTCCTCTTCGATATACTCACCAATCGCTGTGCGTAACCATTCGTACTCACCGGCCAAACGGCCGCCACACGCCATCAGCAAGGGCGTTGTATGTTTGACATGGTGATAAGCCTGAATCAGGAATGCCCGATAGGTCTCCAGAGAAATTTTTCCCTGTGCGCCTTGCACAATCAACGGCAAAGACATGAGTGTATTGCGTTCGGCTGCCGTTGCAGCCAGTAACTCTTGATAAAAGGTCATCACATTTCCTGATAAACCGCCTCAATGGCGGGTTGATAATACTGCCAGATCTGGTCACGCTTCAGGCGGCCATTGGCAGTGAGTTGTGCATTGTGCGCAGTGAATGGCTGCTCAGCCATCACCCAGTCAGCCACCTGCGCATAATCCGGCAAGCCAGCATTGACCTGCGCCACGACCTGCGCGATATCGACTGCGCTGAACTGAGGGTGTGCTACCAGTACAGCGACATTAAACGGCCTCGCTTCTCCAAATACACAGGCCTGCAGGATGTGCGGGCTGTGCATCAGTTCGCTTTCGACCCATTCCGGAGACACATTGCGCCCGAATGAAGTAATAAATACATTTTTTTTGCGGCCGGAGATGTACCAGAAGCCTTCGGCATCCTGAAAAGCCAGATCTCCGGTAGCGATATAGCCTTCGGCATCGGTGCCAGGCTTGTGTCCATGGGTGTAGCCTTCGTAAATTGCCCCCTTCACCCATAACTCCCCTGTCGCATCGAGCTTGAGTTGTACATGCGGCAAGGCTTGACCAATACTGCCGGGTTTGCATGCCGCTGGTGTGTTCAGCGTGACCACCGAAGCGCACTCCGACAGGCCATAGCCTTCATACACAGGCAAGCCCAATGCGTGCGCTTCCAGCAGCAATGCGGGAGAAACCCGCGCGCCCCCAACTGCCAAAAAACGCAAGCTGTCGACAGGCGGCTGACTGGCTTTAGATAGCATGACCAATGCCCGCAACAACTCCGGAATCAAAATTGCAGTCGTTGCCCGGGTTTCACGCAGGCCTGCATACAAGCGCTGAATATCAAACTGACTGCCGGTGAACCCGACGCTGCGGCAGCCGTAAAGAATGACCGTTGCCCCAGACAACAAAGAGGCATACACGCCAGCCACATTTTCAAGTAGCGTGGCCAGCGGCAATACACAGAAATGCCGGTCGTGCTGCGGGTGCTGCGTCGCTTGATGCACCGCACTGGCAACCTGCCACATGGCCTGCGCAGACAGACACACCCCTTTGGGCTGGCCTGTGGTGCCAGAGGTATAGGTAATCTTGGCCGCCGTATGTAGCCCGGTTGATGGCGCAACGCGCAGAAGATGCAACACCTTACCGGCAACTTCGAGGCGACTGAGAATCTCGGCATTTTGATATAGGGCTATCCAGCGATCTGCTTCATCAGTCACCACCATACCGGCACCGGCATCCTGCATGGCATGTTGCTTTTGGCTATCCGTAAAAAAGGCCGGGATTGGCAACGCTGGCAGTGTCAATGTCAAAGCCGCCAAGTCCACCAGCACCCAGGCCGGGCTATTATCAATTGCCAGCGCAAGACAAGTGTCCTCCAGATGGGCAACCAGCCACACGGCTACCCGTTGTACTTCCAGCGGCAAAGCCTGATAACTGATCGTCACCGATTCCCCTTGCAACGCAATCACCTCCGGCGTGCGGGTGGCATACTCATAAACGCGGTCTAGCACAATCACTCCTGTGTTAACTGTTTACTTCGTCTAGTGGCAATGCCACGCCACGAATAGCGACAATCTGAGGCGTCTTGCGATAGTAGCTTCCCCATTTCTGCCGCTCCTCCGCCGACAACCTGTCCGGGGCAGCTTCGGCCAGAGGATAAAGATCACGCCCGCCTTTAATCAGGCCATTCTGCAAACTGTGATGCACGGTCGAAACAGCCCATGGCAAATCCAGGCTCATGCTGTAGCGGATAATATGTGCAATCAGCACACCGGCATTGCGTGGATTGGCAACGGCCAGATTACCGATGCAGGTGATTTCTTCACGCGCAATCTGCCGCCCTAACCGACGCAACATCAACTGCTCTACCGGCTCATCAATATACTGCTCAAGAAAAAGCGTTTCATGCGCAGCACTTTGCAAACCAAATGCGGCCATCAACACCCCATTGGCATCACGCAGTGCCACCAGCTCAGGCATAAAGTGATTAATCTCGGCGCCATACACCTGCCGGAATACCGTGGCAATAAACGCCTCCACCTCTGGTCGACAAGCAGCCGTCAGCCCAACCCCATGTGCAGTAATTTCATTCACTTCATATCGCCTTGTCTGTGCAAACTCTCTCAGCTGATAAGCCGATGGTGCTGCATAAAATTCAGTACAGGATTCAGTATTTAGCATGACGTCACCTTCGTAGACAACCATTATGCAAAATGTATTGCAATGCCCGTGCCATTAAATTTATAACTTAATAATCAATAACTTACAAAAAAACACCCCCAAACACCCCTGCAATTTTTGCAGAGTTTCCAGATGCTTATGCGATACAATCTGCACTTTATGCAGGAATGATGGCTCGCACTTTACTTTACATGCCAGAAAAAAATTAAATTACCCCATTAAAATCAAACAGTTAAACAATGTATCAAAGCTTTCCAATGAAGTGGCATGCCGTTTGCGATACCCTCCGTCATCCAACTAATAACTAAACAAGCGTCCAGACATTTTATGCAGCAGTTTATAAAGGCTTATGGCCTGTTTTTGATACTCGGGGGACTCTCGCAATTTTTGCTGTGGGTGTTTGGTTCTGCCAGTGGAGAAGGCTTCAAAGACGCAGTCATCATCTCCAGTCTGTGGTTAATTCCGCTGTGGTGGTTTCCTGCACGCATTCGCGGGCTGAGCGCCACCATTGCAGTGATGATCGGCATACTGGCGCTGCCAGGCCTGGCTTATTTTCTGGTTTATCGCCAGGAGCTCACGCAAAGCCTGATGATGATTCTGTTTGAATCCAATCAGAGCGAATCACAGGAGTATTTGCGCAACTACTTTCGCTGGTGGTTTGTGCCCATTCTCATTTTGTACTTAAGTGTTCCATTCTTTTTATGGCACTCCCTGCGCCCTCAAGCCCTTAACAAAACCAAAGCAGCCTTCTGCACCCTGCTCACTTTGCTACTGGTATTTGGTTCTCCGCTCAAATATGGCTTGCATGGCGACTGGGGCATGGCTGTAAAAAAAATCAACAAACACCTGGCGGCCATCCCGCCCTTTCAACTGCTACTGGGCTATTCGAACTACCAAACCCAGCTTGCCGAAGTGGAGCATACCCTGCTTACAATGAACAGCATCAAGCCGCTAGGGCACCTGCGTGAACAAGCCAAGCCTGGGCCAACCACGATTGTGCTGGTGATAGGTGAATCCACCTCTCGCCTGCACATGGGCCTGTACGGATACGCCAGAAACACGAATCCGGAGCTGTCAAAAATCAAACACGAGCTCACCGTGTTTGACAATGTATACTCACCCCGACCTAACACCATAGAAAGCTTGCAACAGGTATTAACGTTTGCTGATCAACTCCATCCTGATGCGTACAAAGACAAACCCTCGCTGGTGGCCATGATGAAACAGGCCGGTTATCACACCATCTGGATTACCAATCAGCAGACACTGACTGGCCGCAACACCATGCTGACCTCTTTTGCCAAACAGGCAGACCGTCAATTTTTCTTGAATTACGAACGTCGCCAAAATGCGTACAGTTTTGACGAAAAGGTGTTAAATCCCTTTACACAAAGCCTGAAAGACCCACATCAGAAGAAGTTTATTGTGGTGCATTTACTCGGCACACACATGAAATACAGCTACCGCTACCCGGAGAAATTTAATGTATTTAAAACTTCGCAAGGGCTGCCTCATCCAGAGCTGGAAGAAGAAAAAATTGCATCGATTAACAGCTATGACAATGCAGTCCGTTACAACGACTGGATTCTGTCGCAGTTAATCTCCAGGCTGAAGTCGAAACAGCAGCATAGCTTGCTCGTCTATTTTTCTGACCATGGTGAAGATGTCTACGATACGGCGCCCTATGGCTTTCAGGGCAGGAATGAAGCCAGCCCGACCTTGCCCATGTACAGCATTCCGCTCATCGTATGGCATTCGAATAACTGGTTTAACGCATCCAGCCTGCTGAATCAGGCCGCCACCCATCAGCAATATGACAATGCCGACTTCATTTACACCATGGCCGATCTGGCAGGCATTCGTTTCGATGGCTTTGCGCCGGAGGAAAGCTTGGTCAATAACGCGTTTTGGCAGGACAACATTCTGGTCGGTGACCCGTACATTGGAAAACTGAAACCCCTGGCAGGCACCCAACAATTTACATTAAACAAGCTGGCTGTATGGAAACCTGGTTACCTGTCAGAACATTGATCCGTCTTTGGGCAGGATGGCTTGTTGCGGCAGCGGTCATTGTCTGGCTGGCTAACGCCACCCACATTGACATTGCGCTGGCAGACCAAGCCTTTGACTTTCAGCGGCAAAGATTCCAACTAAAGCACGATTTTTTATTTGAAACAGTCATGCATGAATATGCAAAAAAAATACTGATTGGTTTCTGGCTTTGCCTCCTGTTTCTTGCGGTGTTGCCCACCACGATTGCAGCGCATTTACCTGCAAAATTGCGTGGTTATACATTACGCGCTTACGCATTGCGCTGGATAGTCGGGCTGGCATTGGTAAACAGTAGCCTGGTGGCATGGATGAAACACCTGATGCCGCATGCCTGCCCATGGGACATCACGCGTTACGGCGGTCATATTGTCTGGGTTCCGGCCTTTACATGGCATGCCGCCACTGAAGCGGGCCATTGTTTTCCGGCTGGGCACGCCACCAGCGGCTTATGGTTATCCGCCTTGTGTCTATTATGGCTGCCCCACCATCCACGCAAAGCGCTGGCGGCTGCATTGCTGGGATTAGCGACAGGCCTGTTACTGGGTTGGTCACAACAAATGCGTGGCGCCCATTTTCTCTCGCACACCTTGAGTTCCTTATGGCTCATGTGCGGACTCCTGCTCTGTGTTTTATCGTTTACAAGAAGTCACGCCTCATGCTCTCACGATTTTTGAATCCTGTCCGACAACTCTTTTCTCCGCAAACCAGCCTGATATGGGCAGTGACCCTTTGGCTGATGCTGTTTGGCAACCAGGCATTACTGTCCCGTTTATGGCAACTATATCCACCAGGAGTGCATCAGACAGGGCTATTGATCAGTCTGGTCTTGTTTTTCACATTGGCAACGGCGGTCTGGTTATTGCTGATTACGCATGGACGCATGGCACGCTGGCTATTGTCCACCACCCTGATCATCAGTGCCGCCGCAGGGTTTTATATGCATCAGTACGGCATCATCATTGACACAGTGATGCTGGATAACTTGCTGCAAACAGACAGTAAGGAAATCTCGGGCCTGTTTTCGTGGGAAATGTTGTGTTATCTCGGCGTATTCGGAGTTTTGCCAGCGTTATGGGTATTCTTTAAAGCACCCGCCAGTTGCTTTGTGCGTGAGCGTTTGTCTATGCGTGCACTCCATATCGGATTACTGCTGGCATTGATGGTCGGCTGTGTATTGCCACAATCTGCGGGCTTTGCCAGTTTTGTACGCGAACACAAGCTGGTCAGAATGTATGCCAACCCCACGTTTGTGCATTACTCTCTGATCAAATGGGCAACCCAACAGTTCCGCCTACCAGAATCCAAAGTAATTGTTGGCGTTGCTAAAGATGCAAAACGTATTGTGACCGGTGGCAAACATGAGCTGATTATTGTGGTGGTCGGTGAGACTGCACGGTATGACCGCTTTTCACTCAATGGCTATCACAAATTGACCAATCCTCGCCTAGCGCAAGAGCATGTCCTCAGCTTTAGTCAGGTCTCGTCATGCGGCACATCAACAGGCGTCTCGGTGCCCTGTATGTTTTCGGCACTGGGACGCCGTGAATATAGCGAAGACAAAGCCAAACACATGGAAAACGCACTCGATGTGTTGAAAGACCATGGTGTCAACGTGCTGTGGCGGGACAATAACTCCGACTCCAAAGGCGTGGCGATCCGAATGCCCTATGAGGACTATCAAACACCCGCTCGCAATACCGTGTGTGACAGTGGCGAATGTCGCGATGTGGGGATGCTGAAAGGGCTGGAAAAAGTCGTCGCTGGGCATAAAAATCAGGATATGTTGATTGTGTTGCATCAGATGGGAAATCACGGCCCGGAGTATTACCGACGCTACCCCAAAGCCTTTGAGAAGTTCACACCGGCCTGCCGCGAAAGCGATTTGTCGCAGTGCAGCAAAGAGGAGATCGACAATGCTTATGACAACGCCATTTTATACACAGATTACTTTTTGAGTCAGGTGATCAGCTTTCTCAAGCAATACGATAATAGCCATGAAACCGCCATGCTGTATGTGGCTGACCATGGTGAGTCACTCGGCGAGCATGGCATTTACTTGCATGCGGCGCCTTATATGATCGCTCCCAAGGAGCAAACCCATGTGCCGGCAATTTTGTGGCTAGGCCAGCATTTTGACTATCAACTGTCGCAAATCCGCCCTTATGCAAACTTCCCTTTAAGCCATGACGATCTGTTCTGCACGCTGTTGACGGCTTATGAACTGAAGTCTGAAGTATGTCATGCCGAATTTGGCTGGCTGATGGCCAATCAGGATGTCAGGGCACAACTGCATTTACCACCGTTGACGATCCCTGCAGAGCACCATGTAGAACTGCAACAGGTCAAAAATGTACCTGGTAGCAAAGGCTGATCAGGGAGATGCCACATCGCAATGTAACAAAGGCGGCTCGGTCATGATTTTAGCGTTGGAGATCCACAATACTGCGCGCACGCGCGCATCAACATGGCAGGCGTCTATATATCCCAAAGCATATTCGGTGTCGGCCACATACCGCATCATGGCTTCCTCCGACTGCACCGTGTATGGCGGCTGCACGCCGTGAAAATACAGGCCGTTCCAATAGCTCAATTGTGACTTGGGTGAGCTATGCAGTACCTGTTGCGAAAAACGCACACGTAACGGATGCTCGGCAAACAGATTGACCGGATGCATCGGCTTACCCTGCTGGGTATACAGGATTTTTCTCCAGTAAATAGAGGGCAGATCACTGGCCGTCACATTGACGGCATGTCCAGACAGGGCGGAGACAATCACGGCAATGACAGGCTCGTCTGCAGCAAGTGCGTATGCTGTCCACACAGAGAAACCCATGGCAAGTAGCCAGTGTTGAAATCGGGTCAACGGCATCAGAACATCACCGCAAAAGAAGTTGTAAAACCACGCGGGATATCCTCGTACTCTCCGCTACCGCCTGTAAACTCGAACTTCAGCAACTGGTTAGGTTTCAATCGCTTTGTGGCCCCGAGGACCCAGCGCTCTGCATTCTGCTCAGCTGGATAATGCAGGTTCTCCAACCGCGTAATCCAGTACCAGTCATTGCGAATCAGGTACGCACTCTGTAAATACGCGCCACTGCCTGCATCCTTGCCTTGCGAAGTGTTGCGGCTGTATGCCTCTCCGCTGAGCTCCCAGCGGTCAAACTCAAGTAAAAAATCAATGCCAATCAAACGATAGGTCGGTGCTCCGGGGCGGTCCTCCTGATAACTGGCGAGATTGAGCCCCAAGGTATTCAGGCCGGCATTTTCACTGGCAAAGTTAAAAATATTATTGATGGCAAACCGGGCGCCTTTGACATCACGATAGGTGCGCTCATCGCGCTCTTTTCGCTGATCTTTTAACCCCTCGGCATACACCTGATACTCCAGCGAACGCTCTTGCAGTGGCACATTCCCAAACAGCATCAATCCGTTCAGCGCTGCCGGAAACAACTCTGTCGTCACCAGTGGACGACTGGCAGTCCAAACCAAAGGAGGTGCATGTAACTGATTCCAGCGTCCGACCGGATTCAAAAAACGCCCGACACGCACATTACTTTTTTCACTTAAGCTGTAATCAAGATAAAACCGCTCAAGATCCACATAACTTTGCTTACTGTGCAAGCCGAGATGGTGGTCATACGAAACAGGATTTTCGAGCTCCAGCTCGCTAAAAAATTTGACACGTGTGCCCTGATCCCAGGTCACAATCATGCTGATTTCATTCAGTTTAAGTTGTGTCGGCTCTGTACGGGGAATGCGCAGATCAGCACTGCTGTACCCGCCCACTCTGAAACCCTCCCAGAAGGAAGCATGCTCTTCAGCAAAAAGCGGCTTGCAGAGCACACACAGGCTGATTACACTAACCACGACTCTGAAGAAATTTATGAACATATCCGCATTCCTGATGACAAGACTTGCCATACCCCGTAAACAACATTTTCTCATACTCCATGTCTTTTAAGGCCCCACTCACTATCAGAAAAATGCTTTTAATTGCATTTCTGCTGGCAGGCCTGTTGCCTGCACTGTTGGTCAGCCTATTGAGTTTTTACCAAGCCCGTCAAGCGCTTCGCATCGAAATCCAGCACGACTTGCAAACCACGGGTAAAGCGGTCGCCGAGCATATAGACAGGGTATTGTTTGAGCGCATCCAGAATGTAACCAGTTGGAGCCAGCTTGCGATTATGCAAGACATGCAAATCGGAGACATTGATAAAAGGTTGTCAATTTTTCTGGCTGAGACCGGACGGAGCTATGCCGGACAATATGCGAGCATTGATGTTGTAGACTTGGAGTCCAGAGTCATCGCTTCCAGCAAGCCTGCCAATATCGGGCACTTACTGGGCACGCCCCCGGTTTGGATGTCCTTTCAGGATAATAAGCACCCGATCATCATTTATCACTTAACCAATCAGCAGTTAATGATTTCAGCACCAGTGATTTCTCAAATCACATTACAGCCACTGGGGCACTTGGTCGCTACCTTTAACTGGCATGTGATTGGCAATATGCTGGATCATGCAGCACAGCACAGCACTGAACTGGCATTGGTTGACAGCAGGGGGCATATCCTTGCGCAATCAAACAACTGGTCGGATAAAAAACACAGTCTACACACGCGTGCGCCCCTTGCCAGCACCTTCCCCATCACTGACTGGCAAATCATTTTGAATAAAGATCATGATGTGGCTGTCGCGCCAGTCCACCGGCTAGGCATAATCTTCATTGCCTTACTCGGTATCATTCTGGTGTTTTCACTGTTGCTGGTGCGGCCCATCGGACAGAATATCAGTCGTCCACTGGAAGCACTCACACGCTATGTGCAACGCTTGCGGCAACCAGATGCCGTGCCTCCCATTCTGAGCGGGCCGAGTGAGGTACAGGCGCTTCATCAGGCATTCACCAGCATGGCTGACGAGCTGGCTGAATCAGAACAACAACTCACACAGGCCGCCAAACTGGCCGTAGTGGGTGAAATGGCCGCCGCAATGAGCCACGAAGTACGCACGCCGTTAGGTATTTTGCGTTCTTCAGCAGATGTCCTGTTACGCGAGCCACAATTGAGCAGTGACGGCCGCGAGGTATTGGGCTTTATTATTTCGGAAACAGAGCGGCTGAACAAGCTGGTCAGTGCACTGATTGACTCGGCGCGGCCACGCCTGCCGAATAAAATTCCGCTGGAGCTACAATCGCATTTGCAACATGTCACAGCCATGCTGCAAAATCAGGCTGCATCCAGAAACATCTCGCTTTCCCTGCATGGCGATAAACCAGTGACGGTGGCCGCTGACCAGGATCAGATGACCCAGGTACTGCTGAACCTGCTGATGAATGCGATCCAGATATTGCCCGAAGGTGGGCGCATTGCGGTAGCACTATCCAGCAATGATAAAGATGCGCTGATCAGTGTCGCCGACGATGGCCCCGGTGTACCGTTAGACCAGCAAAGCCATTTGTTTGAGGCATTTTTCACCCAACGCGCAGGGGGCGTTGGCCTGGGACTGGCGGTCGTTAAGCAGATTGTTGAAGCGCATGGTGGTAAAATCAGCTACGGTGCCAGCCAGTGGCAAGGTGCCCAGTTTAACCTCTCGTTTCCTTTGAGTTCGGAATAATATGTCCTCCCCGCAACAGTCCATTCTGGCAGTTGATGATGAACCCCATATGCGGCGACTGCTTGAAATCAGTTTGCGGCAGGCAGGCTATCGCGCGGTGTCGGCTGGCAATGGCCGCGAAGCGCTTGAAATCATTCAGCAGCAACAGATTGACCTGATCGTCAGCGACCTGCATATGCCGGGGATGAACGGTTTGCTGTTGCTGGAATCGATACGCAAGCAATATGAACACCTGCCCTTTATTATGGTGACTGCCCAGGGCGAAATCAAAACTGCCGTGGAGGCGATGAAACTGGGGGCCAGCGACTATATTTTGCGCCCGTTTGAACTGGAAACGCTGGAAGTTGCCATTAAAAAAGCACTCACCGTCAATCGCATCCAGCTTGAGAATAGTTTTTTTAAAGAATCTAGCCAGCCACTCGCCACAGGCATGATTGGCGACAGCCCGCCCATGCTGGCATTAAAACAAATGATTCAGCAGGTCGCACCCGAGCGTGCGACGGTGTTTATTGTAGGCGAAACTGGTACCGGTAAAGAGCTGGTAGCCAAGGCGCTGCATGAAGCGTCATCCCGCAAAGATCACCTGTTTGTCGCTGTGAATTGTGCGGCCATACCGGCAGACATTCTTGAGTCCGAATTGTTTGGACACGAGAAAGGGGCCTTTACCGGCGCAGTCAAGGAGCGCGTTGGCAAGTTTGAACTGGCCAATGGCGGTACGCTGTTTCTGGATGAAATCACCGAAATGCCGATACAGCTGCAATCCAAACTGTTACGTGTATTACAGGAAAGCATGGTCGAGAAGCTGGGAGGCAACCGGCCAATACAGCTGGATGTGCGCGTGGTGGCCGCTACCAACCGCAACCCTATGCAAGCAGTCAAGGAAGGAAAGCTGCGTGAGGATCTTTATTACCGGCTGAATGTGATTCAGTTGCCTGTACCGCCTTTGCGTCAGCGCGGTGAGGATGTGAGTTTGCTGGCCGATTACTTTCTGAGCAAACGGCAAGCACAGCTGAGCACCGCAGCCCGCCTGTGCTTGCAGCAATATACCTGGCCTGGCAATGTACGCGAACTGGAAAACGTACTCGAGCGTGCGGCTATTCTGGCAGGCCAACAAGCCATTCTACCGCAGCATTTACCTGCCGATATTGCCCAGATACCGATGGTAACGGCAACAGAAAATAGCGCGCCTTTTCCTGCGACGTCTGACCTGTCCATCCCGCGGGCCACCGAGGCCATTGAGCGCCACTTGATTTTGCAAGCACTGGAATCTTGCCAGGGCAATAAAACCAAGGCCGCCAAACTGCTCGAAATAAGCGAGCGCTCACTGTGGAACAAGCTGAATCAATACGAGCTTAGATAATAGTCAGCCTGCTACGCTTCCAGCCATAAATAGGCATCCATTGCCAATATGCCATACGTGAGTTCTGGCTGAAAGCGCTGGCCCTGACTAGCGCCCGCAGCGCCCAGGGCGACAAACAGGGGCATCAGGTGATCTTCGGCAGGATGCGCATGCGCCCCATGTGCACTGTGCTGGCGATAAGCAAGCAGGCGATCGGTATCCTCTTCTGCAATCCCCTGCCCTAGCCAATCAGCAAAAGCTTGCACATACGGCAATGCGGGTGCATCCCGCTGCGTGCTGTAAAAATCGCCCAGATTATGGGTGACCGCACCTGACGCCAAAATCAGGATATTTTCTGCATGCAGGGGACGCAATGCCTGCCCCAGTGCAAACTGACTGGCTGTGGAGGCGCGGCTTTGTATAGACAGCTGGGTGACCGGAATATCCGCCTGCGGATACATCAGCGAGAGAGGCACCCAGGCCCCATGGTCCAGCCCACGTGTGGCATGCGTATGCACAGGGATTTGCGCGGCCTGCAAACATTCGACCACGCGTGCAGCCAGTCCTGGCGCACCCTGTGCAGGATACTGGATGTCAAACAATGCCCGCGGGAAACCGCCAAAATCGTGCAGGGTCTCCATCTCTGACGCAGTACTGACCGTGGGCACCGTGGTATCCCAGTGGGCAGAGACGCACAGGATTGCATCAGGTTTCGGAATGGTTTTCGCTAATGCTGCCAGCATGACCCCCGTCTGCCCGGGCTCCAGTGCCAGCATCGGAGAGCCATGTGATACAAATACTGTGGTCATCAAACCCTCACTTTTAACGTCGATGGTCCAGACTATAGCCGCCAGGCCCAAAAGCAACAATCACCAGCAATCCGCCCGCAATAGTAATGTTTTTCAAGAACATAATGAGCTGCACCTGATCGGCCATATTGCTATGAAACATAAAGGCAGTGGCGAGTGTAAACAAGGCAATACAGGCC
The DNA here is from genome assembly GCA_943367475.1 of Paenacidovorax caeni. Classification (GTDB taxonomy): domain Bacteria; phylum Pseudomonadota; class Gammaproteobacteria; order Burkholderiales; family Methylophilaceae; genus Methylophilus. The sequence goes on along the minus strand of CALRJH020000017.1, from coordinate 11,618 downwards.
GCAGCAAACTTGGCCTTAAACCCTATCAGCAAGGCGATTCCAAGCACCAGCTCCACAAATACTGCCACCGCATACGCCACTTGTGGCATGGGGGCATTCACGCTCTCGATATAAGCAATCGTGCCCGCAGGATCGGCCATTTTACCCAACCCGCTGATAATAAAAATAGAAGATAACAATACTCGCCCAGCTAAACTGATCCACCGTTGTGACACATTCATACCGAACACTCCTTTTTTGAATTCATTATGTTTATAGCGCACCATCCTGATAAGATTTACTAGCAACGTAATACGGAATGCCCCTGCCCGCGTAGCAAACAAGGTCATCCATGTATCACAAATGTGACTCTGCACCAATTGGCAAATAAATGCCAGAGATGATTGACAACAAAAAATAACAGTGTTAAGTTAACGATGTTAATTTTAACTGCTCATGCACATCCTCCATGCCGCCCAAAGTCAAAACAGAAGCTGAAAAACAGGCACTGCGCACATTGATTATCGATGCTGCGCGTGAACTCTTTGTCAGCCATGGGGTGGATGCCGTCACCATGCGTGAAGTGGCCAGGCGCATCGGCTATTCAGCCACCAGCATCTACCTTTATTTCAGTGACAAGGAACAACTGCTGCGTGCAGTCGTCGATGCCGATGTCCTCAAACTCGCCAATGCACTCAAGTCCACCCTGCGCATTGCCGACCCGCTGGAGCGTTTTGTACAGTTTGGCCAGCATTATGTGCAATTTGCGCTCACCAACCCCAATCACTATCGTATGATGTTTATGACGGCCCATCTGCCATGTGACCCCGCTTTGTCCAGCATAGAACAGCACAACCCGGAGCAGGATGCTTATCACCAGCTGATCAGCGTAGTGAGTGACGCCTGGCAAGCGGGCGTGTTCAGGGCCGACCTGAAAGACCCGGTACTGATTGCACAAACCGTATGGGCAGCCATGCATGGCCTGTGCGCATTGCAAATTAATATGGCAGAGGATGCCTGGATCAACTGGCGCCCGCTGGAGGCGCGTATACAAATGATGCTGCAGTTGTGCATGCAAGGATTAATCAATGAAAATCAACAATCATAAATGGTTCACTGCAGCGGGCATGGTACTGACAATGCTCACGCTCACGGCCTGCCATCATGAGGCAGAAGAAGCAGCCGCCCCGCGCCCGGTGTGGGTGATGACGGTTGGAAATAGCGATTCCAGTGTAAACAGCCGGTATACCGGCGAGGTGAAATCACGCTATGAATCGACTATAGGGTTCAGGATCAATGGCAAAATCATCCAGCGCCTGGGCAACGTGGGTGATGTTGTGCGCAAAGGCCAGGTACTGGCCAAACTGGATGCCAGCGACACGCAGTTAAATGCAAACGCAGCACAAGCGGATGTCAGTGCGGCACAAGCCAACCTGGCGCTGGCAAAAGCCGAGCTGGCGCGTCGACAGCAACTGTATGGCCAACACTTTATTTCGCGTTCGGCACTCGACAGCTATGAAAACCAGCTCAGTACCGCACAAGCCAGGGTGCAACAGGCGCAGGCGCAGGCGGCGGTCAGCCAGCACCAGACCGTATACACGCAGCTACTGGCTGACCGCGCGGGAGTGATTGGCATGATCACCGCCGAACCAGGTCAAGTGGTGGCTGCCGGTCAAACCATTGCGCAGATTTACGACCTCAACACGCTGGAAGTACATATTTCAGTTCCGGAAACCGTGATTGATCAATGTCACCCCGGTGACACTGCCCAGGTGCAACTGGCCGAAAACAGCCGCAAGTATCAGGGCCGAATCCGTGAAATTTCTCCGGCGGCCAACAGCCAGACACACGCTTTTGATTTGCGGGTACAACTGCTGGATGCCGATGCGCAATTTAAACCTGGCATGACGGCAGAGGTGCAGTTCAGCCACGCGGCGAACGCTGCCACCCGCAAACATATACTGGTGCCGGGCACCGCAGTCACCCGACAGGGCGACAGTGCGGCAGTCTGGGTCATCGACGCGCAACAGCAGGCGCATCTGCGCAAGGTTGTCAGCGGGCCGGTGACTGAAGCCGGGATACCCATCATCAGTGGCCTGCAAGCGGGCGAGCGTATTGCCACCATCGGTGTACATACACTGGCCGAAGGCATGCAAGTGCAGCCGGTGACCACAACGGCAGAGGTGTTGCGCTAATGGCAGACGAACGTTTCAACCTCTCGGCCTGGGCACTGCGCAACCAGTCACTGGTACTGTACTTTATTGTGCTCACCTTGTTAGCCGGGGCCTTTGCCTATACCCGGCTCGGACAATCGGAAGACCCGCCGTTTACCTTTAAGGTGATGCTGATCCGCAGTGCCTGGCCGGGCGCCACCGCACAGGAAATGGAACAGCAGGTCACCGATAAAATCGAGAAAAAACTGCAGGAAATTCCTTCGATTGATTACACCAGCAGCTACTCACGCCCGGGTGAGTCAGTGGTGTTTATCGTCATTCGCGACGATACCTTCTCTGAAAAAATTCCGGAACTGTGGTATCAGGTCCGCAAAAAAATCGGTGATATCCGCCATACCTTCCCAAGCAACCTGCAAAGCCTGACTTTCAACGACGAGTTCAGCGATGTCTACGGCACCATGTATGCCATCACGGCTGATGGCCTGACACCGCAGCAGCTGAAGCGGCAGGCAGAATGGGTGCGTGCCCGGCTGCTCAAATTGCCTGACATCGAAAAAGTCGATCTCTTTGGTGAGCAGCCACAAAAAATCATCATTGAAATCTCCAACCAGAAACTGACTTCGCTCGGCATCAGCCCGGCGCAGCTGACACAATTATTGCAGCAGCAAAATACCGTCATCGGCGCTGGTACCTTCGATGCAGGCCCGGAAAGTATCCGGCTGGATGTCAGTGGTCGCTTGCAATCGCTGGAAGAGTTGCGCGCGCTGCCGATTCGCAGTGGCACACAAAACCTGACCCTGGGCGATGTGGCGACCATCCGCCGCGGCTATGCCAACCCGCCCGCAGAGCGTATACACTTTAATGGCACGCCTACCCTGCTCATTGGCGTGAGCATGCAACAAGGCGGCGATGTGGTGGCCATGGGCAAGGCGTTGCAACAAAGCACGGCCAGCATCCAGCAACAACTGCCGGTAGGGGTCAAGCTCAATCTGGTCACTTCACAGCCTGAAATCGTGCAGCACTCGGTCAACGATTTTGTACGCTCACTCGCCGAGGCACTGATCATTGTGCTCGCAGTCAGCCTGCTCTCACTGGGCTGGCGTACCGGCATAGTGGTGGCAATCTCGATTCCGATTGTACTGGCAGCCACGTTTCTGCTGATGGACTGGTTTGATATCGGCCTGCACAAAATATCGCTGGGCGCCCTGATTCTGGCCCTCGGCCTGCTGGTGGATGATGCCATTATTGCGGTGGAAATGATGGCCGCCAAAATGGAACAAGGCTGGGAGCGTAGCAAAGCTGCTTCATTCGCGTTTACCTCTACCGCCATGCCCATGCTCACCGGGACGCTGGTTACCGTGGCCGGTTTTTTACCTATTGCCACTGCGGTGTCTTCCACAGGTGAATATACGCGCTCCATTTTTCAGGTGTCGGCCATTGCACTGGGGCTGTCATGGCTGGCCGCCGTGATTGTGGTGCCTTATCTGGGCTACCACCTGCTGCCAGCAGCCGACCATTCGCAACCAGCAAAACCGGGCGTCTGGCAGCGCCTTAAAAACCGGCTGCGGGGTCACACTGAGGCCGTGTCGCAGGCGCCTGCCCCTCACCCAACAGACCACGAAGCCCAGCTATACCAGACGCCTTTTTATCGTCGCCTGCAAAGCACGGTGGGCTGGTGCGTCTTGCACAAAGGTTCAGTCATTGTGGCAACCATCCTTTTGTTCATCGTGGCCATGATCAGCTTTGGCAAAGTACAGCAACAGTTTTTCCCCGACTCGACCAGGCTGGAGATCGTGGTCGATTTGCGGCTGGCCGAGAATGCCAGCGATGCCGCCACCACACAGGCCGTGACCAGGCTAGAGCACTGGCTGGCAGACTGGCAACAACAGCATGGAAAACTGCAAAACACGGTGTCTTATTTAGGCGCAGGCGCACCACGCTACTATCTGCCACTCGATGTGCAACTGCCGCACCGCGCCTTCGGACAACTGGTGATTTTGACTAAAGATTTACAGCAGCGTGAAGCCTTGCGCAATGACCTGCTCACCCTGTTTGAACACGATTTCCCGCAACTGCGTGCGTCTGTACTGCGTCTGGAAAACGGCCCCCCGGTCGGCTTCCCAGTCCAGTTCCGCGTCGACGGGCAAAACCTGGTGGACATACGTGCAGTCGCCCACCACATTGCCGAGGTGATGCGGGCCAACCCCAATCTGCGTAATGTGCAACTCGGCTGGGAGGAACCCAGCAAAGTGGTGCATGTCGATATTGACCAGCACAAGGCGAGACTGCTCGGCGTCAGTTCGCCAGACATTGCACAAATGCTGAGCACCCAATATTTTGAGCAAGTCGTGAGCGAATTCAGGGAAGGCAATGAGCGTATTGACCTGGTCATGCGCAGCACCGGGCCAGAACATGCCCAGCTTTCGCAGCTATCCACACTGACGGTATTAAGCCAGCGTGGGGAGCGTGTGCCGCTGTCGCAAATAGCCACCATACACGATGGTTTTGAAGAAGGCGTGATCTGGCGCCGTAACCGCGTGCCCTCACTCACGGTGCGTGCGCATTTGCGAGGCAATCTGCAAGCACCTGTCATCTCGCAACAAGTACAGCAATCCATTGCGCCGATCCTGAAGAAGCTGCCCAATGGGGTCACCGTTGAAACCGGCGGCGCGATTGAAGAGTCAGCCAAGGGCGCCAAATCGGTGGCAAAAGGGGTACCGCTGTTTTTGGCGGCCGTATTTACCCTGCTCATGTTGCAACTGCGCAGTATCTCCAATGTCTTGCTGGTGGTGCTGACCGCGCCACTGGGCATGATAGGCATCACCTTTGCGCTGCTGTTGTTTAACATGCCGTTTGGCTTTGTCGCCATGCTGGGCAGCATTGCGCTCTCGGGGATGATCATGCGCAACTCGGTGATTCTGGTCGACCAGATCAATCAGGATATCGCACAAGGCGCCTCGCTCGAAACGGCTGTCGTGCAATCGACGGTGCGCCGCTTCAGACCGATTGTGCTGACTGCCGCTGCGGCCATTCTGGCCATGATTCCGCTGACCCGCAGCGTGTTTTTCGGACCCATGGCGGTGGCCATCATGGGGGGGCTTACCGCAGCCACCCTGCTGACCATCCTGTTTGTCCCGGCGCTTTATACATTCTGGGCCAACATGACCACAAGAACTGTGAAATAATTCAGCAATTCCTTTTTTGATATTGATACGAGAGCCGACCAAATGACTGATAACGCTACCGCACGCTTTAATATGATCGAACAACAAATCCGTACCTGGGAAGTGCTGGACCCGGTGGTACTGGCAACGCTGAGCAGCACCCCGCGTGAAGCGTTTGTGCCCGAAGCTTTTCGTGGTCTGGCCTTTGCCGATATCGAAATTCCGCTGGGCGACGGCCACCATATGCTCAGCCCAAAAGTCGAAGGGCGCTTTTTGCAGGCCCTGCAACTGCAGGCCGCCGACAAGGTGCTGCTGATCGGTGCAGGCAGTGGCTATCTGGCCGCGCTGATGGCGCAACATTGTGCCAAAGTGACCGCCCTTGAACTCTCGCCAGCGCTGTGTGAAGTGGCCGCGACAAACCTGCGCAATCATGGCATTGGCAACGTGCAAGTCATTCATGCCGATGGTCACGCCGGCCTGCAAACACAAGCCCCGTTTGATGCGATTGTGTTCACCGCCTCCAGCCCGGTCGAGCCTGAAGGCGTGCGTCGCCAGCTCAGCATTGGTGGCCGCCTGCTCATCGTGCTGGGCCAGGCGCCCGTGATGGAAGCCACGCTGATTCAGCGACTGGCCGAAAACAGCTACAAGCAGGATATTCTGTTTGAAACCAGCCTGACCGAAATGGCCCATGCGCCACAAGCGGTCGCTTTCAGTTTTTAATAGCCCCCATGCTGGCCATGCACTTTTTTTCACGCACATGCATGCTTGCAGTCGGGTTGGGGCTGACCATGCCTGCCTGGTCAAGCACCCAGAGCCTGCTCGACATCTATCTGCAAGCCAAGCAAAACGACCCGCAACTGGCTGCCGCCGGGCACGGCAATCAGGCCGCGCAAGAACTGATTGAGCAAGCCAAGGCTGGTTATCGTCCCAGCGTGGCATTGAGCGCCAGCGCAAATGCCAACCATACCGACCTCAAGTACAGCACCCAAAGCGTGCCACTCCCCTCAGGCGTTAACCGCTTTGAGGGCTATAGCACCAAAATTGAGGCGCGCCAGCCCATCTACCGTAAAGAAACGCTGGAACGCATTGATTTAAGCAAGGTACAGGTCAGCATTTCTGACAAGCAAACGCACCTGACACTGCAGCAACTGATCCTGCGCACCACACAAGCCTACTTTGACGTGTTACAGGCACAAGACCGCATCGAATTGCTGGCCGCGCAAAAACAGGCCATCCACGAACAGTTACAGCAGGCCAACACCAGCTTTGAGGCAGGCATTACCACCATCACCGACGTGCACGAAGCACAAGCCCGCTATGACCTGATCGTGTCGCAGGAAATCGCCGCCCAAAACGAACAGGCGGTGGCTAATCACAGCCTGCAGGCCATTATTGGCAAACAGCCAGCCACCCTGGCAAAAGTGCGCGAAGATCTGCAAATCACCCCCGCACTCAAACCCATGCAGGAATGGCAGGACGTGACCACCGCCAGCAACCTCAACATTCAGATACAGCAAGCCCAAATAGACATGAGCGAGCGCAATATCGCCATCGCCCAATCCGGCCATTACCCTACGCTGGATGCCGTCGCCAGCTACTCCGACAGCCATTACAACGGCAGCCAGAACCGATTTGGCAGCGACTTGCAAAATGCCGTCATCGGCGTTGAACTCAGTGTGCCGCTATATCTGGGCGGCGCCGTCGATTCGCGGGTCAGACAAGCGGCTTACAACAAACTCAAAGCCCAGGATGATCTCGAAAACGTCAGTCGCCAGACCATCCTGGAAACCCAGCGCGCCTACTTGGGCCTGAGTAGCAGCATGGCGCAAATCAAGGCGCTGGAGCAGGCCCTGCAAAGCAGCCAAAGCCAACTCGACGCTACCAAACTGGGCAACGAAGTCGGCATTCGCACCAGCGTAGACCTGCTCAACGCCAGACAACAATACTTCAGCGCCAAGCGCGACTTGCTGCAAGCCCGCTACAACTACCTGGTCAACATTATCCGGCTCAAAACGGCCAGCGGGATTGTCAATGAAACAGACCTGCAGGACATCGACCAGCAACTGGTGAAAAACAGCCCGGGACAAACACAGCCATGAAACCACGCACCGCAATCACCGCTACCACCGACGCCTTATGGATGCTGATTGATGTACAAACACGCCTGTGTACAGCCATGCCAGAAGCTGCCATGGCCGCCGTCATCGCCAATATCCAGCGCCTGATTCAAGGCGCAAAACTGCTCGAAATCCCGCTCTGGGTCACCGAACAATACCCGGAAAAACTGGGCGAGACCGTGCCCGCACTACAAACCCTGTTGCCCGACTACACACCCCGCGTCAGCAAACTGGCGTTTTCTGCCTGGCAGGCGCCTGAACTGCAGGAGTCCTCCGTCAGCGTCGCACCGCAAGTGGTGCTGTTTGGCCTGGAAACCCATATCTGTGTTCTACAAACCGCATTAGATGCCTTGGCCGAAGGTAAGCAGGTGTTTGTGGTGGAAGATGCCGTGATCTCACGTAGTGACACCAACCGCAACAACGCAATTGAACGCATGCGTGATGCCGGATGCATCATCACCAATACCGAGTCCATGCTGTTTGAGCCTATGCAGGGCGCCACGCATACTCAGTTCAAAGCAGTTTCGGCGCTGATCAGGTAGGTATCTCTGCAAAAATATCCTTGCAATTCATCCGTTGTGGTTCCACATTTGCAAAGTTAGACTCAAAAAACCAGGTCGCCAGCAAACCGATTGCAATCATAAACATTTTGTTTATAATATTGAAATGATTATTGATTTTTCAGACTCGGAAACAGCGCGCCTTTTCCAAACTGGCAAATCAAGACGTTTTCCTCCAGAAATTTTACAACGCGCACTGATGCGTCTCACGCAGTTGCACGCCGCAACTAGCATTGAGGATTTGCGTTTACCGCCATCCAATCATCTTGAGGCGCTATCGCATAACAGATTGGGGCAATGGAGCATACGCATCAATCAACAATGGCGTTTATGCTTCCGCTTTGCTGATGGCGATGCCCACGATGTCGAAATTGTGGATTATCACTGAACGGATTAAATGAGGTAGTTATGACAATAACTTCAATACAGAATGGCATGCCCGCGATACACCCGGGGCTATTTCTTCAAGAAATACTGCAAGAAATGCACATACCACAAACCAAATTTGCCAGTTCCGTGGGCGTTTCCAGTATGCGCATTTCGCATGTCATCCGCGGCAAACGTCCGGTGACCGCTGATTTGGCACTGCGCTTTGCACAGGCATTTGGCCAAAACGCACAATACTGGATGAATCTTCAGGCAAGCTATGACCTGAAAACAGCACAGTCGTCTTTGGGAGATTCGCTGGATAAAATTCCGTTATTGCAATCAGTTGCCTGAGCCCTGATGCTACAAAGCTAATGGGCGACCCATGCTTTTTTACCACTACCGAGTCCATGCTATTTGAGCCTATGCAAGGCGCCACGCATGCGCAATTCAAGGCAGTGTCGGCGCTGATCAGGTAGGCATCTCAACAAAATAGCTTATGCACAAAAAACGTGCTGATGTATATATGATTGTGTAGATACAAAATGGAGGTGCATGATGCAAGCGACTGCTAAAGTGTTTAATACAGGTCACAGCCAAGCCGTGCGGCTCCCCAAAGCTTTTCGTGTGGAAGCCACCGAAATGTGGATTAGCAAAAATGAAGTGACCGGTGAAATTACCTTAAAGCCTGTGGTCAACGATGAATCTAAATTAGACACGTTGTTTAGAATGCTAAAAGAAAATCCTTTGCCAGACGATTTTTTAGCTGACCGCACCTACGCACCACCGCGCAACCCGTTTGCCGACGATGACCAAGCCAACACCCAAGAAAAAATACATCCATGATTTGCTATTTTGCGGATACCAACATGATTGGCTACTTTACGCAGCAACAGCATATCGCATTGCAACAGCGCGTTGAACACACATTAAGAGCTCACGAATTAGCCATCTCGGTGGTCACCCGTGCCGAAATCCGCTACGGACAAGAGTTGCTTAATGCCAATGACAAACGACACACCACAATTGACTTGCTACTAGAAGCCACGCCAACATTAGTCTGGACAACGCAAGCCGCAGATTTATACGGCACCATTAACGCTCAACTGCGCAAAACTGGCCTGCCGATTGGTGACTTAGATGTCATGATCGCCGCCCATGCGCTCGCCGAAAACTTGATTTTAGTGACGCACAACACCAGGCACTTTGAACGGATTGAAGGCTTAAAAATGGAAGATTGGACGCAATGAATGTATGGATATGAGCTAAATTAAAGCATTGAAATGCTACATAGCTAGACCCGACCCCGTGTTTCATGCTCATGCTGTTTGAGCCCATGCAGGGGGCAACGCATCCGCAGTTCAAGGCGATTTCCGGATTGATTAGATAGATCTTTATTACTAAAACTAAGAGCATTAATCAACAGAGGTTTTCACCTCACATAACTGCTTTCACAAATTGTCGACATATCAAAAAAACCAATTAAGTACCCAAAGAAATATTGAGTGTGTATTAACATTTCGCAAACAATTAATTAAAGATTAGTTTGTTTAAGTGAGTAATATTTCTTATGATTAAATAATCATAATTTCGTCTTAATAACAATAAATAGGGTGGTTTATGAAAATAAGTGATATTTCAAGCCAATTGGGTGGAAAAAGAAAGTCAGTCAAGGATTTAGCAAGATTTATTAAGAACAGAAATGACGACAATCCAAACTATACTTTGCTACTGGGTGCAGGTTGCTCCATAACATCAGGAATCCGATCCGCATCCGAACTTATTCGAGAGTGGCGGACTGACTTATGTAAAGAGCGTGGCTACAATGAAGAGTCTACTGAGTTACAAATAGACTTTTTAAAAACCAAAGAGTCTGAATGGTACGACCCTTCGCGTGAATACTCTTCATTATTTGAACGTAAATATGACTTACAAAGACAGCGCCGTATTTTTGTCGAAAAGGAAGTTGCAAACAAAACCCCTTCCCTTGGATATGCGTATCTAACATCACTAGTAAATCAAACATATTTCAACACCATATTCACAACTAACTTTGACGATCTTATCAATGAAGCTTTTTACTTCTATAGCATTCATCGTCCGATTGTCTGCGCCCATGATTCGTCAATTGATAGCATCACAGTCACATCTAAAAGACCTAAGATTATTAAACTCCATGGCGATTATCTTTTCGATGATATAAAAGCTACGACCAGAGAGACAGAAACTCTTGAGCAAAACATGAAGTCGAAGTTCATAGAGTTTGCTAAAGACTATGGGTTAATAGTTGTCGGGTACTCAGGTTGCGACAGATCAATCATGGACATTCTTTCTTTACTGCTAAAGAATGAAACCTATTTTAAACATGGTGTGTATTGGTGTTTAAGACCTAATTCGGAAATCTCGGAAGACTTAAAAAAACTTCTTTGGCGCGATAAAGTTTATTTTGTCGAAATTGAGGGCTTCGACGAATTATTTGCCGAAATATACTGCTATGACAATAACAAAGCAGAATTACCAATATCAACCTTATCTATTTCTAAAAAACCATCCGAAATGGTAGGTAACTTGCTTAAGTCTTCTTGGCTTCAAAACACAAACTCCCAAATTTTAAAAGATGCTTATGAGACCTTAAAAAAGCAGCATGCCAAAAGCAATCTTCTGAACTTAATAATTAACAAAGAAGGAGATTTAGATAATCAAATAAACGACCAAGATTTAATTAGTATTGTTGAAATGCAACAATTACTTGAATCAGGTAAGTTTTTGGATGTGATTGAAAAGGGGAAATTTGTTCTACAGCATAATTTATCAGATAGTGGAAAAATACGAATCATAAATCTGCTTATTAGCGCGTATAGGCAAACAAGTAACGTTGATGAAGCTTTAAGACTTGCAAATCAGCTAATTAGTGAAGATAAGTTTAATCCAAATCACTATATTCTTAAGTCCGAAATTGAAACAAAAATTGAGAGCAAACTCAAAACATTAGATGAAGCTTTAAATTTAAATCCATATTCTGTATCAGTGATCTCCAAAATTATTGATACGAAAACAATTCTATTGAGAGATGCATTCTCAACCGAGAAATTACAGTTAATTCATGAAATTAAAGAGCTCTGCCAAAAGGCTTTACAGATTGACCCATCACTAGATAATCCATGTTGGGATGATTTAATGAATATTCATGGAGAACTTGGAACAGAAGACGATATAAAAAAATCAAGAAAAGAAGTAATAAAAAAAATAGAGGAAATG
>CALRJH020000016.1:0-51855 GCA_943367475.1 Paenacidovorax caeni | reverse complement strand
TTGTACGTCTACTTCGGTGTCTCTGCCTTTCATCAGCAAAGCGCCCTCTTCTTCGGTGAGAACGCCCTTTGAAACCAGAGCCTGTACCAGATCAACGGTTGAGTCAGCAACAGCTGTTAGAGACAAACCTGCAAGCAAGCCGCCAGCTAACGCCGCACACAATATGCGGTGTAATTTTAAATTCATAACTTTTCCCTGTTTGAATATTTATCTATACAACGGGGCGTATTTTGAAGAGTGAATATGACAATTTGATGACATAAATGCGTATGGAACTAGTAAACATAACTAGTCCGCTGTCATGCAATAAAAAAGCCACCTGTCAGGGTGGCTTTTTTTTCGGAAAGCAGTGTTTGCTTATTGCTCGGACCGCATATGCGGAAAAAGAATCACATCGCGGATACTGGGGCTGTCGGTAATCAGCATGACCAGTCGGTCGATGCCAATGCCGCAACCACCTGTAGGTGGCATGCCATATTCCAGCGCACGAATAAAGTCGGCATCATAGAACATCGCCTCCTGATCACCAGCCTCTTTGGCTTTCATTTGTGCATGGAAGCGTGCCGCCTGGTCTTCGGCGTCATTCAGCTCGCTAAAACCATTGGCGATTTCACGTCCGGTGATAAACAGCTCAAAACGCTCGGTGATTTCTGGTTGCGTGTCTGATGCACGTGCCAGCGGGGATACTTCCACTGGGTAATCAATAATATAGGTAGGCTGCCATAGCTGGCTCTCAGCGGTTTCTTCAAACAGCGAGAGTTGCAAAGCGCCCAACCCTGCATGGTCAAAGGCTTTTACGCCAAACTTTAGCAACTCTTTGCGCAAAAAGTCAGCGTCGTTCAACTGCGCAAGGCTGTAATCCGGGGCATATTTTTGAATCGCCCCCACAATGGTCAGGCGCTCAAAGGGCTTGCTTAAATCAACCTCTTTGCCAGCATAGCTCAATACGGCTGTGCCTTTGGCGGCGATGGCCGCCGCACGGATACATTGCTCGGTAAAATCCATCAACCAGTGGTAATCGGTATATGCCGCATAGAATTCCATCATGGTGAATTCCGGGTTATGGCGCACACTCAAGCCTTCGTTACGGAAGTTGCGGTTGATTTCAAATACGCGGTCAAACCCGCCGACAATCAGGCGTTTTAAATACAGCTCAGGCGCGATACGCATAAACATCTGCATATCCAGCGCATTGTGATGGGTGATAAATGGTTTGGCTGATGCACCGCCAGGAATCGGATGCAGCATCGGCGTTTCCACTTCAAGAAACGCGTTTTCGTTCATAAACTGGCGAATGGCTGTGACCACTTGTGAGCGTGCACGAAAGGTAGCGCGCGTTTCTTCGGAGGTAATCAGGTCAACATAGCGCTGACGGTATTTGATTTCCTGATCTTGCAGACCATGAAATTTTTCCGGCAACGGGCGCAGCGATTTGGTCAGTAAACGTAATTCAGTGACATGAACGGAAAGCTCACCGGTACGGGTTTTAAACAGGCGGCCACGTGCCCCCAGAATATCGCCCATATCCCAATGCTTGAAGCTCTCGTACAGCGCTTCACCAATTTCATCACGTGCAATATAAAGCTGAATGCGGCCGGTGCTGTCCTGAATGGTGGCAAAACTGGCTTTGCCCATCACGCGTTTAAGCATCATGCGGCCAGCAACCACGACCGGGATTTCCTGTGGATCCAGGGTTTCCTTGTCAGCCTCGGCGTAGGTCGCCTGCAGGTCAGCCGCTTTATGCTCTGGCTTAAAGTCATTGGGGAACACAGCCGCCTTGCTGGATTGCGCGTGTTCGCGCAGTTGGCGCAGCTTTTCGCGACGTTCGGCAATCACATGATTTTCGTCCAGGTGGGGTTCACCTGCGGTGGATTCGCCTTGCGGCTGAGAATTGGATGATTGGGCTGTCATGATGGATCAGACTGTTTAAAACCATCTATTTTAACACTGTTGCCCCTAATTTCCGAGGAGTTGCGGAGTCAAGTGATTAAGCGACCAGTTTGCTTTCCACCGGCAAGTGAATACGCAACATAAAACCGACAGGGTTGAGATTGGCAGCTTTCACATAACCGCCATGCGCTTCTACAATATGTTTGGTAATCGCGAGCCCAATGCCATGCCCCTCAATTTGCGTCGTCTCTCGGCCACGTACAAAAGGTTTGAATATTTGCAGCAGTTCCTGCTGCGCCACACCACGACCCTGATCCTGCACTTCCACCACCACCTCCCCAGTCCTGGCGCTGAGTTGCAACTCAACGATGACCTCGCCCTCAGGCGGTCCATATTTGACGGCATTTCGAATGACATTTTCAATGGCGCGATGCAGCAATTCCAAATGGCCGGACAATATCACCTGGGTTTTGGGTAAGACGAGTTGTATCCTCGCATCCTGACGCTCAAACTGCACGTCACTGATAATGCTTTTAAGCAAAGTCACCATATCGACCTCGGTACGGCGCAGCTTTTGCATGCCTGATTCCAGCCTGAATATCTCCAGCAACTCGGCAATCATCTTTTCCATACGAATGGCTTCCAGTTCCACACGCTGCATGCAATCCTGCAATTTTTTCGGGTTCTGCATGACCAGCCCAACAGCCATCTGGATACGTGCGAGCGGCGAGCGTAACTCATGAGACACATGATGCAACATATTCGACTGACTTTTGATCATGTTATTGAGACGAATCGCCATCAGGTCAAAAGCTTCGCCCAGGTCTGAAAATTCGTCATGCCCGGAGCCTATCTTCGGACTGACGCGTGTTTGCAAGTCTCCTTCTGCAGCACGCTTTAAATGCTCAAGTAATAGCTTGATGGGATGCGAGATAGACCAGGCCAGTACACTGGCAAATATCAGGCTGGAAACAATACAGAAAACAAGGGCTGTCAGCGGGAAGGTAAGCAACAAATGTATGTAGTTGAGATCATTGTTGCTGCCAGCTACATTTACGGTTGAAACTCCGGGGGTGACATCCGGTGCACGTGGTACTTGGAGAATCTTTTTGGAAGGGCCTTGCGTGGTCGAGTAATTAAATCCGGGAGAATTCTGACGAATTTCCCATTGCACGATATTACCAACAGTGATGACAGTTGAAATCAGCGCCAGAAAAAGTGCTGCAAAAATCTTCCAATACAGGCGCCCCATCACACACCATCACCGTTCAGATATTATTCACGAACCAATTGATAGCCTACACGATAAATGGTTTGAATAACATTCACACCGCCGGAAATTTCAGCAATTTTTTGACGGATGCTGCTCAAATGCACATCGATACTTCTGTCGTACTTGACCAGAGAACGGCCAAGCGCTTTGATTGAGAGGTCTTCCTTACTCACAATCGTACCGGCATTTTTGGCCAGTATTTCTATCAGGCTAAACTCAGTACTGGTGAACACAATCGGCTGATCTCCCCAAAACACTTTGCGGCGTTCGCTGGACACGACAAGTTGACCGACAATGATGTCATTGCCTTTAGGCGCATCTCCCGAGTGCCGGCGCAAAATGGCACGGACTCTGGCCACCAGCTCACGCGGCAGGCATGGCTTCTGCACATAATCATCCGCACCGCCCTCCAGGCCCTCAATGCGGCCTTCGTTATCATCTTTGGCGGTCAGCATGATGACTGGGATATCCGAATGCTGACGGATATTTTTTAATGTTTGCATACCATCCTGACCAGGCATCATCACATCCAGAATCACCAGATCAAACTTACCGGCCAGCACATACTGCTCACCTGTCACGCCATCGTGCGCCAGACTGACCGTAAACCCTTCCTGGGTTAAAAACTCTTTCAGCATGTTTGCCAGTTCGACGTCATCATCTATTAAAAGCAATTTACTCATTGATATCCT
This sequence comes from Paenacidovorax caeni, assembly GCA_943367475.1. Classification (GTDB taxonomy): domain Bacteria; phylum Pseudomonadota; class Gammaproteobacteria; order Burkholderiales; family Methylophilaceae; genus Methylophilus. The sequence goes on along the minus strand of CALRJH020000016.1, from coordinate 48,000 downwards.
TTTGATAAGAGCCATTACCTATTGAAATAGCTCTTTAATTCAAGGGACGCAGCATTTCAAAAATACCAGACAGAAATGGGCGAACCATCGCATCGAACATTAATCTTATAGAACAAACAATTTGATTAACAAGCGTTAAGAACAGTTTTTTACCCAAGTTTTCAATGTGTAATTGCATTATTAAATAATATTAACATATCCAATCACATCATGACTTCATTCAGGCAGCGCTAAAAGCCTCACATAACTGACTGAGCAATTGCCCAAACAAAGGCAATACCTCTTTTGTGCTATGTGGACTTTCATCATCCGTGGCAGCCACAATAAAACTGATGGTCACTTTATCCAGATTCTCGCGATACTCTAACCAATGCTCGGCATCGGCCTCTGCAATCAATTTAAACTTGTGCAAACCGGACTCGATAATTTCGGCCATCACTTCGGGCGGAATGCCGCTAAACAGCGTTTTGGCAATCGTAATCTGCGCACGGGTGTAATCCGGCTGATGCCCCTCCTGGGTCAATGGCATCATCAAAAACGCATAAATCATCAACGCATAACATTGATAGACACCCAACATATCAAAGTCACTGCGAAACTCCTCGGCCGGTTGACGCCCCGCTTCCTGAATCGCCTTGAATGCGGCATAACTTGATACATAATGCGCAGAATCTTCTACATCCATTGCATCGAAATCCACACCTCGCTCGAGGTCTGGCTGCGAAGTTTCTGCCAAGCAAAGCTGATGCAAGAGCTTTAATCGCTGGGTATACGTCATTTCCACCATGTATTCCTTTACTTTATAGATTGTCTTTACAAGAAATGGTTGCGTGTTATCAAAACACCCTCAACTATTTTTTAACGCATATGAAGGAAGCATCAGTCCAGTGTTATTCAGATGCAGGCAAGGCGTCGAGCGCTGACTGCACATCCAGCCATGCACTCTCAACGTCATTGAGCTGCCGCTGGTTTTCGGCCTGCCGGACAAGCAATGCCTGCAAAGCCTGCTTTTGCTCGGGCTGGTAAATGTCAGGGGCAGCCAGTTGCTGCTGCATTTCGGCTTCGGCCTCAGCCAGGGCCGTCATCTGCGTTTCCAGCTGCGCCAGTTTTTTGACCAGTGGCCGACGCTCAGCCAGCCGGGCCTGCCTGTCAGCCTTTTGCTGATGGTAATTATTTTGCCTGGCTGCAACTGTGGTGGCTGGCAAGGCATGATGCGTGGATGGCTGCTGTTGCAGATAGGCTTTGTAATCATCGAGATCGCCATCAAAAATAGTGGCCTTACCCTCTGCCACCAGCATAAACTGCTCGCAACAGGTGCCTAACAGCGTGCGGTCATGCGACACCATCACCATGCCGCCTTCATACGCTTGCAGGGCCATGGATAACGCATGCCGCATTTCAAGGTCAAGGTGGTTGGTGGGTTCATCCAGCAATATCAGGTTAGGCCGGTTCCAGATCAGCATGGCCAGTGCCAGCCGTGATTTTTCACCCCCGGAAAATGCACCGCAGGGCGCTTTGGCCATTTCACCGCGAAAATCAAAACCACCCAGAAAATCCAGCAATTCCTGTTCACGCGTATTGGGATCCAGCCGCAGCAGATGTTGCAAAGGGGAATCCGTGGCAATCAGTTGTTCCAGTTGATGTTGCGCAAAATAACCGATACGCAGGTCTTTGCCTTCTACCCGGTCCCCGCCGAGCAAGGTGGCAGATTGCGCCAGGGCTTTGATCAGGGTGGATTTACCTGCACCGTTTTTTCCCAGCAATCCGATGCGCTCACCGGGACGAATGGCAAGATGGTCCAACCGCACCAACACTTCTTCGGCATAGCCAAGCTTGGCGTGATTAAGGACTAGCAAAGGGTCTGGGGCCTGTGCCGGTGCACGAAAAGAAAAACTGAACGGAGAGTCCACGTGGGCAGCACTGATCAACTCCATGCGCTCAAGGGCTTTGATCCGGCTTTGCGCCTGCCTGGCCTTGGTGGCCTGGGCACGAAAACGGTCAATATATTGTTGCAGGTGCGCCATCTGCGCCTGCTGCTTTTGATACCCAGCTTGTTGCAAGGCCAGCCGCTCGCTGCGCTGACGCTCAAAATCACTGTAACCACCGCGATATAAAGTCAGTGTACGCTGCTCAATGTGCAGAATATGATTGACCGTATTATCCAAAAACTCACGGTCATGCGAAATCAACAGCAAGGTACCACGGTAACTGTTAAGCCAGCTTTCCAGCCAGATCACGGCCTCAATATCCAGGTGGTTTGTCGGCTCATCCAGCAACAATACATCGGAGCGGCACATCAGTGCCTGTGCCAGATTAAGGCGCATGCGCCAGCCGCCAGAAAAATCCCTGATCGGGCGCTGCAACTGATCCTGGGTAAACCCCAGCCCAGCCAGCAAGGTGCTGGCCCGTGCCTCGGCACTGTAGCCATCAATATCGGCCAGGCGCTGATGCCACTCGCCCACCCGGGTTTGATCCTGTTCGGGATGTTGCTGGGCCTGGGCAAGCTTGTGTTGCAAGTCTCGCAGCTCTGCATCGCCATCCAGTGTGTACTCCAGCGCAGACTGTTCCAGCGCAGGGGTTTCCTGTGCCACATGCGCCATCACCCAGTCAGGTGGCAGCAACAATTCACCACTGTCTGGCAGCAGCTGCCCCAGCAACAAGGCAAACAGGCTGGATTTACCCGCCCCGTTAGCCCCGGTTAAACCGACACGATGACCAGGGTGCAACTGGAAGCCCGCTTGTTCAACCAGCGTTTTACCCGCACGTGAGAAGCTCAGCTGTTTACACTGAATCACTGACGACTACTTTCATTGCATTCACATTTCGTTGAGTTAAAAAACAAAGCCTGCATTCTAAACGATTCGTTCCAGACTGCATTGAAAAATTGCTTGTTTGCAAATTCATGCCTGAGGCGCTATCCGGCACCGCGATGCAACTGTTTTCGAGTAAAATAGTCCTTCAATAAAATCATCCTGATTCCCCTCCTCATAAACGATATGTCCTTGCAAAAAATCAAACGCTGGCTAGTGATCTTTTTTCTGGCTACTTTCATCGCATTGACAGCGGCCATCGGGGTGTTGCAATTTTATGTATTCCCGCACATTAACGATTATAAAAACCGTATCGCCGAGGCCCTCACACAGTCGCTGCAACAAAAGGTGAGTATTGACCATATTGCCGTGCGCTGGCGCGGCATTACACCGCAGATCACACTAGGCGATATCGTCTTATACGACAAGCAAGAGCGAGCAGCCCTCAAACTCACCGAAGTCACAACAAGACTTTCCTGGAGCAGTGTCATGCTGCTGTCGCCCAGACTGGTCAGCCTGCGTATTGACGCACCCAAACTGGTTGTTCGGCGTACAGCCACGGGAGAAATTTTTCTGGCCGGCATTTCGATGTCAGGCAAAGGTAACCCGGCTTTTGGCAACTGGCTGCTCGCGCAACGACGCATCAAAGTTTCACACGCCACGGTCACCTGGGTCGATGAATTACGTCAGGCACCGCCACTGATATTAAGCGACCTCAACATCGAAATGCTGACCCCTGTATGGCAGCGCTTGCTAGGTCGCCACCAAGTCCACCTTGACAGCCTGCTATCACACGGCACGCGTGAACGCATTTTTCTGGAAGCTACACTGGTTGGCCACGACGTTGCGCGTCTGCAATCCTGGCACGGCGAGACCACCCTGCGCATCCCTGAAACAGACCTTGCGGTCTGGCAGCCGTGGCTGGACATTCCCGTCAAAGTCCATAAAGGCCAGGGCAAACTGGTTACCACCCTGGCATTTGAGGCCAATCAGATTACGCGGCTAGCCGCACAACTGGACCTTAAACAACTGTCACTGTCGCCTCCGCAGCATGCGCAATCATTCCAGGCAAAATCACTGCGCGGTGAAATTCGCTGGCAACGCAATGGCGAAGGCTCGGTATTGAATGTGAAACACCTGTCGGCAGATCTAGAGCCTGGCTTGCAACTTGAAGACACCACAGGGGAGCTGGTGCTGGGCAAGGATACACAGCAAGGCACACTGACCATCAAAAAACTTGCCCTGCAAAACAGTCCTGCACTGGCGGAATGGCTGCCGGCTGACTCGCCGATCAAAGCACACTTGCAAAATATCGCCCCAACAGGCACCGCCAACCAACTCAAACTCAACTGGCAATTCGCAAAAAATGTTTTACAGGATTACGATCTGGAAGCTTCGCTCAGCGCCGTCAGCACTGAAGCCTATGCACAGATTCCCGGACTGAAAAACTGGTCCGGGCAGTTGTCAGCCCACCCGAATCAGGGCAGTTTGCGCCTGGATACGCGGCAAGCCAGCATAGATACTGCGGGATTGTTGCGCTGGCCATTGCCGATAGACCGGCTGGAAGGCAATATTCGCTGGGACAACAACGGCAAAAAAATATTGATCTCAACCAGTGATCTCAAGTTTGAAAATGCACATCTGGCACTGCGCCTGAATGCAGAATACCAACTGGGCGCCAGCGGTGGAGACACCATACAATTGCAAAGCCAGATTGAACGTGGCGATGCCAAATTTGCACCCTTCTACTACCCGAACATGCTGGGCGAATCCACCCTGCACTGGCTGGACAGTTCCATTTTGTCGGGACTGATCAAACATGGAGAAGTCATTGTCAAAGGACGCGTGAACGACTTTCCGTTTGTGGATGCGGCGCATCGCGCAAACCCTGCACTCGGGCTGTTTCGTGTTACCGCACAGGTAGAACATGCCAAACTTGACTACGGCACCGGCTGGCCGATTGTCAGTGATATCGAAGCCTTTCTTAAGTTTGAAGGCAAGCGCATGGATATCGAGGTCAAAAACGGCATGACCGTCGGGCAACGCATCTCGCAAGCCCATGTCGAAATCCCCAGGCTGGATGCTGACTGGCCGATGCTCAATATCAAGTCAATGGCGCATGGCGGGGTCGATCAGGGCGTAAAATTTGTCAATAGCAGCCCGGTGAGAGAAGTCGTCATGGGATTCACCGACGACCTGAAAGCCAGCGGAGAGGCGGAGCTGCGCCTTGATTTGCAAATACCGCTAGAGAATGTGGATGCCGCCCAATTTCAGGGTGACTACGCCATCAAAAACGGTAGCCTTGCGGCCAATCTGGAGTTAGGCGTACCCGAAATGCATGCCATGAATGGCCATTTAAAATTTAACGAAAAAGGGCTGCAGGCCCAAAATGTACAGCTGGTGTTGTTCGACAACCCTGCCATACTCAGCCTGTCCACACGCAGTGACAAATCGGTTGTGATCCAAGGCAGCGGACGCATGACGGATGCCGCATTGAGAAAAATAGATAACAACCTGCTGACGCGTGCGCTGCATGGCACGACAGACTGGAAAGCCAATATCCTGGTCAAAAAACCCAGCCTCAGGATAGACATTCAATCACAGTTAATTGGCATGTCGACCAATCTACCTGCGCCACTCAACAAAAGCGCAGACGCAGCGGCCAATTTACAGATTCGCCTGCGACAGGAAAACAGTCAGCAGGACAAAATTGACGTGCATTACGATGACTGGATACATGCCAACCTGATTCGCAATCATGCTGGCCAGGAAACCAGCATCAAAGCGGGCGAAATCGCGATCAACACGCCGCCACGCTTCCCCGCCACCGACGGCATCAACGTGCGTGCCGACTTTCAAAAACTGAACGTGGATGAATGGCTGGCGTATTTTAAACAGCAGTCCGGCGGTGACAGCAACGCCTCAGCCAGAATACCCGTCAACACTATTGAAATCACCACCGGGATACTGCATATTTTTGACCGCAACCTGCACCAGATCAAGCTCGGCATCAGCCCGCTTGAAGACAGGTTGCACTTGTCCATCCAAAGCCAGGAACTGGCAGGCGATGCTGACTGGCTGCAAGGCAGGCAAAACAAGCTGATTGCCAAGTTAAACTATTTACGCATCCCGCGCAGCATGGATACCGACAATGCGCCCCCCGGCGAAATCCGTCGCTTAACGACGGTCTATCCGGAACTGGAGATGACAGCGCAGGAGTTCCAGTTTGGGGATAAACAATTAGGAAACCTGGAGCTGAAAGCATTCAACAGTGGTGAAAACTGGATCATCCAGAAAATGGCACTGACCAATCCGGACAGTCAGCTGAATGCAGATGGGGTTTGGCGAAATTCCGTACGTGGCCCGCAAACCCAACTCAAATTCAACCTGACCTCAAGCAACCTCGGCAAAACCTTGCTAAGGTTTCAGCCCGGCGGTGAAATGATCAAGGGCGGCAGTGGCAATATGGCCGGTCAAATCAACTGGCCCGGCAGCCCGCACGAATTTGCCGTAGAGCGACTGGATGGAGACTTCAACTTGCAGTTGGAAAAAGGCCAGATCCTGAAAGTGCAACCCGGTGTGGGTCGCCTGCTGGGCCTGCTCAGCTTGCAAAGTTTGCCGCGCCGCTTGACCCTGGATTTTCGCGATTTGTTCAGTGAAGGCTTTGCTTTTGACAAAATCACATGCTCCGCCAACATCCGTGACGGCATTTTGCGCAGTGACGACCTGTTTATGACCGGCCCTGCCGCTGAGGCTAAAATTAAAGGGGAAACCAACCTGAAGGCAGAAACCCAGCGTTTGAGAGTCAAAGTCGTGCCGCATATCAGTGACTCGTTCTCGCTGGCAGCACTGGCGGGCGGCCCCATCGTAGGCGTTGCCGCCTTTGTAGCGCAAAAACTGCTCAAAGATCCGCTTAACAAAATCAGTGCAAGTGAGTATATGATTACGGGCACATGGGATAACCCGCAAGAAGCAGAAGTAGACAAGGCCGCACCTAGCACCCAGTCTCCAGCAAGAAGTATCCGTTAATAACCTTTGTAACGAGCACCTGCCATGACCGAAACTAAAACCAAAAAACTGAAATCCACCTCGACGGATGACATCATCAAAGTTGCCGCAGTACAGATGGCCTCAAGTCCCAATGTCTCAGCCAACTTGGTCGAAGCCAAACGCCTGATTAAAATGGCCGCTGAACAGGGTGCCAAACTGGTGGTCTTGCCCGAATATTTCTGCATCATGGGCCTGAAAGATTTTGACAAGGTCACCGTACGTGAAAAGCCTGACCATGGCCCTATACAGCAGTTTTTAAGCAAAACCGCCAAGCAGTACAAAATCTGGATTGTGGCCGGCACCGTACCAATGGAAAGCCACTATGCCAACAAGGTGCGTAACAGCTGTCTGGTCTATAACGACAAAGGCGAGCAAGTGGCGCGCTATGACAAAATCCATCTGTTCGGGCTGGACATGGGCACCGAGCATTACCATGAAGAAAACACCATAGAATCAGGCGATACTGTGGTTGCGATTGATACGCCATTTGGCCGTATCGGCCTGTCGATTTGCTACGATTTACGCTTCCCGGAGCTGTTCCGTGCCATGGGCGAAGTGGATATGATTGTGGTGCCTTCAGCCTTTACCGAAACCACCGGCAAAGCGCACTGGGAAACCCTGGTGCGCGCCCGCGCCATTGAAAATCTGTGCTATGTGATTGCCTCGGCACAAGGCGGCTATCACCTTTCCGGCCGCGAAACCCACGGCAACAGCATGATTGTAGACCCCTGGGGCGTGGTGCTGGACCGCCTGCCCAGAGGCTCCGGCATTGTAGTGGCCAATGTGAACCGCAACTATATTAAAAACCTGCGTCAGAGCCTGCCTGCCCTGAAACACAAAACCATTAAGGCCATTTAATGAAATCATGGAGTGTGTTGCGGCACTCTTTGTTTCTGACGCACTCCAACGTATCAGATTGACCCGAATACATTAAAAAGTGAAGCGACCATGCAAACCCATTTAACCACTGCCAACGACCTGCTGTTACGCCCGACCGGGCTCGATCAGGATGCCCTGAGCAAAGTGCTCTCAGGCATGATGACGCACGACATTGACTACGCCGACCTGTATTTTCAGTACAGCCGCAGTGAGTCGTGGGGGCTGGAAGAAGGCCAGGTAAAATCCGGCAGTTTCAATATCGACCAGGGTGTCGGCGTGCGTGCAGTAAGTGGCGAAAAAACTGCATTTGCCTATTCCGATGACATACATCTCGATGCGCTGCAACAAGCGGCCAACGCCACCCGTGCCATTGCCAGCCTGGGTCAGGAAAAAACCGGCCACAGCATTATCACCCGCAGCCACCTGCCCTTGTATTTGCCACAAGACCCGATTGCCAGCCTGAGCGCAGATGCCAAAGTCAAACTGTTGGAAAAACTCGAGCGTTACGCCAAAGCACAGGATCCGCGCGTGACCCAGGTCATGGCCTCGATGGCTGCCGAATACGAAGTGGTCATGGTCGCCCGCAGTGATGGTGTGATGGCCGGTGACGTGCGCCCGCTGGTACGCGTGTCACTGCAAGTGATTGCCGAACACAATGGCCGCCGCGAGCAAGGCTCCAGTGGCGGCGGTGGTCGTTTTGACTACAGCTTCTTTACCGATGAAGTATTGCAGGACTACGCACAAAAAGCCGTGCATCAAGCCATCGTCAACCTCGACGCCCGCCCTGCCCCCGCTGGCAGCATGACAGTCGTGCTAGGCAGCGGCTGGCCAGGCATTTTGCTGCACGAAGCCATCGGCCACGGGCTGGAAGGCGACTTTAACCGCAAAGGTAGCAGCGCCTTCAGCAATATGATCGGCCAGCAAGTCGCCGCCAAAGGCATCACCATTGTCGATGACGGTACGATTGCTGACCGCCGCGGCTCTCTGACTATGGACGACGAAGGCAACGCCCCTGAAAAAACCGTGCTGATCGAAGACGGCATCCTGCGCGGCTACATCCAGGATACGCTCAACGCCCGCCTGATGGGCATGAATCTCACCGGCAATGCCCGCCGCGAAAGCTATGCGCATATCCCCATGCCGCGCATGACCAACACCTATATGCTCAATGGTGACAAAGACCCGCAAGAGATTATCAAATCGGTCAAAAAAGGCCTCTATGCCGCCAACTTTGGCGGCGGCCAGGTCGATATCACCAGCGGTAAATTCGTATTCAGCGCCGCTGAGGCCTATATGATTGAAGATGGCCAGATCACTTACCCGGTGAAAGGTGCGACACTGATTGGTAACGGCCCTGACGTACTGAAACGTGTGAGCATGATAGGCAATGATATGGCGCTGGATAGCGGCGTAGGCACTTGCGGTAAGGAAGGTCAGAGTGTTCCAGTGGGTGTGGGGCAGCCTACGCTGAAGATTGATGGGTTGACGGTGGGTGGGACATCTGCCTAATTAATTGATTAAATTTGATATCTAAACTCTGATTTAATCTCGCTATTAAAAAGCATGAGATCATTAATATAAACAAATAATAATAAATTTTATTGCTCATTTTGACTGCCGCTTTAGGTAGCTAACATAATAGGTATAGTTTATATGGACTACATTACCGTTCTCACACATATTGATCGCCTGAAGAGTTCAATCAGTGCGATAGGGAGGGGAGAGCAATCCGCTCATCTACGTGGAATTCAGGCACAAGTAATAGAATTCATGATCCAAGTTGTTGGTCCAAAAAGCTCTTTTGTTCGTATGGCTGAGAATGCTGGTGGCATCTCTGAATACTACGCATCTGTTCTGAACTCCTCGCTAGACGCACTTCGTTCGCACATAGAGGCTGGCTTGCTTGAGGAGATTTCTCCAACTCGTCGAGCACAGCTTGATGTAGTATCTGACTTTCTGGAGCAGGCTCAGTTACTACTCGGAGCTAAAGGGGTTCATCCGGCGGCACCGATCGTTCTTGTAGGCGCATCTCTTGAAGAGTTCTTACGAACATGGATTGATGATGCAGAGATTTCCTTAGGCCAGCGAAAACCATCTATAGATAGCTATACCCAAGTATTGTTAGCAGAGGATCTGATATCCAAACAAGATGCAAAGGACATTACAGCATGGGCTGGCTTAAGAAATCAGGCAGCCCATGGTGAATGGGATGAAGTATCAAACAAACAACGAGCTTATCTCATGCTCGAGGGAGTCAACCTTTTCATGCGAAAGTACAGTAATACCAACTGACTTTATTATTTAGGGCTTCAAATTACGCATACCAAAGTAAGCGATATACACATAACACGCTACCGGCAATATAAACGCATGGTGCAATCCCAAGCGGTCGGCTAGCAAGCCAGTCAACAAAGGCACAATCGCCCCGCCGACAATCGCGGTTGCCAGCAAGCCTGAGCCTTTTTTCTCCTGCCCGGCTTTCAGGCCTTTGATACCCAATGTAAAAATGGTGGGGAACATGATGGAGTTACACAAGCCGACCAATGCCATACTGGCAATCGCCAAGTTGCCAGTGGCTTGCATGGAGAAAAGAATCAGCACGACTGAAAGCAATGCATGCGTGATGAGCACTTTGGCAGGGGCAAACATTTTCAGTGTAAAAATACCGATAAACCGTCCGACCATGGCGCCACCCCAGTAAAGTGCAACCAGCGGGGCTGCCTGAGTGGCCGCAACCTGGCTGATTTCCATCACATAATTGACCAGGAAACTGCCAATCGCCACCTCGGCGCCGACATAGGCAAAAATACCAATCACGCCCAGCAGCAGGCTTTTTTCTTTCAAGACTTCTGACCAGCGGCTGTCATCGGCTTCTCCGCTTTCCATGCCAAACAGGTTAATGCGGGAAAGCACCAGCGCAATCACAATCAGCACCGCTGCAATCAGGAAATATGGGTACACCACACCTTCTGCATATACGGAGTTGGTTAATCCGGAAAGAATATAGTAGGCACCAAAGAACGGGGCGATAAACGTCCCCAGTGAATTAAATGCCTGTGCCATGGTAAGGCGCGACGAGGCGGTTTCTTTGGGGCCAATGACGGACACGCATGGATTCGCCGCCACTTGCAACAGCACAATGCCCGATGCCAGTACAAACAATGCGCCGAGAAATAAGGCATAGGTGTGTAATAACACGGCCGGGTAAAACAGCAGACAACCCATTGCCGCCAGCGCAAAGCCGATGACCATACCCTTCTGGTAACCGACCTGCTCAATCAGCTTGCTGAACGGGATGGAGGTGAGCCCATAGGCTGCAAAAAAGCAAAACTGGATAAGTGCTGCCTGCGCATAAGTGAGTGCAAAAATGGCTTTGAGGTAAGGCACCAGAATATCGTTAAGACAGGTAATAAAGCCCATCATAAAAAACAATACGGTGAGTGAAGTCAGGGCTTTTTTGTGCATCAGGTGTCCTTAAATTTGCGTGCCCGTGCACTACATCACAAATAGGCTGCATTGGAAAGATGTGACACTCAAAAATATGCAGCTTGATAGCGCAGTGTATTCGCAAACGTTTAATACAGATCAAATCCCGTGCTTGTTCAAGCAACGGATATCTTGACGCTAAGCTATTGTATTGAATAAGATATCAACAAAGGCCAAAAGCCTGAATGCTTTATTCACTTCCAGACCAAGGAGATTGTATGGCAACAACTAAATCCACCGAAACCACAGGTAAAAAAACTTCCCCTGCAAAAAAAGCGGCCTCTAAAACAGCGGCGCCTAAAGCCACAGCCAAGTCGGCTGCCCCGCGTAAAAAAGCAGCCAAATCTTCAGTCATTACCAGTGAAGAACGTTACAGAATGATCGAAACTGCCGCCTATTATATTGCTGAAAAAAATGGTTTCAACACTAATCATATGGACCACTGGCTGGCTGCCGAGTTGGAAGTAGATGCCAAACTGAATGGCGCATCAATCAGTGCAGGTGCCTAGTTAAGGCTTTTGACTCAGGGTTGAGGACTGGCACCAGACACAAGCAACGCACTTACACGCATGGGTTGAGGCCTGCCATTTGGCGATGACTTTTACGGCCTTACTGCACAGGTGGGTTTTCTTCCGGCGGTGAGGTGACTTCAGTTTCCCAGGCGGGGTCTGCCAATACAAACTGTATATCGGCCCCACTGTTGCGCGCATATTGCAAAAAGCCGAGCACTTCGGGGTGATTTAACTTCAAGCCATACGCAATGTATGGAAAATCCGAGAGTGGCACGTCGCGCTCAAAAAATGTCCAGTGCGGGCTTTTATTGTAAAAACGCTCCACCAGGCTGGTGATTGCCACCAGCTCATATTGCCCGCGTGCATTGAGTAGCATCCATGGGCCGCCAGAATCACCCACGGTCGGCATGGCAAGATGTTGGTCATATTGAGATTGCGCACCCAGCCGATTCACCGCAAGCAGGGCTTTTTCAGCGTGTACCAGCTCCTTCGTATAGTCAAACTGGGCGCGTGACTTGATATGCAGCATCTCGTCCATCGCTTCGTAGGTTTGCGGCAATACCTGATAAAAGTCAGAGAGGTCACGTAACAGCGCACGTTCGGCGCAGCGTGGCTGCCGTGTATCCTCCTCCTGATAGCCACGCCCATAGCCGCAAATCATCAGTGCGTCAGGCAGTTTTTCTTTGAGATGGATACGCACCGGCTGTATGCCACTGTGTAATTCTGCGTCAAACACGAGGATAGCAACATCCTTGGTGACATCTTCAGATACCTCCTCATAGGGGCGATAAAAGGCTTGCCGCAGGTGCAACGCCTCCATGCCCAGTGACGGGGCCTGAGCAATAGTCACGTCGGGTAACTCTTTCGGCCCGGTCAGCTTCACCTCTCTAAGACAATGCGCTGCCGTCAGCAGGGTCAGTGGCTGGCGGCCAACAATCACCGCGCTGCACATCGAGTCGTAATACTCCCAGGTGCCCATGGAGCGCAGATAATGCTCATGCTGTATGCTGAGCTTTACAGTGGAAATGGCCAGTGCCGGAAAAGGCATGCCATGAATCAAGGCCTGTGAGGAGGTCACCAGCGCCAAGCCTCCACATAGCACCAGCACAGGCATGACAGGCCTGAGCAGCCTGCTTAAAAACGAGGGGGACACTTGCATACCTGGCTCCCGCAATCGAGATTACAAGCTTTTGTCGGCGTTATTTTTTAACTCTAGCGGACCAAAACAGCTTTCCAGTGAAGGGTCATCATTGTCACAAGAAATCAATGAGCGCCCATCTGGTTGAAACAGTAAATAGGTGGTTTGTTCGGTATTGATCTCAGAAGTCTGTTTGGTGCAGTCCTGCGCCTTGTTGCTCAAGGTCACGCGATGGCTTAACTTGAAAAAACCATGCGCATCCGGCTGTGGCGTGACCTCATAGCGCGCTTCCAGTTGCTCGTCGCCACTGGTAAACACCGCGGTCCCATCTTCTTTAAACCAGTAGGTTTCCATGCAGCCTGAATCCGGCAACCTGGCCTCCCAATAGCCAATCAGCGGATGCTTTAAGGAGCGTGCATCAGCCTCTGCCGCGACCGCTGCCCCGGAGAAAACAGCTGTAACTAACATGGCCATGGCCAGACATGAGTGCACACCAAATACAGAACAATGACGCATTGCAACCCCCTTGCTGATTGAGATGATGTAAAGCTGTCAGCGATTGTCAAAGAAAAACTACCGACTCACCAGTGAATGATTCCCCGCCAGCATTGCAACATTTCCCAATATCGAAATAACCATTTCCGCGATAACAAGACTCCCCGAGCATCAGCTGCTGGTGAAATACAATAAAAAACCCGGGCAAGCCCGGGTTTTTCTAAAAGCATGCAAATCGCAGTGATTATTTCATCACACGGTTACGGTATTCGCCGGTACGGGTATCGATTTCGATTTTGTCGCCCTGGCTGACAAACAGCGGTACCGGGATTTCAAAACCGGTGGCAATCTTGGCAGGTTTCATCACTTTACCGGAAGTATCGCCTTTAACAGCTGGCTCGGTGTAAGTGATTTCGCGCACAACAGTGGTTGGCAATTCGATGGAAATCGCTTTGCCATCATAAAAGCGTACTTCGCAAGGCATGCCATCTTCCAGATATGGCAGTGCATCTTGCATAAACTCGGCATCTACGTCGTACTGATTGTATTCAGCATCCATAAATACGTAGGTTGGGTCAGCAAAGTAAGAAAAAGTCACTTCTTTCTTTTCCAGCACGATCACGTCAAACTTGTCCTGCGCTGCGTATACGTTCTCGCTCGGGGCGTCAGTCAACAAGTTTTTCATTTTCATTTTTACGACCGCTGAGTTACGGCCGGATTTGTTGTATTCGGCTTTCACTACTACCATAGGATCATTACCAATCATGATCACGTTGCCTACGCGTAAGTCCTGAGCGATTTTCATACAATGCCTTTAATTGAATGTGGGAATAATAAAGCCGCGCATTATACCCGATTTTTTTGCAATTTCTCAATAAAAATCACCATGTTAGTCACCAAATCAGCGGTTTGCGCCAGCTGGCTGGCCACCAGCACACTGTGACGGGAAAGCTCGGAATAATGGTCGAGAAAAGCAGCCCAATGCGCATATTCAAATCTGCCACTGGCCCATGCCTGCATCATGTCTTGAACCACTGCGGCGACTGCTGGCTTGGCAAGCGCCAGATAATGGCGCAAAAAAGCCGCCAGCTTTTGCAAATGGGTATCGTCGGTTTGCTGGTAAGGCAACCACACCATCGGCTTGCCCGCCCAAATGGCACGCACCCAGCTATCTTCACCGCGCACAAAATTAACGTCACACAGGGATAACAAACGGTCATAGTCAGGCTGCGACAAAAACGGAATCACGCAGAGTTCGCACGCCCCATGCTGCACGTGTTGCCCAGCGGTGAAGGCAGGCAAATCCAGCGCACTCGCAACCATGGGCGCAATTGACTCAGGGACAAGCAGTCGTAACGGCTGCTTGGAGTCTGCAAAGCATTGCAGCAAGGCCGTCAGCGGGGCATGTGCATAACAGAACAATGAAACCGTCATCTGTCCGGCCACTGATGGCGTAACGCCCAGGCGCTGCCAGAAGGCATCAGCCTGCGCTGCGACATCGGCTTGCAAAGTGGCCAGGCTGGCCTCTCGCAGCAACCCGCCAGTACGTGGCGTAAAGCCTGGATAGAAAAACCAGCGTACCAGTCCGTTCGCCTGGGGGGATGGACGTCCATGAAAGTCCTCGACCCAGTTTTCAGCGGATAAATAATCAATATTGAGCCAGATGGATTGCGCAGCCAGCATGGCGGATTGATAAGATTCAGGAATACCGCAACTGAATGTTTCAATCACCACGGAGCTCGCCTGCCCGCACTCGGTGTGCGCTGTCGATTCGGTTTTTGCGGTCCAGGGCTGTAGCGCAATCCCGGGATATCCATGCCCGGCAAATTGCTGGGCCAACACCCAATCATCAACCCATAGCCTGACCGAAACGTTGTGCTCGTCCACCAACTGCCGCGCCAGGCGCCAGCACACACCGATGTCGCCAAAGTTATCAACCACTTTGCAAAAAATATCGTATTGTCGATTCAAAGGCAGCATGGCTGTCATGTTGGTTGGTGTGATAAACGCAGAAAATGCAAGAAGTGCAGTGTAGCTGAATTGATGCGAAAAATAACCGCCGCAATGCACAAAACGCGCATGCCGCTCACTAGTATGACGCAGGAGGTGGGCCCTGTCAGGCCGGGACGGAAACCCTTGGTTGCACGGTTTCCATCCATGTCAGTTGCAAAACTTTAGCATCAATCGATGCGCGATGCCGCTCCATGGTCAAAGACGCCATAATCGCCTGCTTGGTTGGATGCCAGATATCCGCCTGCTGCGGACTCAAAATCACACGCAAGTCCTCCAGCTTGAAACTGGGCTGCATGTTGGCCGCTTCATACAAACAACTGAGCCAGACAAAGTCATTAAACCAGGCATCGCTATACAAGGTTTGACCAGAAAACGTTAAATTCAGATGTTTGGCGATTTGCCAGGCAGGCACACCATGTTGCATTAAATGCTGGCGTGATTGCTGATGCAGTTTTTCTGCCTCAATATCCCAATGTAGCCATTCTGCTTGCGGCTGCACCAATGCACACCAGGTTTCGCCATTGGCAGAGGCATAGCCAATTTCAATCGGGTAACTACCCACGCCAAAACCGGAGGCTTCTATATCAAGGATGATCGGTGGCTGCATATCTATACTCTCGTTGACGACGCAATCGTGTGCGTAGCTTTTTTATCAGTTTTAAATTTCAATGTGATGACATCAGGTCATTTATCCTCATTGACGGCTCATTTACAACATTTCTTGAGCACCTCTCAACAATCATGTGCACATAGATAGAAACCATGCCAATCATTCTCGCATGCACAGCAAGCCATTATACAAAAAACCCCATCGCCGCAAACGCGAAAATGGGGCTGGTTTCAGTGCCAATTAAGTAGAAGCTTACATGAGCAACGGCGCAACAAATGCAAAAAAACTGCCAATCAAAAACACTGTCACTGAGAACCTGTAAATCCACAGGCTTTGACGACGCGTTTGCATGCACAGGCGTGCCAGTTGTGCATCCACAGGACAAGGCAAATCACGCGCCCGCCATTGCATGATGCCGGCCAGCAGCAGCATGACCCCCGCCACTCCAAACACCAGTGGTTTATGTTCGCTTACCCAGATCAGTTGCGGAAAGTGGCTGATCAGGCTGGTCAAGGTCGCGACCGACCCAATCGCCACCAGCGTCGCCGGAAGTGCGCAGCAGATCAGCGTAGACCCGCTGGTGAACAGCGACAGCAGGTTCAACCGTTTCGTAGCCCGCAAATGATTGATTTCCGCCGCCATCACTTGCTACCTGCCTTTTCGGCCCTGGCCACTTCGGCCTGAATAACTTCTAAGGTCTGGTTGACACGTTCCAGCTTGCCCACCGCATAACCGGCATCCTGGATCACCTTGCTGAATGCTTCATTTGAAACATCCTGGCCATCCTTTAACTGCAGGGCCACCACGCGGCTTTTGAGGTCAACGAAGGCTGCCTGCTTTTGTGGCAAGGCATTGAGCTTCTTCTCAATGCCTTTGGCACAAAACGCACACACCATGCCATTCACTTCTGCCTTGATCGTGGTTACGGCAAACGCCGCAGGGGTCATGGCAGACAACATCAGGGTAATCAATAATTTTTTCATTTCAGTATCCTTTAAAAAATCGTATGGGTTAAAACACAAACATGGCATTCAACCGGGGCGCAAAGCCCTCGCCCTGCCATGGATTGGTCACGCCAAATTCCAGAAAGTAGTTTTTGTTAATCAGGCGCAAGGCCGGCGTCAGTTGCAGGGTGGGGTCGTTATTACGCATGGTTTTGGCTTCGATGACTAACCAGGGCTGGGTATCGTTAAAGCCAGCCTCATAGAACGAAAATCCGGCCTGTACAGCAGCCGTGTCGTAGTTCATCTGCGGTGCACGTATCATGCGCGCCTTGGCCAGAAAATAAAGCCGGGTAGATTCCACATCAAACTGCAGGCTGGGGGTATAGGCAAACCCGTCGTACTGCCCATTGGCCTCCCCAACACTTCCGTTAAACCAGACATTGGCCTGGGCAGAAGGTAAATTCCAGCGCTTGATCAAGCCGGTGTAATTGACCCCAGTGATGGTTGTGGCCTGCTCGCCTTTGCCGGACATGCGCATTTGTTCAACGCCGATGGCATGCCCGAGTGCGGGCGAGTAGTTCAACATCCATTCCTGGTTATAGCGACCGATTTCGGTCATGAGCATGGCGCTGTCTTCAAAGCCCATTAAGGCCGCCGCATGGGCTGGCATCATCAACGGGGTAAGGAGAAAAGCGCCAGAGGCAACACAAAGTTGCTTGAGCATAAAGCCTCCATATTCAGTAAAGCATTAAGTGGTGGACGACGTTGTCCTGTGCTTTAGCAAACACTGAATAGTTGGGCGAAAAAGACTGTGCAGAAAAAGACTGTGCAAGATACACGCGACACAGAAAACGATGCCACACGAAGAATCGCGCACTGCGTGCACCGCAGCCATGTGCCATTGCCTGATTATTCAGCGTTTGTTAACTGAATATGGGCGGTCTGATGGCGGGTGGGTAAGTTTGGGAATGGACTGGCAGCGAGACAAAGCGTGGAACTGCCATCAGGCTTTGTGCAACGAAAGTGCCTGGCACAAAGTGCAGTGTTGCCACGCCACTACTGATCACGCAATAGCCACACACTGCACAATGGTGCGGTTGCGCATCATTGTCGCCACTGGTTTCGGGCTGATGTTCAGCATGCGCTGCATGATGGCAAGGCATTTCTGCCATCGTTGCCTGCATATCCATTTGCAGGGTTTGGGGGTGCAGGGTTGGGGGCATGCTTTGCGCCAATTGCATTTGCAATGCCATGACATTGGCCGCCATGACAAAGCATGGTAGCCAGCAGATCAGGAAAATGCAAAAACGCTTGCGCATGGTGTGAATGAGTATATCAAATGTATTTGGTTCTACCGCATGGGCATTAAAAAATGTCTGTCATGCATAGCGGATATCGATAATCTCGTATTCAGTTTCAGCCGCTGGCGTCACCACGCGGATGCTATCGCCGAGATTTTTGCCCAACAGTGCCTTGGCCATGGGTGAAATCCACGAAATATAACCCTGAGTCGGATCCAGCTCATCCTGCCCGACGATCCGGATATGCAACTCGCTATCATCCCCCAGGTTGAACAGGGTGACCCAGGCGCCAAAATAGACTTTCTCAGTATTGGTTTGGGTGTGGCTGTACACAATTTCAGCGGATTCCATGCGCTTGGTCAGAAAGCGAATGCGGCCATCAATCTGGCGCAGGCGCTTTTTGCCGTAAATGTAATCGCCATTTTCACTGCGGTCACCATTGCCGGCCGCCCAGCTCACCACGCGCACCACCTCGGGGCGATCTACCTTGATCAGGTATTGAAACTCTTTCTCCAGCGCAGCATAGCCTTCAGGGGTAATGTAGTTCTTGATGTCGGCCATCAGTCTTCTTTAACTTCTTCAACGTCATACACATAATGGCTGGTCTCGCCAAAACAGCTGGAAGGCACGCCTTTGTGCTCTTTATACAGTAAGCGCACCCGCTCACCCGCAATGCCGTTAATCTTGGCAATCACGCCATCATCGTGCACCGTAAAATAAAACTTCTCGGCTTGCGTCCCCGGCACCGTCACCAGCACCAGTTCGCCTTCCCAGGTTTTGCATACCCAGCCCTTGTTGGAAATTTTTTGCACATAGCCAATCCTCTCCCCGTAGGAATACACCCAGGTCAGGCTTGCCCAGGTATACAGGGCAAGCAGTGCCACTGGCAGCACGATTAACCAGAACAACCCTTTTAAAAATTTCCCCATAGCCTGTACCTGCATCCTCTCGCGTCATTTTTATCGTTCATGCGCTACATTATCTTATAAAATAGCCACTCGGTTAACTATCTCCTCACAACGCTGCATGTCGATTGCTTCAGATACCCCGCATCCACACACGGTCACGCTCTGTGCCTCGCCACGGCTGGCGCAAGGCATACGCCAGTGGCGGCAGGCAGAATACCAGCGTCAAGGGCTGGCACAATGGCAATCCCCACAGGTGTATCCGCTGCAAGCATGGCTGGACCAGACCATAGAGCAGGCCATTTTATGCGGCCAGATTGCCTGTGACCTGGCCCCTGTGGGAGTGCTGGACAATACGCAGGAAGCCTTGCTCTGGCAGCAGGCCATCAGTCAGAGCCTGCAACGCCACGAAGCTGCGGAGTTATTTAATACCAGCGGGCTGGCCAGCGCGGCGATGGAAGCCAATCGCTACGTCATCGAGTGGAACATCAGCCTCGACATGACGGACACCAGCGAAGAGACCCGGCAGTTTCTGCGCTGGCGACAACAGTTTCAGCAATTGTGCAAACAAAGTGGCATGCTGGAAAGCGTGCGTTACCAGGCGTGGCAACTCGAACAGCTGACGCAATCCACGCTGCCATTGCCGGGCCATATCGAACTGGCAGGGTTTGACCGCATTAACCCGCACTTGCAACGCCTGCTGCAACTGCTCGCCGACCGGGGTGTGCAGGTCAGCCATATGCAGCCTCAGGTAGATAGTGTCAGCACTGTGCGCATGTCTTACAGCGACGGCCTGGCAGAGTGCCGTGCCGCGGTGGCCTGGGCGCAACAGCACTTGGCAACGCACCCTGAGGCCAGACTGGCGATTGTGGTGCCTGCACTGGATACCTGGCGCAACACGCTGGCCAACCTGCTGGATGACTGTCTGCACCCGGAGACACTGGATCCGGCACAGGCTGAGCTGCCCCGTTGCTATGAATTTTCGCTGGGCTTGCCACTGCACCGCTGGCCCATGGTGGATACCGCATTACGCTTGTTACGGCTGGCCTTTCACCCCGGCACGCTGGCTCAAACCGAACTGTCGGCATTACTGGGCGATATTTACTGGTCGCAAGCCTTGCAGGAAAGCCATGTCCGCGCGCAGCTGGATGCCGAGATGCGCACCCAGTTACCGCTGAGCGTACATGGCCACACATTTGCCCGCTTTGTCAGTCGCAAGCAGGAGGCCCCGCACGCCATCCCCTGCCCGCGCTTGCAGGCAGATTTGCAAGCCCTGTTTGCGCAGGCAAAACAGGCACCACGC
Organism: Paenacidovorax caeni; assembly: GCA_943367475.1. Taxonomy (GTDB): domain Bacteria; phylum Pseudomonadota; class Gammaproteobacteria; order Burkholderiales; family Methylophilaceae; genus Methylophilus. Next base: position 27,554 of record CALRJH020000016.1, on the reverse strand, counting down.
AAACAATTACCTTCCGCCTGGGCCGCCACGTTTGAAGGCTGCCTGCAGGCCACCCACTGGCCGGGCGAACGCAGCCTGTCCAGCACCGAGTTTCAATGCAGGGAATCGTTTTCTCGCGTGCTCTCTCAGTTGGCAGGACTGGATGTTTGGCTGGGGCCAATCGCCGCCATGTCAGCCTTGCAACAATTGACGCAGTTGTGTCAGGCACAAATTTTTCAGCCACAAACGGTAGTCCAGCCCAATATTATCGTCATGGGCATGCTCGAAGCCGCCGCCCATCCGCTGGACGGAGTGTGGGTGATGGGCATGAATGACCATGCATGGCCGCCACTCTCGCGCACCAATGCATTGTTACCGGCAGAACTGCAACGCAAGGCAGGCACGCCCAATGCCAGCAGCGAAGTGCAAATGGCCTTTGCCAGCCAGATTCACCAGCGCTTGCGCCGCTCGGCCAAACAGGTGATTTTTTCATATGCCACCATGGATGGCGACCGTCTGTTGCGCATGAGTCCCTTGCTGAACGGGATTGAAGAGCACCCGCCACTGCCCACCGTGCATACGCTGGCAGAAACGCTGGCACGAGAAACCACACAAGACTGGCAATGGCTGGATGACCAGCGTGCGCCGCCAGTGGAAGAAGGCGAACATGTCAGCGGTGGCACGGGGCTGTTGCGCGCACAGGCAATTTGTCCGGCCTGGGCTTTTTACCAGTACCGGCTCAAGGCACGCAAACTGGATGCACCTAAAAACGGCCTGGATGCCATGGAACGCGGCGACTTGATCCACCGGGTACTGGCGGCATTCTGGTCGCAAACACCGGCAGTCACTTGGGCCACTGTCTCGCCCGAGGACCTGAAAACGCAACTTGAGCAGATCGCAAGCACCGTGATGGCCGAGTTTAACAGCGCGTTTGCGCAGCCTTTTTCCGCCATATTTTGCCAGCTGGAAGCCGAGCGCCTGAGCAAGCTGGCACTGACCTGGTTATGGGAGGTTGAACGCGAACGGCCACAAGCCTATACCGCGACGTTGATTGAAAAAGAATTCAAGCTGCTGATTGAAGGCATACAGGTCAAACTAGTGATAGACCGGGTGGATACGCTGGACGATGGCCGACTGGTGGTGATTGACTATAAAACCGGTAGTGCGCCCGACTTTAAAAACTGGGCCAGCGCACAGATTACCGAACCGCAACTGCCGGTTTACGCTGCATTTTTGTTACAGGATGCCGACATTGCGGCGGTCTGCTTTGGCAAGGTGCGCTTGACGGATGGCGGTTTTGCTGGCGTTGCTGCCGGCGAAGACGTACTACCCGGCGTCAAGGCCTACAATGCAGAGAAAAACAACGTCTTTCCCCCCGAGCAGTTTCCCGACTGGCCATCGCTGCTCTCGCACTGGCGGCACACCATCATCCGTACCGCGCAATCACTCAAAACGGGCGAAGCGGGTGTCGTGTTCACCTCGGAAAAAGACCTCGCCTACTGCGATGTGCTGCCCTTGCTCAGGTTGCCAGAACGGCAATTACAGTTTGAGCAGTTACAGTCCAAACCCCAAAAGAGTTAATTAAGTAATTAGTAGACCTATCCATAAAAGGCCAACCATGAAAATTTCTCTTCCAGAAGTGAATCTCAAAGAATCTGATGGATTCCTTCAGTCTGTTGATATATTCAACCGCAAACCGTATGGTGAGAGGTTAATGAATCTAATCAAGAACTCAGAAGGTGAATTGGTAATTGCGCTTGATGCTGCTTGGGGTGAGGGTAAAAGTACATTTATCAAGATGTGGAGAGGAATGCTTAATCAGGAAGGCATCATACATTTCTATTTTGACGCGTTTTCAAATGATTATCAGAGTGATGCAATGCTAGCTTTATCAAGTTGCATTTATCAATTGATTGATAAAACAGACTCAAAAACTCAAAGAGAATATAAGAAAAAAGCTGTTAAAGCTTTAAAGATATTAGGGCGTGCAGGATTAAAAGTGGGAGTTAAAGCTGCAACAGCTGGAATTCTAGACGATACTATTTTTGAAGTTACAAACACATCAGAAGATGTTGCAGATGAAACTTCTGAAATAATTGATAAATATATAGAAGGGCAAATTTCAAAAGCCGCCGAAAACGAGAGAAGTCTTAAAGCATTTAGAATTCACTTAAGCGATTTGAGTAAAAATCTTGGCAATGGAAATAAAATAATCTTCATCATAGATGAACTAGACCGCTGTAAACCAAGCTTTGCTATTTCATTATTAGAGTCTGTAAAACATATTTTCAGTACGTCTAATATTACTTTTCTCCTCGTCATGAATAGATTGCAAATCGAAGAATATATTAAATGTGAATACGGACAAGGTGTAGATGCATCAAAATACTTGCAGAAATTTATTTCAATATGGACAAGTCTGCCAAAAATAAAGAGCAAATTTGAATCAAACCAAAAGGTGTATACAGAATATTGCTTATCTGCAATGGGCTTTCCTGATCAAACAAATGCTCAAGATAATGCAAAAAAATGGCTAATTGAATTACTCGAATACTACAAACCGACTCTGCGCGAAGTAGAAAAGTGTATTTCAAACTTTGCAATAGTTCACAACTCGAGTAATAGCAGTAATCTAAGCGCGGAATATCTAATTGTCTCAATTTATTTGTCTGCTATTAAAGTACTTTTTCCTGAAACATATCTGCTGGTTTCACTCGAAAAAATAAACTACCAAGATTTAATAAAACAAACCAATCTTGATGGATTATTAGATAAATATTGGCAGGAGGCAGAAGGCCATCCGTTAAAGTGGACGATAAAATACAGCCTTGCTACTGATGAAGAACGCAAGCAAATAATGGCTGAAAAAAAAGACTCTCACCAAAGAGTGCGTTCGGTAAGCATGACCACTATTTGTGCTGTGTTGGACTGTTTTGAGATCATTTCATGATTCTTTTAGACGCTGATGAGTCTTTAAGCTTGGATGCCGCCAACCGTGAACGTGCGATGGCGCTGGAGTCATTTATTGTCGAAGCCCCGGCGGGTGCGGGTAAAACCGAGCTACTGACACAACGTGTACTCAAGTTGCTGCAAACCGTGCAGGCACCGGAAGAAATCATTGCGATTACCTTTACCAACAAAGCAGCTTCAGAAATGCGGGCGCGGATTCTGGATAGTTTGCAGTTGGCGGCCAAAGGCGTCATGCCGACCCAGCCACACAAGCAAATCACCTTTGCCCTCGGACAGGCAGCATTGCAACGCTCGGCCGAACTGGGTTGGCATTTACTCGAAGCCCCGGCCCGATTGCGCATTTATACCATCGATTCGCTGTGCGCCAACCTGGCGCGACAAATGCCTTTGCTCAGCCGCTTTGGCACGCAACCAGCGGTGACTGAAGATGCTTGGTTTTATTATCGCGAGGCGGCCAGTCAGGCGATACAGGCGATGGAAGATGACACGCACGGGCCCGCCATTCAGCAGGTGTTGCGCTACGTGGATAATGACCAGACGCGGCTGGAAAGCCTGCTGCAAGCCATGCTGGCCAATCGGGAGCAATGGTTGCACCTGAGCCAGTACGGTGCAGAGGACGAGAACGCGGAGATCAGCCAGGCATTGACCACACTGGTCGAGGCAGAACTGGCAGAAGTGTTACAGGCCATTCCTGTTCGCCGCCAGCAGGCCCTGATGCCGATTGCCCGCTATGCCGCAAGCCAGTTGCCAGCAGAGCATCCGCTGGCGCGCTTGCTGGACTGGCAGACGCCGCTGGCCGCCGATATTGATGACTTGCCGGCTTGGCAAGCGCTGGCGGAACTACTCCTCACCGGCACCGGTGGCTTGCGCAAGCGGCTGGATAAAAACATGGGCCTGGCCGCTACCGATGAAGCCAAACCCTACAAAGAGGCCTTGACCGAGATATTGCAAGCACTGGAGCAGGAAGGGGCGGAATCCACTGTCGCACGATTGCGTAAACTGCCTGCGGGCGGGCAGGATCCGGAAGGCATCATTGTCGCGCTGACACAGTTGCTGCATATCGGCGTGGCGCAACTCTGGCTGTGCTTCCAGCAGCAGCATGAGGTGGATTTTGTTGAAATTTCACAGCGTGCGCTGCAAGCGTTGCAGGCCCATGACGGCAGTTCAACCGAGTTAGCCATGCGGCTGGATTACCGTATTCAGCATTTGCTGGTGGACGAGTTTCAGGATACCAGCCCCACCCAGATTGCCTTATTGCGCGCGTTAACCCAGGGCTGGCAAGCGGGTGACGGCCGCACCCTGTTTGCTGTGGGCGACCCCATGCAATCGATTTACCGCTTTCGCAAAGCCAATGTCGGCCTGTTTTTGCAGGTGGCGCAACATGGTATTGGCGATATCGCGCTGACACCACTCAAGCTATGGCGCAATAACCGCTCCTGCCCGCCGGTCGTCGCCTGGATTAACCAGACGTTTAAAGGCATGCTGCCCCCGACTGATAATCCGCAACAGGGCGCGATTCGCTACCGTCCGTTTGTGGCCACGCGCGCAGACCACGCCGGTGCAGGTGTGACCGTGCATCCGCTGCTGGTGCCGGTCGAAAGCGATGAAGAAGCTGACAGTGCAGATATTCGCCATATTGAAGCTGAGCGCATTATCCAGATTATCCACGACACCCGTGCTGCCAAGCCGGAGGCCACCATCGCCGTGCTGGTGCGCGCACGGCGGCATTTGCATGCACTGGTGAGCGAAATGCGGCGCAATCACGCGGGGTTAAGCTTTCAAGCGGTGGAAATTGAAGAGCTGGCCAACCGCCAGATTGTGCAAGACCTGCTCAGCCTGACCCATGCCCTGCACCAGCTGGCAGACCGCGTACACTGGCTGGCGCTGTTGCGCGCCCCCTGGTGCGGGCTGATCCTGGCTGACCTGCATGCCTTGATCGGCAACGACAGCCAGCGTACCGTACTGGCACTGTTGCAAGACGAGCATCGCTTGTCCCTGCTGAGCCCCGATGGCCAGCAACGCGCCCGCCATCTACGCGAGGTGATGCACAGCGCCCTCGCCTTGCGCGGCCGCGCGCCGTTGAGCCGCTGGATACATAACACATGGCTGCGGCTGGGCGGCGCCAGCTGTTTATGGGATGCAAACGATGTCCAGGATGTACAGGCCTTTTTTGCCAGGATTGAAGCACTCACCCAGCACGACCAGTTCAGCCCGGAGGCGCTGGCGGACGATGTGCAAAAACTGTACGCAGCAGCCGATGCCAACGCCGATACCCGGTTGCAGTTCATGACCATCCATAAATCCAAAGGGCTGGAATTTGATACCGTGATTTTGCCCGGGCTGGATGGTGGCAATCCGCCCGATGACCCCAGGCTGGTGATTTGGGAAGAGGTTCCCCTGCCGGATGGCCGCATGGCGCTGGCGGCGGCGCCCTGGCTACCAGCCTCCAAAAAACGACAGTTAGCGGGGGTAAGCGCCTACGACTACCTGAACGACCTCGACAAAACCCGCGCCGCCTATGAAGATGCCCGCGTGCTGTATGTCGCCGCGACGCGTGCCGAGCGTCACCTGCACTTGCTGGGGGCCGCCAAACCCGATAAAAACGGCGCACCACAACCCCGCAAGGGCAGCTTTTTGCATTTGCTGTGGCCCAGCGTCGTGTCACAGTTTAATGCTGAACACGATATTGTCGCGCGCTATCCGCGCAGCACACAACAAAGCGACATTGCCAGCTTTGTGCCAAAATTGATCCGCCTGCCAAGCCCTGCCATCCCCGCCATACTGGAAGCGCACACAGCGATTCAAACCATAGTGAACCCCCGTCAGGCAAGTGACGCTGACAGCGACAGCCAATCCAGCAGCGACAGCCAACCCAGCATAGTGCAGCGTGTACTGGAGGCGGATATCGGCACACTGACACATACCTATCTGCAACTCGTTGCGGAACAAGGGTTGGCACACTGGGAAATGCACATCCAGACGCAATTTAAAACAGTGCAAGGCGCCATCCAACGCTGGTTCAGGCAACGTGGCTATCAGGAGGCCGAACAGCGCACCGCAAGCAGTCGCGTGGCTGCCCTGCTGACGACCACGCTGCAATCGGAAGATGGTTTGTGGGCGCTGCAGCCACATTTACACGCAGCGTCAGAGCTGGCGATTGACAGCTTGACCTCCCCTTTGGGCCAAGGATGCACCAGCAGTAAAAAAGTCATAGACCGGACCTTTGTCGCAGAGGGGACGCGCTGGATCATCGACTACAAGTCGATGCCAGTCACGGCAAACGATGACCTGCCTGCAGTTGCCGCCCGCTTTGCGCCACAGCTAGCAGCCTATGCAACGCTGTTTGCGCATGAACACTTACTCATCCGCACTGCCATTTTATTTTTAAATATCGGCACCCTGGTGCCAGTTGACCACACACAGGAGATCTTATGATAAACAGTCACGTGATAGACAGTCACGCCATCCTCGAAGCCTTTAAATTCCGCCATGCCTGCAAGGAATTTGATGCCAGCAAAACCATCCCGGCGGATGAGTTTGAACTGATACTGGAAGCAGCCCGCCTCTCACCCAGCTCGTTCGGTTTTGAACCCTGGCATTTTATTGTGGTGCAAGACTCGGCACTGCGCGAGACGCTGAAACAGCATGCCTGGGGGGCGCCGCTCAAGCTGGATACCGCCAGCCACTTTGTACTGTGCCTGGCCATGAAATCACCGTTTCTCAATTACGACAGCCCTTACCTGCCCGCCTTTATGCAAGAGGTCCAGCAGCACTCTGAAGAGATGGTCAATATTCGACTTGGTTTTTACAAACAGTTTCAGCAGTCTGACTTTGACCTCACCGATGACCGCAAGCTGTTCGACTGGGCCAGCAAGCAATGTTACCTGCCGCTGGCCAATATGATGACAGTAGCAGCCATGCGCGGCATTGATTCCTGCCCGATCGAAGGCTTCAAACAAAAAGAAACCGAAAAACTGCTGGCAGAAAAGTTTGATGTCAATCTGGGGGTATATGGGCTTGCGTATATGGTGGCCTTTGGCTATCGCAAACACGATCCCAAGCCGAAAACCAGACGCTGGATGGATCAGGTGGTGACTTGGAAGTGAGCGCCCTTGGACCATTAGGATAACGCCTACCGGACAATACACAGCGGGACACAGCGGGACACAGCCCTTGATTGTTCAAACACTGCGAAACTTGAAGATGCTAAACGCCACGCATTGTCATTCCTTCAAGCATTGGCCTTAAAGGGCTATTTAAATGCGTGCCCTGTCTTTGTTACAGTCTGATTTCAAAATAAAATCAGTGGGGTGTTGGATGAAATCGGTATTCAAAAATGTGTTCACTTGCAGTGCGCTCATGTTGGCAACGTTTACGGCCAATGCGAGTGCAGATCATGGTGTGTTAGCAGGTGTTACTGCGCATGCAGACCTTCCCATGAAACATGGCCTTGCTACATACGCGTTTGCCTTCGATGCTTCAACTGACGTATATTCCAGTATCCCCTTGGACAAAGTGGCTTCATCGGATGATGATCAGGCTGACAGTGCTGATGCAGAAACCATGCTCGCATAAAACTGCGCACTCACGGCAATTGCTTGGGACGCACTGGCTTATGTTGTAAACGGTGTGGATCGATACAGTACAAACAAAAAAGGCCGGTTAACGGCCTTTTTTGTTTTTCATGCATGTTGATCTACTGATCCAAGTGGTCTAGGGCATCCGGTTTTGATTGGTCACAGAGCCTGTGTACCATGCACTCAAAATGAATGATTACACTGCTTCATTTTTAAAATGTCTGCGCACATACCAGGCAACAAAGAGCAATCCCAGTGCAGCAATCACATAATGCGACTCATGGAAGTACACCTTCAGGTCTTCCCAATGCTCACCGGCCTTCATGCCCACATAGCCAAGCACAAAACACCAGATCAGTGAGCCGACAAAGGTGTACGCAACAAAACGCGTCATATTCATGCGCGCCACCCCTGCCGGAAAAGCAATAAAGGTGCGCACCGCAGGCAGCAGACGGGCGATAAAAATAATGATCTCGCCATGCTGGGCAAACCAGCGGTCTGCCATATCAAGGTCTTTCTTGCTGATGAGTACGTATTTACCGTACTTTTCCACCAGCGGACGTCCCCCATACATGCCTAGGTAATAGGCCGGAATCGAGCCGACGACACAGCCGATGGCACCCGCCAGCGCAATGCCCCACAAGGTCATTTCGCCTTTGGTCACCAGAAAACCGGCAAACGGCATAATGATTTCTGAAGGCAGCGGTATACAGGCTGACTCTATCGCCATCAACAACACGATACCGCCGTAGCCCATGGTAGAGATCACGCCCATAATCCAGGCCGCAATTGCTGCCAACAATTTTTCCAACATTACATAAATTCCTTCAGAACGGTTTTGATCAACTCAGTGCGATGGTTGAGGTTGCCCAATTGTACCGTAACTCTGAGCTTGTCAGGCCCGTTCATGCGACAGCGTTTATCGCGTTGCAGCAGGTTAATCAGTTTCATCGGGTCAATATCCGCCTTGGGGTTAAATTGCAGTTGAATGGCCGCATCCGAGGCATCAATTTTAATGATGCCTAGCGCTCTGGCCGCAATGCGCAAACGATGGCATGCCACGAGGGCTTCGCCCGGTTCTGGTAGCAGGCCAAAACGATCAATCAGCTCTTCCTGCATGCCATCCAGGGCTTCGTCGTCTTCGCAATTGGCGAGACGTTTGTAAATCACCAGTCGCTCATGTACATCCGGGCAGTAGTTGCTAGGCAACAAGGCTGGTGTGTGCAGATTGATTTCAGTGGTCACGCCGAGTGGCGCATCCAGATCGGGTTCTTTACCTGCCTTAAGCTGCTTCACTGCGTGGTTGAGCATGTCGGAATACAGGTTAAAGCCGATTTCCTGCATTTCGCCGCTTTGGCTGTCGCCGAGCAACTCACCGGCACCACGGATCTCGAGATCGTGCATGGCGAGGTGAAAGCCTGCGCCCAGGTCTTCAAGTAACTGAATCGCATCCAGCCGCTTTTGCGCTTGTGGCGTGATGGTGCGATGCGGATCGGTCAGCAGGTAGGTATACGCCTGATGGTGACTGCGACCGACGCGGCCACGTAACTGGTGTAACTGTGCCAGGCCGAACATGTCAGCCTTGTTGATAATCATGGTGTTGGCGGTCGGCACGTCAATGCCGGTTTCAACAATCGTGGTACAGAGCAACAGGTTGGCACGTTGCTGATAAAAGTCACGCATGACGTGTTCCAGCTCACGTTCACGCAGCTGGCCGTGGCCGATAGCGATGCGCGCCTCGGGCACGATTTTTTCCAGTTTTTCCTTCATCACGTAGATGGTATCCACCTCGTTATGCAGGAAGTACACCTGCCCGCCGCGCTTGAATTCACGCATGACGGCTTCGCGGATAATGCCATCGGAATATTCGGTGTGGAACGTTTTAATCGCCAGCCGTTTTTGCGGCGGCGTGGAAATCACGGAGAATTCACGCAAGCCTTCCATCGCCATGCTGAGGGTACGCGGGATCGGTGTGGCTGTCAGTGTCAGCACATCCACTTCAGCACGCAAGGCCTTCATCTGCTCTTTCTGCCGCACGCCAAACCGGTGTTCTTCATCCAGAATCGCCAGCCCCAGGTTTTTGAACTTCACATCCTTCTGGATCAGGCGGTGTGTACCGATGATGATATCGATACTGCCATCGGCCAGCCCTTTGAGGGCTTCGGTTTGTTCTTTGGCGGTTCTGAAGCGCGAAATTTCAGCAATCTTGATTGGCCATTCGGCAAAGCGGTCACAGAAGTTCTGGTAATGCTGTTCTGCAAGCAGGGTGGTGGGCACCAGCACAGAGACCTGGCGGCCGCCCATGACAGCCACAAAGGCCGCACGCAAGGCCACTTCCGTCTTGCCGAAGCCGACATCGCCGCACACCAGCCTGTCCATTGGGCGACCGGACTGCATGTCCTTGATCACATTTTCAATGGCTTCGAGCTGGTCTGGCGTTTCTTCAAACGGAAAGCTTTCGCAGAAGGCTTCGTAATCATGCAGGCTTAAAGTAAAGGCATGGCCTTTGCGCGCGGCACGCTGGGCATACAGGTTCAGCAATTCGGCAGCGGTATCGCGAATCTGCTTGAGTGCTTTCTTCTTGGCTTTTTCCCATTGGCCACTGCCCAGGCGATGCAAGGGTGCACTTTCAGGCGGACCACCGGAATAACGCGATATCAGGAATAATTGCGAGACTGGCACATACAATTTGTCTTCGCCAAAATACTCAATCAGCAACAGCTCGGTTTCGCCTTCACCAAAATCAATATTGACCAGGCCTTTATAGCGGCCTACGCCATGCTGTTCATGCACGACGGGGTCATCGATGCGCAGCTCGGAAAGATCTTTGAGCATGCCCTCGGTATTGCGCGCTTTTTCCTGATTGCGGCGGCGTTGCTGACGTACGGTGGCCGCATACAACTCGGCTTCGGTGATCACCGCGATCGGGGTGCCTGCACGCGCCTCATCGACAAAGCCCAGATGCAGCGGAGCCACGCCCAGCATGACACGGTCTGGCGCCTGTATAAAGCTGGTCCAATCGTCACAGGTCGCCATTTGCAAGCCATGCTCGGCAAACAGCTGGGCAATGGTCTCGCGCCGGCCGAGGCTCTCGGCGGCAATCAGTACACGGCCTTCAAACTGCTGCAGATAGCCTTGCAGTTTGTGCAAAGGCTGCTCGGCACGCCGATCCACATCCACAGCGGGCATGGCGGCCACGCCTTGCAGTTGATAATGCACCAGAGCAAATGCATGTGTTTGCCTGAAAAAATCATCGATTTTCTGCAACAGGGTTTCCGGGCGCAGAATCGGTTTTTCAGCATCATGTGCCATCAGGCGGTAGCGCAGATTGGCATCGCCCCAGAACGTTTGTGCAGCCTTATCGAGATCACCATGCAAACACAAGACGGCTTGCTTGGGAAAGTAATCAAACAAGGTCACCGTTTCTTCAAAAAACAGCGGCAGATACCACTCGACACCACCACTGGGTGTGCCTTTGCTCACATCCTTGTAGATTTTGGCGCGTTGCGGATCGCCTTCAAAATACTCCCGAAACTGACTGCGAAAGCGGGTAATGGCCGCTTCATCCATGGGAAACTCACGCGCAGGTAGCATGCGAATTTCCGGCACCGGGTACACACTGCGCTGGGTATCAATATCGAAGGTGCGGATGGTTTCGATTTCGTCATCAAACAAATCAATACGATACGGCAAGGTACTGCCCATCGGGTATAAATCGACCAGACCACCGCGCACACTGAACTCACCCGGACTCATCACCTGGCTGACATGGTGATAGCCTGCCTGTGCGCACTGATTGCGCAAGGCTTCTATATCCAGCCTTTGCCCTTTTTTGAGCATAAAAGTGTGGGCTGCCAGATAGGCGACCGGCGGCAACCGTAACAAAGCTGTTGAAATAGGCACCACCACGACATTGCTCTGGTTCTGGCTGAGCTGGTAAAGGGTGGCCAACCGTTCTGAAATCAAATCCGGATGCGGTGAGAATACGTCATACGGCAGAGTTTCCCAGTCTGGCAATACATTGACCGTAATATCTTTGGCAAAAAAGGGAATTTCCTCCAGCAGGCGTTGTGCCTCAAAGGCATTGGCGGTGAGGATGACCAGCGGCGTATGGGTGGCTTTTAAACCACAAGCCAGGTCAGCCAGCGCGCGACTGTCAATGCCCTGGCTCTGAAACGTGAACCGCTGGGGGTGCCCGATCACGGGAAGAGAAACTGCCATAAAAATCGAATCTGCGTGTAGAAGTTAGAAGAGTAATGGTTGGCTAATTTGCCGAGTTTGCTATTATAACTGCAAGCGGACAGCAGCTGTCATATTCACCTTTGTCCGCCCGAGCGAACAAAGGTGCCAAGGCACCCTAAAAAGGCACCCTACAAAAACGGAGAAAACACCATGAACGACAAACAGGCCGTTGCACTCGAAGCTGCCAGTTACGTTAAGCACGATATGATTGTCGGTCTTGGCACAGGTTCCACCGCCAACTATTTTATTGAAGCCCTGGCACAACGCCAGCAATCTGAAGGCCTGCGTGTGGCCACGGTTGCCAGCTCGAATATCAGCATGATTAAAGCGCAGTCCGCCGGACTGACCGTACTCAGTTTGTCGCAACTGCGTGAAATTGACCTGTACGTAGATGGGGCAGATGAAATTACACCCGACAATACGCTGTTAAAAGGCCGGGGCTATGATCTGGTGATGGAGAAACTGTTAGCCAAGGCAGCCAGACAATTCATTGTGGTCGCGGATAACAGCAAGCTGGTCAGCCGGATTGGTGAAAATTTTGCGATTCCGATTGAGGTCATGCCTTTTGCCTGGCAGGCAGCCAAGCGCAGCATTGAAGCGATCGGTGGCGCGGGCGACTTGCGGCCTAACGCAGCCAAAGATGGCCTGAGCATCACCAGCCATGGCAGCCTGGTACTGGATATGCGATTTAATCCCGACCTCGATGGTCATCACCTCAATGCCCTGCTTAATAATATTCCCGGCGTGGTTGAACACGGCATTTTTGCAAAACTGGCCACTACCGTACTGATTGCTGATCAGGGCAAAGTTGAGGCGCGCAGCTAGTCGCCATGCCCGGTAATATCACGAGGGGGGTACGCAGAGCGGGGACTCTGCTGACTGCACTGCGCTGGCTGGCGCTGGCAGGTCTGTGCACGGCCCTGCTCGGCTGTAAGGAACCTGCCTCATCGCAAGCGCCACAAAAGCCCGCACCTGATCCATACACCATCCGTTTCGTCACCATTAACAGCCCGAGTACCTATTATATTGATAGCCAGAACAACTATGCCGGGCTGGAGTATGATCTGGCCAAACGGTTTGTCGAGTTTATTGGCCCCCCCTACACGCTCGAATTTGTTGTCGTAGACAGTTTCTCCAAAGTGCTGCCGGCCTTGATTCGTGATGAGGCCGACATCGCCGCAGCGGATATTAGCGTCACCACACCGCGCAAACGCCAGGTAGCATTTGGACCGCCATTCAACCAGGTACAATCGATGGTGGTGTTTAACAAAGACAAAAACAAAGAGCCGGCCAAAGCAGATGCATTACTCGGCAAAGACCTGGTGGTGCCGCGAGAAACCAGTTTTGTAGACCGGCTGCGAGAGCTGCAATCGCAACATCCGCAACTCACCTGGCGCGAAAGTGAAAAATACAGTTCAGAACAACTGATTGAAGCCGTTGCACTGGGTCAAATCGACTATACCGTCGCCGACAACCATCTGCTGGCCATCATGCAATACAACTATCCGCAGCTGGACGCCGGGTTAATGCTGGGGCCAGCGGACAAAATTGCCTGGGCGGTGAACAAACAGCATGCGCATCAGAAATTGAAACAGATCGACGCATTTTTCAAAAAAATTGAAAAAGATGGCACCCTGCGCAATCTGCTGGACCGTTACCACGGACATACCCGGCGACTCAAAAAAGTAGATGTGGCGACCTTTTTAAGCAAATCACAAACCTTGCTGCCCAAATATGTCCGCCTGTTCAAAAGCGCCCAGGAAATTACCGACATTGACTGGCGCCTGCTGGCTGCACTGAGCTATCAGGAATCACACTGGGATAACTACAGCACCTCACCCACCAATGTGCGGGGCCTGATGATGCTGACAGAACAGACCTCGGACATGATGAATGTGACTGACCGGCTGGACCCCAAACAAAGCGTGATGGCAGGCGCCAAATTTCTGCTCTGGCTGAAAGACCGCATTCCGTCAAGGATTCCGGAACCAGACAGGACCTTTATGACGCTCGCCGCCTATAACAACGGCGTCGGCCATCTGGAGGATGCGCGGGTGATTGCACAACGGCTGGGGCTCAACCCGGACAGCTGGGCCGATGTAAAACGCGGCTACCAGTTGCTCAATGACCCGGCACATTATGTGAATGCCAAGCATGGCTACTGTAGCTGCGGTGCGCCAGTGATATATACCGAGTCAGTGCGCAGCTATTACCAGATCATGGAAAAACACTTTCCACCGTATGACCCTGGCGTAGACCCTTACAGAATTGCGGATGTAAAAATGCCCTGGCTATTAGCCAAGGCAGATTAACATGCATAACCAGACCACTGATTAGAGCGAGAGGACTGTTTTTCCACCCATATAAGGCTGCAAGGCCTTGGGAATAGTTACGCTGCCATCGGCTTGCTGATTGTTTTCCAGCACCGCCACCAGCGTGCGCCCCACGGCCAAGCCAGAACCATTCAAGGTATGCAACAACTCCGGCTTGCCATTGGCGTTGCGGAAACGGGCCTGCAAACGGCGGGCCTGGAAGGCTTCGCAGTTGGAGACTGAAGAAATTTCGCGGTAGGTATTCTGCGCGGGCAACCAGACTTCCAGATCGTAGGTTTTAGCGGCGCCAAAACCCATGTCACCGGTACACAGCGAAACCACACGATAAGGCAATTCCAACGCCTGCAAAATTGCTTCGGCATGACCCACCATTTCTTCCAGCGCCGCATAGCTGTTTTCCGGATGCACGATTTGCACCATCTCGACTTTATCAAACTGATGCTGACGGATCATGCCTTTGGTGTCTTTACCGTAAGAACCCGCCTCGGAACGGAAGCATGGGGTATGGGCGGTGAGTTTAATCGGCAGGCTATCCAGCGCCACAATTTCATCCCGCACGGTATTGGTCAGCGTGACTTCGGAAGTTGGGATCAAATACAGCTTGCTGTCATTGTGTGGCGTAGAAAACAGGTCTTCTTCAAACTTGGGTAGCTGGCCGGTGCCAATCAACGTTTCGCGATTCACCATATACGGCGTATAGCACTCGGTATAGTCATGCTTTTCGGTTTGCGTATCCAGCATAAACTGGGCAATGGCACGGTGCAGCTTGGCAATCTGGCCTTTCATAAAGGTAAAGCGCGCGCCAGACAGTTTGGCGCCAGTATCAAAGTCCAGTCCCAGTGGCGCACCGACATCGGCATGGTCTTTCACCGCAAAATCAAACAGACGTGGCGTGCCCCAGCGGCGTACTTCCACATTCTGCGTTTCATCATGACCAACTGGCACGCTCTCATGCGGCAGGTTAGGCACGTTTTGCATCAGCGCCAAAATGCTGACTTGTACTTCATTCAGTTGTACCTCAGCGGCCTTGAGTTCGTCACCCAGACCGGCCACTTCTGCCAGAATGGCACTGGCATCTTCACCCTTGGATTTGGCAATGCCGATTTGCTTGGAAGCGGCATTGCGCTTGGCTTGCAGGTTTTCGGTATTGGTCTGGATGGTTTTGCGCTGCGCTTCCAGTGTCTTGAATTCTTCTGCCGGAAAAGCAAACTTGCGTGCCGCCAGACGGGCAACGACGGTGTCCAGATCATTTCTTAATTGTTGTATGTCTAACATAGGTTCTTTCTTTATTTTTTAGCCACAGAGGACACAGCGTTCACAGAGAAACCCGCTTCACTCCATTGACCAGTTTAGGCTCTGCAAAATTAATCAACAGGCCACGCGTCAAGCCTGTCGATTTTAAATATGAAATCAGTTGTGCATGTGCAAAGTCAGGCAGTTTTGTTTGCGCTTTCAATTCAACCACCACTTCGCCCTGTACCAGTAAATCCAGACGTTGACCTTGTATCACCGCGCCTTTGTAATGCACATCCACGACTACCTGACGTTGGTATGCAATATTTCGCAAGCTAAGCTCATGACAAAGCGCCGCTTCATAAACCCCCTCTAGCAAACCAACACCTAGTTCACGATGCACCTCAATCGCCGCCCCGATAATCTGACCCGTCAAATCATCCATATTGGTTTTCTCTGTGCGCTCTGTGTCCTCTGTGGCTAAATTATTTTTTAGCCTTTTTATCCAGTGCTTTAAGGTGCTGCAATTTTTCGCCTATTTTACCTTCCAAACCTCGCGGTGTGGGTTGGTAAAATTGTTGTGGCGGCAAATCATCTGGGAAATAGCTCTCGCCCGCCGCATAAGCCTCGGGTTCATTGTGGGCATAGCGGTATTCTTTGCCGTAATCCAGTGCTTTCATCAGTTTTGTCGGCGCGTTTCTCAGGTGCAAAGGCACGGCACGTGATTTGTCTTGGGCGACAAAGGCCTTGGCCTGGTTGTAGGCCATGTATCCCGCATTGCTTTTGGCAGCCACCGCCAGATAAATCACAGCTTGCGCCAGGGCCAACTCGCCTTCCGGGCTGCCCAGCCGCTCAAAGGTCAGTGCGGCATCGTTGGCAATTTGCATGGCTCTGGGGTCGGCCAAGCCGATGTCTTCCCACGCCATGCGGATAATGCGGCGCGCCAGATACAGGGGCTCAGCGCCACCATCGAGCATGCGCATCAGCCAGTACAAGGCAGCATCAGGATTAGAGCCGCGCACCGACTTGTGCAGCGCCGAAATCTGGTCGTAAAAGGCTTCTCCACCTTTATCAAAACGACGCAGTTTGCTGGACATGGTCGATTGTAGAAACGCGTCATCGATCTCAGCGATTTTTTCGCTCAGCGCACCATAGAGCAAGCCTTCGGCAAAATTGAGCAAGCGTCTGGCATCGCCATCGGCATAGGCCAGCACTTGCTCTTGTACACTGTCGCTAAGCGTAATCGCTGGCGCGACTTTCTGACGGGCGCGTTCGAGCAGTTGTGCCAGCTCGGCTTCGGTGAGCGCATTCAGCACAAACACCTGCGCACGGCTGAGCAAGGCGCTGTTGACTTCAAACGAGGGGTTTTCGGTCGTCGCGCCGATAAAGGTAATCAGCCCGCTTTCTACATAGGGCAAAAACGCATCCTGCTGGCCTTTGTTGAAGCGATGCACTTCATCCACAAACAAAATGGTATTGCGGCCGGTTTGTTGCAGGGTGTGTTCGGCACGTTCGACCGCTTCGCGGATATCCTTGATGCCTGAGAGCACAGCAGAGAGTGGCACAAACTCGGCATCCGCTGTCTGTGCAATCAGGCGCGCCAGCGTGGTTTTACCCACACCTGGCGGGCCCCATAAAATCATCGAAGGCAGCTTGCCGGACTCGAACGCCCGACGCAATGGCTTGCCCTCACCCAGCAGATGGGTTTGCCCGACGACATCATCCAGCACTTTGGGGCGTAGTTGTTCCGCCAAAGGCACTGAGGTGGGGGCTGCAGGTTCAAACAGTGATTGCATCATGCGCGGACGTGGGTGAATTACTCACCCACGACATCGACCCCTTTGGGCGGGTGAAACAGGAACTGCGTGGTGTTTAAAGCCGGATTCACTTCTACATTTGAAAATATAATATGGGTGGTTTGACCAAAGCTGTCCACCATGCGCATTTGCGCCAGATTGCCATGATCAAACGAAATGATTACCACCTGAAAACCACTGTCTTTCTGGCGCGGCTTGGCCTGCACACGTTGCAAACCTTCATAGTCAACCAGTCGACTCAACTGAAAGCTGGTCTCGACGGCTGGCCCGCCCGCCAGCAATGCGGCCGGACTGGTGCCCAGCACCTTGTCAACGGCACGCACAGTCACTTGCTGCAGGTCGATATCAAACAAAAACACCTGATTGCCATCACTGATGATTTGCTGCTCGTAAGGTTTGTGATAATCCCAGCGAAACTTGTTGGGGCGTTGCAACATCATGGTGCCATCGACCTCCTGCAACCTGCGGCCTTTCTGGTCAAACACGGTTTGCTTGAAATTGGCACGCATGGCCTGCGTTGCACTGTAGAAGTGCTTCAGGTCATCCACGCCATCGGCATGCGCCACCACAGCCACCAGTACACTGAATACACCCACTACAAACATCTTAATCATGATCACCTCCAGCCTTTACCAGTACTTCGCGGTTACCATTGCTTTGCATGGCAGAGACCAGACCGGCACGTTCCATATCTTCAATTAATCGCGCTGCACGGTTATAGCCGATACGCAACTGACGTTGCACGGATGAAATCGAGGCACGACGGGTTTTTAACACAATAGCGACGGCTTCATCATACAGCGGGTCTTTCTCACCGCCTGCATCCTGGCCAGCGGACAGGCCATCCATGTCGCCACCTTCCGTCTCATTGGTGAGAATCCCTTCGATGTAGTTCGGTTCCCCCTGCGCTTTAAGAAAGTTCACCACGTTATGCACTTCACCGTCACTGACAAAGGCGCCGTGAATACGCAAGGGATAGCCGCTGCCAGGCGGCAGGTAGAGCATATCGCCCTGACCGAGCAGGGTTTCCGCGCCCATCTGGTCCAAAATGGTACGCGAGTCAATTTTGCTGGATACCTGAAACGCAACACGGGTCGGCACATTGGCCTTGATCAGGCCGGTAATCACATCGACTGAAGGACGCTGCGTAGCCAGCACCAGATGGATGCCGGACGCACGTGCTTTCTGCGCCAGACGGGCAATCAGCTCTTCCACTTTTTTGCCTACCACCATCATCAGGTCTGCCAGCTCGTCAATCACCACCACAATCAAGGGCATTTCTTCCAGTGGTTCCGGTTCGTCTGGCGTTAAACTAAACGGATGCGGAATCGAAGTGCCCTGCTTTTTGGCATCCACAATTTTCTGGTTATAGCCTGCGAGGTTACGTACACCCAGGGTGGACATCAGTTTATAGCGGCGCTCCATCTCGGCCACACACCAGTTCAAGGCATTTGCTGCCTGCCGCATATCCGTCACTACCGGCGCCAGCAAATGTGGAATGCCTTCATAGACCGACAGCTCCAGCATTTTGGGGTCGATTAAAATCATGCGCACCCGGCTGGCTTCAGCCTTGTAGAGCAAACTTAAAATCAGCGCATTGATCGCCACCGACTTGCCTGAACCGGTGGTCCCCGCGACAAGCACATGCGGCATTTTTGCCAGATCAGCCACCACCGGTTTGCCGGCAATATCTTTACCCATGGCAATGGCGAGCGGAGAGTTAAGGTCAGCGTAGGCCTGGCTACCCATGATTTCGGTCAGGGAGACAATCTGGCGTTTGGGGTTGGGGATTTCGAGCCCCATATAGCTTTTGCCAGGAATCGTCTCGACCACACGCACACTGATCACCGATAAGGCACGGGCAAGGTCTCTGGCCAGATTTGTAATCTGGCTGCCTTTCACACCGGGGGCCGGGTCCAGTTCATAACGCGTAATCACGGGCCCCGGCTGGGCGGTGACTACCTTCACATCAATGCCAAAGTCCATCAGCTTGCGTTCAATCAGACGCGAAGTAAAATCCAGCGTTTCGGCGGACTGCATTTCCACGGACTGGTTGACCGCATCCAGCAAATGCAGGGGTGGCAACCCTTCCTGCTCGATAGACTCAAACAAAACGGCCTGTTTTTCTTTGACCACACGCTCGCTGGGCTCAATCACTGTTTCCGGCACGGTAATTTCTACCGGCTTGCGGTCTTCATTACGCTTGCGTTCAGACAACACAAACTCTTCGCGGGCTTGCAGTGCTTGTCTGCCCATTTGACGGTCTTGCCAGTCCTGATACTTGAGCAGGCTCCACTGATAGCCTTCAATCACGCGCTCACCTAATCGCTCACTCATGGTCAGCAACGACCAGCCGGTAAACAGGCTGAAAGCTGTGGCAAACAACACCAGCAACAACATGGTCGAGCCGGCAAACCCAAACATGTTACGGAACAGATTATCTACACCGCTACCAATCACGCCGCCCTGCTTGAGCGGAAAGTCCGCAGGAAAATTGACCAGGTGGCCGGATTCCAGCGCCGCCGAGGCAATGACCAGCAAGGCAAATCCAATCGCGTTCAGCCACCATTCCTGTTTTTCAGGCGCATCCAGATGCAAATGCTGGTACATTAGCCAGACAAAGAAAAAAATCAGCACCACAAACCACCAGGCAGAAAACCCGAACAATGACAAAAAAATGTCCGAAAGCCATGCACCCACGACGCCGCCTGCGTTGTGGATAGAGGCGCCCTCCTCCACCGCATGCGTCCAGCCCGGATCCTCATGGTGATAGGTCATCAGAATCACGGCGAGAAAAATACCCAATGCGGCCCATGCGATCCACGCCACTTCTCTCACGAGCCTGGCGTCTCTCTGCTGCTTTTCCGTCGAAACTTTTTCCAGACGGGCATTAGCGATGCTTTTCTTATTAAAAAACAATATCTTGTCTCTTTCTCTGCAAGAGTGAACTTAAGTGATTATAGCAAAATCAAATTGCAGACAGGGATTCAAGGTTTTAAAATACCTTTCAACACTCACAAGGAGCTCTCATGGACATTGGAATTAATAACGAAGACCGTCAAAAGATTGCAGAAGGCTTATCAAAACTGCTGGCAGATACCTACACTTTGTATCTGAAAACGCACTACTTCCACTGGAACGTGACTGGCCCCATGTTCAATACATTGCACCTGATGTTTGAAACACAATACACCGAGTTGGCCCTGGCCGTTGACCTTGTGGCTGAACGCATTCGTTCGCTGGGCGTGTATGCGCCAGGCACCTATGCGCAGTTTTCCAAACTGACATCGATCGATGAAACAGTTGATGTGCCCAAAGCCAATGACATGATCAGCGAGCTGGTTGCAGGCCATGAAGCAGTCTGCCGCACAGCGCGTAGCGTGTTCCCGGCTGCTGAAAAAGCCGATGATGAAGCTACGGCTGACCTGCTCACCCAACGCCTGCAATTGCATGAAAAAACTGCCTGGATGCTCAGAAGCTTGCTTGAAAAGTAACTCCAGGCAGCCGTTCAAAGCAGGCTAACCTTTAGGTTTTGCCGAAACTAAAAACCGCATGGCTGTTGCGCAGCCTGCTGGAAAAATAAACAGATAGCAGTCAATACCGGTCAGTTATCAACCACTCATTTTCTGCATCGAAAAATAATAACGCTACAGCGTGGGCAGGTGTTTAAAAACCAGGCACCGTCCCCACCTTACACACTACTCATACCAATTTGGAAATTCAACCATGGCTAGCAAACACGCCCGTTTAATGATTTTAGGTTCCGGCCCAGCCGGTTATACAGCCGCGGTATATGCTGCGCGCGCCAACTTGAATCCGGTACTGATTACCGGTCTGGCGCAAGGCGGTCAACTGATGACCACCACCGAGGTGGATAACTGGCCAGCCGATGCCAACGGCGTGATGGGGCCTGAACTGATGGCGCGTTTTCAGCAGCATGCCGAGCGCTTTAACACCGAAATGATTTTCGACCATATCCATACCACCCACCTCAAGGAAAAGCCGATTCGCCTGGTGGGTGACAATGGTGAATACACCTGTGACGCCCTGATTATTGCCACAGGCGCTTCTGCGAAATACCTGGGCCTGCCCAGCGAAGAAGCCTTTGCCGGTAAAGGCGTCTCAGCCTGTGCCACCTGCGATGGCTTTTTCTACCGCAATCAGGAAGTCGCCGTGATTGGTGGCGGCAATACCGCAGTCGAAGAAACCTTGTACCTGGCCAACATCGCCAGCAAGGTCACGCTGGTGCATCGCCGCGACAAATTCAAAGCGGAAGCGATTCTGGTCGACAAACTGATGGAGCGCGTGAAAGAAGGCAAAGTGGTGCTGGAAACCTTTCAAACGCTGGATGAAGTGTTGGGCGATGCCACCGGGGTCACCGGCATGCGCATCAAAGACGTGAACAGCGGCACGACCAAAGACATTACGCTCAAAGGCGTGTTTATTGCGATTGGTCACCAACCGAATACGCAGATTTTTGAAGGCCAGCTGGACATGGAAGGTGGCTACATCGTGACCCAAACCGGCCGTCAGGGCAACTTTACTGCCACCAATATTCCCGGCGTATTTGCCGCAGGCGACGTGCAGGACCATATTTACCGCCAGGCCGTCACCAGTGCCGGTACCGGTTGCATGGCAGCACTCGATGCAGAGCGTTATTTAACCAGCCTGGAATAAGCAAACCAGCCATGCCCAACAGGCAATCAAATGAAAAGCGCACTCCGGTGCGCTTTTCTTTTAAAATATGACCATGAGCAACGACTTGCCCCAGACAGACGATGATGACATCCAACTGTTTCACGAAGCAGTCAAAGGCGCGCGCCCGGTAAAAGCCAACCGCATCCTGCATCCGCCCAAAAAACCCAAACCCATTCCCAGACAACTGATCCGTGACGAACAACAGGCGCTGGTCGACTCGCTCAGCGATCACTACATCCCGGCACACGAACTCGAAAGTGGCGAAGAGCTCCTGTACTTACGTGATGGGCAATCCCCGATGGTGCTGAGCAAACTACGCCGCGGCCACTGGGTAGTGCAAGCCCACATCGACCTGCACGGCCTGATCAGTGACGAAGCACGTCTTTACGTGGCGGAGTTTATCGCCGACTGTAAAAAACGCGGCCTGCGCTGCGTACGCATCGTCCATGGCAAAGGCCTGGGCTCCCGCAATAAGGAACCCGTACTCAAACACAAACTGCGCAACTGGCTGATGCAAAAAGACGAAGTGATTGCCTATGCGCAAGCCAAACAGACGGATGGCGGCAGTGGTGCGGTGATTGTGTTGTTGAAGGCCTAAGATTACCAGTGTTTCTTTGCCAGGCGTGCTAACAGCCTATTAGCAATCTCCATTGGCTTATTGTGGCATAACGTACAGAATAGTTTTTGATTGCCTGCCAAGATCAAGCTCCTTAAAACATGACCACTTGACTCAAGTGAAATGGAGCACCTATGAATAAAATCAATGCGAATGAAATCAGGCCCGACATGTCGGTTGTCTGCACACAAAATGGCGAGTTTGCGCAGGTAGACCATATGGAGGGAGGCAATACGATCAAACTCAAGAAAGATAAAACTGGACAACATCATTTCATACCGCTGAGCTGGGTCGTTTCAACAGAAAACGATCAGGTGCAAATAGATAGGTCGGGCGAACAAGCCATGAAAGATTGGACCAGTACCGCGCCTGCGAATTAAACGAACATGCATATTCTGGAAATACCATATCCTGAATATGCAGCGTTCAACCTGGCAGGGCAACAAGCGTGATAAGAAGCAAGAGGTATTGTTCGAGCAGTCTAAAGCCCATCCGGGCGCAACCGCCATAGCATTTAGTACTGCTTACCATTCACAGAGTCACGCGCATTCACGTTTGCGTTATCGGTCGTTGTTCCAATGGGCTTATTGTTCATTGATGACTCGTTTTGCTCAGCTTTATTTACTGGCTTGCCTTTTAAAATGATCATGCCATCAGTCAACTGCATTTTATTGAATGATGTCTCACTGTAAGCGAGAAATTCATCCTTGGAAACCATCGCGTCATGATTGGTATCCATAGTGTGCAATTCTGCTTCGCTGTAATACCTGGGATGCTTGGATGCCCCGTGTGCGGTGGCTGCACACAGCCCCACTGTGAAAGTTGTCAGTAGTGCAATAGTGACTGTCTTTTTCATCATAATCCTTTATTCAACCATCTGGGTTTGCTGTCGAGTGACACTGGTCAGGATGGCTTTTTGCAAGGTATGGGTCTGTGCGCTATCAAACGGTTTAGCAAAAGGACTTGCAGGCCGTTCAAACATCCGTCATCACCCATACACGAACCGCATACGAAGCACCGCATCCACTACTTTTTATCTTTGCCAACCTGATTACCAATCACGCCTCCAACAGCTGCGCCGCCGACAGTCCCGAGAACGCCACCCCCAGTAAGCACCGCACCGGCAACCCCGCCAACTCCGGCGCCTATGGCTGTGCTTTTATCACGTGCAGACATGCCACTGCATCCTGCCAGTAAAATAAATACGCCTGTAGTGAACAGTTTTAAAATGTGTGGTCTGAATATATGCATGCAATTGTCTCCTGTGTGAGAGTGTCGAAAGACTACCCAGCCACTCTATTGATTATGAGGCAGCATGTATGTGCGCTAGACGTAACGGTTCGCAGGCAATGTGTTGGGGATTAATCAGCCAATCAAAGTGAAGTCGACTGCACAGCAGGGCTCAGTGCAATCATGTAACGACAGGTTTGCCGGACAGGATAGCGTCATGGATGCCACAAATGGCATGCCATCCAGTAACGGTCGATTCACGCTAGAATGATTGCGGCCTGATGGTGATGCGCTCTTGTTGGTGAGGCTGGCTGCAACTGTCTACGCAGCCAGATGTCTGGGAGCGCTATATCGACGCACTGTGTGAAACAAAGCAACTAAAAAGAATTCAGGCGCCATCTATCAAATGCGCTTAATCTCCCAGAAAACCACCACTCTGATGCGTCCACAACTTGGCGTAAATACCCTGGTGCGCAAGTAATGCCTGGTGCGTGCCTGTTTCAACAATTCTGCCTTTATCCAGTACCACCAATCTGTCCATCGCCGCAATGGTGGATAGGCGATGGGCAATGGCAATCACCGTTTTACCTTCCATCAACTGCGCAAGGTGATGCTGGATCGCCAGCTCAACTTCAGAGTCCAGCGCGCTGGTTGCTTCATCCAGTACCAGTATCGGTGCATTTTTGAGCATGACACGGGCAATGGCGATGCGTTGACGCTGACCACCGGAGAGTTTGACGCCGCGTTCGCCGACGTGCGCATCGTAGCCGGTGCGGCCTTTGGCATCGCGCAGGGTGAGGATAAAGTCATGCGCCTCGGCACGCTTGGCGGCAGTGATCATGTCTTCCTCGCTGGCATTTGGGCGGCCATAGAGAATATTTTCACGCACCGAGCGGTGTAAAAGCGACGTATCCTGTGTCACCATACCAATCTGCTGGCGCAAGGAATCCTGTTTTACTGCATCGATGGCTTGGCCATCTATCAGAATCTGGCCGGATTGAATGTCATAAAACCGCATGAGTAAATTCACTATGGTGGATTTACCGGCACCAGAACGGCCGACCAGACCCACCCGCTCGCCCGGGCGAATATCAAGCATAAACTGTTGTAGCAAAGGCGCTTGTTGCGGGTAGCTAAAATCCACATGATCAAAAACCACGCCGCCTTTGGGTACTTCCAGCAGTTTGGCATGCGGGCTATCTACGACTTCATTCATCACTGAGAGGGTATTGATGCCGTCCTGCACGGTGCCAATTTGTTCGTAGAGCGAGGTCAGTTCCCACATGACCCAGTGTGAAATTCCATTCAGGCGCAGGCTCATGGCCATCACGGCAGCCACTGCACCGGCAGCCACCAGACTTTGTGACCATAGCCAGAGCACCATGCCGCCGCTGGCGATAATCAGGCACATATTGAGGAAATGGTTAATGCTCTCGACAAAACTGACCATGCGCATTTGGCCATGCACGGTGTCCAGGAACTCCTGCATGGCAGATTGCGCATAATCCGCCTCACGGCCCGCATGCGAAAACAGCTTCACGGTGGTGATATTGGTGTAGGCATCGGTAATGCGCCCGGTCATCAGCGAGCGTGCATCTGCCTGATTTTGGGAAACCTTGGCCAGCTTGGGGATAAAATGAAGGAGTGCAAAGCCATAGAGGAATAACCAGCCCAGGAAGGGCACCACCATCCACGGGTGAAAGCTGCCAACAACAGTGACGATCGTAGTGAAGTAAAGCAGCACATACACCATGATGTCGGCCAGAATAAACCAGACTTCACGCACCGCCAGCGCTGTTTGCATGACTTTGGCCGATACGCGTCCGGCAAACTCATCCTGATAAAAACCCATGCTCTGATTGAGCATATGCTGATGAAACTGCCAGCGCAGACGCATGGGAAAATTACCGGCAAGGGTTTGATGCTTGAGCAAGGTTTGCAGCAGAATCACCAGGGTACTGCTGATTAAAATTGCCGCAAGTACCAGCAAGGTCGGGTGATGTTGATCCCATAATTGCGCGGGGGTGATTGCGGTGAGTTTATCGACTACTTTACCCATGAGCGCAAACAGCAATGCCTCAAACGCACCAATGCAGGCGGTCAGCAGTGTCATGCCAAAAATATAACGGCGCATGCCATACGAGCAGGCCCACATAAATGGCCAGAAACGGGTTGGCAGGGTTTGGATAATATCGGGCGGGAACGGGGCAACCAACCCCTCAAATTTTTTAAACAGACGCATAGTTATGAATTGGCGACGATCAAACAGACTGCTTCGGCTGCAATGCCTTCGCCTCTGCCAGTAAAGCCAAGTTTTTCAGTAGTGGTTGCTTTCACATTAATCGCATCAGGTTCGACCTGACAATCGGCAGCAATGTGCTCACGCATCTGTTGCGTATGCGCACCAAGGCGCGGTGCCTCACAAATGACGGTGGCATCGATATTACCCACTGCATAGCCCTTCTCTTGCAACAAGGCCACGACATGGCGCAGCAGCTGCCTGGAGTCTATGCCTTTATAACGCATATCCGTAGGCGGAAAATGCTTGCCGATATCACCCAGTGCTGCAGCCCCTAGCAGGGCATCGCAAATTGCATGTAATAACACATCGGCATCCGAGTGCCCGTCAAGGCCTTGGGGATGGGGAATATGCACGCCGCCAATAATACAGTCGCGCCCGTCAACCAGTGCGTGCACATCAAAGCCATGGCCTATTCTAAAAGCTGTCATTTCAAGTTTCCTGCTGGTTATCAAGCGTGGCGGCCTGCATTAAGGCACTGACCACCTGTAAATCACGCATATAGGTAATCTTCATATTTTTGAGGTCACCCACCACCAGTTTGGGATGATAGCCAAACCATTCCATCGCCTGTGCTTCATCGGTAGGGTGTCGATCAAGCGACTGCTGCAGCGCGTCATGCAATAGCGCCAGCTTGAACATTTGTGGTGTTTGAGCCTGCCACAAGCCTTCACGTGAAAGGGTAGTTTCAATCTGTTGCTGGCTATCCGCACGCTTTAATGTATCGGCCAATGGCAAGGCCAGTATTGCACCAATACTCTCCGGTATAGCCTCTTGTAACAGGCGCTTAACAAGCGGCTGATCTATGCCTGGCCGGGCCGCATCATGCACAAGTACCCAGTCATTGGCATCGGCTTCCAAAGCCAGGTGTTTCAAGCCGTTGAGTACTGATTCGGCACGCGTAAGGCCGCCACAATGCACTACTTTTGTTTTACTGCAGCCATCCAGAAGATGCGGGGCCCAGTAATCATCTTGTGCAGCAACCACAATATGCACACTCTCGATTTCATGCATGGCTTCGAACACTTCAATCGCATGTCGCAAAATAGGTTTGCCATTCAGCATTAAGTACTGCTTAGGCATTGCAGACTGCATCCGCGCGCCCGAGCCTGCACTGGGAATAATCACATGATACTTTGACATGCCAATATTTTATCACGCGACACTTTACTTGCTCGTGTCAAAACACGTTGCTTCCGCATGTCAAAAGTGGAATAGCCCAAAGGGGCCAATGACGAAAGCAGTTAGATCTTCTATGATGCTTTGAAACGAGGGAGAATAAATAAAGCGGTTCACAGAACAGATTTCATGGCAGTCTATCTTGGGCAACCTTGATAGACCTTAGTAGCCCGGTGCTTTGCACCGGGTTTTTTTTGTCTATCAACGATAGACAGACATTCAGCCTCATGAGTTCAAAGCGCAAAGCTATCGCTGAGAGGTATTAGATGGCTATTAAAAACAAAACCCCATCCGGTTGGATGGGGTTTTTTAATAAGGAGTTTGGGGATGACCTACTTTCGCATACGAAGAGTACACTATCATTGGCGCGGATTCGTTTCA
>CALRJH020000015.1:0-59202 GCA_943367475.1 Paenacidovorax caeni | reverse complement strand
ATTGGCCATGTGACATTCAGGGCGCTAAGTGACTTTTTAATTTCTAAGGCCGAACCCCAACAAACTATTCTGTTGTTTGTTTAATTTGGCGCGATGATCGAGCGTGTAGCAATGCGAAGAGATTCACCTCACTGAAAGCGTGTGTTTTTATGGGCCCCTATCTGCCGCGCCGAGTAGCGCAGTCAGCGTGGGAGGTGTCGGCCAGCGGCTGTTTGAGTTCCGCAACAAGCCACGTTGTGGGTGGCTTGTCAGGGCGAGTTTCGTTGGCCGCCCACGTTGACGAGCAACGCAGGGAAAAAGCGGAAGCTAGGGTGCCTTTTCTTTTGGTTACTTATTCTTTGGGCAAGCAAAGAAAAGTAACTCGCCTAAGGGCGAAAAACAGTGGCAAAAAAGAACGCCTCAACACCTAAAGAAATACCTATTAAAACTTCCAGCAAGGGTTAGCTCTTTCATTTTAACGTAACCAAGATAAGCATTAGCCTTGCTTGGACTCCCCCTTGCAGAGCCCGCTGTCTAGATGTACAAAAACCTGCAACATCGACCTCTGCTATTTCGAATCAAAGAATTTCGCTTTCAGCTAACACCTAGCCGCGCAATACAACATCGCGACTATGCATGTCTCCTCACCAGTCTCGCCATCCCCCGCAACCACCCCAACAAATCATCTACATAGGTATACAACACCGGAATCACCACCAGGCTCAGCAGGGTAGAAGTGATTAATCCACCAATCACCGTAATCGCCATCGGCGCGCGGAAACTGGGGTCTGCACTCAAGCCCAGTGCAATCGGCATCATGCCTGCCGCCATGGCAATGGTGGTCATGATAATCGGGCGGGCGCGCTTGTGGCAGCCATCGATGATCGCATCAAACCGGCTGAGTTTGCGTTCTTTGCGCGCCATGATGGTGTATTCAACCAGCAAAATGGAGTTTTTGGTGACCACGCCCATCAGCATCAACAGGCCAATCACACTGGGCATGGAGAAGCTGTTATGCGTAACCAGCAAAGCAAAGAATGCACCTCCGAGCGACAAGGGCAGCGCTCCCAGAATAGTGACCGGTTGCAGAAAGTCGCCAAACAGCAGCACCAGCACCACGTAAATGCACAGGATGCCGATAATCATGGCGCCGCCAAAACTGGCAAATAACTCGTTCATGCGTTTGGCATCACCGGCTTCGAGCTGCTTGACGCTCGGCGGCAGATTCTGCATGGCGGGCAGTTGCTGCACTTCACGCAGTACTTCACCGATCTGGCGTTTGTTGAGCTCAATATCAAAGGTGACATTACGCATACGGTCCATACGGTCAATCTGCTGCGGACCGCTGCCCATACGCACCGTGGCAACCGTTTCAAGACTCACGCTGCCGTTACGTGCGGGAATGCGTAACTGTGCGATTTCCTGCAGGCTGCTGCGCACACTGGGGCCCAAGCGCACACGAATAGGCACCTGACGCTGGGGCAGGTTGAGTTTGGGCATGCTGTTGGAGAAATCTCCCGATGTCGCCACGCGGATCACCTGTGCAATGGCTTCGACCGTGACACCCAATTCGGCGGCCTTGTCCACGTCGGGAATAATTTGTACTTCAGGCCGCTGCAAGCTGGCGCTGGAGGTAATATTGCCGACGCCGCCGAGGGTGCGCAATTGCTGCTCGACTTGCTGGCTGGCACTGGACAGCGCAATCGGGTCATCACTGGCCAGCGTAATTTGCAACTTTTCGCCAGACTCACCGATGCCTACCGAAATGCGTGCGCCCGGCAGGCTTTTCAAACGTTCACGCAAATCGGCCTCGATCTCGGATTGCTTTTGATGACGCTCGCTACGGTCGGTTAAACTGATCACCAGACTGCCTTTACGCACATCTGTAGAGTTTTGCGATGCATTAGGGCCACCGCCGCCGGTGCTGGCGGTGCCGGCTGCACTGAACACTGCAGTCACCTCTGGATGCTGCTTCACAAGCTGCTCGGCTAGTTGTATCACCTGCCGCGTTTGCTCCAGTGGCGTGCCGGGTTGCAGTTCAATATTGACCTTGGTCTGGCTACTGTCAGAGGAAGGGACAAACCCTTTTGGCAGCAGTGGCATCAGGCTGAGTGAGCCGACAATAAAGAGCAGAAAACCTGCCACCACCGTTTTGCGATGGTGCAAACACCAGCTGACCCAGCGCAGGTAAATACGCATGGAGGATGAGTCCACCTCCTCTTTCACCGGGTGTGGCTTGAGCAGATAAGCCGACATCATGGGGGTCAGCAAGCGTGCGACGACCAGTGAGCCCATAATGGCGATGGCTGCAGTAATGCCAAACTGCTTGAAAAACTTACCCGGAATACCGCCCATAAACGCGGTGGGCAGAAAAATCGCCACCAGCGTAAACGTGGTGGCAATCACGGCAAAGCCAATTTCATCCGCAGCTTCCATCGCGGCCTGATAAGGCGTTTTGCCCATGCGCAAATGGCGCACAATATTTTCAATTTCCACAATCGCGTCATCTACCAGAATGCCGACCACCAGCGCCATCGCCAGTAAGGTCAGCACGTTCAGCGAAAAACCAAAATACTGCATAAAGGCAAAGGTCGGGATCATCGATAATGGCAACGCCACTGCGGCAATAATCGTGGCACGCCAGTCGCGCAGAAACCACCACACCACCAGAATGGCCAGCAAAGCCCCCTCATAAAGCAATTGCATGGATCCGTGATAGTTGTCTTCCACCGGCTTGACCATATTAAAGGCTTCGATAATCTTGACTTGCGGATGCTGCTGGCTGAAGGTTGCCAGTGCAGCGCGCACATCCTTGGCGACCGTCACTTCGCTGGTGCCCTTGCTGCGCGTGATTTCAAAGCGGACCACCGGCTTGCCATCGTAACTGGCATAAGTGGTGCGCTCGGCATAGGTATCCAGCACCTCGGCCACTTGCGCCAGCTTGATATGCCGGCCATCACCGAGCGGGATATCCAGATTGCGCACTTCATCGGCGCTATGCAAAGCGCCCAGCGTGCGCACGGACTGAATATTGTCACCAATATCGCCCCGGCCACCCGAAGCATCCTGCTGCACACGCTTGAGCTGGGCCGAGACGTCACTGACATTGACGCCCAGCCCGGACATCAGGGTAGGATCCAGATTGACCTGTACTTCGCGGTCCACCCCGCCTGTACGCGTGATCTTGCCCACGCCATTGACTGCCAGCATGGCCTTGCTGACCTCGTTATCCACAAACCATGACAGCTCGCCTTCATCCAGATTCTCGGCGGAAGCAACAAAGGTCAGGATGGCGCTGCCTGAAGTCGTCAGCTTGGACACAGTGGGGGTAGTCACGGAAACAGGTAACTCAGACCGCGCACTATCCACTGCATTACGTACCAGATTGAGCGCCTCTTCACTATTGGTATCAATCGTAAACTGCACACTGATGCTGACACTGCCATCGGTAATCTTGGTGGTCATATGCTCAATGCCGCCAATGGTCGCAATCTTGTCTTCAATCTTGCGGGCAACTTCGGTTTCAAGCTGTGGCGGCGCGGCGCCTTCCAGCGAGGCACTGACCGTGATGACCGGCAATTCGATATCGGGGAAGTTTTGCTTACCCAGCTGATTGAGGGACTTGACGCCCAGGAAACTCAGCACCACAAATAACAGAATGGCCGGGACCGGATTTCGGATAGACCAAGCAGAAAAATTCATGCTTATACTCCGCCTTTTACAGTGGGAATCACTTTCACGGTGTCCCCATCATTCAAAAAAGCCCCGCCGGTCAAGACCAGTCTGACTTGCGGCGCGACGCCTTCCAGCAACTCAATCTGCTCGCCGCGGCTGCGGCCGGTACGCACTTTACGCTGGGTCACCTTGCTGATGTTCTGCCCATCCACCGGGCCCAGTTCAAAGACATAGGCAAAACCATCCCGGTAAGTTACACCACTCAAGGGGACGGCTAGCCCCTGTTGCTGACCGATGTCAATACTGCCCTGTATATACATTCCTGGCTTGGCGGCGTCTTTGGGAATATCCACATACACCAGCGCATTACGTGTATTACTATCTACCGTCGGCGCTACCAGACGCACGCGCCCTGCCACCGTTTTTGCACCGGGTAACAGCAGCTTTACGGTTTGACCAGAATGAATCGCCATTTGCTGATCGGCGTTCACTTCGCCACGCCATTCAATACGCCCCTGACGCACCAGACGAAACAACTCTGCGCCTGATGCCACTACATTGCCCAGATTGGCCGAGCGTGAAGACACCACGCCATCATCTGGCGCCACTACCCGCGTTTGCCGCAAGCGGATTTTCTGGTTTTCGAGCTCCGCCTGCGATAAGGCCAGATTGGCCACAGCGGTCTGCTCGGCAATCACGTATTCATTGATTTTTTGTGCAGATAAGGCGCCACTTTCCCGGATTTCGCGCGCGCGATCGGCATTGCTTTTGGCTTCAGCCAGCGCGGCTTTGTCTTTTTCAACGGTCGCCATCTGCTTTTGCAGATCGGCCTTGACGGTTTCATCTGCCAGCAGCACCAGTGGCTCGCCCTTGCGCACCTGTGTGCCTACATCCGCCAATATCTGCTGAATGCGCAAGCCTCCAATTTCGGCACTCACCAACGCCTCCTGCCATGGAAAAATACTGCCATTGAGGGTGGTGGTCATCGGCCATTGCACGGTGACGGGCTGTGTAGCCTCTACACTGAGTGCCGCTTTGCCAGCCACCTGCGCCGACGCACGATTGCCGCGTTTGTCAGCCAGTTCTGCCTGGTGTTTCGGGTGCAGCAACAACCAGACACTGGCCCCGACCAGCACAGCGGCAATGGCCAAAAATGTTGCTTTTTTTGTAAATATTCTGGTCGCCATGATGACTTATCCTTTTCACTTATTGCTTTTGACTGCTTGTTTTTGATGTATTTTCTTGGGCCTGCCAGTCACCACCAAAGGCTTTGTAGAGCGCAATCCATTGCAATACACGATTTTTTTGCTGTGTAATTTCATTCAGCTCGGCATTGATTTTTTGCCTGCGCGCATCTTCGAGAGCGAGCAAATCCAACCCGCCAGATTTCCAGTTCAATTCAGCCGCTTTAAAATACTGACTGTATTGTGCTGCGCTGGCACGCTCTGATTGTGCACGTCGCGTGGCACTGTCCAGATTGACCATGGCCTGCTCAACCTCTTTGACCGCATTGCGCACATCCTGTTTGTAGGTGGCCAGCAGACTGTCAAAATTAGCGCGTGCCTCAGCCAGATCCGCACGCAAGGTGCCCCCGTCAAAAATAGGCAGCTTCAAACTTGGCCCATACGACCATGAATCTGTTCTGGTCACCGTGCCGTTAAAGTTGGTGCGGCGATAACCGATTGAGCCGGTCAGGCTTAAACTTGGGTATAACTGTGCCTTGGCCACCCCGACATTGGCACTGGCTTCGGCCAGATTACGTTCATCAATCACCAGATCAGGACGACGGGTCAGCAACTGCGCGGGCAAGGCCTGCACATCAAACATGGCAGGCTGTGGCAAACCCTGCGGGCCTTTTGCCAGTTGCGCACGCAGGCCTGCTTCAGGCTGGTTAGTTAAAGCCACCAGCGCCTTCACCAGGCCATCGCATTCGGCCTGCTGCCCATCCAGTGTAGACTCACTGGCGCGGGTGGCTGCCTCTGCCAGTGCAAGGTCTGCCGGGGCAGTAAACCCGGCTTTGGCAGAAATGCCGGTTAAGCGTGCAGTTTCCGCACGCGAGTCCAGCGCCTGTTTCAAGGCAGCGACCGAAGCCTGGCAGGCACGATAATTCACATAGTTATTCGCCACCTCGGCAGCCAGCGTCAGTCGTGCATCATGCCAGGCAATTTTTTTCGCCTCCAGTTGGGCTTTCGCTGCCTGCTTGGCTGCCTTCACCTTGCCAAACAAATCGATCTCCCAGCTGGCATCCAGTGAAACTGAATCCACCTCAATCGTGCTTGCCGGAAAAGCCCCGCCGCCACCGCCTTTGCTTTTATTGATACTGCCGGTGCTGGTGAGATCCGGAATACCCTGCGCACGCGCTGAAAGCACATTGGCACGCGCGACGCGGATATTGGCCAAAGCAATGTCCAACGAAGGATTGTCCTGCTGAGCATCGACTAGCAACTGATCCAGCACCGGATCATGAAATTGCGCCCACCAGTCTTTCAGTCCGCTGATATTACCCTGATGGGGCAGCGGTGTTTGCCATTGTTCTGGCATG
This sequence comes from Paenacidovorax caeni, assembly GCA_943367475.1. Taxonomy (GTDB): domain Bacteria; phylum Pseudomonadota; class Gammaproteobacteria; order Burkholderiales; family Methylophilaceae; genus Methylophilus. Next base: position 53,006 of record CALRJH020000015.1, on the reverse strand, counting down.
ACAACCTTTGGACGAATATAGTCGTCTATCACCGAGCAGCCTGCCAGTGGCAGCAACAACCACACCCAGCGCCATGCATTATTGGCCTTCATTCAATGGCTCCATTCCCTGCAATCCCTTTAAAAACAACTGTACAACAAACCTGATGTGCGCTTCGATATCCCAATCTGTAGGCTGTATTCCGAATAATGCCTTTCTTCTGGGCCCCGAAATTAGCAGCTCGCAATAGGACTCTGCCGCCAACATAAAATTCTGTTCGGGCAAGTGTCCCTTGCGCGCATACATACTGAACACATCCGCCAGCATCTGATGTATCCGCTCCGGACCCACCGCCTTCATGGCGCGGGATAACTCCGGCAGGTGTGCCACCTCCGCCACGCCAATCCTGAAAAATGACAACATGCGGGGCTCCAGCACGCGATTCAATATAAATCGCCCGATATCGGTCAACACTTGTTCCAGTGATTGATGCTGCAAATGTTCTACCTGAAACATGGCCGACACATCCTGCTCCACCATATGTTTCATGGCAGCAATCAACAATTCGTATTTGTTGCTGAATCGTTCGTAAATCGTACGGGTAGAAACGCCACATGCCGTAGCAATCCGCGCCATACTGGTATGCGCCACGCCTTCGGTCATAAACAATGCCAGTGATTGCTCAAGCAAATGCGCATGGCGCTCCTGCTCGGTGCCAGATTTTGGGCGTCCGGCTTTCACCTTGGCAGAAGAGGTGTCAGGCGAAATAGAAGTATGCAATGTGGGCACCTGATAAATAAAAATGAAACGTTTCGTTTTTATTTTATGCAAATTGAGAAAAATAACAAGCCATTTGTTGTAACCAGGCAGTTACAAGCGACACTAAATACACGCGGCACCGTCAGTTGCAGCCGGGTTTGCTATACTCGCAACACTCTTAATTCATCTGCAGGCAGACATGGCGCTTAAATCCACCATTTATAAAATCGACGTCAATATCGCGGATATGGACAGGCATTATTACCAGCAGCACAGCCTGACACTGGCCAAGCACCCCTCCGAAACCGATGAGCGACTCATGGTGCGTCTACTGGCGTTTGTACTCTATGCCAATGAAGCCCTGCAATTTGGCAATGGCCTGAGTGATGAAGACGAACCAGACCTCTGGCAAAAAGACCTCACTGGCGCGATTGAACGCTGGATATGCGTGGGCTTGCCAGATGAGCGCGAAATCCGCAAAGCCTGTGGTCGCGCCAATCATGTGGTACAGGTACTCTATGGTGGCCGCACGGCGGAAATGTGGTGGGCGCAAAACAGCAAAGCCATGCTCAAGCTCAACAATGTAACGGTGATTAACCTGCCGGAAACCGAGCAGCTGACCGCCGCCGCTGCACGTAGCCTTTCAATCAGCTTTACCATTCAGGATGCACAGATATTAGTCAGCCACGAGGGAGGCAGTTTTGAAATCAGCCCGGTGATGTTGAAAGAATAAGTCCTAAAAAACAAAACCCTGCAATGTGCAGGGTGTATTTAAGGCCATCACAGTAAACAGCTTAGTCTGTTGTCGTGCCGACGTATGGACGCTTGCCAATAAAGTTCAGCTGCATCTGCTGATGTTTATCAAAGCCTTTTTCCGGCTTACCAGTCACAATCCCGGCACCTTCCCATTGCTCGTCTGGGCTTTGCTGCTTGGCTTCAGGAGCTTTGCTATATGGACGCTGACCAGTAAAGTTTTTATGATGCAGATTGCGCACGCCAGTATCATTTTCTGATAAATCACCTGCTTGCACATTTGCAACCAACCCAAATGCAATCAATACTGCCAATAATAATTTGCTCATTTTTCGCTCCTTCATGAATTTATAGTAATAACACGTCTGATGCGTCAGTCCATTATGTCGTTACAACCTTACACCACACTGACTAAAACGCGCGTTTGCCAATCATGTGCATTTTCATGATTTGCTGCTGCTTCAATGCCTGATCCTGCCCAACCACCAGCGAAGCACCCACCCAAGCCTGCTCTGCATCAGCCTTGGCCAACACCACAGGGTGTGTATAAGGGCGCTTGCTCAAAAACTGCTGTGCATGCGCTTTGCGCTCAACACTGACTTCATTATCAAAAGCCATCGCTGGCAAAGCCGCTACCAAACCCGAAACCAAAACGACTACAGAAAATACGTTACGCATGTTGTCTCTCCTTTAATGAGTGAAATGTGATTCATGTCTTCTCGTTTACATGTTTGCTCAATCACGATGCTTTGCATTGTGCGCCGTCAAAAGCAACAAAGCGTCTCTCAATATAGGTAGTTCGGTATATACCAAATAGCATACATACAGGCCAAAACTGCTTTGGTCAGGCGGCAGAAGTCAGTCCCGGTATTTCAAGCATGGCGTAAAGATTTGTGCACACTTAACAATTCAACGCAGTTGATTAAACTGTATTGGAGAGATGGAAGCCTGGCAGCAAAGTCAGGCGGGAAAAGCCAGCAATGCTGGCTTAGGATATACAATCAGGGAAACAGGATATGCTCGGCAGGCCATACCCCGCTATACATTGCCTCAGGATGATGGCTCACCAGTCGCTCACGCACCTCGCGCAACCGACGCAAAGGCACAGACACAATCAGCAAGATATTCCCCTCCTCAATATCTTTTTGATGCGACCTGAGACGGTAACTGGGCGCAGCGGTAGCCACCGCCGCAGCCCATGCCGCACAGGCAAATGCACCAAGCACCATGCAATAAGGGATCACCATCGATGTCACCTCACCAAACCACCATGGCACCAGATAAGCCAGTAAACCACCCAGTAAACCAAATACTGCGCCAAACACAAAACCCGCCATCGCGCTGTAAATGACATCTGACTTTTCTACTGCACTTGCTTTGGGTAATTGGCCCAGTGCCTGCTCGTTCCTGGCATGAAAGTGAATATGACTTTCTTCAATGCGATCCAGCAACAGTTCATTCATCATCTCTTGTGCACTGCGAGTATTGGGTAAAACAAAATAGAGTCTGCGTCTCATATCGTTCTCCTATCAATAGTGCCAGTAGCGGCTCATTAAAATTTGATAGGCAATGGGCGCAAAAATTCAGTTTTTATGGTGGTGGTTTGTAACAATAAAATCCCTCAACCTAATTATCTTTAAACTCCATCATTAAAATATAAATGGTTGATGAGATTGAAAAAACTGTTATGGCCATTCACCGATTTAGGTATGCATGAAAAATTAACGTTCATCTAGCCTGCCAAACCATACATTCTTCAGCTTCACCAGCTTATAGCCCAGCCCGGCCCCTTCATTTGACAGCGCGTCGAGGAAGAGTGACAGCCTTCTCGATTTAATCACGGTGTAAAAGGTGAGCAGGCTTACGGGAATAAACACGATACTGAAGTAGCCCAGTTTTTCCAGCAGGCTGGTTTGGGTGAGGTCGATGAGGTTCATGCCGAGCAGTCCGCTGGTCATGGTGCCGATCAGACCCAGTATGGTGACTACAGTGAGACGGACGACGGTATCCGCCTGCCGTTTGATTTCTTCGCCTTCGAGGTATTCGGCCATATCCATGATGCGGCGGCGGGTTTTTTCAAACAGGTCGGCCGAGTCGAGTTGCTTGAGCATGAGCGCGAACAGGTCTTTAGCCACAGCTTGATCGGATACGTTTTCGAACCAGTAGCGGTGGGTAAAGCGCAAAAACACGGCGGTGGCATTGCGGATGCGGTTGCGGAAGGTTTTGATGGAGTCTTCGCTTTGCATATCCAGACGGCTGATGGCTTGCACCATGCGGTCAGAGAGCATGAGCAAGGCGGCTTTTTGAAAATGAGCAATTAAAAACAGCAGGAAGTACTGGTTTTGGTAGTGGCGTTTGATGCCGGTTTTTTCGTTGGTGAATACGCGGTGCTGGTGGTTGCCGACCACCACAAAATTTTGCCCGGTGCTCATGATACGGGTGGTGCTCCATGCATCCTGACGGCTGTCATCCCAGTAACGGTCGTAACAATTGTTTTTTTCAAAGTCTTGTAGAAATTGTTCGGTAAACGGCAGCGTTTCAGAATGCCAGGGCTGGCACACGAGGCCCAGACGGATCAGGTCGCCGCGACTGAGCTGGCTAACATCGTCAAAACTCAAATAGGCCATGAGCGGCATGCGCTGGTATTCTAGCTCGCGGTAGCGGATTTCGCCTGTTTGGGCCGAGTAATGTTGTACCAGCGGGTTCATCAGGGCTGCCCAGTGCAGCGAGACGCAAGGCACATGGTTTTCTTTGACAAAGGCGAGGTAGCGCGCTTTGTTTTCGTAATCGGAGGCCGCGATGACTTGCCCATGCTGGTCCAGCCATTCAATACGTTGTGCGCAGTGACCGCCTTCGCCGCTCTCCTCCCAATAGTTGGGATAGGTGCGGCCCAGCCGGTAGAGCACTTCCATGGCGTGTTGCAGCGGCAGGTCTTTGGCAGTGACTTCGAGTGCCAGCATGGCGACATCAATATCAAAAAAGAAATACAACTCGATATGTGAAACGCGCAAGATGAGCGGATCTGATTCACCCTGCAATGTGATGCGTACTTCGCGAATGTCATTGCGGGTAAAAATATGGATGGGTGATTCGCCATACCCGCCGGATTCGCGGCCATGCTTGCCTTCGCCATATAAAAAGCGCTGGGCAAACGGCATAAAGGTCACAAACTCCTGATAGCGGGTTTCGCTGAGCAGCGACGCGGACTGCAAAAATTCGTCTTCAATTTCGTGCCATGGCGAGTTGGGCGTAGCTTTTAATACCTCCCAGGGACAATGCACGGCACACGGGCCAAGGTGGTCTGTCATTAATTGCACTGGCCACAACAGTGTTTGCCGAAAATCCCTTACCAGACTGCTTTGCAGGTTGTTCGCCATGTGAATGCCCTTTGGCCGCAATGTAGACTGTGGACTATAGCGCAGACGGCCCACACAGAATTGCGCGATAAAAGCGGCAAAACCCGGCCAAATACCGGGCTTTTAAGCCCGATCAGGCGCAGTTGCGATAGATGCCCATCATGGTGGTGCCTGCATCCACCAGCCCCAGCAACATCCACCCTGCCCCGCCAAACGCCAAGAGCAACACAGTGGCTAGCCCGCCTTTAGCCAGACTTAAGCGGTGATATTGCAGGTAAAGCCACCACACCCGGGCAAGCCAGATCAAAATGACCAATGTCACGACAAATTGCAAAGCAGCTGCAAGTTTAAATAAAGGCCGCTGGCTGGCTTTGAGATAAAGGCTTTGTGACTGCGCCTCGATACGTACCTGGGCCGCTTGCATGGCAGGGTCCGGTTTGATTTCGCCGGTATCGGGGTCGGTCATACACAGCTGCTGTGCTACATTGGTCTTCATGGTCTGGCTGATTTTTTCCAGTTGTATCCAGGATTTGGCGGTGACCGGGTCGGCCATGCTGATGTTGGTGAGCGCACTGGCAAATACTTGCAGCACGAGAACCACGCCGATGGCTGCGCTCATCAAGCCAAAAAATCGCATAAAGCCGGTGTGCACCCCGACCATTCTGGCGCAGAGATAGGCAATCGCACCCAGACCGAGCAGCTCGAATAACAGCCGGATCGCCGCCATGGCGTGGGTGGTCATGCTGGTCGCATCCGCCGACAGGCTGACCGGGTTGGTGACTTCGGGGAACACCACGGCCAGCACCAGTGCCACGATAAATGACAGCATGAAAAAGGCTATCGAATTTTCAAACAGGGCAGCGCTGTCTTCCGCTTGCAGGTGTTGATGGACCAGTTGTTTGGGCGCAGTGAGGATGCGGGTGAAGTGACTTAAATAAGCAGGCAGTTCTTCTAAGGCTTTTTCCAGATACGGGTGCATCACGGCCCCTTTACGATGAGTGAGTTAAGCCTTTATTTTAAACAGCTTCATCGCTTACAGGGGCATTTAATGCATGCCTCGTAGTGCTTTATGACGGCAGTCGCCTGCCTGCCGTTTGGTCATTTTTCTCAAAATATTTTTTGGCCAGCGCGAGCAGCTGCTTGTCTGTGGGATGGTCCACCACCTGATAGTCGACAATATGTTTTGCAGTGAGCGGCCGATGTTTTTCAACATAATGACGAAAGTCGGCCAATGCGGTATGCCCGCCCGTGATCAGGATCTCGGCAATACCGTCCAGGGCATCACAGACCTCACCATAAAACTCATGCCCGGCACGCACGGCACTGCCGTGTTGCGCAGTCGCATGCAGGTGCGCATGTACTTTACTCTCGATTAATTCCGCCTCATTAAACTGGAACAGTTTCGCCGACTGGTGGTCAACGATGGCAATTGCGTGAAAAAGCTGCATGCTATATTTCTCCTTCATGGCGTATTGCGCAAGCCACACAACGGAGCGCCTGCGGTTCAACAGACAACCGTTCAAATGGAATAGGCATCTGGCAATCCATACACAAACCATAGTCAGCACTGTGTATGCGTGCCAGCGCCTGGCTCACGGCTGCAAACTCCAGATTTTCAATATCTGCGATGGTCGCTTCCACTTCATGCACGGCGGCGCGCTGCACAAGATCATCCGCATCCTGCAGTAGTGCCTGCTGCGCGTGTTCGGTGTGCGAGAGGCCGTCCAAATGCTGTGTATTTTGGCGCTTTAAAGCCTCAAGCTGTGTTTGTAATGCAAGGACCAGCGTTTGTCGCTGGTTTTCGGATAAGTGAACATTGGAAGGCATCGGTTATACACTGTCATGATTCATGGCTTTCCAGCTTATAACGAGCGTGGATCCAGTTCTGTGCGTTATCGACCATAGTCAAAGCGTCTTGCATTAAAAAAGCCAGCATGGTGCTGGCTTTTTTAATGGCTGATCCGGAAGATCAAACATCGGATGCTCCCGGCAAAAAGTGCTTAGACTTTTTGATACACTTCACTGCCTTTTTTCACAAACTCGATGGCTTTTTCCTGCATGCCTTTGTGTAGGGCTTCCTGTTCTGAAACACCTTGTTCTGCGGCGTAGTCGCGCACATCCTGGCTGATTTTCATCGAGCAGAAGTGCGGGCCACACATGGAGCAGAAATGCGCCTGTTTAGCACCTTCTTGTGGCAAGGTTTCGTCGTGGAATTCCTTGGCTTTTTCTGGGTCTAGGCCGAGGTTAAACTGGTCTTCCCAACGGAACTCAAAGCGCGCTTTGGATAAGGCATTGTCGCGGATTTGCGCGCCTGGGTGGCCTTTGGCCAAGTCAGCGGCGTGGGCGGCGATTTTGTAGGTGATGATGCCTACGCGCACGTCTTCTTTGTCTGGCAAGCCTAAGTGTTCTTTTGGCGTCACGTAACACAACATGGCGCAACCGTACCAGCCTATCATCGCGGCACCGATGCCGGAGGTGATATGGTCATAGCCTGGCGCGATGTCGGTGGTCAATGGGCCCAGTGTGTAAAACGGGGCTTCGCCACAGTGCTCCAGTTGCAGGTCCATGTTTTCTTTAATCAGGTGCATAGGCACATGACCCGGGCCTTCGATCATGCACTGGACATCATGCTTCCAGGCGATTTGCGTCAGCTCGCCCAGTGTTTTCAATTCGGCAAACTGGGCTTCGTCGTTGGCGTCGTAAATCGAACCTGGGCGCAAACCATCGCCCAGTGAGAAGCTGACATCATACTGCTTCATGATCTGGCAGATGTCTTCAAAATGCTCATACAAGAACGATTCTTTGTGATGCGCCAGACACCATTTGGCCATGATGGAACCGCCACGTGACACGATACCTGTCATACGTTTAGCGGTCATCGGGATGTAGGCCAGACGCACGCCAGCGTGGATGGTAAAGTAATCCACGCCTTGCTCGGCTTGCTCAATCAGGGTGTCACGGAAAATTTCCCAGGTCAGGTCTTCGGCTTTGCCGTTGACCTTTTCCAACGCCTGGTAAATAGGCACGGTACCAATCGGCACGGGTGAGTTACGAATAATCCACTCGCGGGTTTCGTGGATGTTTTTACCGGTAGATAAATCCATCACGGTATCGCCGCCCCAACGGGTGCCCCAGACCATTTTTTCCACTTCTTCACTGATGGAAGAACCGAGCGCGGAGTTGCCGATGTTGGCGTTGATCTTCACCAGGAAATTGCGGCCAATAATCATGGGCTCGATTTCAGGGTGGTTGATGTTGGCAGGGATGATCGCACGGCCACGCGCCACTTCGTCACGTACGAATTCTGGGGTGATGACTTGAGGAATGCTTGCACCGTGATGCTGGCCGGGATGTTGCGTCTGCAACAGTTCGCTCATATTTTCACGGCGCTGGTTTTCGCGGATGGCGATAAACTCCATCTCAGGCGTGATGATGCCTTTGCGCGCATAGTGCATCTGGCTGACGTTTTGGCCGTCTTTGGCACGCAAGGGTTTGCGGTGCAGGTTAAAACGCATTTCGGAAAGCTCAGGATCAACTAAACGTTGGTGACCAAACTCTGAAGTTGGGCCATCGAGCTGTTCGACGTCACCACGTTCCATAATCCAACCAGCGCGCAACGCTGGCAAGCCGTTACGGATATCAATACTCACATCTGGGTCAGTGTATGGGCCAGAGGTGTCATACACCACCACAGGTGGGTTTTTGTCTGCGCCAAAGGCCGAAGGCGTGTCGCTCAGGCTGATTTCGCGGAAAGGTACACGAATATCCGGGCGGCTGCCCTCTACATAGATTTTGCGAGATTTGGCAAAAGGCTTGGTGGCGCCTTCATCGACAGAGGCGGTTTCGTTCAAGAACTTGGCTAAATTTTTGTCAGTCGCGTTCACAGCGTGCTCCATTATGAAAAGTGGTCATAGGGGCATGGGCTGCGAAGCTCAAAGAAATGAAAAGAGTGTCGCATTGCATGCTTTCCTACGGCGGTATCACCCGCATCAGGTTCGAAGGGTGTTTCTCACTGTAAAACCGCAATAAAATGAAGCGGTTACAGACCCCTAGCAATGCTCGCAATGTACGCGAAAACGCGTGACAACGCAAGCGCAGGACAATTTCATATCGCGATAATTGACCGGTAGACAGATCTGTCTACAATCGCATCACCCTTGCAGTTTATAAAAGGGATTTATTTCATTCAGGATTTCAGGAGAAAAAAATGGAAGTATTACTGATCGGAGCGGTTGCCTGTACAACAGCCTTGATTTCATCAGCCTGGTTGATGACGTTTGCGCGCTGGTTTCCCATCAAGGGCATTGATGGTGAGTTTTTGGTCGATTACAAAACCATGATCCGTGCCCATGTGGATTATGCCTTGATGGCATTGTTTGGTTTGGGGTTTTATGGGGCCGCCAAAGCCGCTGGCATTGAACTGCATTATTTTGCCTGTGTGTGCGTGGCCATTGGTGGCTTTACCAACCCGACCGTATTTGTCATTGCGGCGTTTGACCCCGACTTCTGGAGCAAAATCAAATGGAAGGTATTTTCTGCAGTGAGCTTTGTGATCACCACCGTCGGCTTTATGACGATTTGCTACCAGCTGATTTGTCATGCACTGTGCGCACAGTAGAGATTAAACAAGCCAATTGATGGCGATTGACCCTGTTGTTTGCGTTTTAGATTTTGATCATAACGCCGTTAAATTTAAGTATGTGGGATGCATGCTGCACTCCACATGCAGCAAGACTTTAAACTTGATAAATACTCTCGGAGATCACAATGAAAAAAATCGCAGCAGCAGTATTGGTAATGATGGCCGTATTCTCAAACGTTTCTTTTGCAAACGAACATTGTGACAAAGACCATCACGACAAAGAGCACTGCAAATAATCATTGCTGACATGTCAAAAAAACAACCCCGCCAAAAGCGGGGTTTGTTTTTTAGTGTGGCTATATTGCCCGGCCCTGTGTTTACCTAGCCGAGCATTTTCTTCAGCAGCTCATTGACCTGTGCCGGATTAGCCTTGCCTTTGGAGGCTTTCATGCACTGACCAACCAGCGCATTGAACGCTTTTTCTTTACCGGATTTATACTCGTCGACCATGGCCTGATTCGCAGCCAATACCTCGTTAATAATGGCTTCAATGGCACCGCTATCTGACACTTGCTTGAGGCCTTTGGCTTCGATGATGGCATCGACTTCACCCTCACCTGCCCACATGCCTTCAAACACCTGCTTGGCCGCGTTGTTCGAAATAGTGTTATCTGCAATGCGTTTAAGCAACGCGGCCAGCTGTGTTGCTGTGACCGGGCTGTCAGAAATGGTTTTTTCTTCAGCATTGAGTTTGGCCGAAACCGCGCCCATCACCCAGTTTGCGGCTTGTTTGGCCTCTGCGCCCGCCTGCACCGTTGCTACAAAATAATCAGCCACCGCTTTGGAGGCGGTCAAGGTACTGGCATCATAGGCTGATAGCTGGTACTCACTGACAAAACGCGCTTGCAAGGCTTGCGGCAGTTCCGGCATCTCGGCCCGTACACGGGCTTTGTCCTCCTCGGTCACGGCCAATGGCAGCAAATCCGGGTCGGGGAAGTAGCGGTAATCGTTGGCCTCTTCCTTGCTGCGCATGGCACGGGTTTCTCCGGTGTCCGGGTTAAACAGCACCGTGGCCTGCTGAATGGTGCCGCCATCTTCCAGTGTCTCGATCTGCCATTGGGTTTCGTACTCAATCGCCTGCTGCATGAATTTAAACGAGTTGAGGTTTTTGATCTCGCGGCGCGTACCCAGCTTTTCCGTGCCTTTGGGCCGTACCGACACGTTGACGTCGCAACGGAACGAACCTTCCTGCATATTGCCATCGCAGATGCCAATCCATTGCACCAGTTCATGCAGTTTTTTGGCATAGGCCACCGCTTCAGCAGCACTGCGCATATCGGGTTCGGTCACAATTTCCAGCAGGGGCGTGCCGGCACGGTTCAAGTCTATGCCAGACATGCCGTCTACGGCATCATGCACCGATTTACCGGCATCTTCTTCCAGATGCGCGCGGGTAATATGAATCACCTTTTCGTAAGCTTCGGTGTTTTTGCCTGCGGGCACCTGAATGGTGATCTTGCCTTTGCCAACGACTGGCAGCTCAAACTGACTGATCTGGTAGCCTTTGGGCAGATCAGGATAAAAATAATTTTTGCGGGCGAACACGCTGCGCGGTGCAATTTCGGCATCCACCGCCAACCCAAACTTGATCGCACACTCAACAGCTTGCTTATTCAACACAGGCAACACACCAGGCAAGGCAATACTCACCTCACAGGCTTGTGTATTGGGCGCAGCACCGTAAGTGGTAGAAGCGCCACTAAAAATTTTGGTATTGGTTTTTAATTGTGTATGGGTTTCTAACCCAATAACGACTTCCCACTGCATGATTTACTCCAACCCTGCTGGCATCTGCTGATGCCAGTCTGTGACTTGTTGATAGGCATGGCCGATATCCAGCATGCGTGCCTCATCAAAATAATTACCAATGATCTGCAAGCCGACTGGCAGTGGCTTGCCTTCACTGTTTTGCGCAAATCCGGCCGGTATACTCATCCCGGGCAAACCAGCGAGGTTGACGGCAATGGTATACAGGTCTTCGAGATACATGGCCACCGGGTCGCTGGTTTTTTCGCCGACTTTAAAGGCGGTGGAAGGGGCAGCCGGGCCCATGATCACATCACAATGCTTGAAGGCTTCGACAAAATCCTGCGCAATCAGACGGCGGATTTGCTGGGCTTTGAGGTAGTAGGCATCGTAGTAACCGGCGCTCAGCACGTAGGTACCAATCAGAATCCGGCGCTTGACCTCGGCGCCAAAGCCTTCGGCGCGCGACTTCATGTACATTTCGAGCAAGTCATTGTATTCCGCGGCACGGTGCCCATAACGCACGCCATCAAAACGTGACAGGTTGCTGGAGGCTTCTGCCGGTGCCAGCACGTAGTAGACCGGAATCGACAGGTTGTTATTGGGCAGGCTGATTTCCACAATCTCGGCGCCCAGTTTTTTGTACTCGGCAATCGCGGTTTCAATCACTTTGGCGACATCGGCGTTGAGGCCTTCGGCAAAGTATTCTTTGGGCAGGCCGATGCGCAAGCCTTTGAGTGGCTGTTCACCGCTCATGGCAGCCAGGCCGCGGGTGTAGTCTTCAACCGGGCGATTGAGGCTGGTGGAATCACGCTCGTCAAAACCGGCCATCACATTCATCATCAAGGCGCAGTCTTCGGCTGACTTGGCCATAGGGCCGGCCTGATCAAGGGAGGAGGCAAACGCAATCATGCCGTAACGTGAGACCAGGCCATAAGTCGGCTTCAGACCAGTAAAGCCGCACAGCGAAGCCGGTTGACGGATAGAACCACCAGTATCGGTGCCGGTGGCCGCCGCACACAGGCGTGCCGCTACGGCTGCTGCAGAACCACCCGAGCTGCCGCCCGGTACACGGTCGACATCCCACGGGTTTTTCACGCCACCAAAATAACTGGTTTCGTTGGAAGAACCCATGGCGAATTCATCCATATTGGTTTTGCCCAGATTTACCGCACCCGCCGCATCAAACTGGCTGATGACGTGTGCATCGTAAGGTGCAATAAATGTTTCCAGCATTTTGGAGCCGCAGGTGGTGCGCCAGCCATTGGCACAAAAAATATCTTTTTGTGCAATCGGTATCCCCGTCAATGCTTGTGCGTTGCCAGCCGCAATTCTGGCATCGGCAGTTCTGGCTTGCGCCAGGGACTTTTCTTCATCGATGGTGATGTAGGCGTTCATCACTGGATTGTGCTGTGCCATCCGCTGCAAAAAGCTTTGCGTCAGCTCAACACTGGAGATTTGTTTGCTGGTCAGGAGGTGACCTAGCTGCTTCAAACTGCTGTTGATCATGTTTATTAACCGTGTAAAAGCTTAACCGTGTAAAAACGGAGTATTATTCAATGACTTTAGGGACAAGATACAGACCGTCTTGTGTTGCGGGCGCAATGGATTGAAACAGTTCGCGCTGATTGGTTTTGGTAACCACGTCCTCTCGCAAACGCTGTGTCACGTCCTGCGAGTGTGACATAGGCGTGATGCCGGTGGTATCCACTGCCTGCATTTGCTCAATCAAACCAAGAATGCCGGACAGTTTATGCAAAGTTTCCTGCGCTTCGCTCTCACTCACCTCGATGCGGGCGAGCATGGCAATGCGCTTGATATCGTCTAGATTGAGTGCCATATCTGCTTAATGTCTACAAGATTTTGAAATCACATCTTAATTTCATGTGCGTTTTGCGCTATTATACCTTGATTTTATGCCACGCTCTGATGGCGGCCCAAAAGTCAGAATTTTCACAGGATAAAACATGTTCGGTTCACTCAACAGCTACTTCTCCAATGACCTTGCAATTGACCTCGGCACTGCTAACACGCTGATTTACGTGCGCGGAAAAGGCGTGGTGCTGGACGAGCCGTCGGTCGTCGCCATTCGTACCGAGGGCGGGCCCAACGGCAAGAAAGTCCTGCTGGCAGTAGGCGCTGATGCCAAAAGCATGCTGGGCCGCGCGCCTGCCAACATTCAGGCGATTCGCCCGATGAAAGACGGCGTCATTGCCGACTTCACCATTACCGAACAAATGCTCAAGTTCTTTATCCGCAAAGTCCATGAGTCACGCTGGTTTTCGCCCAGTCCTCGGATCATCATCTGTGTGCCGGTCGGCTCCACCCAGGTGGAGCGTCGTGCAATTAAAGAATCCGCCGAACGCGCCGGTGCCAAACAGGTGTTTCTGATTGAAGAGCCGATGGCGGCCGCGATTGGTGCCGACATGCCGGTGGCTGAAGCAACCGGCAGCATGGTGGTGGACATTGGTGGCGGCACAACCGAAGTCGGGGTGATTTCATTGGGCGGGATTGTGTACGCCAAATCCGAACGCGTCGGTGGTGACAAGTTTGACCAGGCGATTATTGATTACATCCGCCGTAACTACGGCATGCAGATTTCCGAACCGACGGCCGAAGCCATCAAGAAAAAAATCGGTTCTGCTTTCCCGGGTTCTGAAGTATTAGAAATGGAAGTCACTGGCCGCAACCTGGCTGAAGGCTTGCCACGCAAATTCACCATCTCCAGTAACGAAATTCTGGAAGCATTGACTGAACCACTCAACGCTATCGTTGGTGCAGTGAAATCAGCCCTTGAACAAACGCCCCCGGAACTGGGTGCTGACATTGCTGAAAAAGGCATGGTACTGACTGGCGGCGGCGCACTATTGCGTGACCTTGACCGCTTGCTGGTAGAGGAAACCGGCTTGCCAGTAATTGTGGCTGAAGATCCGCTGACCTGTGTGGCCCGCGGCTGTGGGCGCGCACTGGAAGAAATGGACAAACTGGGCAACGTATTCGCCAGCGAATAAGTGAATCCGGGTTGGCGCATTCCTGATCATGCTTAAAGGCATACACCAACAGCTGGATCCGCAGGTTTCTCCGGCCTTTTTTGTCCAGGGGCCCAAACCATTCCCGCGCCTGATGTTTTTTTGCACCGTCTCGTTATTGATGATGGCGGTCGATGCACGCTTTGACTACCTGAGCCAGGTGCGTCAAGGCTTTAGTGCCGCACTGCATCCACTGGAGGTGCTGGCCAGTGCCCCTAACGAATGGGGCCGCAATATAGACACCTACTTCACCTCGCACAACCGGCTGATACAGGAAAACTTCAAGCTCAAGGAACAGGCGCTGATCGACCACGCTGCCCTGCAGCGTCTGGCGACTGTAGATGCCGAAAATGTGCATTTGCGCACATTGCTGGCAGGCGATGCACCGCGCATTCCACAGGCCACACTGGGTGAAGTGCTACACATGGGGCGCGACCCGTTCAGCAACATTATTACGCTCAATCGCGGCAGCCATCACCATATCGCTCCCGGGCAAGCCGTGGTTGATGAGCAAGGCGTGGTGGGCCAGATTACCCGCGTCTACCCGTTTACCAGCGAAGTCACGCTGATCACGGATAAAAAGCTCTCCATCCCCATCCAGATCGAACGCAACCAGTTGCGCGCGATTGCTTTTGGCGAGGGCAAACGCAACACACTGGATATTCCCTACCTGCCCACCAGCGTGGATATCAAGGTGGGTGACAAACTGGTCACCTCCGGCATCGATGGCGTCTATCCGGCCGGGTTGGCTGTGGCCACGGTCACCCAGATCAAACAAAGTCAGGATTCGCCGTTTGCAAAAATCATCAGCAGCCCGATTGCCGGCGTGAATAACCACAAACATGTATTGATTCTAAAAATGCCGGAAGCCCCTGCCGTGAACCCAATGACAGATAACCGGCCAATGCTGCCACGCAACAATGCCCAGCATCTCGACCAGTCAGTGGTAGAGGTATTGCAAAAGCAGAATGCACTGGCCGACCCCGCGCTGCCTGAAGGCAGCAGCAAAGCTGATTTGAATGCCGAGCCTACTGCCGAAGTGTTGCCGGACAATGCTGCTGTCCCGCCAACAGAAGTGCCTGCCGCAGAGACTGCCAATACTGAACCACCCAAACCGGAAACTGCAAAACAGGAACCTCCAAAAGCGGAAACCGCCAAGCCGGACACACAAAAGGTTGAAGCACCCAAAGCAGAAAACCTTCGGCCAGCCGCCGTAAAACCGGTTGCCCATGCTCCTGTAGCGACTAAGAAAGCCTCTTCAGCGGAGCATGGACGATGAAACCGGTCAAATTCAGCACTTTCTTTTTTACCATGCTGGTCGGGCTGGTGTTCCAGCTTTACCCATGGTCAAGCTCGGGCGTGATTATCCGGCCCGATTTTTTAATGGTCATCGCACTTTACTGGCTGCTGCAAGCCCCGTATCACTGCAATGTGGGCTGGGTCTGGTTTGCTGGTTTGCTGGTTGACCTCTCTACTGGCAGCCTGTTGGGACAGCATGCATTTACTTTCGCAGTGACGGCGTTCCTGGGGCTGCTCTACCAGCGCAGACTGGTGCTGTTCAATCGTTGGCAACTGTATTTGTATGTAGTGGCATTGTTTGGCGTACAACGCTTGCTGATTTTATTGCTGAAACTGTTTGCGGGCAGCGAAATGCCTGACTGGACTTACAGCCTGCCAGTGATCAGCGATTTGTTACTGTGGCAAATCATGATCATGGCGTTTGGCGAGCTCACCCGCCCGAAAAAACTGTAAGGCCATGGGTTACAGTACCGAACTCAAAAACCATCAAAACGAACAGCACAAGTTCAGGCTGCGCTTGCTGATACTGGTGTTGCTGGTGCTGGCAGCATTTGGCGCCCTGGCAGCGCGCTTTTACTTTCTGCAGATATACCGCTACGATTATTATCAAACGCTTGCAGAAAACAACCGCATTTCGATTGTACCCATCACCCCCAACCGCGGGCTGATTTCCGACCGCAACGGCATTATTCTGGCGCATAACTTTTTTGTCTACACGCTGGAAATCACGCCTTCAAAAACGGACGACCTGCAAGACACCATTGATGAACTCAGCAAACTGGTTGAAGTCTCCGCCAGTGACCTTAAGCGCTTCAGAAAACTGCGGGCACAAAGCCACACCTTTGAAAGCGTGCCGATCCGTACCCATTTAAATGAATTCGAAGCTGCCAAGTTTGCAGTTAACCGTTTTCGCTTTCCGGGGGTAGAACTCAAATCGCGCCTATTCAGACACTATCCATACGGTACATTGGGCACCCATGCCATTGGCTATATCAGCCGCGTCAATGAAAATGATCTGAAACAGCTCAAGGAGAACAATCAGCTCTCCAACTACAAGGGCACCGAACACATCGGCAAAGCTGGCGTGGAACAGGCCTATGAACAGGAACTGCATGGCATCACTGGTTTTCAGCAGGTGGAAATCGATGCCGATGGCCGTGCCGTGCGCGTGCTCTCGAGTGCCTCGCCCACTTCTGGCAACAATGTCGTGCTGTCGATCGATGCCAAAATGCAGGAAATTGCCGAGCAGGAATTCGCGGGCCGCCGCGGCGCGCTGGTCGCCATTCACCCCGCCACCGGCGAAGTACTGGCGATGGCCAGCATGCCTTCATTCGATGCCAACCTGTTTGTGGATGGTATTGACTACGACAACTGGAACCTGCTCAACAACTCACTCGATAAACCGCTGATTAATCGCTCGCTAAAAGGCATTTACCCGCCAGGTTCAACGTTTAAACCGTTTGTGGCACTGGCAGGGCTGGAATCAGGCAAACGCCAACCCCCTTATACCATCAGTGACCCCGGCTACTTTACCCTGCCCAACAGCCGCCATCGCTATCGTGACTGGAAACCTACCGGGCATGGCTCGGTAGACATGCGCAAAGCCATTACAGTGTCTTGCGATACGTTTTTTTATGGCTTGGCCATGGAGCTGGGCATTGATAGACTCACTGATTTTGTCCGCCATTTCGGCTTTGGTGAAAAAACCAATATCGATATTCAGGGTGAACTATCCGGACTGTTACCGACACCGGGCTGGAAAAAAAGGCGTTTTAAACAGCCCTGGTATATGGGTGAAACAGTGATTGTCGGCATTGGGCAAGGCTACACTCTGGTCACGCCCATGCAACTGGCGCATGCGACAGCCGTGCTGGCCAACCACGGCATAGCGATCCGTCCGCATCTGGTGAATGCGATTGTTAATTCCAAAACCAACGAGGTCAAACTGCTGCCGCATGCGATTGCAGACCAGTTAAACCTGAACCCGAGCAATCTTGAAATTGTCAAACAGGGCATGATGGACGTGACGCAACCTGGGGGAACCGCTGCGGCTATTGGCGCCAATGCGGGCTATCTGATTGCTGCAAAAACCGGGACGGCGCAGGTGGTGGGCATCAAACAGAATGAAAAATATAACGAAAAATCCATTAACGAACGCCATCGCGACCATGCCTGGTTTATCGCCTATGCCCCGGCAGATGACCCGAAAATTGCCGTCGCGGTGATTGTCGAAAACGGCGGCCACGGTGGCTCGGCCGCGGGCCCGATTGCACGCCGGGTGATGGATTATTATTTACTGGGCAAAGTGCCGGCAGACCCGGCAGCCAACGCAGCCGCTTCGACTGTCGTCAATGCCGCCGAAGACCCGCATCTGCACGGAGCAGAGCCCGAAGAGGAAGAACATGATTAGAAAACTGATCGTACAGTTTGTTCGTCACATTGATTCCATTCTGCTGGCCACGGTGCTGATGGTACTGGTCGTGGCCCTGATGGTGCTATACAGCGCTTCCGGCCAAACCTTTGCCAAGGTCAATGCGCAAATCGTCAATATACTGGTGATGCTGGGCGTGATGTTTCTGGTAGCCAATACCCAGCCGCAGCATATCGAACGTATTGCATTACCGGCCTATCTGCTGGGGCTGGCCTTGCTGATTGCCGTCGCGCTGGTAGGTGATATCAGCCACGGAGCGCGCCGCTGGCTCAATCTGGGCATCACTAAAATCCAGCCGTCCGAGCTGATGAAATTGTCAGTGCCAATTATGTTGGCCTGGTATTTCTCCAAGCGTGAAGCCATGCTGCGCAGCAGCGATTATCTGGTTGCAGGGATCATTTTGCTGGTGCCCGTACTGCTGATCGCCAAACAGCCGGACCTGGGGACGGCGACACTGGTATTTGCGGCAGGGGTCTATGTCATTTTTCTGGCCGGTCTCAGCTGGAAGTTTATTTTTGGCAGTGCGCTCGCGTTTGGCGCAGCCTTGCCGGTGTTGTGGTCTATGCTGCATGACTACCAGCGTCGGCGCGTGGAAATTTTGATTGACCCCAGCCAGGACCCGCTGGGTGCCGGTTATCATATTATTCAGGCCACCATTGCGATCGGCTCTGGCGGCACCACGGGCAAAGGCTGGCTGAACGGCACGCAATCACAACTGGACTTTGTACCGGAACGCACCACCGACTTTATTTTTGCGGTATTTGCCGAAGAGTTTGGCCTGGTTGGCAGCTGTTTGTTACTGTTGCTTTTTACCATCATTATCGGACGTGCATTTGTGATCGCCTCGCAAGCCAAAAGCGTATTTTCACGCTTGCTGGCGGGCAGTATCGCTGCGACCTTTTTTACCTATTGTTTTGTCAATATGGGTATGGTGAGCGGCATTTTGCCCGTGGTCGGCATTCCGCTGCCGCTGGTCAGCTACGGTGGCACCTCATTATTGACGCTGGGGCTGAGCTTGGGCCTGCTCATGAGCGTTCAATCGCATAAGCGGCTAGTAGCCACCGACTAAGCCGTTATTTTTGAGAAGGATAAAGATGTATTGTACTTTGCGACAGCTGTGTATCTGGATGCTGACCGCCCTGCTGGTGGCCTGTCACAGCAGCATGCCGCCAAGACAAACAGCACCTTCCACGCCCCCTTCTGCCCGGCAAATCCCCGCCGAACGTCCGGCAACCTCTGCAACCTCACCCGCCCCTTCCATGAGTGCGCCTCCGCTCAACGGCGCCAAGGTGATCAACATTGACCCAAAACCTGAAACTACTGGCAATCCGACCGATGGCATAGACCCCAATATTCCGCTGGAAACCAGCATCACCCCGCGACTGGAGCCTATTGTACAAGGCACAACCAGGCCATATATTGTGAATGGGGAAACGATTTTACCAATGTCTGCAATTACCACGCCCTTTATTCAGACTGGCCACGCCTCTTGGTATGGCAAAAAATTTCATGGCCGCAAAACGGCCAGTGGCGAGACATATGACATGTACAAGCTGACCGCTGCCCACAGGACATTACCGATTCCAAGCTATGCACGCGTAACCAACCTAAGCAACGGCAAAACCCTGTTGGTTCGCGTCAATGACCGCGGCCCCTTTGGCCGTGATCGCCTTATGGACTTATCCTACGCAGCGGCAAAACAACTCGATATCATTCGCCAAGGTTCGGCAAAAGTTGAAATTGCGCTGATTGATCCCTCACAAGTGAATGTGGCAGCACCGCTACCCTCCAGCAGCCAGACCAACACGAAAGAAACCGCCACACCAGCCATGGGTACAGTGACTGTGACCCGCCGACTGAGTGCGAAGGCTGTTAATGGCATCTATGTGCAAGTAGGCGCTTTTGGTCAGGAAGAAAATGCAGACCGTTTGCAAGAGCGCATTTTCAGCATCATGCCGGAGACACAATCCTTACTGAACAAAGTGTATAATGGAAAGGTGTTCCAGATTGTGCTGGGGCCGTTTCAAGATCACGCATTGGCGGCGCAAGCAGCCAGTCAGATGCGCGACCAATTGCAGTTACCTGCACTTATTTTTTCTCGTTAGGTTTTTTCTTTAAGTGATTTAGCATGTGGCGCTTTTATTTTGCTGTTCTATTCGTTTTTCCTTTCAGTGTACTGGCGGCTGAGGCAATTTCTGTCGATGTACCAGCACCGACGCTGGCTGCGAAAGCCTTTGTTTTACGTGATGCAAACACCGGCAACCTGTTAGCTGCCAATCAGCCAGATATGCCGGTAGAGCCGGCCTCACTGACAAAAGTCATGACTGCTTACCTCACCTTTGAAGCAGTCAAACAAAAACGCCTGTCCCTGACGCAAACACTGCCAGTCAGCCATAAAGCCTGGAAAGTGGAAGGCTCAAAAATGTTTATCGACACCACCATGACGGTCACGGTGGATGAACTGCTGCATGGCCTGATTATTCAATCTGGCAATGATGCTGCCATTACACTGGCCGAAGGCATTGCCGGCAGTGAAGAGCTATTCGCCGCACTGATGAACAAGAAAGCCGCCTTGCTGGGCATGAATAACAGTCATTTTATGAATGCCACTGGCTTACCAGACCCGGCACATATGACAACCGCGAGAGATTTGTCCATATTGGCCAACGCCTTGATTCGTGATTTTCCACAGGACTACAAGCGCCTCTACTCGCAAAAAGAATACACCTACAACAAAATCACCCAGCCTAACCGCAACCGCCTGTTATTTTTAGATCCAACCGTAGATGGCATGAAAACCGGCCATACCGAATCCGCTGGTTACTGCCTGATTTCTTCAGCCAAACGGGATGATTTCCGTTTGATTTCGGTGGTCCTGGGCACTGCTTCAGATAACGTCAGGGCCGCAGAAAGTCAAAAACTGCTTAATTTTGGCTTTCAGTTTTATGAGTCTAAAAAAGTGTATGAAGCAGGCGCCAAAGTCAGTACACAAAAGGTATGGAAAGGCACTGAAAACAGCATTGCTTTAACCGTGAGCAAGCCAGTGTATTTCACCATGCCCCGCGGTGAATATCCAAACATGAAAGCCAATCTGCGCATTAACAAGCCGCTGGAAGCACCGCTGAAAGCACGGCAGGTCGTTGGCCAGATTGAATTCAGCCTGAATGGAAAAGTCGTACGCAGTGTACCGCTGGTGACCGCACAGGCTGTGGAAGCGAGCAATATTTTTGCACGCATGATTGACCAAGTACGTTTGTATCTGCAATAACCTTAGCTGGAGGCAACAGCCATGAGCGAACCGGATCTGCCCGCTGCTGAAGAAACCCTGATCGAGTTTCCGTGCAACTTTCCAATCAAGGTGATGGGTGAAACCCACGCTGATTTTACGATGGAAATCACCCGTACCATACAGGCACACTGGCCTGCGTTTGATACGCACCTGATCGAAATACGTGGCAGCAGTAATGGCAAATACCTGAGCCTGACCTGCCTGGTCTATGTGATTTCGAAACCGCAACTGGACGAGATTTACCGCAGCCTGACCGCACACCCGATGGTCAAGGTGGTGCTTTAACACTGCATGCCTGCACTGGAGCCCTGTCAGCCTGTGCTTGAAATTCACCCGCTGGGGCTGCGTGACTATGCCAGCACACTGGCCGATATGCAGCGCTATACGGCGAGCCGAACGGCCAGCACGCCAGACCAGCTCTGGGTCACCGAACATCCGCCAGTCTATACCCTGGGCCTCAATCGCCGCGGCGTGCGTTTGCCACAGAATGCGATTCCGGTCGTACCGGTAGACCGTGGCGGCAAAATCACTTACCACGGGCCCGGCCAGCTCATCATTTACTGCCTGATTGATTTGGCACGCAGCCACTTGAATGTGCGGCAACTCGTCACCATCTTGGAAAATAGCCTGATTGATTTCTTGCATGACCATGGCATCCGTGCAATTGCCCGGGCCGATGCACCCGGTGTCTATGTGGATGGCAAAAAAATTGCCTCACTGGGACTACGCCTAAAAAATCAATGCTGTTATCATGGCTTGAGTTTAAATGTCGCCATGGATTTGCAGCCGTTTGCAGACATTGATCCGTGTGGATATGCAGGCATGCAGATGACGCAAACCAGTGACCTGCATATTGCACTTGGCATGGCAGACATCGCCGCGGATATTACCCAACGATTGAAAGAGAAACTGACGCATGTCAGACCTGAACCCCACTGATCGACCAGCCAAAAAAGTGGCGGGTGTCAAAGAAATAGACGCCGCCAAAACATCGCGCATCCCGATCAAGATCATCCCGCAACCCATGCTGCGCAAGCCGGAATGGATACGCATGAAAGTGCCGGATTCGGCGCGCTTCCAGGAAATTAAACAGGTATTGCGCGACAACAATCTGCACACCGTGTGTGAAGAAGCCAGTTGCCCGAATATCGGTGAATGTTTTAGCGGTGGCACTGCCACCTTTATGATTCTGGGTGATATCTGCACCCGCCGCTGCCCGTTCTGTGACGTCGCCCATGGCAAACCTCTGCCGCCGGATCCCCACGAGCCGGAGAACCTCGCACGCACCATCGCGCAGATGAAGCTGCGCTACGTCGTGGTGACTTCGGTAGACCGCGACGATTTGCCAGATGGTGGCGCCCAGCATTTTGTTGACTGTATCCGTGCCATCCGCGCGCAATCCCCGCACATCAAAATAGAAATCCTGGTGCCCGACTTTAGAGGACGCCTGGATATTGCACTTAAGATTTTGCGTGAAGCGCCGCCGGATGTGATGAATCACAATCTGGAAACCGTGCCGCGCCTGTACAAACAGGCCAGACCCGGCTCCGACTATCAAAACTCGCTCAACCTGCTCAAGCAGTTCAATGCGCTTTACCCAAGCGTGCCGACCAAATCCGGCCTGATGCTGGGCCTGGGTGAAACAGACGATGAAATTCTGCAAGTCATGCAGGATTTGCGTGAGCATGGCGTCACCATGCTCACACTGGGGCAATACCTGCAACCCAGTGTGCACCATTTGCCGGTGCTACGCTATGTCACCCCCGACACATTTGCATGGTTCAAACAACAGGCAGACGCTATGGGCTTTGAGAATGCCGCCAGCGGCCCTATGGTACGCAGCAGTTATCATGCTGATCAGCAGGCACACGCAGTCATCGAACACACATAATCACGCTGGTGCCGCCTCCGCGCGGACTGGATAACACACACAGGAGCAATTGATGGTTCCCCATTTAACCACCGCATTGAGCGGCCCGCTGGTCTTACTCGAAAAACGCATATTGCAAGCCATGCCGGATATCGAGCACTGGTTCCGTACGCAATGGCAAGAAGTCTCGGCGCCATTTTATGCCAGTGTCGACTTGCGTAATGCCGGCTTCAAGCTGGCACCCGTCGATACCAATCTGTTTCCAGGTGGTTTTAATAACCTCAACCCCGAGTTTCTCAGTCTGGCCGTGCAAGCGGCACAGGTGGCGGTGGAAAAAATCTGCCCAGAGGCACGCCGCCTGTTGCTCATTCCCGAAAACCACACCCGTAACACTTACTATCTGCGCAATGTGGTGGAACTCTGTCACATCCTCAAAGCGGCTGGCATGGAAGTCCGTGTCGGCAGCCTGTCACCAGAGGTGACTGAGATCACCCGACTGGAAACCCATGATGGCTTGCCATTGATTCTGGAGCCGCTGGTGCGTGAAAAAAATCGCCTTAAACTCAATGCGGTATCGTTTGAAGGCATAGACTACCCGGCCTTTGATAGCTGTGCCGTTCTGCTGAATAACGATTTGTCTGGCGGTATCCCCGACACTCTGCAAGGCCTTGAACAATACTTGATTCCCCCGCTGCATGCCGGCTGGGCCACCCGCCGAAAATCACAGCATTTTTCTGCCTACAATACCGTAGTAGACCGTTTTTCCGCCTTGCTGGATATAGACCCATGGTTGCTCAACCCCTACTTTGAAACCGCCAGCGGCATTGATTTTCATGCCCGCGTCGGCGAAGACCTCCTGGCCGAAAAAGTGGAGAGGATTCTCAAAAAAACCCAGGCCAAATATGACGAATATGGCATTACGCAACAGCCATTCGCCATCGTCAAGGCCGATGCCGGCACTTATGGCATGGGCATCATGAGTGTCAAATCCGCCGACGAAGTGCGCGATTTAAACCGCAAGGCCCGTAATAAAATGTCAGTGATTAAAGAAGGCATGGCCGTCAGCGAAGTCATCATCCAGGAAGGGGTGTATACCTTTGAAACCATCAACGACGCGGTGGCTGAGCCTGTGGTGTACATGATGGATCACTTTGTCATCGGTGGCTTTTACCGAGTGCACACGGGCCGTGGCATTGACGAAAACCTGAACGCGCCTGGCATGCACTTTGAACCGCTGGCTTTTGAAAAGCCCTGTACCCTGCCCGACTGTGCCGGTGCGCCAGATGCAGCCCCTAACCGCTTCTATGCCTACGGGGTAGTCGCGCGCCTGGCTTTGTTAGCCGCCGGGCTGGAGTTGCAGGAAAACGATCCCTTGAACGCATAGCAAAGGTAGATGATGAAACTGCTGTTTATTCTGGACCCGCTGACCAGTCTCAAAGCCTACAAAGACACCAGCCTTGCCATCATGCGCAGCGCTGAGGCGCGTGGCCACCAGCTCTATGTGTGTGAACAGCATGACTGGCACCTGCAAGGCGCACGGGTCAAGGTCGATGCGCAGCCGTTTCAATTTGGCGAGACACCACCGTGGTCAACCGGCGAAAAAACCACCTGCCTGCCCACCGACTTTGATGCCGTACTCATGCGCAAAGACCCGCCGTTTGATAATGAATACCTCTACAGTACTTATCTGCTGGAGCTGGCGCAGCAACAAGGGGCACGCATTCTCAACGACCCGACCAGTATCCGTGGCTGGAATGAGAAACTGTCCGTCGCTCGCTTCCCACAATTTGCCCCGCCTTTTATTGTCACCAGCCAGCAAAACAAGATACTGGATTTTCTCTCCGAACATGGCGATATCATCGTCAAACCGCTCGACGGCATGGGTGGCAGCGGCATTTTCAGGCTACGTAAAGAGGACCCGAACATTTTCGCGATTCTCGAAACACTGACCAGGTTCGAAACGCAAACCATTATGGTGCAGCGCTATATTCCCGACATCGTCAAAGGCGATAAACGCATCCTCATTATCAACGGCACACCGCTCCCCTTCGCGCTGGCGCGCATCCCCAAAACTGGGGAAACCCGCGGCAATCTGGCGGCAGGTGGCAAAGGCGTGGCACAAGTGTTAACTGCCAGAGACAGCGAAATTGCAGAGCACGTCGGCCCGGTGCTCAAGCAACACGGCCTGTTTCTGGTGGGGCTGGATGTGATCGGCGATTACCTGACCGAAGTGAATGTCACCAGCCCAACCGGTATGGTAGAAATTGCCGCGCAAACAGACTGTGATCCTGCCAAGGTGATGGTGGAAGCGCTGGAAAAACTGGCAGGCGTTTAATCAGCATTTTCAGGATCGCGCGCAAGCGAAGCCTGACAACACACGGTATAAAACCATTTTTTAAAAACGCCTGGATACAAACCAGGCCACTTCTCCCATGCCATGTATCCCATGCCATGTATCTTAGATAAGTTTGGTAACATGACTTCATAAAGTTTCTCGAGTGTTCTCGTCGGCTGTCGTTGCAGGAGTGTCATCATGCGTGTGTTGGTGCTGGGTTCAGGGGTCATTGGCGTCACAACAGCTTATTACCTGGCATTAAAAGGCTTTAGCGTGACCGTCATTGATCGCCAGCCAGCCGTAGGGCTCGAAACCAGCTTCGCCAATGCCGGCCAGATTTCACCTGGCTACTCGGCCCCCTGGGCAAGCCCGGATGTCCCGTTCAAAGCCCTCAAATGGATGTTTCAACGCCATGCTCCGCTGGCGCTCCGGCCAGACCTTAGTCGTTGGCAACTGCAGTGGATGACACAATTCCTGCGTAACTGCTCGGTTGAACGCTATATCCTCAACAAATCCCGCATGGTTCGTCTGGCTGAATATAGCCGTGACTGCCTGCGGGCCTTGCGTCACGATACGGGCATCCATTACGAGGAACGCAGCCGTGGCACACTGCAGGTCTTTCGCACACAAAAACAGCTGGATGCAGAAGCCAAGGATATTGCCGTGCTCAGCCAGATGGGGGTGCCTTTTCAGCATGTAGACCCCGCAGGTTGCGTGCAAATTGAACCGGCGCTCAGTCAGGTACAGGCGCAATTGCTGGGTGGGTTGCATTTGCCCGGTGACGAGACCGGCGATTGCCAGCTATTCACCACGCGCTTGGCCGAAATGGCGCAAGCTTTAGGCGTGCAGTTCAGACAAGCGGTCACGGTTGATCGCTTGGTGATTCAGCAAAACAAACTCCTGGGGGTAGAAATCCGCAGTACCAACGGCATCGAAACGCTGATGGCAGACCATTATGTGGTGGCCTTGGGCAGCTACTCCCGCCAGCTTATGCACGCGCTGGGATTGAATCTGCCCATTTATCCAGTCAAAGGCTACTCCCTCACCGTCCCTATCGTGAACAGTGTCGCCGCGCCGGTCTCGACCGTGATGGATGAAACCTACAAGGTTGCGATTACACGCTTTGACCAACGCATCCGCGTAGGCGGCATGGCCGAACTGGCTGGCTTTGACTTAAGGCTCAACCCGCGCCGACACAAAACACTGGAAATGGTATTGAATGGCTTATTCCCGCGGGCGGGCGACTTGTCACAAGCACTGTTCTGGACCGGTTTGCGCCCGATGACCCCGGATGGCACACCCATCCTCGGCCAGGCCAGCAAGGCCTTCCCCAATGTGTGGTTGAACACCGGCCATGGTACATTGGGCTGGACCATGGCCTGCGGTTCCGGGCAATTACTGGCTGACATGCTGGCCCAGCAGAAACCGGCCATAGAGGTTGGCGATTTAGCTTATTCGCGCTACCTTGTGTAGGGTAAGATAAAAACAAACATTCAATTAATTTGTGGCAGCATGACACGAGGGTGGAAGTTGAGTGGGTTTTAAACCCTCGCCGTTTGTACATCCCCAGATAACACGATTTTGGGCATCAAGCGAAGGCGTAAAGATAATGTCGCCATGCTTGGTACTCGCGATAAGTACCATATTATTGGGATTCAGTGACAATTGCGAACCCTCTGCTTGCTGAGCAGGTATGCCAAGCATTTCTAGAGACTCAGGCGCCTTATTATGTGACTGATAATAATTGGCCAATGCGTCACGAACATGTTGCGATTCAATAACGGTGGCACTTACTTTAGCCCTGACTGTATAGTCTTGGTATGCCGGAATTGCAATCGCAGCGAGGATACCGATGATGTATACCATGATCAGCAAGCCGAATCCCCCGCCTAAGCGGCCCGCGAATGGAATAAATATTGCAATCACGTAAGCAAATGCATTACGCCTGGGCATGGACGCTTCAGGATTCATCACGCGCACTGTACGCTTGGTTAACCATGGGTAACCTGCAATCAGCTCATGAAATGACATCCAGAAGCCTGACGTGTGTTTTGCCTGGCTGACATAGGCGGTGACATCCAGCTGTTTCCAGCGCTCAGCCCCTGCTGACAAAGCTGCAAGTGCGTGCGCGGCGCCTTCTGGTGATCCGCTGCAGGCCAAGCCGTGACGGTCGCAAGTGCTTTCACGTGCACGCGAATAAGCGGCTCCCAGTAATGGTAACCAGAGGACGGGCCAACGCAGCAAGTGTCCAAAACTCAAATGCTTCATACGCAGATGGCCAAGCTCATGCCCGATGTAAAAGCGCACACCGTCTGTATGCTTTTCCATTGCGTCAATCACGTCCGACATCAGGACCACATATTGCGTACCAAGAAACCTGGTAGCGAATGCATTCAGCCCGCCGTTACCATTAAGGACAAATGCTTGTGGACGTGAGTGCATTTGCAATCGATCACAACACTCTGTGAATTGGGTGTAAAGGTCAGGAAACTGTGAAGCAGACAACTCTACACCGTTCCCTTTGATGTGTGCAATCAGTGCGGATTGCGCAAACAAATAGAGCAAAAACCCGAGCGCCAACCCAATCAGTGCAACGCCGAAGGTACCAATAATTAAGCCTATCCAGACCAGCAGGCCGAGCCCCAAGGTGATCGCACCTAAGGTGCGCTCGCGTGGATATACAAGTTCGTTCATTTTTTTGATTTCCTTTATATTTATTGTTGATGATTGAATAGTTACTCAAAGCTCTGCAGCATCACACGCTCTTAAAGTCATTGAGCGCAATGGGCCACGTAGCCCAATACAATTCCCATTGACCGCTCACTTGGCAAATGCGAAGACCTTGCGCGACTTACATAGGCGCTCGATAAAGCGTTGCACCGATCCCCCCTGAATCAAGACATCACACGGATTCAGTTGCCTGCATTGATTTTGGTTAACAACACGCAACAATTTACCCCAGCCCATTATTTTTTACCAGCGACCCTGCAGTAGATGCAGATACAGCTTTCGATATTCCCTAATGGATATAACGATGCTAGAATCTGCAATTATCCAAGGGGTAAAAATGCTACACCTTTGCCCATCGCTATTCCCAATAAGGAATATCGAATTGTTTTTATGATAAAAAATGAGAGGACAACCACAGTGGCAGCCACGCTTCAACAAAGGATCACAAGCATCATCGTTTGTCTGCTGGGAGGCATAAGTGTGCAGGCCCGGGCTGAAAGCAGTAGCGATATATTCACCTTGGGCGAAATCTCGGTGACTGGCAAACGTGATACGGAAAATGCTCTAGGTACCGCCACGCTTGACCGGGAACAACTCTGGGATTTCAGTAAGAATGGCCTCGCGGATGCCCTGAACCTGATTCCCGGCGTAGCAACCACGCAGGTTTCCGGGTCAGGTCGGCGCAACGAGTCAGACATCAGCCTGCGTGGCCTCGACCGCACACGCGTCCCACTGACTATCGATGGCATTCGTCTTTTTCTGCCTGCGGACAGCCGTATCGACTTCGGGCGGTTCTTGACACCCGATCTTTCGGAAATCCAGGTCGCCAAAGGTTATGTCTCTGTCATCAACGGTCCGGACGGCATGGGCGGCGCGATCAACCTGGTGACGCGCAAGCCTGTGAAGCATTTTGAAGGTGAAATACGTTACTCCGCACTGATGGGCGGAGGTGGTCAGCACGACGGTGATATCTGGTATGTGAATCTCGGCGGCAAGCAAGAGAAACTCTATTGGCAAGCCAGCTTCCAACAACGAGACATTGACGGCTGGCGGCTTTCCAAGGATTACAAACCGGAGTTAGCGGCCACTGCGCCCAACTATCAAGACAGTGGTTTGCGTAATTTCTCTGATTCCAGCGACTGGCGTGGCAGCCTCAAGTTAGGCTTCACACCGAATGAAACTGATGAGTACTCGCTCAATTATTCCAAGCAAAGTGGTGAAAAGCATCGCGCCCCGCCAGTACGTGGATGCGATGATGCGCAAGGCATCAATCAAACCACATGTGCGCAAGGGGCCAACACCCGTCTCTGGGATTGGCCCGAATGGGATACCAGCAGTCTATATTTTCTGTCAAACACAAGACTTGACGCCAAAACCTATCTGAAAACACGTCTTTACTACAACACATTCGACAACACCTTGTCCTTTTATACCGTTGCTCCCGGTGGTGGCAACCGCTATGGCACGTTGACCAGCAACAGTATTTACGATGACAACTCCAAAGGCCTCAGCATCGAACTGGGCACCCAGCATTTAGCGCAGCAAACCTTGAAAACATCATTGCACTACCGTCGCGACGCGCATGTCGAGTGGAATACCAATCAAGGTTCTGCCGCCAATACCAACAACAATCCACCCGAACCGAAACAGAGCAACATCGAATCGATCTGGTCACTCGCAGTCGAAGACACCTGGCATGTCACTGACACGGTCGACCTGATAGGGGGCATCAGCCACGACAAGCGTTCGCCAAAGACAGCGGAAGACTTTACCTCCGGTGCCATGGTCTACTATCCGCGCGTTAACAAAGAGGCGACGAACTACCAAGCTGCTGCGATCTGGCGCTATCGGCCTGGTGCTAAAACGTATTTTTCTGTATCGGACCGGACACGCTTCCCGACCATTTTCGAGCGATACAGTACGCGCTTCGGCAATGCTTCATCCAATCCTGATCTGAAGCCGGAACGCGCGAATAATATCGAACTCGGTATCGAGGAGACGATGGCGCATGGCGTACGCGGCACCGCTGCAATCTTCCACAACAAGATCAAGGATTACATCCAATCGGTTGCGCTGGATCTCAACGGTAATGGTACCGTGGAAACCAACGAAAATCAGAATCGAAACGTCGGCGAAGCCACGATTAAGGGCGTGGAGCTAGGGATGGTGGCATCAGTGTTGCCCACACTCGAAGTTGGGGGCAATTATTCCTGGATTGACGCCGAGATCACGCCTCCGCCGGGCACAGTAACGCTGTATCCATATCTTGCCACCCCCAAAAACAAGGGCTTCCTTTATGCAAAATGGAACCCAACCGACAAATGGAACATAGTGCCTAGCTATGAGGTCGCAGATCAAAGATGGTCGCAACAGGTCGGCGGGGTTTCTGGACCAGCCTATGTACAGACCGGCGCATACGACTTACTGAACCTCAAAGTGGATTACAGGATCGTGCGCGACTGGGTAATGTCTTTTGCCGCCAATAATCTGCTCGACAAAAATTATGAATTGTCGGCGGGTTATCCTTCTCAGGGTCGCAACTTCCTGTTATCCACACGTTATCAGTTCTGACCATGAGCAGCCGCTACCGTACCAACGTATTCAAAAAACTGCTTCTAGGAAGTGGCTTGCTGCTGGTCAGCCTAGCCGCAGCTGCAGCCGAAAAAGTAGTGGTCCTGACCAGCTACCCGCAGGAAATGATTTCACAATTTGAAGCGGGATTTGAGCAGCAGTTCCCGCAATACCGGCTGGAAATCTTGTGGATGGCATCCAATGACGCATTAAGTTATCTCGGCGAGCATCTGGGTATGGTGGATGTGTACTGGGCGCCTTCACGTCAAAACTTTAGCCAGCTAGCAAAGCAAGGCAAGCTGCAAAAACTGGACCCATCCTGGATACAGGCACCCGCCAGTTTGCATGGAAGTTTGCTTAACGACCCACAAGGCTTTTATGCCGCGACGGAAGTTGCCGGACTGGGCATGGTCATTGCCCCCGCGGCGTTTAGCCAGGCCAAATGCCAGCCGCCGCAAGACTGGCAGGATTTGGCTAACCCGGCCTTACAAGGCATGGTTGCTTTTCCGCTGCCGACTAAAATTGGCTTTGCTGGCGGACTGGTGGATGCCATGTTACGTGGCAAGTCATGGGCGGACGGCTGGGCCATGCTGACGCGGATCGCGCTAAATGCGCACTTTATTGAACATGGTTCGACTTTTATCACGGATGAAGTGGTGGCAGGTCGCGCGATGGTCGGCATCACGATGGATTTTTTTGCTGCGTCAGCCATTGCCAAAGGTGCGCCGCTGCAATACCGCTATCCACCGATCGTCTCCTACTCGCCTGCACATGTCGCTCTCTTGCAGGAAGCACCACATCAGACCGCCGCTGCAGCGTTTGCACAATTCACACTCTCCCCTGCCGGACAAGCATTGCTGTTTTTGCCTGACATTCGTAAATTGCCAGTTGACCCTGCCGCGTATGCGCGCAAACCACCAGGCTACTTTAACCCTTATGCAGCGCCCGCAGCCAAAGATGATGCAGGACGAGATGTGATTGCGCAGCATATCCTGAATGCATTTTTCGAGGCCAGTCTGGTCAGGCATCAGGCATTGCTGCAATCCTTATGGGTCAATATCAACTTTGCTCGCCATTTGCACCGTGATGCAGCCAGGATCAACGACATTGAACAACAATTGTTGCAACCACTATTCACAGAGCAGGCGCTATTCTCAACGGAACATCTCGCCGCATTCCAGACGGAACAAACCAGTGCACGCGAACAGCTAGGCAAGCAATGGAGTGAACTGGCGAAGGTCCGCTATCAGGCAGCAGCAAATGCACTACAAGCGTTACTGCTCAACCCGTAGTCAACCAATGGTCGCAACCATGCGATGGCTACTGGCAAGCTGTCTGCTGAGTCAGGCAGCCACGGCGCAAGACGCCGCCATCACGCATCCGCAGCGTACTGCGGATGCTTACACACAGCCGTTTGCCAGCCTCTCTGACGCCACTGCTTTAAGCACATTTCAGGCAGGGCGTACCCTGTTTCGCCAGGTGTGGACCATCCCTGGCGGTGAAGACAGCCGCTTTTCAGGGCTGGGGCCTTTATATAATCGCTTTTCCTGTCTCGCCTGCCACCCGGGCAATGGCCGCGGCTTTGCACCGGACGGCCCGCACCAGTCCATGAAAACCATGCTGGTCAGGCTGAGCGTCCCTGATCGGCTTACGGGACAGGCACCGCACCCCTTTTATGGTGATCAGCTTAACGAGTTCGGTATTCCCGGCGTCAACGGTGAAGGCGCAGCCAGTATCCGTTATCAGTTACATAGCATCCGTTTGGCAGATGGAGAATCTGTGCAACTGCGCCAGCCAGTATTGCAGTTTTCGCAGCTGGCATATGGTGAAATCGGCGCAGAGGTCATGACTTCTGCGCGCATTGCGCCTGCCATGATAGGCATGGGCCTGCTTGATCTGGTACCAGACGCAGAAATTATGAAACAAAGCCAGAGACGCAAACCCGAAGGCATATCCGGACGTCCGAATCTGGTGTGGGATATCGCCCAGCAAAAAATGGTCATCGGCAAATTTGGCTGGAAAGCCAATGTGTCCTCGCTGCGCCAGCAAATTGCCAGTGCATTCAGTGGTGATCTGGGCATTACTTCCAGCCTGTTTGCACAACCCAATTGCGGCAAGGCGCAGACCACATGCCTGTCTGCGGCCACCCCTCTGGCAGTTGAATTAACAGACCCGCAACTAGATGCCGTGCAGTTTTATCTGTCAGCCCTGGCGCTGCCGCAGCCAGTCGCACTGGATCCTGCAATACAACGCGGCGCAGCCCTGTTTAAAAAGGCCTTGTGTATGGAATGCCATGTGCAACAACTCAATACCGTTGGTATGGTAAATACGTCAGCCTCCGCCGAACAGCAAGCCCTTGAGGCCTTGCTGCATGGTCGTTACATTGAAGCCTACACTGATATATTGCTGCACGACATGGGAGAAGCACTGGCCGACCATCGGCCTGACTTTGCTGCCAACGGGCGGGAGTGGCGGACGGCGCCACTCTGGGGAGTTGGTCTGGCTAAAATAGTACATCCGCAAGCAGGTTTTTTGCACGACGGTCGCGCACGCACCATACAGGAAGCCATTTTATGGCACGATGGTGAAGCAGACACGTCAAGAGTGATTTTCAGCAACATGTCTCGCGAAGAACGCGCACTGCTGATCAGGTTTGTGGAGTCACTGTGAATTTACATCAGTACGAAATCTTTTGGCATGGGGACTGCGGGTAACGGTTCATCTCCCAGCGCTTCCCTGAGGTCAATCTCAATCATTTCGGTCATTGCGTTGATCGGCAAGGCGTTGACAATAGGCCCGAAAGGTTCTTCCAGTTCGTTACCCAGCGCATCCAGGCCAAACAGGGTATACGCAGCCAGTGCCGTGACAAATGGCGTCGCCCATCCCAGTGTGTTGGCGAAACAAAACGGCATTAAAAAGCAGAAAGTATAGGCGGTACGGTGTAGCAGCAGCGTATAGCCAAACGGAATCGGTGTGTTTTGAATACGCTCACAGGCCGCCTGCGCCTGTGCCAGTTTCTGGATCAATTCTTCCAGCAGGTTAAACTGGATGGGTTGAATCTGACCTGCGCGCAATGCGTCTATCAAGATGCGCTCCATGGCACGCAAAATGACCTCTGGCGGGTTTTTGCTATTGATAAATTCGTGTGCCAGGGGTTCTGGCAAGAGCGCTTTGATTTTGGGCAGCTGGTTACCTGGCCGCAGTTGCAACAGCAGCGCATAGGCATAGGCAATATTGAGTTCCAGCAGTTGCCTGCGCTCAGGGCTGACTTGCTGCACCTGCTTGTCCAGAATCTGGCTCAAGCGTGCCAGATTTCTGGCAGTCAGCATAAACTCGCCCCAAATTTTTCTCGCCTCCCACCAGCGCTCGTAACAGGCGTTATTTCTAAACGCCAGAAAAATTGACAAGGTAATGCCTAATAGAGCAAAAGGCCCGCCATCAAATCTGGGCAACCAGTCTGGCCTGAAGGTATAAATGGATACGATGCCGGCTGACAACACAGCCAGAAACACAAGCAAAGGCATGATTCTGAGAACAATCGATCCTTTGACAATAAAAAACAACTCAAATAAACGGGGTCTGGGTCTGACGATCAATCCGGGGCTCCCTGCAAACTTTTTGCTGGTGATATACTCAAAAATCAGTGTATCAGGCGATGACAGTATCTGATGCGATAAACAAACATGGAAAATCCGCTATTAACTCCTGACTGGCGAACAATGATGGTGAATTGGAAAGATATTCTGAAGTGGGCACAATTTGGCAATCCGGCGCCTGCGCGCAAAATACAAAAATCACCGCGCGCCTGGCGTGAAGTGCTGGATGAGGATGTTTTTGCCATTACGCGTTTGCGTGGAACCGAGCGGCCATTTTCTTCAGAAATCTGCCAGGCCTTTACACCCGGCTTGTATGCCTGCGTGTGTTGCCAGCAAGTGCTGTTTGATTCTGGCCAGAAATTTGACTCTCCCTCAGGATGGCCTTCTTTTGATCAACCGGTGACGGCGAATGCAATTGCTTATTTCTGGGATGAAAGCCATGGCATGCAGAGAGTTGAGGTAACCTGCAATGTGTGTGATGCGCATCTCGGGCACGTCTTCCCCGATGGCAAAACGGAACATGGTTTGCGCTACTGCATTAATGGTAAAGCGATTGTATTTAATGCAGGGAGCGCCTGACGCTCCCTGCAACGCATAAACAGCCTTTCGCGCAAACTTGCGGAAAGGCTGCCCTGGACTTAGTTGGCGAGCCTTCTGCCGTAACTCACTGCGTAGGCCGCAGGTCTGGCCAGCAGAATGGGGTCCTGGCTCGGCGTAATGCCCTCAGGCAGTAGCAGCGGGTTAAACATCAACGGTTTTTCTGCCGCCTTGCTATCAGCCACCGCACGGTTCAGGGTCAAGGTGCCCAGTTCTACCGTTTTGCGCGTGTCCGGCCACAGCACGGTCGCATCATTCACCACATCGCTGTTGTCAGCAATCTGCAATACCAGCTTGTATTGCACGCCCTGGCCTTTGACACGCGTCACAATATCCTCCATCAAATAGTCTGGTGCAGCCTTGTCTGCGGCTTCCTTGCTCAGATATTGCGCACCGGCCACCGGAATGATCTGGTAACGGCCATAGACGCTTTGTCCTGCCGCATTGGTGAATTTAAATGCATTCACGCCGAAAAATGGCTGGGTAGCAAAGCTGACCGGTGCCGGTTTTGGCGTCGTGACAAATTTCAATGCTGCCGGATGACTGCCGAGAAACTGCTCGACCGGACTCGGTTTGGCTGTGCTGTTGGCAGAATCACGCACCGCATTCAGCAAGCCAAGAAAGTCTTCTGGTGTCGCAGTGGGAAACCCGTTCACCGAAATACTGACAATGTCGGTCGCTTCATCATTAGGTAATTTAAAGCGAATCGCAATGCCTTTGGGAAACGCATTGCCGTTCGCATCCGGAATGTTAGGGACGCCGGTAGCATCGGAATAGCGCACCAGTACTGGTGTAGGCCCAGATTTGAAGTGTGGCGCACTCGAAATACCTGCCGCCTGCGCAGTCGGCGTAAATGTCCCTTCGACCATGACGCCTTTGGCATGATTGGCCCGATAACCCTTATGTGGCCCACCTGACAATGTGGTCAGGGTATCTACCAACTGCTCGGTGACAGGCTTGTCTTCTGCCCATGCGTAACTCGTTGCCAATAAAGCGGCCGTCACTGCCAAACGGATAATTGTTGAACGTTGCATTGCCTCATCCTTTCTCAAAAAAAATTTAAAATGACTCACTACCGACATAAAACACCTTGATACTGACTGCATTTTTTGATCGCTCAAAATTAAATCGCACACTATATAAATAACACGCTTTAAAAAGAGCTTAGCGTGGCCCTTACACTAGTCCAGATTCATGACCAAATGATTACGCAAGTCGTTGAGCCTGTCGCGCAAGCCCTGTACTTCTTCAATTGAACATCCCATGGCGCACAACATGGTCTCCATCACTTGGCCAGCTTGCGCGCGTAACTGTTTGCCTGCGGCTGTCAGGCAGATAATCACCTGACGCTCATCCCGGCTGGAACGTTCGCGGCTAAGTAATCCGGAGATTTCCAGCCGCTTTAATAACGGCGTCAAAGTGGCGGAGTCCAGAAACAGTTTTTCACCAATTTCGGAAACCGACAACTGATCGCCTTCCCATAACACCAGCATCACCAGATATTGCGGGTAAGTTAAATCCAGCTGCTTCAGTAATGGCCGGTACACCTTGCTAATTGCCAGTGAAAGCGAATACACGGCAAAACATAACTGGTCATTCAGCACGGGTGTGGCACGATTATCTTTACTATCCATGCTTTTTATTTTAAATAGCACACAATATAATTGCAAGCGATTTTATTTGAAAGCCAGAAATATTTACATATGTGTGATGCGCCTGGTGATCACATCAATCATGTAATTCACAATAAAACTGCCTTTGGCATGCATTCTGCGTTGGTTCATGATGGGTCTCCTTGTTGAACTCTGAGCATGCATTATGAAACGCTTCAACATAAAAATAAAATTGATTGTTTAAATTTTAATCATTAATAAAACTAATCAATCACTACTCACTATAATCCCCTTGTAAGGCGCAGCGCATACAATAGCAGGACGAACGATGTATGCGATAATTTACAGATGTATCGATGGTTATGTTTATTAGGATTAATCAGCCTGTGCAGCGGGTGCCAGCCTGGCAGCACACACAGCGAGGCTTATGTGTTTGGCACGCTGGTGGATGTGCAGATTGACGACCTGCCAGAGGCAAAGGCACAACAGGCCAGTCAGGCAGTATTCGCACGCTACCAGCAATTGCATCAGCAACTGCACGCCTGGCAAGACGGGGAGCTCAAGCAACTCAATACCGCCATTGCCCGGGGCAACACCAGCACCCCTGTTTCGCCTGCGTTGGCAGTCCTGTTACGACACGCGCAACAATTATCGGTGCAATCCGGCGGGCTATTCAATCCGGCCATCGGTCAATTGATTGCATTGTGGGGCTTTCACCGTGAGCAATTCAGCCCTGTGCAGTTCGCGCCACATCAACTTCAGCAGTTACAGGCACAACGGCCTGCTATGACCGATTTGACCATTTCAAAGGATGCAGTGGCCTCTCGCAATCGGTCGGTACAGATGGATTTGGGTGGCTATGCCAAAGGCTATGCGCTGGATGAAGGCATGGCGATATTAAAAGCGCACGGGGTTAAAAATGCCCTGATCAATATCGGCGGCAATGTGATGGCGCTGGGTCAACACCATGGACGCGCATGGCGGGTGGGCATCCAGCATCCACGCCAGCCGGGGGCGATGGCAGCCCTGGATTTACCGAGTGGCTGGGCCATTGGCACCTCGGGGGATTATCAGCGCTATTATATGCAAGACGGCATGCGCTATTGTCATATTATTGACCCGCGCACCGGGATGCCGGTACAGACCACACAGGCGGTGACCGTGCTGATTGCACCGCAGGGGCAGGCTGGCGTACTGTCCGATGTCGCTTCAAAACCCATGTTTATTGCGCCTGAGCAGGCCAGCCAGCTGGCTTCTACCATGGGTGTATTCGGCTGGTTAATGATAGACCAGACAGGTAAGATTTCGCTCAACACGCCCATGCAGCAACGCCTGACCTGGCTGAATCCGGAGACCGCCAGACATGCGCATCTGGTTGAGTAAGCTGCGCCCATTGTTATGGGGAGACTGGCTGGTGCTGCTACTCAGCCTCGGCATCACCGGTTGGCTATGGTCGGACTGGGGACACTACGCGCACGCCACAAAATGCCAGATCCGCCAGGGCACACACACCATCGGCACCTATGACCTCATGCAAGACAGACATATCACGGTGAAAGGCGCGATGGGGCAAAGTGTGATCCACATTCATCAGGGCAAAGTCCGCTTTGAACATGCGCCCTGTCATAACCAGTATTGTGTTCAACAAGGCTGGCTGCGCCGTGCGGGGCAGGTCGTGTTGTGCCTGCCCAATCAGGTAAGCATTGTATTACTCGGAGAGTCAGGCTTTGACAGCCTGAGTTATTAAAGAGACGACCATGCAATCCATCTCACTGACCATCACTGACAGAGACAGGCAAATTGCAGGCTTGACGACACTGGCCATCAGCCTGCATTTGCTGGAAGCCACTTTCCCCAGCCTGTTGCCTGGCGTCAAACCGGGGATTGCGAATATTGTGGTGCTGTTTGTGCTGTATCGCTATGGATTTGCAACGGCAGCCAGCGTGAGTTTACTCAGGGTGCTGGCTGGCAGCTTACTGTTCGGACAACTGCTCACACCCACCTTTTTTCTGAGCATGACCGGCGCCCTCACCAGTTTGGCTGTTCTTTGGCTGGCGCGTACACTGCCTGCGACCCACTTTGGTGCAGTCAGCCTGAGCATACTGGCAGCCATGGCACATATCACAGGGCAACTCGTCATGGTCAGGCTATGGTTGATCCCCGTCCCGCAAACGTTCCTCTTACTGCCTCCACTGCTGCTGGCAAGTATTGTCTTTGGCCTGGCAAACGGGCTGATTGTGGCTTACTTGCTAAACGGGCGTGATGGCCGTGGCTAATCGCCACGCACTCAAGATTAGCCGTTTAATTTGAACGTGCTTTTTTCGTCCAGCACAGGGTCAAGCGGGTTGGCGGCAAATCGCATGTCATCGCCAATATCGACATTGATATCCACCTGATCCTGTCCTTCCCAGCGCTCCAGCCAGACTGAAAAGTCTTTTTCCGGCATCGGCTTGCCAATAAAATAGCCCTGCCCTTCGTCACAGCCAAGCTTCGCCAACTGACCCAGCACGCCCTCGTTCTCGATGCCTTCTGCGACCACTTTCAAACCAAGATTATGCGCAAGATCAATAGTCGATTTAACGATGCTGGCGTCACTCACGTTTTTATCCATAAACATCACAAACGACCGGTCAATTTTTAACTCCTGTACCGGCAATTGACGCAGATAAGCCAGCGAGGAATAGCCTGTACCAAAGTCGTCAATCGACAAATGCAAGCCCATGCCTGCCAGCTTGCGCACTACGGTTTCTGCACGCTCCGGATCCTGCATCAAACTGCCCTCTGTAATCTCCAGTTTCAGAGACTTGGTATCCAGCCCATGCTGGGCAAGTAACACGGCGAGTTGTTCAGGCAATTCAATGTTATTTAAGTCTCGTGTGGATAAATTCACGGCCAGACTCATATGCAAGCCTTGGCGCTTGTACTCGGCCAAAACCTCACAGGCGCGATTGAGCATCCAGTTGGTAATGTCACTGATGACGCCGGTTTGTTCGGCAAACGGAATAAACTGGTCAGGGAATATCATGCCTTTTTCCGGATGTACCCAGCGGATCAGCGCCTCACCACCCAATACTTTGCGCGTCGCCACATCAATTTTGGGCTGGATGTATAACAGTAACTGATTCTGAGAAATGGCTTCTTTCAGGTCAGAGATCAAGGTCAAGGTCTCAGACTGGTCAATTTCCAATGCTGCGTTGTAGACAATCCAGTCCGTCTTTTTAGATTTTGATTCTTGCTGGGCTGTTTCGGCATGGTTGAGCAAAGACTCCTCATCCATACCATGCTCGGGATAGACCGCGACACCAATGCCGGTGCGCACATCGATAGCCTGCCCCTGCACATGCACCGGCTGATCGAATACGGCATTGATTTTGGCAGCATAGGCGGTGGCTCTGGTTTGATCAGCCCGATGCAGCAGCACGGCAAACTCATCCGCATCCAGACGCGCAACCATGTCATGGTCGGCATACACATTTTCCTTGAGCACCTGTCCCACATGCCTGAGCAAGTCATCCCCAAAATCACGGCCAAGGGTGTTATTGATAGGTTTGAAGCGGTTGATATTGATCACAATCACGCTGAATTTATGTTTGCTTTCAGCATGCGCCAGAATGGCGGATCCGATGCCTTGCATAAATGCGAGGCGATTGGATAACCCGGTCAATTCGTCATTAAACGCCAAACGGTGAATTCTGTGTGTACGCTGCTGTATGGCTTCGCGCATGTCATTAAACAGTTTACCCAAATGACCAAGCTCGTCACTGCGGTTGATCTGGATTTCATGATCGTAATTACCTTGGGTCATCTCGCTGACATTATCTGCAAGCTCGGTAATCGGCTGCACCAGTTTTCTAGCGATATACCAGATAACGGCAGCCAATAACCCTATGCCGACCATCGTCAACAAAAGCATGGTCAAAAATAGCGTATTCAAATCTTGTACAAACCGGGTCACCGAGCCTTGCAAAACAACCATTAAGCTTTCACCGTTTGCGCCTTCATACAGAGAGCGCATTTTCAGGTGATACTCCTTGTCATCCATTTCAATGCTATGAATACTCAGTTGCTCACGGTAAATGCCGGAAATGGCATGAATCAGCGCATTTCCCGACTCCGCAGACAAGGTACCACTGACCAGTTGCCAGCTTTTTTGCGGTGTTTTCTGAATAAAGGTGACATCCAGATTGGTGAGTTGCTTGATCTGGTTGGCCAGATTGTTATCGATCTTGAATCCAAGCACAATCCAGCCGATGATCACGGGTGCCTTGACTGGCACAGAAATCAGCTGGAAGGGTTTACCATCAATAATGTCAAACTTCAGTTTGCCAGAGTTGAACTGCTGGCTGGCCTGCTTCAAATCCACTTTCCGATAGGCTTCCTGACTATTCGCAGTGCTCACCACCATTGCACCGTCTTCACTGACGTAATAAGCAACCTCGGCATGAATTCTGGATTGATAATTGGTGAGGGCTGACTCTATAGTTTCGATGTCTGCACTGGCAACTGCTTCACGAAAAGCATAATCTGCTGCCAGCACTTGTGCAGCCTGTTTATAGCTTTGGGTGTTGTGTTGTATCAGACTGACAAAAATCCGCTCGCCGATTTCAATTTGATTTTCTGCAATCTTGTTGGCGTGATGTGTCAGACTGAACTTCATGGGCACCAGTCCGGCCAGTTGCAGTATCACAACTACCGATAAAAAAACCACCGCAATGCGCGTGCGGATATGTTTAAACTGAATCAAGCCATGTAGCTTTTTCATGGGAGACTGACCTTGATTGCGGTTGCACCATTCATTTGCTGTTTCTGCTCTACTGACGGCTTCAGCCTGCCTGCTGGCCATACTTGATAGCTGTACTGCCCATCGGCCACATTGAGCACGGCCTGCCCCTGACTATCTGTCTTGGCAAAAAATGGTGTATCAAGCACGTAAATATACCCTACCATTGAATCATGAATATTGCAGCCCAGGCTGACGACGCCTGCCTGATCAAACTGCACCGGGTTTGCTGCCACACCGCTGTAGAGCTTTAACTCAAACTTTTTTGCGGGGGAAAATGAGTACACATGATGGCGGACAGTGTCCTCAT
This sequence comes from Paenacidovorax caeni, assembly GCA_943367475.1. Taxonomy (GTDB): domain Bacteria; phylum Pseudomonadota; class Gammaproteobacteria; order Burkholderiales; family Methylophilaceae; genus Methylophilus. Next base: position 11,321 of record CALRJH020000015.1, on the reverse strand, counting down.
TGGGGAAATGTATCAATGTCCCGGTTTGTACCACCGTGACACCTGGATTGAACTGCTTGTTCTTTTGAACAATTTTAGTGTTTGCGCTAGTTGTAAGCGCTGCTGACTTACCATCAAACAATGCAACCACCGCATCTGCAAATGGCTTGCCACTGGCGTCAGTTACAGTAAATGTCACTTCAGCCGCATACAACTGCATTGCGAACAGGCCCGTTACCATCCACCAGCCAACATAGACAAAAATAAATTTCAGCACAGCAATCCTATTATTGTGTCACCACATCATGCTTCATGGGGGCTAGAATTTTTAGCAACTCGTTTTTTTCGCGTGTGCCCACGCCGTTTATATTCATGCGCTCGCGCAGAACTTCTACCATAATCTCATATTCTGCCATCGTGATCTTAGCATCCGCATGAGCGTTTTTCATAGTTTCCCCCTCATAAACGCAGTCGCCTCCGGTTTTCACGCACAAAAAATCCGTCAGGCTCTGTTTGAGCGTAGCCATTTTGACGCCTTCAAAAGAACGACTTGTTCTGGGATCTTGCCTCACAATGTCCAGTGTCTGATTTGACAAGCGGCTGAGCATCGCCTTGCCACCAATTCTTTGATACAAACTGGCTTCTGGCCTGGGTTGCACTGGCTGACACGCAGCACAGATACTCAGAACTAGAATCATCATTAAATACCGCATCATTTTTCCTTTTTTTAGCACACCTAGCATACTACTGTCGACCTGAATATTTCATTCATCTGAAAAGCCCGGATTTTTTGCCTTTATCTTCTCAATAATATTGAGCAACGATGATTAATAATGCGTTAACTAAATTATTCAGCAAGAGGAAAAGATGCGCTTGATGCATTTAAAAAAATCAGGAGCTTGGCTTTGTTTCGTGCTCACAACATCGACAACCGCATTAGCGGGTGATCGCTTACTGGGCACTGGTGGTGTGACACAAGTCGAAGGTGCTGGCGGGGGTGGCCTGATGCCGTGGGCATTGATTACAGGTTATGGCACCAATCAGCAAATTGGCGGTTCTGCTTTTTATACGCATGCAGAAACCAAGGGCGACTTTAAGTTACGCACCACAGGCATTGCACTGGGCTTTTACAATCGCGTGGAGGTCAGCGCCAGCCAGGCCAGGTTTGGTCTCAGTGATACTGTGCCTGGTGAAGAAATTCGCTTAAACACACTGGGCGTTAAAGTACGCGTACTGGGAGATGCCATTTATGACCAGGATAGCTGGTTACCGCAGATATCCGTCGGCGCGCAGTATAAATATAATGAAGATTACAGCTTTGTACCCAAATTGCTGGGGGCCAAAAGTCGCAGCGGGGTTGATCTCTATGTAGCGGCCAGCAAGCTATATCTGGGTGCCTTAAATGGTTATAACCTGTTATTAAATGCCAATCTGCATGCCAGCAAAGCCAACCAGTTTGGACTATTGGGATTTGGCGGTGACAGGCATGATCAGTATCGCATTTACCCAGCGGTGTCAGCCGCGGTGATGCTGAGTGACAACTGGCTGCTGGGCTCAGAGTTGCGATACAAACCGGACAATTTGTCAGTGTATAAAGAGAACAGCGCGCATGACGTATTTATGACCTGGTTTCCGCATAAAAACATTTCCGTTACCGGCGCCTATATCGACTTGGGTACGATTGCTGATAAAGACAAGCAAACAGGCTGGTATCTGTCAGGACAGTTTAATTACTGATTTTTTGACAACCAGCGCTGAGGGTCAGCGCAACGTCAGGCCGCAGCTTTGTTGCAGCCGTTTATCGAGTTGCTTGAAGCCATCGCCATTACCGCTCGCAAAGGCGTAGGGATTGCTCGAAAGATACTGGTTGTAGCGTACCTGCCGCGCAGTAAACCGGGCTGAAATTTCTTGCGTGCGACAAGCACAGGCTTGCTGAATATCCTCTTTAGCCACGAACTGTTCTGCACAGTGTGCATTCAGGGCCTGGGTCTCAGGCACCGTCCAGGCTGGATGACTGCCTGCGTCATCTGCACGCGCCTGTGTCAGCAGCGCATACATCAACTCTACACTTGCTCTGAGCTTGCCGAGTGGTGCAGTCTGCAATGCCTCTTTGGGCTGTGGCTGCATGCGTTTTTCATCCAGCAAAAACAATACGTCGAGCGAGGTCTGTGCCGGGATCGCGTACCCCTGCGCTGCCAACATGATCTGCTTGGCAGGCTGTGCCTGTAAAATCGCCTGCGCCTCTTCAATATCAGCTGCAGGTAACGTCAATTGCCAATGCAACTGGCAGGCCTCTGCTGATTGTATCTGCATACTGCCCTGTATTTGGCCATCGGCCACTGCATCCGCAAACGCGGGCGGAATACGTTGCAGCATATAGCCCATTTCACTTTCGGCCAGCTTCTGCAATGCAGATGCCTCAATACAGGCGAGCACGGGTGCACTCAATATCCACATCGCAACCGCGAACAACAGCTTCTTTTTACGCATGGTACAAACCCTCAGCAGGATACTATTTCGTTAAAAATCGCTGTTTGGAACATGGGGCTCACAGAAAGTTTTAAAAGCGCCACAAATGAAAACGGGCGCTAAAAGCGCCCGTCAGGTACTTACGAACAAATTATTTGTTCATAACGTACATAGTTACTTCAAAACCGAAACGCATTTCGGTAGCAGCTGGTTTAGTCCACATAGTCATTGCTCCTTTTTCTTTAAATTCGTTTTAGCGATTGCTATCAACGTGTGACTATATTAAAACTGCCCGTATTGATTGTCGTGATTAAACTGCGCAACTTGTGTTCATGATTTTCATGAGACTGGCCTAAGCAGAGGTTTAACCACGTTGTTGTTTGATATAACGCAACAGGCGCTTCCAGCCTTTACGGCCTATCCTGCGTTTTAAATAGACTTTAAGGTCATATCGGTAAAAAGGCAGCAGCGTGCGCATACGCAGGCGACTTGCAGATACCCCCAGATAATACGATAAAAACTGCTTGCGTCCCTCCCAGTGCAGTTTATGGATGGCCCGTGTCAGGTCGGCCATGCGCTCGGCATGTGGTGTTGCCGTTGGGTACGCATGTAGACGTGCGGTATCAATCAGGGCAAAGTTCAGTTGTTTTTCCTGTTGGCTCACCAGTATATTGCCGCCGGAAAAGTCACGGAAATAAATGCCCGAGGCATGCATGCGCTGGCAGAATCCGGCAAATGCCTGATACAACCGCTCTGCCGGAACACCTTGAAACGCTGTGGCACCCTGACTGAATGCAATAAAGGCCTGCGAAATGGCAAAATCATGCATGACATACTCGCAGATGTAGAAATTCTGCTTGAGGCTGGGATCGTCCACGCGCTCAAAATAGGCCACAGGCATGGCCGTGCCGACGCCTCGTCGCAACAATTCCATGGCACCATTCCAGCTGCGTTTAGCCTTGCTGGGTTTAAACCGGTCGAGAATGGTCTTGTGCCAATGCATTTTGACAGGTTGCTTGACGGTGACTCTTTTGCCCTCCGCGCGCGGGTCAGGCAATGGCCAGATCGCATTTCTGGCATGGCGCAAGGCTTGCTCTTTTTCAGGGGCCTGTAAGGTGTCTGGATGCCAGGCACGCCATAATTGTATGGCCTGTTCCCGGCTCTCTGCCAACAGCATGCCACGCCAGTCACCTTCGTGTACCGGATAATATTTCAGCCCCTGAAGATGGGCATGAACCACGGTCTGCGACAGGGCTGGTTGTGTGGTATGCAATTCAACCACGTCAGAAATATCCCAGACCAGATAGACCGGGATTTCGCTAATCAGTGACGGTTGCGCGATCACTTGCCCGTCGCGACCAATAAATTCTGCCTTGCGCAAACAGGAATCAGCATAAATCTCATCCAGAATGGCACAGCGCCCATTGACCGCCCATGCCACATGTACCTGCTTTTGATGCTTGCGTAATTGATGAATTTCCAAGCCGTTGCCGGTGGCCAGGGGGGCGATATATTCGGCCCCGTTCAACCAGCGGGCTACGGTTCTCAGTGCCTTAAAACTTGGGTTGCGCTGATAATCCTCAGGCTGACCACTGGCTGAGCGATAGTAAGCGACTCTTTCCAATGCCGGATAGCGTGCGTCATCGAGACCATCATTAATCACGCCTTCGCGGTGGCAAATCATGGCGCCCCAGTTGGCTTGTTGCACCGCGCCCGAGGCTGCCAGCAAAGTGAAATAGCGTGTCACATAATCCGCCTGCTTTTGCGCGCCATCCGGTAAATGGCGCTGAATACGATAAATCGCCCAGAAAGCCACTGGCGAGATCAAGGCGGGCACCGCGAAATCCGCGCCGATTTTCTGTAACATCCGTGCTTTTTTGATCAGATTAAATTTGAAGCAACGTGTCCAGCGGAATTTAAAAATGCGGTGGTCGGGTTGCTCAGGCTCAATCACGCGCTCAACAAACAAATTATTACTGTGCACATCCGGCAGCAAATGTTCAGCCTGCAATCTTTTGAAAGCACTGATATTGTAGAACGGCTCAAAGTCCTGAATATTGGGGCCAACAATCTTCACGCCATATTGTCTGGCCAGACCATGCGCGATTTGCCATGCGCGCAAGAAACCCGGCCAATGGTATCCGGCCCACCGCTTGCGATTAATGGTATTGCCTATTTCAAGGCTCGCGATCTGCGTCGCATGGGACTGCAAAAACTGTTCGACAAATTGCTGCCATCTTGCCTGAGTCTCGGCATCAAGCATTTGTCTGGCCATGGCAAATGGTTGTACCAGATGCACATCCACCAGCAACCCTGCATCTGACAATGTTTGCAGTAAACGAAGCTGATGAGACAGCATGTCATCATCGCCGATATCCAGCCTGACCCTGCCCAATCCAAGCGCAATCAGTTGTGTCAGCACATAATCATCTGTCTCGGCCTGCTCGTTGGTGGCCACACAAATACCGACAAAGTGGTCTGGAATGCGGTGACCTTCAGCCGGCAAATGACTGTTTTTGAGCGGAAAACCACCTTTAAACAGGTATGCAAAGCCGTCCAGCACCACCTGGCGGGTCAACATGGAGGGTAATTTTTGACGCTTCACGCTGTTCTCTTACTCAGGCAAGCGATAACGCTGCTCTTTGTATAACAATGCAGGTAACAAGGCATTGGCCAGGGCACGCTCAGCCAGCTCCGTGCCCTGCACGGGGACCGGTGTGGTCTGCAATTGCTTGTTCAGCACATCATAATGCCCAAACGCAGGGGCTTGTCCCTCGCGCAACACCACCACCTGATTCTCAGCTGCCGTAGCGCCGGTCTGTTGCATCCAGCCATAGGTGTAGTTGTACTGCATCATGGCGCGTCCGCGGTAGTCAGCACTTACATTTAACAAATCCTGTCCGGTCATCGGGTGCTGTGCCTGTATGCCCATCAATGACAGCATGGTGACCGGCAAATCCATCTGACTGGCAATGACATCAACCGTTTTTGCGTGCACCGGTCCGCCCAAAATCAGCGCCGGAATATGAAAATGTTCAATCGGCACCAGCGAATCGCCGCGTACCCGAATATCATGATCAGCCACAATCAAAAACACCGTGTCTTTCCAGTACGGGCTGGCTTTGGCTTTTTTAATAAATTCACCAATCGCATAGTCAGCATATTTCACCGCATTGTTATCGGTAGCTTTGGGTTGCTCATAGAGATCGATACGGCCATCCGGGAATTCAAAGGGTGCATGGTTGGAAGAACTGAACGCCAGCGTAAAAAAGGGCTTGCCGCTGGCATGGTGCGCCAACAGTTGCTCATGGGTTTTATTCAGCAGGTCTTCATCCGAGGCGCCCCAGCTGGCCACAAACACCGGGTTTTTAAAATCTGGCTGGTCAGTAATCTGCTGAAAACCGTTACCCATGAAAAAGCTGCGCATATTATCAAAATGCGATTCGCCACCATAAATGAACTCGGTTAAATAGCCCTGCTTGCTCAGCAAGGCAGCCAGCGTGAAAAAGTTTTTCTGGCTTAAACCCAGTTTGACGGTACTGTCGGCCGGCGTGGGCTGAAAGCCGGTGACCACGGCTTCAATACCGCGTACAGAACGGGTGCCGGTGGCATACATCTGGGTAAACCAGATGCCTTCTGATTTGAGTTTTTCAAGATTGGGCGTCACCGGCTTGCCGCCCAGCGATTTCACAAAACCAGCCCCCAGGCTCTCTTGCAGCAGAATCACCAGGTTGTAGGGTTTATCAATGTGCGTGACCGGTTGCAAAGTGGTCAGCGTGGGAATATCCCCCTCTTTGGCGCCGGTGAGTGCAAACACTTTTTCACGCGGCAACTTGCCGTAGATTTCACTTGATTTGGCTTCGTGCTGCAAACTGTAGGCTGCGTAAATGACTGAATAAGTGGAATTTAAAATCAGGCTGTTCACCATGCTGTCCTGCGTAATCGCAAACAGTGCAGGGTTGGCCGGACGGTGCGTGAGCGTTGAACGGATGGCAAACACAGTCAATACAAAAACCAGCGGCCACACCAGCCAAAGTGCGAGGTTTGACCAGCGCGCTTCGGTTTTGCGCCATGGCTTCAATAGCCTGGCGACCAGCGCAACAGCGACGACGGTCATTGCCAGTCCAAAAAACAATTCTTGCCTGAACCCCTGCCACAACATGCCAAACACTTCATGTGGATATTTCAGATATTCAACAAAAATACGATTGGGACGGATATCGTATTCCTGAATAAAGCCAGGCGTGGCCGCCTCCATAAACACCAGCAAGACCAAGCCCAGCAACACCCAGACGTAAGTCAATCCGCGCCATAGCGTGAACCACCTGCGCGTAGCCAATATCGGCGCCAGCAAGACGGGGATCAAGGCCAGCAAACCGAGTTGGATCACATCGACCCGCACGCCTTGTAATAAAATCTGCGTCAGTTCGCCTGTGGCCTGTACCCGCTCCCACTTCCACAACACCAAACCCACGCGAGTGAGCGAGAGAAATACCAGCCCGACAATCACCATCACCACCAGCGGCGCAAAAGGGCCAAACCAGCGACCAATCGCCCACAATTTAGAAGAAGAACGCGGCTCACCGAAATAACTTGCTTGCATGTTTGCTTAATCAGAAGTGTTCAAGCCCGTGATTATAACGGGTTATTGTGGATTGTTATTGCACTGCCTCGTGCTGACAGCCTGCTTTAGTCTGCGAGTATGGTCTTCTTGCGCAGGTCGAGATAGACCATGGATAACAGCGCGACCGGAATCACAAACCCCACCAGCAAAGGCACCAGATCTACCAGCATATCCACAATACCGGTTTGGCTGGTAAACAAGCTCCAGCCCTTGGCTAACAATGGGATCACCGTGAATAGCAGTGTCGGAATCAAAAACCAGATGGTACTGGTTGCACCGCGCTTGGCAAGACGTGAACAGACATACGAAACCACCGCCACAATCACTGCTGCCCCGGCACCCCACACCGCGCCTGCAACCAGAGTAATCCAGGTGCCCACCTGATAAAGCAACAAACAAATAATCGCGATGAGAGTGAGTTTTCGATGAATTGCCAATGACATAAAAAGTGTCCTTTATTTTTATTGGAATTGATCAGACCCTGTTCAGCGCTTTTTGTTTTGAAGAAAATATGACACAACGCTGATTGCACATGTTGCATCAAACCATTGCATACACGTAAAACGGGATTGCGTCATGCAATCCCGTGATGAAATCGATTAATGTGTCGTGGCCGGGGGGGCTGCCTCGTAATCAGTAGGCTGTACCGGGTTCCCTTTGGTCGTGCCTGCTTTTTGATCTTTATTGCGTAACACTTTGTTTTTTTGTCTTTTCATGGGCCTATCTGCAGAATCCATGTTTGTACGCTTGTTTTGATCTTTCACCTGTGGGCTCTCTGAATTACCAAGATTGCTGGCATCCTGCGGCACACCATCCTGGTGCACGCCAGTTGGCCCCTTGTCTGTAGAGCGTTGTTGCCTCTGCACTTGCGGGCTTTCTGAAGTCCCCATGGTGGCGGCATCATCTTTGGATTCAGCGGCATTTGCGGTCACGGAGATGGCCGAAAACAATAAAGCAATCAGTAAGTGGTTCATGTTTGCATCCTTGATGTAAAGATGTCATTTAATGATACATTTAATCGCCTGCCTATCAGGGCTTCTCTTATTCTGATGTAGGAAGCCACATGCTATTTGTAGCCACCGTTCCAACGTAGCGCACATCCACAGTTGTGGCATAGGCACGCAGTCTGCGCATCACAAACTCAACCAGCGTTGCGAGTTGTGCAAGCGACTACTGCCATCCCAGGTTGCACATTTTCACCGGGATAAGCGCAGGAATACCCGTTTGTACACTGCTCTCTGTGCGCAGGTGGCTTTAGTTAAAGCCACGGTCACCTGCTGTTCTCCGGGTATCCGCTAAATCAGTTGGGCCGCGTTGGTGAAAACGTCAGGATAGCGCTTGAGAGGGTAAACATGCCCCAAAGTATTGCGCAGAAGGCCATTAACAGCAAAATCGCTGGCAGCGGCACCCAAGCTGGTGTTTGCGGTTTGAGCGCCAAACCCTCTTTTAAGTGAGACGGCAATGGGTTCAGCGGCACCGGAATAATTTTCCACTGACTGCGATCTGCCGGCGCCTGTTGCAGGTATTGTGCAAAGCTGTACACAGGCGCCAGGCCGAAAGCGCGGCTGGAGGGGATTTGCGGAATGCGGATAAAGTAGAGGGCTTCGAGTTGTTCCGGCATGGCTCGCATTGCGGGACTGGTGAGCGTTGTCTGGTCACCCGTGTGGGCGATCTTCAGCAAATCGTTACCAATGGCATCAAACGCCACTGCCGGAAACAGCCGTGTCATTTCGGTATTCAGATAGTCATACATCACACGGCCTTTTTGCAGGCTGCGTTCGGTGATGGCGACATACCAGTAAGCGGCGCTGGCTTTGAGCAGACTCTCAACGCCGCGCTCGGGCACTTGCCAGCCCAGCTTGCGCAGGGTGTCGATACTGATGCCCGCGCAGTTTTCACGTGCATGGTTATACAGAAAGTCGTTGCGATAAAAATGCTGCAACACGCGATTATTCAGCGCTTGAATCTGCTTGGGAATCTCCGGCTGACGCAATACGGCCACCAGCATATAAGAGGGCCGATAAAACGATTGACCACTGTTGAGGTCACCCATGTATTTATCAAACGGCGTCACCCCGGCGATAATGCCCTTTTCGCTCTGGCTGGCAAGGGTGTAGTAATTGTTGACCAGCCATGAAGCATATTCGCCTTCGGCGCCCACCACGCCGGTGACCAGCGCAAAATGCCCGCCATGCGCTTCATCGTCATCGCCCTGGGCGCCATTGAGCAAAATACCGATGGCCGCTTTGCCGGATGACTGTCGCGCGGCACCGGGCGATTTTTCCCATAATAAACGGCTTTGGTAAGGGCTTCGTGCGCCACCATCGGAAAACTGTACCAGCGATTTCAGACTTTCGCCTGCCTGCAAGGGTTGTACACTGACGCTTTGGTCGAGTTTAAATGCGCTTGGCCAGACGGTACGGGCTATGAGGGTCTCACCCTCCAGCTCACCGCGTACCGAAAGTGGGCCTTGGCCGAAGAAGCGGCTGGTATCGGCATTCCAGTAAGCGTGGTTGCTGGCGATTTTGGGCACCAGTCTAAAGTTGAAACGATCACCGTGCAGGGTGGTCACTTCTGTGGCTGGTGGATTAAGTGTGAGTTGCTGCCAGTATTGGCTGGAACCCGTCCACACCAATGCGGGCAAGGCCTCGGGGTTTAATGCCCGGATATCTTCAACGCCGCGTTTGCGAGGGTCCACACTGGATACCGGCATGCCATGCTGCGGCAAGGCAAATATTTCGTGACGAAAATACCACAGGGCTTGTGGCGGCGCCTGGCATTGCTGGCATGCGCCGTCCACTGTGACAAACTGGTCTTGGGCGTAAAAACCTAACGCCTGATGCGATTCACTGTGCGCAAAGCTTGAAACAAGACTCAAACCCACTCCCAGCATACGGCGCATGATTAATCTTTCAACCCTGCAAGGTATGCACGCAAGCTATACCAGTATTCGGGCTGGCGAAAACATAAATAAACCGCCACCAGCACATTGGCTGCCGCGGTGATGGCAAATAATTGCGAAATGCTCACACCCAGCCTAAATAACAACACCGAAAAACCTGCCGAGAGCACCATAAACAAGGCATTCATAATGTTGTTGGCGGCAATCACGCGGGATTGGTAACCGGTCTCGGCACGGCTCTGCAGCAGCACATACAAGGGCACAATATATAAACCACCGCTCACGCCAAGCAAGGCCACATCAAGCAACATGCGCCAATAGTCCAGGCCGTCCAATGTATGCAAAGTCAACGCTGCATTGGCCAGCAACTGCTGCTTTATGCTGCCGGTGATACCGGCAAAATCCCAGGCAAACAATGACATGCCTGCGGCACCCAGCATGACCAGGCCCAGTTCTTGTTTGCCTTTGGAGAGTTTTTCACACCAGACCGACCCCACGCCAATGCCCACCGAGAAAATCGAGAGCAAGGTTATAAAATCACGTTCACTGCCATGCAACACATTTTTTGCCAGGTTCGGAAACTGCGTCAGCAAGGTTGCCCCAAAAAACCAGAACCACGATATCGCCACAATCGCGACCCATAAGGTCTGCTGCGCCCAGAACAAACGCACGTTACGGATGGTTTCGCTGATGGGGTTCCAGTTGATTTTGATCTGCGGCACGGACGGGGGGGAAAGCGGAATGCTGCGACTCAGATGATAGCCGGAAATGGCAATCAGCAAGATACTCAGGCTGGTAAAGAGGGCATGCTGCTCCAGGCTGCCCAGCCATGCGCCCAACACCTGCCCCAACAGAATCGCCACAAAGCTACCCATCTCGACCAAGCCATTAGCGGCCGTCAACTCATGGGCTTGCAGGTGTTGAGGCAGGTAAGAATACTTCACCGGTCCAAACAAGGTCGAATGCACCCCCATCAAAAACAACGCCAGGGCCAGCATGCCCAGACTCCGGGTCAGAAAGCCGATGCTGGCAAACAGCATAATGCCAATTTCGAGCACTTTGACCAGCCGGATAATCTGTGATTTTTCGTATTTATCTGCCAGTTGTCCGGCGGAGGCGGAAAACAGGAAAAATGGCAGAATAAACAAGCCAGGCAGTAACGTAGCGAGGGTGCTGCCATCCAGCGTGGTCAAGCTGGCAGTGTTAAACGCCACCTGCGTGATCAATGCCGTTTTAAAGACATTGTCATTAAATGCACCCAAGCCCTGGGTCCAGAAAAAAGGGCCAAAACGGTGCTGAGAAAGCAGGTTAAACGGGTTATTCATACTGATGCCGCTTCTGCCATTT
>CALRJH020000014.1:0-69758 GCA_943367475.1 Paenacidovorax caeni | reverse complement strand
AAAAAAGAAAAGAAAAACTGGACTAGTCACGTGAATATGCGCGGCTATGTACAAAACCGCATGACTTCTATGATTGGGAATGATGGTGATAATGCTGCAAACCCGGTTGACCTGTGGTCTGACCGATCTGTGGGCACTGACCGTTCAATCAATGCTGATAAAAACTTTCTGATTCGCCGTGCACGTGTGATTATTTTTGGTGACTTTGGCGATCATTTGAGCTATTACATTCAGCCTGATTTTGCTTCATCTGCAAGTGGTACCAATAATATTGCACAATTGCGTGACGCCTACGGTGATGTAAATATCGATAAAACCAAAGTGCATCGTTTCCGCGTGGGTCAATCTAAAGTACCTTATGGTTTTGAAAACCTGCAGTCATCCTCCAACCGTCTCGCAATGGACCGTGTAGATGCAATGAACAGTGCCGTGCGTGATGAGCGTGATACTGGTGTTTTCTACTACTACACGCCAGAAAATATTCAGGCTTTGTTTGAAGAGATCGGCAAAAAAGGCCTCAAGCATACGGGTAATTACGGCATGGTGGGCGTTGGTTTTTACAATGGCCAAGGCGCAAACCGTTCTGATGTGAATGACAATTACCATGTCGTGGCGCGAGCGACTTACCCATGGAAAACTGACTCTGGTCAAATTTATGAGGCAGGTATTCAGGCTTACCATGGTGAATATGCTCCAACAACGGGGGCTTACCGGAGCACTGCTACAACCTCCACTACACCCACCCTGCAAGGAGGTGCTAACGGTGAAAATCGAAATGGCTTTAAGGATGAGCGAGCCGGTGTCAGTTTTATCATGTATCCGCAGCCTTTTGGTATTCAGGCTGAATGGAACTGGGGTAAAACACCAGGCTTAGATCTCGCCACCAATACTATTAAGAATGAAAGTCTCAATGGTGGCTATGTTCAAGCCATGTATATGCTGGAAAACTGGAATAACTGGGGTACGTTTATTCCATTTATCAAATGGCAATATTTTGATGGTTATAACAAAGCCGAAACCAATGCGCCCAAGAATAATGTCAACGATTGGGAGTTTGGTCTGGAGTGGCAAATTGCACCAGAGGTGGAGTTGATGGCAGAATACCATCGCATGAATCGTAACAATCTGGTGACGGGTAACCGTGCGGGTACGCAAGATTATCAAAGCTTCGACGCTGAAGCGATTCGTGTACAGTTGCAATATAACTTCTAAGCAATCTCTCAAAGTCGTTCCTTCACTTTGATCAAACCCGCCAGTGTAAATTGGCGGGTTTTTTGTATTTAATATATAACTATATAGAATATAAAAATAACAAAAAATTATTTTTAGAAATAAAAAAGCTCTGACATAATGCTGCTCAATCTAAGAGTGAGGCACAGCAATGACAAACATTGGACCCAAATTGGAAGCGCACACAGACGAAGCCATATTGGCCGTGGTCGCTGCCGCGATTGCTGCGGTACAGCGTGACACAGGGTATGGGTCCATTGAAATTACCGTCCATGATGGCCGTGTGACACAGATAGAACGCCGGGAAAAAGTGAGATTTGAATCCGGCAAGTTAAAAAAATAAAGCATCATACCCGAAACAAAATTTACCACTGACCAGGCGACTGGAAGCAATATTAAACAGGAGAACCACATGCAGTTAAAAAAAATAAGTCTGGCACTCGCGACTTCTGGTCTTTGGTGGCTGGGAGGCGATATCAGCCTGGCACAAGCCGAAATTGTGGCCGGGAGTGAGACACAGGTTGAAGATGTCGAATTAAAGAAAAAAGTCCAGGCACGCCTGGCAGAAATCGCAGCTGAAGAAAAAGCTGCAGCCAAAGCGGCGAATGGTTATTACGTTGAGCGACGTAGTTATGGTACGCAAAAAGAAACAGAGCCACCACGCTACGTTAGGCAGGCTAACAAAACCTGGTTAAAAGAGTATGACTCGTTTGCTGATGTGGACTGGCTGGATCTTGGCTTTGAGCATCGTGCGCGTTATGAGAGTCGCCAGAACGATTTCCGTCGTGCACAGGAAAATATTGATGATCCGATTCTGTTACGTACACGTGCCTATGTTGGTTTGAAGAATATTCTGGACCCGTTCCGCTTTGCGGTCGAGGTTCAAGACTCCCGTCGCAATAACAGTGATTACAACAGCAGCAGTGATCGCCGTTTATCCAGTGACCCCAAAGACATCGACCATGCCGATTTCATACAGGCTTATCTGGAGTTGTATTACAAAGACACTATTTTCGGAAAAGATGATTTAGGCAACAGCCGCCCATTCTGGATACGTGGTGGTCGACTGGCTTGGGAAGACCTGGATCGTCGCTTGATCGCCCGTAACGAGTGGCGCAACACGACTAACTCGTTTCAGGGTATTCGAGCCAATATCGGCGAAAAGAAGAATGACTGGCAGTTGGAAGCCTTTGCCGTACAGCCCGTGCAGCGTTTCGCCAGCCAGCTTGACCAAGTGGATCATGCCCAGAAGTTTTATGGTCTGGTGGGTGATTGGCGCGGCTGGTCAGAATATGTGACGATTCAGCCATACTATTTTTACCTGAAGCAGGATGGCAGCAAGGTTCAGTACGATGGTAATGGTTCGTCATACAGTGATCGCAGTGTTTACACCGCGATCCAGCAAGCGAGGGCAGGAATTGATCGTGAGATTAATACTGGCGGTATTCGCGTGTTTGGTGTGATTCCTGGAACGCAATGGGACTACGATGCTGCATACAATAAACAGTGGGGGCACGTGCAACGTTTCGTTGGTACATCAGTACTTACGGGACGGTATATCAATGTCGATCACGATGCTTATGCTTACAACGCAGAGCTTGGGTATACCTTTAATAAACAGGCATGGAAACCTCGCTTCAGTGCTTCGTACGGCGTAGCCAGCGGGGATCATGTTTCAGGTGGTAATACAGCTACCGATACTTCAGATAGTCAGGGTTTTGATCGCCTGTTCGGTTTTGCGCGCCCATGGTCCAACAATGACTACGTCCAAATGAACAACATTCGGGCTGCCAAAGTACGTGTTGAGTTTGATCCTAAGGTTCCATTTCTGGAAAACGTAAAAGTCGATACCGGTTTTAGCTGGTATCGACTGGATGATGCGACTGATCGTTGGGCTGCGGGCAGCAATTTGCAAGATGCAACAGGCAGGTCCGGCTCTGACTTAGGTAAAGAATTTGATTTAAGAGTACGCTTTCCACTCAATCAATATGCGTCGCTCAACCTGGGTTATGCCCACTTCTGGGCTGGAGATTTTGTTAAAGATGCGGTCAGTGCTACGGCAAATAACCGTACAACCTTTGATCAGAATCGTTCGGACACCTCTAACTTCTTCTACACCGAACTTACATTGTTGGGTTTTTAATCGGGGAATCGCATGAAATTTAATACTACCTTACTCAAGGTGATTGCAGCAGTTGCATTTGTTTTACCAGTCACTGTAACGGCGGCAGATGTCAGTCTGCTCAATGTGTCCTACGACCCCACCAGGGAGTTGTATCAGGACTACAACGCAGCATTTGCCAAATACTGGAAAGCCAAAACAGGTGACAATGTGATCGTCAAGCAATCACATGGTGGCTCTGGCAAGCAGGCGCGCTCCGTGATTGATGGCTTGCAGGCCGATGTGGTGACGCTGGCATTGTCGTATGACATTGATGAAGTGGGTAGCAAAGGACGCCTGTTTGGACCAGACTGGCAAAAACGCCTGCCGCATAACAGCTCGCCTTACACCTCTACCATTGTGTTGCTGGTGCGTAAAGGCAACCCTAAAAATATCAAGGACTGGGGTGATTTGATTAAACCGGGTGTTTCGGTGATTACACCTAACCCGAAAACTTCTGGCGGTGCGCGCTGGAACTACCTGGCCGCCTATGGTTATGCATTGAAGCAAAATAACAATGACGACGCCAAAGCCAAAGAGTTTGTCAAAAAACTGTTTAAGAATGTGCCGGTGCTGGATAGCGGTGCACGAGGTGCGACGACGACTTTTGTGGAGCGTGGCATTGGCGATGTCTTGCTGGCTTGGGAAAACGAAGCCTTCCTTGCATTGAAAGAACTGGGGCCTGACAAGTTTGAAATCGTGGTGCCGTCATTGTCGATTCTGGCTGAACCGCCTGTGACCGTGGTGGATAAGAATGCCAAACGCCATGGGTCGCAAGCGGTTGCCGAAGCTTATCTGCAATACTTGTATAGCGAAGAAGGCCAGGAAATTGCGGCCAAAAACTATTATCGTCCGACGCTGGATTCGGTCGCCAGGAAGTACGAAAAGCAGTTTCCAAAAGTTAACCTGATCAAAATTGACGATGCCTTTGGTGGCTGGCAGAAAGCGCAAAAGACGCATTTTGCAGATGGTGGCGTGTTCGACGAAATTTACCAGAAATAATGTGATAACCCATGAAAAGGAGACGTTTACCCAATGTCTCCTTTTCTTCTCTTACAAGGAGAGTGTCATGACAAAAGCATTGGTCATCGGTGGTGACCGTATCGAAGGCATCAAGCAAGTGCTGCATGCTCAGGGGATCGATAAAATCGATCACTGGACAGGCAGGAAAGCGGGAGACGTCAAACGCGAGATCCCGTCAAACCTGAACATGATTGTGATGGTCACTGGCTGGCTCAATCATTCCATGATGTATCGTATCAAGCATGTGGCCCATAAAAGAGGGCTGAAGCTGGTGTATACCAAAAACAGCGCAGACGGCATGCAGCGCGTTTTGCAGGCGGCCTGAAGGCAAAGGATTGCCCGCCCAGCCGGTTCTTTGGCCCGCTACTTTAAATAAGATTGTTTTCCCTTGTTGTTCTCCTGATCAGGTTTGCGCCTTTTAGGATTAAATGACATAACTCAAGAAATCTTTTGCGTATGTTGCGCATAAGGGTTCGGTACTCGGGTTAAAGGGTCAAACAATGAAATCAACCGGAGTTGGCGACACGCCTGCTCATTTTGCTGAAACTGTCGCACAGCGGCAATTCATGCGGCATCGTCTTGTACGCAAAGTACAGGACAATACGCACTTTCTGGCGATGGCCAGCATGGTGTGCGGATTGCTGGGCTTTCCGCATTATTTGCTCGATGTAGATAACAATGTGTGGCTGGCACAGCTGCTGACCTATCTCACCTTTATTCTGGTGAGTTATAACCTTTTGCTTGAAAATGGCCGTACCAATCTGGCCATGCTGACCCTGTCACTGGTGACCATTAGTCTGTTTGTGGTCCAGTTGACACCTTACGCGGCTGATTTTAACGATACTGCAAATCTGCTACACAATGCCAGCAATCAGGGTTTGTATTATGCCTCACGCCCCCATGAGTTTATGGCGGGCGGTTTTCTTGCCTGTTTGATTGCGGTTTCCTATTTGTTCCAGCGCCATCAATATCTGGCAGCGAGTCAGGCATTGCTGTGTATTGCCGTGATGATCCCGCTCATCCCTTTACTGGGGGTGCTTTGTGGTATTTCTAACCCCTATGGCGTCATGTCCCCACTCACCACATTGAGTGGCATCCTGTGTGCATTTGGTTTGCTTGCCAAGCATGCTTCGCATCCGCCCATGAGTTACTTGTTGTTGATGGATGACACGGGTAAACAAATACGGTCAAGTATTCTCTTGCTGAGCTTGTGTGCCATTATGCTCGCCAGGGCTGGGGTGGAGTTTGGCGATAACATGCGTGCAATTCCACTGGTGGTGGTGGTTTCTCTGCTGGCGATTATCTATACCATGACGGTCACTTACTACCGTAAAGGAAAAACCAGCGAACAAGTGCTGCCTGCAACCGATATGGACTTTGCCAGTCAGGTAGAAAGTGCGCTCGATAACCAACAGTTTTACCTGGTTTACCAGCCACAAGTAGATTTCAATACCGGCCGTCTGAAAGGAGTGGAGGCGCTGATTCGTTGGCGGCATCCCACCAAAGGCATGATTCCGCCGATTGAGTTTATTCGTGTTGCTGAAATGACCGGGCTCATTGTGCCGCTGGGCAAGTGGGTCATGCGTACTGCTTGCGCACAAGCGGCTGCCTGGCATGATCATCCTGTGCTTGGTCAGATGGAAGTCTCTGTCAATGTGTCCGCATTGCAGCTACAGTCCGGGACGCTGGTAGAAGATATTTTAGGGATATTGGCAGAAACCGGACTGCCAGCACACCGGCTGGTGGTGGAGTTGACCGAGAGTGCATTTGTGCAGGACGATGGTGAGAATGCCAGAATCATGCACAGCCTCAAAACTGCAGGCATCAAACTGGCGATTGATGATTTTGGAACGGGCTATTCCTGCCTGTCCTATTTGCGAGATATTCCAGGCGACTACCTGAAAGTGGACCGTTCATTTGTGCTTGAATTACCCGGCCATAACAAAGCTGAAGCCGTGATTCAGGCCATTGTCAGTTTGGGCAAAAGTCTGGATTACCGCATTATTGCCGAAGGGATTGAAAATCAGGCACAAGCAGATTTTCTTCAACGTATCGGCTGTGATATTGCACAGGGGTTTCTGTTCGCCAGACCGATGGAAGCTGAAGCCTTACAACTGTGGGCATCCTCCCCTCACTCAGCGCTTTAAACGCTGAGCCGATACTTCAATTGTGATGCACGCATCACATCACTCGCGCGCTTCATATTTTTATTTTCCTTATATTTTGTACACATAAGGTGTCTTTTTCATATGGTATTTTTTACGCAACTCATATATAAAGTCACTATAAAAAATAGCATTTCTATTACGTAATCCTTTTTCTTGTTAAATAACGCAACTTATATTGCGTTGTTTGTGAGATGAACAGTCTGGGCGGGCGGATAGAGTGAAAATTCGCCATGAAGCCGGGTTTTTATCATTTCACAAGGACTGGGAGAGCGAAATAATGTCAAATTCCAGCGTTGACTGGCTGGCTATCAAGTCACCGGAGTACGCAACGCAACAGCAGTTTATGCGCCATCGCTTTTTGCGCTCGATTCAGGCGCAGACACCGATACTTGCCATCGTCAGTATTGCAGCAGCCTTGCTTGGCTTGTCGCTGACTTTTCATGTCTCTGCTGGGCTATGGTCTGCACAGGCGTTGGTTTACCTAATCTTTATGCTGGTGAGTATAGGGGTGATGCTTGAGACTTGGCGCAGCAGTCGCATACTGAACCTGCTGTCAGTGGTCGCCCTGGCATTACTGCTTTGCGAGGGGTATGCTTTTGTGAGCACTTCTGCAGATGTCTGGGGCATACCCTTATCCGGCGTAGCCCTGAAATCATCACCAGGCCACATGGCAGCCGAGTTATTCATGGCTTTGCTGGTGATGCTTGCATTTATCTTTTATCGCTACCGCTGTGCCATGTGGAGTCAATGTTTGCTGAGTATTGCGATATTTATGCCAATCACTGACTTGCTGGCGTCGCTCTATCAGATTCCGGATGCTTATGGACAGCTGTCTCTGCTGGCCAGTATCAGCGGCTTATGCAGTGCCATGGCACTGCTGGCCACGCAGATGTCACAAACGCCTATCAGCTATTTGTTCTTGATGGATGATTCTGGCAGTCACCTGCGGTGGCGTGTATTGGTTATGTCGCTATGCGCAGTGGTGTTGGGAGGTATAGGCGTTTTGTTCAAACATGATCCCAAGCTGACGCCCGTATTGATTACAGTTGCTTTGGTGGTGATTGTCTGCACCATGACGATTACCTACTATCGCAAAGGGGTGGTGCATGAGCAGGTCTTGCCGCCTGGTGATCTGGCGTTTGCCAGTGAGCTTGAATCGGCGATTGCCCATCAGCAGTTTTATCTGGTATTTCAGCCGCAGATAAACTTTCAATCTGGTCAAGTGATGGGCGTTGAAGCCTTGATTCGTTGGCAGCATCCACAATTGGGTGTAGTGTCGCCGGTTAAATTTATCGGGGTGGCTGAGCGCACAGGTTTAATTGTCCCGATGGGGGCTTGGGTGTTACGTACAGCCTGCATGCAAACCGCCAGTTGGACAGCGCCGGGACTGGTCAATTTGAAAGTCTCGGTCAACGTTTCGCCCCTGCAGTTAAGGTCGCCCGGTTTTGTGGCCTTTGTCTCAAAAGTATTGCAGGAAACCGGATTGTCCGCCGAGCGGCTGGTGCTTGAGCTCACCGAAAGCGCATTTGTACACAATGACAGTCATGGTGCCGAAACCATGCTCAAACTGAAACAGATGGGGATCAAGCTGGCGATTGACGACTTTGGCACCGGCTATTCCTGTCTGGCGTATTTACGTGATATCCCGGGTGATTATCTGAAGGTCGACCGCTCCTTTGTAAGAGAGCTACCAGGGCAGGAGCGTTCGGAAGCCGTGACGCGCGCGATTGTCGCGCTGGGCAAAAGCCTACATTACCAGATTGTGGCCGAGGGGGTAGAGACTGAGGCGCAGGCAGATTTTCTCAAGGCGCTGGGGTGTGATTTGGTACAGGGCTTTCTGTATGCCAAACCCATGCCGGCAGAGGCTTTGCACGCTTGGGTCATTGGCCGTGAGGCACGCCGTACTTATTGACCAGGTGTTTTCGGCTTGAAACGTTTTTCGGGGCTGAGTTTGGAGCGTACCAGTTCAATATGTGCACGTAATTCATACGCATACTGCGAAAAGGTCACCGGTAATTTGATGTTGATGACTTTAGCCTCAATCTCGTTCAGCGTTTCCAGGCAGGCGGCAATATCCTCTTCACTGCTGATATCCTTTAATTGCGCATCCAGATAGCGCAGTTCACCGTAATATCTGAACAGTTTTCTTTTGACCAGCCACACATACACCATCGGAATAATTTTGGTGAGTGGAATCAGCAATGCCAGCAAGGGTAAAATCACAATCAGGGTGCGGTTGACAAAAGTGGCCGCCCAGAATGGCAAGTATTTGTCTATGAACGGCAGCCCTGATTTATAAAAATTCAACGCCTGCGTACTGACCGGAAAGTCGGTATCTTTGGCAGATGGAAACTCCCCTTTCTGGTTGAATAGGCTGGGCCCTCCATGCACCTCGGCAATGATTTTCATCATCAGGTATACCAGTGCCGGATGCATGCTCTCCTTGACAACCAGTGTGGCCGTAGGGGCCACCATCTGAATGTCATGGTCAGGAATATTGCGCGCCAGATCCATGGCGCCTTCCGGGAGTACCAAATGGTGCAGCGCGGCAAACTTGCGGGTAAATGCTTCTGCAGCATCCAGATTAAACAGGGTAATACGCTTGTCGGCAATCGTCTCCCGAATCACCTCTGAACTGGCCACATCCACAAAAATGGCGGCATCCAGGCGACCATTGCGTAACTGGGTTGAGGCTTCTTCACCGCCAACAGGCAGCAGTGTGGTATTGCTTTCATCAATGCCACTGGCGGCCAGCATGGCTTTGGTCAGAATATGTGTGCCGTTACCGCGGGCACCAATGGCAATCTTTTTACCTTTGAGATCAGATAAGTGCGACATTTCTTTCTTGCAGCGGCAAAAAATCCATACTGGCTGATAGTACAGGCTGCCTAGCGATAACAAGCTGCCAGCGCCTTCGGTGCTCGCCACCCCATCCTGAATAAAGGCGATGTCCACATCTGACTCAGGGTCTTTCAGCAGTCGCAGGTTCTCTGCATCCCCTGTGGTCGTGCGGGTTTCCAGCGTGATCCCCTCATTTTTGAGATATACCCCATAAATGGCAGCAAATGCGTTGTAATTTAAGTCTGTATTACCGGTCGCAATCACAATTTTACGTGGGGGCGCAGGGTCAATAAACTTGTAGGCAAAAAACAGCGCAAGGCAAATCAGTAACACTGAAGGCAGGGTCGCTTCCAGCAGTTCTCTGGTGAAAATAGAGGCAAACTTGTTGTTACGCGGGTCGAATTTGATTTTCATAGGCCTATTGTAGGGCAAAAATCCCCATTTTTAATCACACTTTTTAGCCGAGCACGCGCGCCCGCCAAGCGTCCTGAATGACCCTAGTGTGATCCAGTCATTGAAGGGGCTTGAGTCTTCGCTGGTGTCATCGTGGCGTTAGGGCGTGACGGTATTGGAGAGTTCATCGCGCAGCATTCTAAATTCATATTAATTATAACTATATTATTTTTTATTCTTTTTAAAACTATAAAATGCCAGCTATAGTGCTCTCCTGTTCGATTTTCAGGGAGTGCGTTATGCCGTCATTTTTCAAAGCTTCAATCGTTGCACTGTTGCTGCAAAGCCTTTCCTTGCAAGCTGCAGATCTGCTGAATGTCTCGTATGACGTGACGCGGGAGTTTTACAAGGATTTCAATCCGGCTTTTGTGCAGTACTGGAAAGACAAAACCGGCGAGACGGTGACGATTAACCAGTCTCACGGCGGATCATCCAAGCAGGCCCGCGCAGTGATTGATGGCCTCGAGGCGGATGTCATTACCATGAACCGGAGTGCGGATATTGACGTGCTGGCACAAAAGGCCAAGCTGATTCCAGCCAACTGGCAAACACGCTTGCCAAATAACAGCGTACCGAGCGCTTCACCTACCGTATTTCTGGTGCGCAAGGGCAATCCCAAGCATATCAAGGATTGGGATGACCTGGTGCGCCCCGGTGTGGCGGTGGTGATTCCCAACCCTAAAACCTCAGGCAACGGCAAATACAGTTACCTGGGGGCGTGGGGCTATATCACGCAAAAAGGCGGCGATGCCAATAAGGCACGTCAGTTTGTGACCGAGTTGTTCAAACATGTTTCTGTGCTGGACACCGGTGGCCGCGGTGCAACCACCACGTTTGCCCAGCGTGAGATTGGTGATGTGTTGCTGACCTTTGAAAACGAAGTGCACCTGATTCAGCAGGAGTTTGGTGATGACAAGTATGAGGCGGTCTATCCATCAGTGACCATCCTGGCGGAAAATCCGGTGGCCTGGGTCGATAAAGTGGTGGATAAAAAGGGCACGCGAAAACTCGCACAAGCCTATCTTGAATACCATTTTTCACCGCAGGGACAGACGATTGCAGCCAAACATTACTTGCGCCCCCAAGTCACCGATGCGGGTCAGCCAGTGTTCAAAAAAGTGAATACGTTTACGGTCAAGCAGGCATTTGGTAGCTGGAACGATGCCGAGCAAACCCACTTCAGTGACGGTGGCGTGTTTGACCAGATCTATCTGAAATAACACATTGAAATAAACACGCTCAGGCCATGGCTGGATAAGTATGCAACGGTGGGTAGTTGCCCACGGGGCATCCCTTGCGGATAACCTTGCCAAATGCCTGCATTGACCTGTGTCGCGTGGATTTGAAAGAATAAGAAGGAGGTTAGCAATGACCAAACAGTTACAGACAGAACCAGAATATATTGCCCGCTTGCGTGCCGAGCTCAAGCAGGCGTTATCACTCGACCTCGATGAACTTGGGCTGATTGAGGCGGCCAGTGGCGAGTATGAAAGCACGTTTATTGGTGTGCATTTGAAAACGGCATTTCAGCCGATTTATGACACCAGGCAAGGCGAAATTTATGGCTACGAAGCGTTAATTCGTCCCTCGCTGTTTGGCACGCTGGGCAGCACGCCGGAGTTCGCTTTCACCTATGCCGAGCAGTCTGGCAAGCTGGTGCAGTTCGACCGCGTATGCCGCTCGCAGCACGTGCTGAACTTCCGCGCCATTCATCAGGAAAACGGCCTGTTATTCCTCAATGTGCATCCCAAGCTGTTGATTGAAGTGAATGCGCACGGCAAAGTGTTTGAGCAGATCCTGCACAAGTACTCGGTCCCCACACATCGCGTGGTACTCGAGATCAAGGAGTCCCTGGTGGAGCAGGACAAGCAGCTACTGCCTGCGATCGAGAACTATCGCGCCCTCGGCTATCGTGTGGCCTTTGACCACTTTGGCAACCACCAAAGCAAACTCTATCGCCTGTGGAGTGCCCATCACGATTTTATCAAGTTTGATATTTCGGTGATACAGCAGGCCGCGCAGCAACCGGCGCTGGCCAAGGCACTCAAGGGGCTGGTGCAGAGTGTGCAGGAGCTGGGCAGTACACCCGTGATTGTCGGCATTGAAACACAGCAGCAGCTGGACATTGCCGTCGCGGCAGGGGCCACCGTGTTACAGGGCAACTTCCTGGCTGAACCGGTGGTGGCAAAAGTGATTAATGATCAGTACCGGCACAGTGGCCGTGTACCCAGAGTCGCCTGAGTCCACTGCAGATTCTTATAATCAATGCTTATAAATTAATGATTATTTATTCTTTAATTATTTGCGTGTTTCACGTTACATTAGCGCCTGTTTAAACGCAACGCCTGCAAGGTATGACAAAGAAAAAAAAGCATTTACTCCCTGGATTCGGTCTTTCGCTGGGCTATACACTGGTGTATTTGAGCCTGATTGTATTGATCCCGCTGGCAGCCGTTTTTTTGCGTTCGGCCGAGCTTGGGCTGAGTGAGTTCTGGGCAGTGGTGACCACGCCCAGGGTGCTGGCTACTTATCGCTTGACGTTCGGGGCATCGTTGATTGCAGCACTGATTAATCTGGTGTTTGGCCTGCTGACGGCCTGGGTGCTGGTACGTTACCAGTTTTTCGGCAAAAAAGTGCTGGATGCGCTGGTGGACCTGCCGTTTGCTTTACCGACGGCAGTAGCCGGTATTTCATTGACGGCGATTTATGCGCCGAACGGCTGGCTGGGACAATGGCTGGAGCCGCACGGTATTAAAGTGGCCTTTACGCCGCTGGGTGTCGTGGTGGCGTTGACCTTTATTGGCTTGCCGTTTGTAGTGCGTACCGTACAGCCGATTCTGGAAGACTTCAGCGCCGAGGCCGAAGAGGCCGCTGCCAGTCTGGGGGCCAATCGCTGGCAAACTTTTTACAAGGTCATTTTGCCTGCTATCTGGCCAGCGTTACTCACCGGCTTTTCACTGGCGTTTGCGCGTGCAGTGGGTGAATATGGCTCGGTGATTTTTATTGCCGGCAACATGCCTATGGTGTCAGAAATTACGCCCCTGATGATCATCACCAAGCTGGAACAATATGATTACGCCGGCGCTACCGCGATTGCGGTGGTGATGTTACTGATTTCGTTTGCCCTGCTGCTTGCCATCAACGTATTGCAGTGGTGGAGCAGCCATCGACATGGAAGCCAGACTTAACCGCCAGGGCGGGCAACACTGCCCGGGGTTTTCATTGCATACCAAAAAACAGCATTTGCAGGGGTGACACAGTGCATCAAACACAATTTCAACAATATCATGGCAAGATTGCGCACAAGCGCGCAACCTCCGAACCCACCTGGGTACGCTGGACATTACTGGCCATTGCGATTCTTTTCCTGAGCCTGTTTTTGCTGATTCCACTGGCTGCGGTATTTGCCGAGGCCTTGCGAAAGGGCTGGGATGTGTATCTTGCCGCGATTACCGAGGCAGATGCGGTATCCGCCATGCAATTGACACTGATTGCGGCCCTGATTTCCGTGCCCCTCAATCTGGTGTTTGGCGTAGCCGCTGCCTGGGCCATTGCCAAGTTTGACTTTAAGGGCAAGAATTTCCTGATCACCCTGATTGACTTGCCATTTGCCGTCTCCCCCGTGATTGCCGGGCTGATTTTTGTGCTGATTTTTGGCTTGCAAGGCTGGTTTGGTGAGTGGTTGATTGATCATGACTACAAGGTGGTGTTTGCCGTGCCCGGCATCGTATTAGCCACCATCTTTGTGACCTTTCCATTTGTGGCACGCGAGCTGATTCCACTGATGCAGGCGCAGGGCAAGGAGGAGGAAGAGGCTGCGCTGGTGCTGGGGGCTTCTGGCTGGAAAATGCTCTGGCTTGTGACCTTGCCCAATGTGAAATGGGGCCTGATTTATGGTGTGATTCTCACCAATGCCCGTGCCATGGGCGAGTTTGGCGCAGTTTCAGTGGTGTCCGGACATATTCGCGGCCTCACCAACACCATGCCCCTGCATGTGGAAATTTTATACAACGAATATAACTATGCCGCGGCGTTTGCGGTGGCCTCATTGCTCACCTTGCTGGCCCTGGTGACCTTGATTTTAAAAACCTATGTGGAATGGCAAGCCACGCGGTCAGCAGCAGATAACGAACAGGAAGTGACAGGTTAATATGAGCATCACCATACAGCAGATTACCAAGGGATTTGGACAATTTAGCGCACTGCGCGATATCAACCTCGAAGTGCCCTCCGGCGAACTGGTCGCCTTGCTGGGGCCTTCAGGCTGCGGAAAAACGACCCTGCTGCGCATTATTGCCGGTCTGGAAACCCCAGACAGCGGACAGGTCCTGTTTGATGGCCAGGACACCACGCATACCGATGTACGCGAGCGTCAGGTCGGCTTTGTGTTTCAGCACTATGCCCTGTTCCGCCACATGACAGTATTTGAAAATGTCGCGTTTGGCCTGCGTGTACGCCCTAAAGCCACACGCCCGAGCGAAGCTGAAATCAAAAAGCGCGTGCATTCACTGCTGGAACTGGTACAGCTCGACTGGCTGGCAGACCGCTATCCGCCACAATTGTCTGGCGGCCAGCGACAACGTATCGCCCTGGCACGTGCGCTGGCTGTTGAGCCCAAAGTGTTATTGCTCGACGAGCCCTTTGGCGCGCTGGATGCCAAAGTGCGTAAAGACCTGCGCCGCTGGCTACGCCGTTTGCATGACGAATTACATGTGACCAGTGTATTTGTCACCCATGACCAGGAAGAAGCGCTGGAAGTGGCAGACACTATTGTCGTGATGAATCATGGTCAGGTGGAACAGGTGGGTTCCCCGCAAGCCGTGTATGACAATCCGGCCACGCCGTTTGTCTATGAGTTTCTGGGCAATGTGAATGCATTTGAAACGCCTTCAGGCAAAGGCTTTGTGCGCCCTTATGAAATTGCCGTGAGTCGCATGCCTCAGGAAAATAGTATTGCTGGAGCACTCACCTATGTGCACTCGGTGGGGTCACTGGTCAGGCTGGAAATCAAACGGTCAGACAATGCGCAATATGTAGATGTGGAGCTAGGTCGGGAGCAGTTTAACCAGTTGAGCTTCAAGCAGGGGGAGACGGTTTATCTGAAACCGACGCAGTTGCGTGTGTTTTAACTTCGGGTATTCAACAAAAAGGCGTAGCGATAATCGCTGCGCCTTTTGATTTTAATTGTTGTTTAAAACTTTCTGAGCTGCTTGTTTAGTAATCATAGGCGATCGGCCCCGTAAACAGGCTGATAGCATCTTTTGCATTGAGAATAGCGTTCCTTACATTTTCGTCAGTTAAATCAAGCGAGCGTAGCTTCCCTTTTACTTCTGCTACTGATTCAATTCGTCGGTATGCATTAGAATACTTCTCGGCATACAAAGCCAACCCCTGCAACTTGGGCAAAGCATCGGCTAGATGAAGTCCATGAGGGTCGACTAAATCCACCACTAGCTTGCCCTCCTGCTCAGCAAAGAATACAAAATCAGGTCTAACAATCTTGTATTCTTCACTCTCTAAATAAGCTATCCCCAAAGATGACTGACCTGGTTGCTGCGGATTGCGGTACCAGAATTTGAAGCCTGCTCGTTTTGCTTCCGTTTCAACAACTGTAGTTTCCCAATTGTTTAGTTCAGCTGGATAATTGCCGTGCTCGTCACATAGTAGATGGTTTCTCCAAGTAGGGAATGATGTTTCTTTATCGTTTTCGCGCGCCTTTGTTGCCTCATAGCGAGATTCAGGTTTAGCTAAATCTACACTTTGTGGCTCTGTGCTCATTTCAATGATCTGACGGTAAGTTTCTTTACGGTCGTCTGAGAGATTCTTAATCATCGGAGCATATTGCGCGATCCATGACTTTGCCAGCTTGTCTGCTTCCTTATCAAAATAGTCCTGGACTTCTGTAACAAGACCCAGACCAGCTACAGTGACGCGCGCCTCGACGATAGCCTCAAGATATTCCTCAGGGTCGTCTTCGATGTTTGCAACCTTTTGCGCAAGATGGTCAACATAAGTGCGAGCGATGTCAGGGCTAAAAATACGTGCAGCTCTTCGATAGGCATCGTCAATCACCGCCATATCGGCATCTTCCCAGAATTCGTCAAAGCTTTTTTCTTTGCCCTTCAGGTCAGCAATGACTGTTTTGCCCTCGACTGTCATGACTGCTTTACGCTTGGCTTCAATTTTCTCCTGCTGGCTTTCCTGAAATGCATCAAGCGTTTTGTGCATTTCGCCATGAGCAAGACTACCTGCGCCAGTAAGAATATCATCAGATGCAAGTTCGTGAGCTAGCGCTGTTAGGCGTTTAGCTGGTTTTGCGCCTTGCTGTGGACGTGTTTGTGATGGCAATGATTCGAAAGTTACCCATATGGCAGGCGAAGCGTCAGGGTTTGGTTTTACCTCTACGTAGTCAATCAGGATGCGTCCTGTCGCTGTTGCAGTGTCATCCCCCGTCATCAGGGTATCGACGACTTCTCTTACAGTTTTTTTATTGAATTTCGGCAGGAGACAATCCACTGCATTCAGTCTATCGTTACCTGGTATGCGTCGCGCCAATGGAGATCGCACCATGCGACCCAACAATTGTGTAATGTGTGTGCGGTCACTTGCGGCTCGGAAAGAGATCATTACTTCAGCTCGCGGACAGTCCCAGCCAGTGCTAATTGCATCTTTTGCAATCAGAATGCGCACCCAAGTGGATTCCTGCACACGTTGTGGTTCGATGTAAGGTATATCACGGTTACCGAAGCGTTGAGTAGTGTGGTCGCCAAAGACATGCGCCACGCTGGCTGAAGGCAACTCAGGATAACGCTCGAAGATAGTATCTAGTGCACGACCAATCTCGTTAGGATCGGGCGTATTGGGAACCTGCAACACCATTAACGGAACAACCACACGGGCTTCCTCTTGCTGCTTGGCGTACTCGTTCCAAGCAATGGTTGATTCTTTTAATTTATCAGTCGCTCGTCTAACCAAAACGGTATCAAAATCACCTGTCTCGTCAGGTATGTCTAGCAGAATAGTGTCTTTAATAAGGCCAGATTCTTGTACCTTGTCTGAATCCACGACCACATTTGGTAGCTTAATATGCTTGCCTGCAAACTCAATCGCCTTATTGAAACGCTCAACTGTTGCCGAAATACCCCATACCACAGGTATTCCTGGTACACCTCCAGCTCCGTTGATAAGTCGCTGAACAATTGTGCCCTTTTCCTTTGCTGTGGCACCACCCATCCCCCTATGAGCCTCATCTAAAACTAGATACAAGGTTAGCGCCGAGTCTTCGATGGTGTTTTGGATGGTGTCCCAAATTGTGTAGGCGCGCAGATCTGGTCTAGTTTCTGGTAGTAAATTTCCGGCCTTAGCTTCTATTTCATCCTGATCAAAACCACGAACTAACAAGCTGTTCTTACTCAGCTTTTGCGTATTAAGAAAATAGATTTTTCCAGCATCAAATTTCGGGCGGTTAAAAGTGTTTTCTACTACCACCAAATCTGTGTGATTGATACGGTCACTGGCCTCCATCAAACGGAAACGAGTTTGCTCGTTCAATGATGGGTCATCGCTGAACCAAATTACTACTGCACCTGGATCAGCATCAAAATCAAATTCGTCATCACCGTGGAACAGTGCTTCAAATGCGGCAGCGGCCATAACGGTTTTACCTGCACCTGTTACAGCAGTCAGGGAGAATGCACATTTGCGGGATTTGCGATGCCAATCATCTTGAGCATCTTTCAAATTGGCGAGAGCTTCACGCACGGCATCGCGTTGATAATCTTTTAGGGTGAATTTCATGTCTTATTATTCCCCGTTGGCAAAGCTAAAATTAGTTAAGTAGGATTCATATAAACGCACTGGCTCCACACCATCGGGTAAACGCTTGGCAATCGCCTGAAAGCGACGGTCGTCGTCCGTAACGATGTATGCGACTCGAAGCTCTTGGGCATCAACCAATGATTTGATGAAAGGTGTAGCTTTGTCTACTTCAGTCAAAAGGCCGTATGTATCTGCTACTGCCCATCCCTCTGATGGTAATTGATCGATTCGACCTCCTTTTGCCCCTGCACGCAGCCATAACAAAGAAGCAATGCGAGCATAGGCTAGATTATGGTTAACCGCCTCTTTCGATTCGTAAGTTAGCGTGAAGAACTCAGCATTTTCCTCAAAGCCCTCGGAAATGGGGAACTCATCGGTAAATTTGTAATCACCAATAATTTGCTCACAACTAGGTGTTTTTCCTGTAATTGCAGCAGCTACGCGCGGTTTGGTAATGTAGTCACAAATTCCATAATTTTCCCACTCTGTGTCACCTGGGCGAAGACCTTGCTCACGCAGATACCTCTGTTCGTCTGCTGCGACTTCGTTGTTGGTGACGGAAATGCACTGGCGTTTTGCACTATCTTGTCTATTCAGACGCATAACAGCATGAGCGGTAGTGCCTGATCCAGCGAAGAAGTCGAGGATGATCGCTTCTGGCTTATTGGCAACAAAAAAACGGAGTGCATCTTCAACTGCATACAGCGACTTCGGGAACGGGAACTTCCGATCAGGCATCATGAGCTTCTGCAGGTTTGTTCCTCCTTGCTCGGCGTTATGCGATCCGATTCGCCACTGAGTCCCAGGAATGAAAACTGGCACATATTCTGATGAGTCAACAACTATCGAATTGTCCTGCTTTCTGCCGATAATTGGGAATTGCCCTGACTCAACCTTTCTTTGTTCACCTCTTGCTAGATAGGTAATCGGGGTATCTCCACCTTTCCATTTGCCGAGCCTTGCATAACCTTTCTCGATAAGTCCTCGCAGACTAGTTGGACCGTTCGACCACCTACCTTCAGATCCATTGGAACGAATCGGCCATACAGCAACCGTTTCAGCCGGCGGAGTAATTTCATTTCGATTTTCGCCATAGTACGGTTCCCCGACCGAATGAAATTTCGGGCCGTCTTGGCCGTTATGGATGAAAACCGGAAAAAATTGATTTGGGCTGTCAGATCGCAAAGGATCGGAGCCAGATCGCAGAAGCTCAGCCCACCTTAGTCCTTCTGCCCTTCGATCCTTAACGATCTTCCATTCAGTGTCCAAAGCCGTCGGCATAGGCGCCGCTATTCCAAACATAACAAAGTATATGTATTCGTCTGTTCTACCAAATGCCGACGAGCGAGCTGCGCCTTTGGGATTGATGACACTGCTAATCATCTGAACGCGCGCTTCGGGGAACACCTGTTCGAGAAGAAGCCCCAGCCGCAAATATTCCTTCTCGTCGATCGTGACGATCAGCACGGAATCCACCGGATTTAGCAGCTCTTTCGACACCAACAACCTGCGCTCCATCATCGCCAGCCATTTGCTATGGCGGTACAGGTCATCGCCCTCTACGTAGTCGTTGTTATATTTCCAGTCTTTTGCGCCAGTGTTATATGGCGGATCGATATAGATGGCGTCTACTCTACCTCGGTGTGTGTAAGTCAGTGCCTTGAGTACATGGTAATTTTCACCATTAATGACCGTGTGATAGGGCTTATCGCCACCTCGCTCTACTTTCCCTGTGCTTACTAAGCCTGGATAAATGGTGTCTCTAAACTCAGCTACTACAACCAAGTCCTCAAGTGCGACAGATTTCGTCTCAGGATTATCTGTATCTAGAAGTTCTAAATCCGCTAGTTTTTTTGCTTTGTGTATGGTTTTGACTTGCCACAGTCGCTGGTCACCTTTCTTAGTCGAGCCACGTTCGGGCAACACGCGTACTTTGTCGCCTTTACGGATGGGGCGAAGTGGCAGCTCAACGACCTCAGGACTGTGACGCTCAAAATTGAGGCCAAATGGTAAGCGAGAAGATAGTGCCCTGAACTCGCGATCTAGATCTTCACCTAGTTTGGGGTCTTTTGCTTTTGCCTGGGCAATTAAATCTGTTAGTCGTGACATTGTCTTTTAATGAATAAGTTTTTATCAGTTTTTAACCTGTAAGTTTTGGTA
Organism: Paenacidovorax caeni; assembly: GCA_943367475.1. Lineage (GTDB taxonomy): Bacteria > Pseudomonadota > Gammaproteobacteria > Burkholderiales > Methylophilaceae > Methylophilus. The sequence goes on along the minus strand of CALRJH020000014.1, from coordinate 49,904 downwards.
TAAAACTTGATCGATATTAAAAAATACGGTGCGTATTTTTATGAAATACAGAATTTAGGAGGGCCACTGCTTGTGCGTATGCGTCTAAATGCCCAAATTATATTTATAAATATAATTACCTTTAATAATTTGAGAGTTTAACGCGTGATCAAGATAATACCCAACTTGTTTAATAAGGTAGATATTAGAAATTTACGCCTATGCGAAATCCTTTAAAGATGAAAAAGCGCAGCATCTCTGCTGCGCTCTTATCTAGTTTGCAATCTTAAAAACTGACATGGCTATTTTTTTGATCAACTTTAGACCTTCGCCAACGCCTGCTCCAAATCCGCAATCAAATCATCGATATGCTCAATGCCTACCGATAACCTGACCATATCTTCGCTCACGCCAGCGCGTGCCAGTTCTTCTGCATTGAGTTGACGGTGGGTGGTGGTGGCAGGGTGGCAGGCCAGGCTTTTGGCATCGCCGATGTTGACCAAGCGCGTGAACAGTTGCAGCGCGTCAATAAAGCGGGTGCCGCCTTCGAGTCCGTCTTGCACGCCAAAAGACAAGATGCCAGAGGCGTGTCCATTTAGATATTTTTTCACGAGTGCATGGTCTGGATGGTCTTCAAGCCCGGCGTATCTGACCCATTTCACTTTGGGATGGTGTTTCAGGTAATTTGCGACTGCCAGGGCGTTGGTGCTATGTCTCTCTATTCTGAGGGCCAGCGTTTCCAGGCCTTGCAGAATCAGAAAGCTGTTGAACGGGCTGATGGCGGCACCGGTATTGCGCAAAGGCACGACGCGGGCGCGGGCGATATAGGCAGCAGGGCCCAAGGCTTCTACATAGTTGACGCCATGGTAGCTGGGATCCGGGGTGTTGAGGCTGGGGAAGCGGGCGGCATGTTCTGCCCATGGAAACTTGCCGCTATCGACAATAACGCCGCCAATCGAGTTGCCGTGGCCGCCAATGTATTTGGTCAGCGAGTGCACCACAATATCCACGCCGTGCTCAAATGGCCTTGAAAGAATGGGCGTGGCGACCGTGTTATCGACAACCACAGGGACGCCATGTTTATGGGCCGCCGCGCTGATGGCTGCGAGGTCCACCACATTGCCTAAGGGATTGCCTATGGTTTCGGCAAACACCAGCTTGGTGCGGCTGTCGATCAGTTTTTCCAGTGAGGCCGGGTCGCGGTAATCAAAAAATCTGACTTCTATGCCTTGCTTGGGCAGGGTGTGCGCAAAAAAGTTATAGGTGCCACCATACAGCGTCGAGACGGACACAATATTATCACCTGCCTCGGCAATGGTTTGAATTGCGTAGGTAATCGCGGCCATGCCAGAAGCCAGTGCCAGCGCGCCTATGCCGCCTTCCAGTTGTGCCAGGCGCTCCTCCAGCACAGCGGTAGTCGGGTTCATGATGCGGGTATAAATATTGCCCTGTACCTTGAGGTCGAACAAGTCTGCGCCATGCTGGGTATTGTCAAATGCGTAAGAGGTGGTTTGGTAAATGGGCACCGCTACCGCCTTGGTGGTCGGGTCCGGGTGATAGCCGCCGTGAATGGATATCGTCTCTTGCTTCATCTCGTCGCTCTCCTGATTATGCTTATTGGAAAAAGTAGTATAAACGTGATGAAGACGACGGTTTATAACATTTGGTGAGTAGCTTATAACTTTTTTTTATGAGGGGGCGAGCTAACTACAGGTCTGGAATCAGATGCCCAAGTTTGATCGACTTGGTTTGCAGGTATTTAAGATTTTCGGTGGTAGGCGTGGTGAGCAATGGCACTTGCTGGTGGATGGTGATGCCTAATGATTGCAGGGCGGTGCGCTTTTCCTGGTTGTTGGAAAGCAGACGTATGCTGTCGATATCGAAGTGGCGCAGCATGTCTGCCGCACTTTCGTAAGTGCGTGCATCTACCGGCAGGCCGAGGGCAACATTGGCTTCTACGGTATCCATGCCTTGGTCTTGCAGGGCATAAGCACGTATTTTATTGGTGAGGCCTATGCCGCGCCCTTCATGGTTTTTTAAATACAAAATCAAGCCCTGGCCAGTCTCATGAATCAGGCGTTGGGCATGGTGTAGTTGCTCACCACAATCGCAGCGCGTCGAGCCAAACACATCTCCAGTCAGGCATTCGGAATGCACTCTCACCAGCGGGTCGCTCGCGCCTTGTACATCCCCATAGGCTAAAGCGACATGCTCTACGCCATTGCGGCTGTCAGTGAATACGTGAATATCAAACTCACCAAACTGGGTGGGTAATCTGGCACTGGAGGTATGTGATAGAAAAAGCATGTCAGCGGGGGATTAAAGGCACAATGTAATATTGTAGCGGGTGCCGGGTTTTTAAAGTATCCCTGATCAATTAATCTGAACTTTCAGTGGTCATTGCGGCCTGGATTTAAGCTTGGTTTAAGATGGCTGCGGTTAAAATTTGGACTATAGCCTCTGTTTTCAGCAGTTTGATACGCATGGGTTGGATGCAACGTCGCTTATGGATGGGCTGGTTTGCCTTGCCGGTTTTGGCCTCTTCATGCGAAATCAGGCTAATTGCTTTTGCCTTTTCTTCCATTTTCTGTAGGAACATCTTCGTTATCGTCGGCGAACGCCGGTTGACGCATCATCAAACCACATAGCAGGCTGATGATGAAAAGGCTGGCAGGTTTGCGAATACATGTGTGCATCGTGATCTCCATTTTATGGATTGAGTTTTCACAATACCGTGCCTTAATTCAAGCTGAAAAACAGAGCTTGATGCGAGCAAGTCTGTTCAGCTTGCTGAAAGGATTTTGAAAGTCTCATGTAAGACAAGTGCGCTACATTGAACATCATAAAATCCGTCTCAAAAAGGCGGCAACTACGAAGTCTCAATTAAAGGAGCGTGCGATGAAAACAGTAACAATGTATGGCGTCATGAGTTTGGCTGCACTGTTGTTTGCCGGATCTGCCCTGGCAGACCAGGTTACAGGTAATCAGAATATTGCCAAACGGCCCTTGCTTAGTCAGTCTGCCAATGTGGCTGCAAATCAGGCCTGGGAAGGCACCGGCTTGCACACTGACAAGCAGCCAGTGCTACAGCAGGTGGCCGAGCAAAAAGTGCAGTTTCGTAAACAGCTCAATCTGCAGTATGCGAGCAAGCGCTCTTACGTGAGCCCTGACAGCGCCGAGTAGGCATGCCGACTATGACGAATACCCTGGCAATTGCAGGTTAGGCTGGTGTTGTTTGAGTTGCGTAAACAGCCAGCGTGTCTCCAGCAGTATCCAGACGCGCAGCATGGCTTCCATCGGGTCAAAAGGCTTGGTTAAAAAGTCTTTTGCACCCAATGCCAGCGCTTTGCGGCGCGTGGCAATGGTAGCGTCTGCTGTGAGGACCAGTACGGGCAGGTATTCGTTGGCGCCGACATGGTGGGAGAGCTGATCCAGTACGGCAAACCCATCCAGCACCGGCATCATTAAATCCAGCAGAATCAGGTCTGGCTGGAAGGCATTGACCAGGTCCATGGTTTTGGTGGGGTCGGCGGTACTGATGACCTGCTCAAAGCCCTCTTTGGTTAACAGCTCTTCGAGCAGCCTGAGGTTGGCTTCGGCATCGTCGATAATCAGGATTTTTGAGGCACGCAGTTGATCAATATTCATGTGGTCGACTCTAACAGTAAGTGTTGCAAATGCTGGTTAAACGCGGCGACATTGACCGGCTTGGTGAAGTATTGCGAAATTCCCATCTGCTGCACGCGCGTAATGGTCTCCGGCAGGGCATCCGCGCTTAATACGATAATCGGCACCTGTTGCAGATCAGGCCTGGATTTGACATGCTGGATCAGTTGCTCGCCAGAGCCATCTGGCAGGTTCAAGTCGACCAGCAGCAGGTCGGGTGTCATGTCGCGCAACCAGATCATGCTTTCCTGCATGCTGTTGGCCAGATGCAGCTTGATGGCCTTGTGTCGGCTCATGATGGCTTCCATCAGGGCGCGGTTACTGGCATGGTCTTCAACATATAACACATGTTTTTTCTGGTGGCTATTTGAGAGTGTCGTTTGTGGTGTCAGCGTTTTTTCAGTTGCGGTCGGGGGCGGTGGCACAGGTGCCGTTGAGCCATCGGCTGTGCATGCTGGCAAGCTGATCCAGAACAGACTTCGCGTTTCGGCAACACCAATCTTGCCACCCATGGCGTCCATCAACTGTTTGCTGAGCACCAGCCCCAGTCCAGTGCCTTCCGTCATGGTGCGCTCTGCGCCCAGCCGGTCAAACGGGGTAAACAGGCGCGAGCGCAGTTCGCCAGGAATGCCTTTTCCCGCATCTATCACTTCAATGCGGATATGGTTGTCAGCCGGATAGGCGTTAAAGTAAACCGTGGTATTTTCGGGGCCATACTTGAGCGCATTAGCCAGCAAGTTGAGAATCACTTGCAGCAGGCGCTGGCGGTCGGCACGTACATACAACTGGTCTGCAAATCCGGTTTTAATGAGTATGTCACGCACACTGCCCAGCGGCTTGATATAGTGCACCGCTTCTTCCAGCAACGGGTTCAATGCCATCACTTCGAGTGACATGGCAATGTCGCCACTTTCAATCCTCGAAATATCCAACACTTCATTAATCAGTTTCAGCAAGTGTTGTCCTGCGTTGTAAATCAGGGTGGCACTGTCTTTTTGCCTGCCTTCTGGCAAGTCATTTTCCAAAATCTGTGCAAAGCCGAGAATGGCGTTGAGTGGTGTACGCAGTTCATGGCTGGTCCGCGATAAAAAATTGCTCTTGGCCGCACTGGCTTCTTCAGCTTCAATCCTGGCCTGGTGGGCTTCCTGAGCACTTTTTGCCAGTAATTGTGAGGCATGGTCCAGTTCTTCTGTCAGCTCTCCCAGTTCATCGCGGCTGATTCTGGGCAGAGCCAGTGGTTCGCCTTTGACCAGATGGATAGCGCTATCACGGATAGTCCTCACTCGGGCCACAATGGTGTTGGAGAAAATCCATACGCCAATCAGTGAGCCGAGCACCCCGGCAATCACCGCCATCATGGTGATGCGAAAGTTACGTTGACGTTCCTGAATTACATCCTGTTTGTCTTGCGTCACCAGGCTGGCTTCGCGGTCGCTCATGCTTTGCAGGTCCTCGCGCAGGCGGTTCAGTGCATCGCTTTGCGATAAAAATTTGCGTATGAGTCGCTCATTGGCTTCATGGGCCGTATTGCTGGCCAGTGTAGCCAGGTCGTCGAGGTTTTTTTGCAGTAAGGGATGTATCACATGCAATAAGCGCTGTTGTGACTCATCGTCAAGTTTTTGCTCCAGCGTATCCAGCAGTTTGGGCATGGTCAGGGTGGCTTGCTGGTAGCCGGATAAAAACTGGCGATTACCGGTCAGCAAAAAATCTCGTACGCCGGTGGAGGCTTCCAGCAGCTGGGTTTGCAGGGTTTGAATATCCTGCTGAATTTGCAATGCATTCTGCACGCGCATTTCCAGCAGGGCAGATTGCTGTTCACTTTTGAAAATGAGTGCCAGTGAAGCCAGCAGTACCGTCAGTGGCAAAGCATTCAGCACAATACCCTTGATCGTCAGTGGCAAGTCCTGCCATTGACGCCATAGTGGCTCGCTTAAGCGCAGATATACCTGCAGCAGTCTACGCATGGTTACAGGCCTTCACTTTTAAATCCTGCCTCAACGGCCTTGACGGCTGCTTGTGTACGGTCATTTAAATTCAGCTTGCTCAAAATGCGCTCGATGTGAATTTTAACTGTGCCTGGCGATATTCCCAGCTTGACCGCCAAGGTGGCATTGCTGGCGCCAGACGGCAGTAATGCAAACACTTCCCTTTCTCTCGGGGTGAGCTTTTGCAGATAGGCGTCATCAATTTTGGATGCAGCATGTGGCTGGCCGTAGAGTGCAAATCCGAGTAGTCCGCAAAAACTATACAGGCTATTCAACTGGTTTTGATTGAGCGGGGTGCCGGAAAGCAGGGCCAGCATGCCCACTGCCCGTTGCTGGTAGGCGATCGGCAAATGCACGCAATGCATGCCATGATCCCCCTGATTTGCGGGTAACGTCCACAGGCTGGGCACATATTGTGTGCGTGGTTCAAAGTGCAGGGGTTCTTTGAGCCATATGGCCAGCGCACCCAGCATGGGAATGCGTGCGCCCACCGGATAGGACTTGCCGCGTTGTGCCATGATTTTTAAGGCCCCTGCATGTTGCTGTGCGATCAGCCCATGTTGCGCACCGTATTGCATGCAAAGGGCATCCAGTAGCCACTGGCACAAGTCTTCCGACCAACCCGTGTTGAACAGTTGCTGGCCAAGATGTTCAAACAAACGGTCCTGGGCCACTTGTGACTGGGTTTGCTTGAGTGCATTGCGTAACGCAAACGCACTGTCGGCTTGCTGTGATGTACTGTCATTCGGCATATGCCGTTTAGTATATACCGATCTACCTATAATGGGAGACTTTTTATTGCAAAGTGCACGGCATAATGGTGCGCATATTGAGTGGTTTGTAAGGCTTTATCCGATGCATGCCACTTTGGGCATGCACATTGAAGTATAAGGAGCGATAGGATGCGTAAATTATTGGTTGCAGTATTGGTTTCTATGGGTTTGATAGCCGTTGCACATGCAGCAGAGGTGGCAGAGCAAGGCACGAACGTACGCAATATTCATAAACAAAACTTCCATGGCCAGCGCGCCTACAGCAAAGAACCTGTGGCGCAAGAAGACAGTGCTGATGCCAAGTGGGTGGGTGCTGGTATTGTGACTGACCAGGCGCCTGAGGATAAAGGCTTTGACAAGCATCAGCAGTTAAGATTACATTTTATTGGTAAGCGTCCATATACTTCGGAGTAATACTCCAAGTATCAAGGTAGACGCTTCTTCTCCCTGTTGGAAGCATCTACTGGCGGGCGGTATTGCCAACTTTGGGGCGCAGCGCATTTAACAATATGCTGCGTCTTTTTTTGTGACCCGGAGCATTAATGACACCTTTAAACACACCAAAGTCTGATCACATCGGATTGTTCCACTATTTAAACCGCGATTTTCCCGCCTCTATTGTTGTTTTCTTTGTTGCATTGCCTCTGTGTCTGGGCATCGCGCTCGCCTCGGGTGCGCCACTTTTTTCAGGGGTGATTGCTGGCATCATTGGCGGTATTGTCGTTGGTTTTGCCAGTGGCTCTGCACTGGGGGTCAGCGGCCCGGCCGCTGGCCTGGCAGTGATTGTCCTTGCAGCCATTAGCAGTTTGGGATCCTATGAAGTTTTTCTGGGAGCGGTGGTGCTGGCAGGTATTTTCCAGTTTTTGCTAGGACAGTTTAAAGCCGGCTTTATTGCCTACTTTATCCCGACTTCTGTGATCAAAGGCATGTTGACCGGGATTGGCCTGCTGATTATCTTGAAACAAATTCCGCATGCGCTGGGTTACGATGCTGACTTCGAAGGGGATGAGGCATTTGAAGAGCGTGGTGGCCATAATACTTTTAGCGACATTTTGCAGTCGTGGGATTTGTTAACCCCAGGCGCCGTCTTGATCGCAGTGATTTCGTTTGCAATTTTAATACTGTGGGATTCGGTATTGACCAAAAAACACAGGGTTTTTCAGTTGTTGCAAGGTCCGATTGTCGTGGTGCTGGTTGGCATTGCGCTCAATTGGGCCTTTTTACATGACTGGTTGCAGTTTAAGCTACAGGCCGATCAAATTGTGCGCCTGCCTGTGGCCAGCAGCCTGGGTGACTTTGCCAGCTTTTTCACTTATCCGGATTTTAGTAAAATAATGCAACCGATGGTGATTAAAACTGCACTGGTGATGGCGATTGTCGCCAGCCTGGAAACCTTGCTCTGTGTGGAGGCGACAGACAAACTTGATCCGCTCAAGCGCGTGACACCTACCAATCGCGAGCTGAAGGCGCAGGGCCTGGGAAACATCGTTTCGGGTATGATAGGCGGCTTGCCGATTACCCAGGTCATTGTGCGTAGTAGTGCCAACATTACCTTTGGTGCCCAGAGTAAACTCTCGGCTGTGTTGCATGGCTTCTGGCTGTTGCTGAGTGCCATGACCATTGCCAGTTTCCTGAATATGATTCCGCTGGCAAGTCTGGCAACCATTCTGATCATGGTCGGCTATAAACTGGCCAAGCCCAGCCTGTTCAAGCAAATGTATGCGCTGGGTTGGGAGCAGTTTGTACCGTTCATCATTACCATTGTGGCGATTGTACTGACGGATCTGTTGACAGGCATCGGCCTGGGTTTGGTGGCCGCTGTGTTTTACACGCTGCATCATAGTTACCGTAACTCGCATTACGTCAAAAAAACCCACTCTAATGAAGAGGGGCGTGCGGTTCACCATCTGGTCCTGGCTGAAGAGGTCTCATTTTTTAACAAAGCGAGTATTTTAGAGGTATTGGAAAATATTCCTGCTAACAGCAAAGTCATTATTGATTGCACCCACAGCAAAGCGATTGCTTACGATGTAGTGGAGTTTATTCATGATTACCAGTTGCACGCCAAACTTAAAAATATTGAAGTGGAAACCATACAGTTCAACCCGCCCAAACATTTGCTTGGGCATTAATTAGTCTTACCGATTTAACAAAGGCACACAATATGTACAAACATCCTTTACTCGACCGTGACAAAATGTCTCCACGTGAGGCGCTCGATATTTTGAAAGAGGGTAACAAAAGATTCACTTCAGACCGTGAAGAAGACAAAGACTTCAAGACGCTGATTCAAATCACCAAAGACAAGCAACATCCGTTTGCCTCATTCCTGAGTTGCAGTGATTCGCGTGCGCCGGTCGAGCTCTTGTTTGACCAGGCACTGGGGGATATTTTCAGTGTGCGCCTGGCAGGCAATATCGCCTCAGATAAAGCGATTGGCAGTCTGGAGTTTGCCAGCAAGTATCTTGGCAGCAAGCTGATTGTGGTGATGGGGCATACTTCGTGTGGTGCGGTTAAAGCCGCCTGCGATGACTTCAAGGATGGGCATATTGGTGAAATCATTAACCTGATCAAGCCTTCCATTCGTCATGAAAAATCGATCACTGACCCGGGACAGCGCACTTCAAAAAATAGTGACTTTGTCGAGAAAATTTGTGCATTGAATGTGAAGTATCAGATTGACACCATCATCCGCTGCAGCGATATCGTCGATGACATGCTCAACAATAAGGAAATTGGTATTGTGGGGGCGGTGTATGATATTGCCAACGGAAAAGTCGACTTTCTTCAAGAGACTTTTGTCGGGTGATCACACTGCTCATCAAAAAGCCGGCGCATGCGCCGGCTTTTTTGTCTGCGTAAAGGTTCTCTAGCGATGGCCTTCCTTGGCCATATTGATACTGTATTTGGGGATTTCGACCACCAGGTCAGTGTCTTGCACAATGGCCTGGCATGACAGGCGCGAAAGTGGTTCCAGCCCCCAGGCCTTATCCAGCATATCTTCTTCATCCTCTTCCATTGCGTTGAGGCTGCGAAACCCTTCTCGCACAATGACATGGCAGGTGGTGCAGGCGCACACCCGGTCACAGGCGTGGTCGATATCGATATCATGATTAAGCAATGCATCGCACACGGAGGTGCCAGTTTCGGCCTGTATGACCGTCCCTTCCGGGCAGAGCTCAACGTGAGGGAGAACAATAATCTGTGGCATATTACATTTCCAATGAGTTCAGGTTTTTACCCGCCAGCGCCTTTTGCACCGAGGCGTCCATGCGGCGGGCAGCAAAGTTTTCTGTTGCGTGGTTGAGTGCTTCTGTCGCTTGTTTCACTGCCTGACTGTCGTTGCCCTGGCAGAGTGCGCTTAACTGCGTCACGTGCTGTGTAATCGTATCGCGCTCTTCCTTGCTCAGCAATGTTTCACCATCCTCAGCCAGTGCTGCCTGAATGGCTTCGATCAAACGCTGTGCATCTACCACGGCTTCGCGCAACATGCGCGCCTGCTTGTCGGTTTCTGCTGCGCCATACGAGGCCTTCAGCATGGCGGTGATCTCTTCTTCGCTCAAGCCGTACGAAGGTTTTACAATAATATTCGATTCTACACCGCTGGTTTGTTCACGTGCGCTGACCGAGAGCAAACCGTCAGCATCGACCTGAAAGGTCACGCGAATGCGCGCTGCACCTGCCGCCATCGGTGGAATGCCGCGCAGTTCAAAACGCGCCAGCGAGCGGCAATCGGCCACCAGTTCACGTTCCCCTTGCACTACATGAATCGCCATCGCAGTCTGGCCATCTTTGTACGTAGTGAAGTCCTGTGCACGCGCAATCGGCAGTGTGCTGTTACGCGGAATGACTTTTTCTACCAGTCCACCCATGGTTTCCAGCCCCAGCGACAGCGGGGTAACATCCAGCAACAGCAGGTCTTCGTCCTGACGGTTTCCTGCCAGCACGTTAGCCTGAATCGCTGCACCCAGCGCCACTACTTTGTCAGGGTCGAGGTTGGTCAGCGGTTCCTGTTTGAAATGCGCCTGCACGGCATGACGGATATGCGGCATACGCGTTGCGCCGCCTACCAGCACCACACCGTGAATATCTGTAATGCTCAAGCCCGCATCACGCATGGCTTTGCGCATCGGGCCCAGTGTTTTGCTGACCAGTGTTTCAGTCAGACTAACAAACTGTTGCACCGTCAATGTTTCATCCACCAGCGTGCCATTACTCAGTTTGCACAGGATATTGGCTTCATGGTTCTCGGTCAGCCACTCTTTGGCCTGACGGGCCTTGGTCAGTAATAGCCGGGTATCTTCTTCAGTGAGCGGCGTGAAGTTTGGCGTTTTGCTGCGTACCTGATCGAGCACCCAGCAGTAAATACGGTGATCAAAATCGTCACCACCGAGCGCTGAGTCGCCATTGGTGGCCAATACTTCAAACACGCCTTTGCTTAGGCGCAGGATGGAAATATCAAAGGTGCCGCCGCCGAGGTCATAAATCACATAAATGCCTTCTGACGCGTTATCCAGACCGTAAGCAACCGCCGCTGCCGTTGGCTCATTCAGCAGGCGCAGTACATGCAGTCCGGCCAGCCTGGCCGCATCCTTGGTCGCCTGGCGTTGGGCGTCATCAAAATAGGCGGGCACCGTAATTACCGCCCCGGTCAGTTCGCCCCCCAGTGCTTTTTCAGCACGGGTTTTCAGCGTTTTCAAGATTTCGGCAGAGATTTCTATCGGGCTTTTCAGGCCGGCACGTGTCTTCAGTTCGAGCACACCATGCGAGGCAGCGTTTTCCACAAAGTGGTAAGGAATATGTGCGCGGTCGGTGATGTCATGCAAAGCCCGACCCATGAAACGCTTCACTGAGACAATGGTGTTTACCGGGTCGAGGCTTTGTGTCGCCTGCGCTTCGTGACCAACCACCACGGCATTTTCCAGATAGCGCACGACAGACGGGAGCAGGGCGTGCCCGTGTTCGTCATGCAAGACGGTACTCATGCCACTGCGCACAGTCGCGACCAGGGAGTTGGTGGTACCCAGATCTATCCCCACCGCCAGCTTGTGCTGGTGCGGTGCGGGAGACATACCGGGTTCTGAAATCTGTAATAAAGCCATTAAAAATCAGTCTTCCAGGTCAATCTTGACCAAATCAATCTTCAAGCAGTGCAATGAGCTGGTTAACATCCTCGCTCACCTTGTCAATAAAGCGCAGTTTACGCACAGTCAATGCGGCTTGTGCGGGTTGGCTGCTCAGTGTGTTTTCCAGTGTTTGCTGCAAGGCCTGGGCCTGGCTGCGCATGTCGGCCAGCAGATGATCGAGTGCGGCGACATCTTTGGCATACTTGGCATCTTCCATCGCTTCACGCCATTCCATTTGCGCCATCAAAAAGTCGGCAGGCATGGCGGTATTGTTTTCATCTTCGGTATCCACGCCTTGCAATTGCAATAAATAACGAGCGCGGGCCGTTGGATGTTTCAAGGTTTGATAAGCTTCATTGGCCAGTGTGGCAACCTGCATGGATTGCATGCGCTCGGCCGGAGACGCATTCACAAACCTGTCCGGATGCACCTCGGCCTGTAGTTTGCGATAGTTGGACTCAAGTTGCGACAGGTCGAGTGTGAATGTCTGTGGTAACTGAAACAGTTCGAAATGGTTTTGCATGGTCAATCAGGCTCGGGCGTATTTAATGTGAAAGCAGACGAATCATGTCGCATGCAAATGCCTGCTGCATCAATCCGCCAGTTTCATCGTGTCCCGTGTTAAACAGTGAACGATTCACCACAACCGCATTCATCCTTGACATTCGGGTTGTTAAATTTAAAGCCTTCATTCAGGCCTTCTTTTGTGAAGTCGAGTTCGGTGCCGTCGATATAGACCAGACTTTTCGGATCGACAATCACTTTCACGCCATGACTTTCAAAGGTGACGTCATCCGCGTGCAGATCGTCCACGAACTCGAGTGTATACGCCATGCCGGAACAGCCCGTGGTTTTGACGCCCAGACGCAGGCCTACGCCTTTGCCGCGGTTGGCTAAAAACTTTTCTACACGCTGCGCTGCGGTTTCGGTCAGGGTAATCGCCATCTTATTTTGCCTGTTTGGATTTTAAATCGGCAATCGCTGATTTGATTGCATCTTCTGCCAGCACCGAGCAATGAATCTTCACTGGAGGCAAGGCCAGCTCCTCGGCAATCGCCGAGTTTTTGATTTCCTGCGCCTGATCCAGTGTTTTGCCTTTCAGCCACTCGGTGACCAGTGAGCTGGATGCAATGGCTGAGCCGCAACCATAGGTCTTGAATTTTGCGTCTTCAATCAAGCCCGCATCATTGACCTTGATTTGCAGCTTCATTACATCACCACACGCAGGTGCACCGACCATGCCGGTGCCTACATTCGGATCGTTTTTGTCCAGTGAACCCACATTACGCGGATTCTCGTAGTGGTCTAATACTTTGTCAGAATATGCCATGATACAACTCCTTAGTGTTCGGCCCACTCAACCTTGGAAAGGTCGATGCCGTCTTGAAACATTTCCCATAGTGGGGACAATTCACGCAGTTTGCCAATCTTGCTCTTTAACAGGTCGATGGTGTAATCGACATCGGCCTCGGTAGTAAAGCGACCAATACTGAAACGAATCGAGCTATGCGCCAGTTCATCAGAGCGGCCGAGTGCACGTAATACGTAGCTGGGCTCCAGGCTGGCAGAAGTACAGGCCGAGCCAGAAGAGACTGCAATATCCTTGATCGCCATAATCAGCGATTCGCCTTCCACAAAGTTAAAACTCACGTTCAGGTTATGCGGGACGCGGTGGTCAAGATCCCCATTCACATAGGTTTCTTCAATTTGTAACAGGCCATTGAGCAGGCGATCACGCAACATGCGGATACGCTCGTTTTCAGCCGCCATTTCAGCATGCGCCAGTCTGAATGCTTCACCCATGCCCACAATCTGGTGCGTGGCCAAAGTGCCAGAACGCATGCCGCGCTCGTGGCCGCCGCCGTGCATTTGTGCTTCAATCCGGATGCGTGGTTTACGACGCACATACAATGCACCAATGCCTTTGGGACCATAGGTTTTGTGTGCAGAAAAACTCATCAGGTCTACTGGCAGTTTTTCCAGGTCAATCGCCACCTTGCCTGTGGCTTGTGCGGCATCCACATGGAAAATAATATTGTTGGCACGACAGACATCACCAATCGCGGTAATGTCCTGAATCACACCGATTTCGTTATTGACCAGCATGATGGAGGCCAGCACAGTATCAGGGCGAATCGCCGCCTTGAATTTTTCGAGATCAATCAGGCCATTGGGCTCAGGTTGCAGATAAGTCGCTTCATAGCCTTCTCGCTCCAGTTCGCGCACGGTATCCAGTACCGCTTTGTGTTCTGTGGACACGGTAATAATGTGCTTGCCTTTGCCCCCTGCATAAAAATGGGCGGCGCCTTTAATGGCCAGATTGTTGGACTCTGTTGCACCCGAGGTCCAGACAATTTCACGTGGGTCAGCATTGACCAGTTTGGCCACTTCTTCACGCGCGGTTTCTACGGCTTGCTCTGCTGTCCAGCCGAATGGATGGCTGCGAGAAGCCGGGTTGCCAAAATCCTCGGTCAGAAAAGGAATCATTTTCTGGGCCACGCGCGGATCTACCGGCGTGGTTGCAGAGTAATCTAGATAAATCGGTTTTCTATCGGACATATTTCATGCTCTTTCAAAAAATACATTTATGCCGCAACGGCATGTAATCCTTTTAATCGCTGCACTTCCTGTTTCAGTGCAGCTAAAAATCCTGCAACGTGTGCTGCGGAGTTATGTTCACCCAGGCTGACGCGGATGGCACCACGTGCCAGATCCGCTTCCACTCCCATCGCCAGCAATACATGGCTGGGTTCGGTGCTGTCACTGGAGCAGGCCGAACCACTTGCAACTGCATAGCCTGCTTTATCCAGGGCGGTGACCAATGTTTCGCCTTCAATATTGGCCACAGCAAAGAAGCTGGTATTCGGCAATCGTTGCGTCTGCTGACTGAACACAGACACATCCAGTGCGCGCAGTCCTGTCTCCAGCTGGTCGCGGAGTCCGGATAAATACTCGCCGCGCGTTGCCACATTTTCAACTGCCAGTTGACAGGCCTTGGCAAACCCGACAATGCCTGCCACATTTTCTGTACCGCTGCGCAGTCCACGTTCTTGCCCGCCACCATGCAGGAGTGGGTGAATGTCCACGCGCTTGTCCAGCACCAGAGCACCTACACCAATCGGGCCGCCAATTTTATGGCTGGAAATGGTCATGGCCTGCACACCCAGTCCCGTAAAGTCCAGCGCTATCTTTCCCAGTGCCTGGACTGCATCTGTATGCACCAGCGTTTTGTGCGCTTTTGCCAGTGCGGCGAGTTCTGCAACAGGCTGAATCGCGCCTGTCTCATTGTTGGCCAGCATTACCGAAATCAGGCCAGTTTTTTTTGCCTGTAATTGTGCAGTCGCATCAGCCATATCCAGTACACCTTGCGCATTGACTTTCAGTGTGCTGATTTGCCAGCCCTGCCAGGCCAGTGCAGCAGCCGCACGCGAAACACACGGGTGTTCAATCGCGCTGACTAATACCTGTGAGGGGGCAAGGTTGGCTGTGATGCCTTTCAGCGCAAAATTGTTTGCTTCCGTGCCACCGGAAGTAAATACAATTTGCGAAGCCTGTACGCCGACACACTCTGCAATCTGTTTTCTGGCTGTTTCAACCGCTTCACGTGCTTGTCTGCCAAACACGTGGCGGCTGGTCGCATTACCATGTTGCCCTTGCAGCCATGGCATCATGGCATCCAGCACATGGGTGTTAAGTGCTGTGGTACTGTTGTGGTCAAAGTAAACCGTATTCATCAGGCTGCGATAGTGGTTTCAGACTCTGCTTTACGCGTAGCAAACACCACCGTGTTGCTACCTTTTTTCTGTTGCAGTTCTACCATGTCAGCCAGGCTGATTCCGGACAAATACTCCAAAATTTTGCCATTCAGCGCTGCCCACAGGTCATGCGTCATACAACGGCCTTCTTCATGACAGTTTTCATGGCCACCGCATTGTGTCGCATCAATTTGTTCATCCACCGCCGTGATAATGTCGGAGACCGAAATCTCGTGATGCAATTTAGCAATGCGATATCCGCCGCCGGGCCCACGCACGCTCGACACCAGGCCTTGTTTGCGCAGACGGCTGAACAATTGTTCCAGGTAAGACAAAGAGATGCTCTGGCGCTCGCTGATACCCGCGAGTGTCACTGGCTTGTCCGCTTCAAAAAGCGCAATATCCAGCATTGCCGTGACTGCAAAACGTCCTTTAGTAGTTAAGCGCATGGGGTCAAAACCTTATTAAACAGCATTGAATTTTATAATAACCTACTGTTTTAGTCAATTATTATTGGCTAAAAGTTCAATGTGTTCGGGATGTGTCCATTGAGGGGGTGAATGAGGGTGCGAAGACCATTTGCAGTGGCCGGTTTAAACCGCTTATTCGCTTTTTTTGGCAAATGCCTCACCGACGCCTGATTCGGTTTCGGCATCACTCAATTTTGAAAGTTTTGACTTGAGTTCAGCGATTTCGACATCCTGTTTGTGTGCATGGTCCAGCAGGCTGTTAATGGCTTTAATCATGGGGTCATTTTCATCATTGCCAACTGCGTAGGCACTGAATCCCATATTTTCAGCAGATGCCTGGCGTTTTTTGGCTTTTTCCTCTTCCAGAATGCGCGCCGGAATACCAACCGCGGTCGCGCCTTCCGGCACATCTTTGACCACGACGGCATTCGACCCTATTTTTGCATTCTTCCCAATCGTAATGGGCCCCAGTACCTTTGCTCCGGCCCCAATGACTACGCCAGACTCGAGCGTGGGATGCCGTTTACCTTTATTCCAGCTGGTGCCACCCAGTGTGACGCCGTGATACAGCGTGCAATCATCGCCAATGATGGCTGTTTCACCGATCACCACGCCCATGCCATGGTCAATAAACACGCGACGACCAATCGTCGCGCCGGGATGAATCTCGATGCCGGTAATCCAGCGCGCAAAGTGAGACAGCAGCCGCCCCAGCCAATACAAACGTAGTGACCAGAGCCAGTGGCTGAAGCGGTGGATAATCAGTGCATGGACACCGGGATAAGTGGTGAGAATTTCAAAATGTGTACGTGCTGCCGGATCACGGTCAAACACAATCGAAATATCTTCTTTGATGTGATTAAACATGTTACGCATTATGCCACAAGTCGATGGGTAGCCGCAGGGGCTACAGGGTGCGCAGAAAAAAGGATTTTATCTGCACACTTTGTAAATTTTGCCTCTGGGTTGAAAAGGGTTTTCAGTATTTGCTGTGTTTTTTAGGGTTCACTGTCAGAGTCAAAATCCCACGGAGCAGATTGACTTCTTCTTTCTCCAGGCGGGTACGACCATATAACCGGCGCAGCCGCTCAAACAGCTTTTTGGGTGCGCGTGGATTGATATAACCAATATGTTCAAGCACTTCGCGCATGTGTTCGTAAAGGCGCTCCAGATCCTCATGCGTCGCCAGTTCCACAGGTTTCTCGCTGTAATGCAATTCGCCGGTGGTCAGCGCCATCCGCACTTCGTAAGCCATGATTTGTACTGCTTGCGCCAGATTGAGTGAGGTGTATTCAGGATTGGCCGGAATGGTCGCCAGCACATGGCAGCAGTCAGCCTCGGCATTGCTGAGACCGCTCATCTCTGTGCCAAATACGAGTGCTACCTGGCTGTGGCTGGCAATGGTTGTGACTTCCTGCGCAGCTTCGCGCACCGTCATCACCTGTTGCGAGAGCGAGCGCTCCTTGCCACTCACCCCTATCACAAACTGGCAGTCGGCCAAGGCCTGTTCCAGTGAGTCAGTGACCATCGCGTGCTCAAGTACATCACCGGCATTCACGGCCAGCGAGGTCGCTTGCGCATCAGGAAAAAATTTGGGATTGACCAGATACAAGCGGTGCAAGCCCATGGTTTTCATGGCGCGGGCAGTCGAGCCGATATTGCCGGGGTGGCTGGTATGGCAGAGTACAACGCGGATATTGTCAAAAAGTGAGGTCATGGTGGTGGTTGACGCAAGTCACAAAACACGTAATTCATTTTGTGAACGCCTGATAAAACGTTAAAATGCTATTTTATCAGTTGAAACCTCAATCACAGCATGCATCCAATCTTAAATGTTGCCATCAAAGCCGCGCGCGAAGCTGGCAAAATCATCAATCGTGCTTCACTGGATATCGGTGCACTCAAAATCGAACACAAAGACACCAATGACTTTGTCAGTGAAGTCGACCGTGGTGCCGAGCAAGCCATTATCAACGTGCTGAAAGATGCCTATCCCCACCATGGTTTTTTTGGGGAAGAAAGCGGCAAAACCAATGCGGAAGCAGACAGCATCTGGATCATCGATCCACTGGATGGCACGACCAACTTCTTGCATGGTTTTCCCGCGTACTGTATTTCGATTGCCTTGCAGGAAAAAGGCGTATTGACCCAGGCGGTGATTTACGACCCGGTACGCAACGATCTGTTTACGGCCACCAAAGGCAGCGGTGCCTTTTTGAATGACAGACGCATTCGTGTCACCCAGCGCAGCAAATTGCAGGAGGCCCTGATTTCAACGGGCTTCCCGTTCAAAGACTTCAGCTATCTTGAAACCTATATCGATATCTTCCGCGATATGGCGAAAAAAACCTCGGGCTTGCGCCGTCCTGGTTCAGCGGCGCTGGACCTGGCTTATGTGGCGGCTGGTTTCAGTGATGGTTTCTTTGAAATTAATTTATCCCCCTGGGATATTGCCGCCGGTGCTTTGCTGGTGCAAGAGGCAGGCGGAATTGTCGGTGACTTTGAAGGCAATGACAGCTGGATGCGTACAGGCAATATTGTCGCTGGCAACCCGAAAGTATTTGGACAAATGTTGCAGGTGATTGCGCCGCATTTGACAGAGCGGATTAAGACACCCACCTTGTAACTTTACTTTAGGTATTGAATTTGTATAAACCCGGCGTGCAAACGCCGGGTTTATTTTTTATGACGTCCGATAAAGTGCCCCAAATGCAGCGCATTGCGCCTTCTGTGAATAGAGGGTGCATTTCGTGACTGTCGCTGCTCACCAGTATCAAAAAATCACACGAATGACTTTTCAAATCCATCATGAAAAAACCATCAGCCACACACGCTCCCATCCCTTTTGTTGTAAGATGCAAAAGCACTTTACATGACCACTTTTTGAATAACCACACTCACGATTCCCCGCATGTCCTTTGAAAACCACACCCCCATGATGCGCCAATACCTCGGTCTGAAGGCGCAGCATCCCGATATGTTGCTGTTTTACCGCATGGGCGATTTTTATGAGCTGTTTTTTGAAGATGCCGAAAAAGCGTCACGTTTGCTTGGCATCACATTGACCCGCCGCGGTGCCAGCAATGGTGAGCCGATTAAAATGGCAGGGGTGCCTTACCACGCGGCAGAACAGTATCTGGCCAAGCTGGCCAAAATGGGCGAAGCGGTAGCGATTTGTGAGCAGGTGGGCGACCCGGCCACTTCCAAGGGGCCGGTGGCGCGTGAAGTGACGCGTATCCTCACGCCGGGCACACTGACTGATGCGGCCTTGCTGGATGAAACCCGTGATAACACCTTGCTGTCTGTGGCAAAAGGTGAGGGCGTTCTCGGTCTGGCGCGGCTTAATCTGGCCTCCGGCGCGTTTGTGTTAAGTGAAATCGCCCCCGGGCATTTATCGCAGGAGCTTGAGCGTATCCATCCGGCTGAGCTGATATTTGCCGACGACCATGCGGCCGAGAGCCTGTTGCAGGCGCGCTGTGCCAAAAAGCGCCTCGCCCCCTGGCAGTTTGACCTCGACAGTGCGCAGCGCAGTCTGACCCAGCAGTTCAGTACCCATGATCTGGCAGGTTTTGGCTGTGCTGACATGCCAGCAGCCGTGGCCGCGGCGGGTGCCTTGCTTGACTATGTCAAACACACCCAGCGCAGCGCCTTGCCGCATATTATCGGTTTGCGCGTGGAGCAAACCAGCCAGTATTTACAGCTGGATGCCGCCACCCGGCGCAATCTGGAAATTGACTTGACCATCCGGGGCGAGTCGCAGCCAACCTTGTATTCCCTGCTCAACAGCACCCAGACCGCGATGGGCGCGCGTTTGTTGCGACACTGGCTGCATCATCCGCTGCGCCAGCAAGCGGCGATTGCGCAACGCCACCAGGCCGTTGCAGAACTGGTGGAAACCTTTACTGACAGCACCTTGCAGCAGGCCTTGCATCCGATAGGCGATATTGAACGCATGACCGCGCGCGTGGCGTTGAAGTCGGCACGGCCGCGAGACTTGTCTGGCCTGCGCGATAGTTTGCTGCAATTGCCCACATTGCTGGGTGCAGTCGCTGCGCCGCAAGCTGCCCTGCTGCAAAGCCTGCTGACCGAGTTGCAGACACCTTCCGAAGCGCTGGCGGTATTGATGCATGCCATCCAGCCTGAACCTTCTGCCATTTTGCGCGAGGGCGGGGTGATTGCTCCAGGTTTTGACGCCGAACTCGACGAGTTACGTGCCTTGCAAACCAACCATGGTGACTTTTTACTGCAATATGAAGCCACCGAAAAAGCCCGCACTGGTCTGGCTAACCTTAAAGTTGAATTTAACAGCGTGCATGGCTTTTATATTGAAATCAGCCGCGCCCAGGCCGAAAGTGCGCCAGCGGAATATCGCCGCCGACAAACCCTGAAAAACGTCGAGCGCTTTATCACACCCGAACTTAAAGCCTTTGAAGATAAAGTGCTGAGCGCGAATGAGCGTGCGCTGGCCCGCGAAAAAATGCTGTATGAGCAAGTGCTGGATGCCTTGTTGCCTCATATTGCTGCCTTGCAGCGAATTGCCAGTGCAGTCGCCAGCCTTGATGTGCTGGCCTGCTTTGCCGAACGCGCCAGAGCCCTCAATTATGTGCAGCCGCAATTCAAGGCCGAGATCGGACTGGAGATACTCAATGGTCGCCACCCGGTGGTGGAAAGCATCGCCCAGCCCTATGTTGCAAATGATGTCACGCTCAACCCTTATCGCCAGTTATTACTGATTACCGGCCCCAATATGGGGGGTAAGTCTACCTTTATGCGACAGACTGCGCTGATTGTGTTGCTGGCCTATTGCGGCAGTTTTGTGCCCGCGCACTCTGCCGTGATTGGCGAAATTGACCGTATCTTTACCCGGATTGGTGCATCGGATGACCTGGCAGGTGGCCGTTCCACCTTTATGGTGGAAATGACGGAAACCGCCAATATTCTGAATAATGCCACAGCGAACAGTCTGGTCCTGCTTGATGAAATTGGACGCGGCACCAGTACGTTTGATGGTCTCAGCCTGGCGTGGGCCGTGGCCAAACAGTTGCTGGAAAAAAACAAGGCGCTCACCCTGTTTGCCACCCATTACTTTGAGTTGACGCGTATTGTCGATGAAGCGAGGCAGGCTGCCAATGTGCATCTGGACGCGGTTGAGCATGGCAATGGCATTGTGTTCCTGCACAAAGTGGAGGAGGGCGCCGCCACCATGAGTTACGGCATCCAGGTGGCGCAACTGGCCGGGATACCGAAGTCGGTGCTGCAACTGGCTAAACGCAAGCTGCAGCAACTGGAAAATCAGTCCGTGACCAGTACACCACAAACCGATCTATTTGCGTCACAGGTGGAACCCGAGCCCCCGGCCGAGCATCCTATTGTGACAGCATTGGAGCGCATACAACCGGACGACCTGACGCCCAAACAGGCGCTGGAACTCTTGTATGCATTAAAAAAACAACTTTGAGGATCATTTATGCAAAAGTCTGCCACTACCGAACAACCCATTCATGACCTGCTCGCCGCTCGCTGGAGCGGACGTGCTTACGATGCCAGCAAGCCGGTGACGTCTGCACAAGTGATCAGCCTGCTGGAAGCTGCGCGCTGGGCGCCTTCCTGTTTTGGTGACCAGCCCTGGCGGTATGTGGTCTGTAACAAGGCTGAAAATATGCAGGCCTGGCAAGCCGCGTTTGATTGCCTGGTGGCTGCCAATCAAAGCTGGGCAGTCAATGCGCCAGTACTCTTGCTGATTTGTACAGATACACTGTTCAGCCATAATCAAAAAGCTAATAAATGGGGACCATACGACACCGGCGCTGCGACAGAAAACCTGTGCCTGCAAGCGACTGCGCTTGGACTCATGGCCCATCAAATGGGTGGCTTTGATGCTGATAAGGCCCGCATTGCATTTAAAGTCCCCGAGCGCTACCAGATATTGCCGATGGTCGCTGTGGGTTATCAGGCGCCTGTAGACACACTGACTGACGAGCTGAAAGAGCGTGAAGTTGCGCCACGCAGCCGTAAAGCACTGGGTGAGCTGTTCTTTAATGGCACATGGGATACGCCCATCGCATAAGGCTGTGCAGGCCTTGCATAGAAAGCTTTTTAGCCGTGGTGTGACCTCTGCTACAATATCGCCACAAAATTATTATTGATTGGGACAGGAATTATCATGGCAGTTGTGACGCTCACCAAAGCGAACTTTAAAGAAATCATTGAGAAAAATGCATTTGTGATCGTGGATTTCTGGGCACCGTGGTGTGATCCATGTGTGGCATTCACACCGACGTTTGAGGCTGCTGCCGCAAACAATCCGGATATTGTGTTTGGCATGGTCAATACCGAAACAGATCCTGAAATTTCAGATTACTTCGAAGTGAAACAGATACCTGGCTTGCTGGTGATTCGTGAACGTGCTGGTATTCATGCGCAGGTGGGGGAAATCGGTGCCCCGGCGCTGGATGAGATTATCAAGTGGGCGCGCGAGTTTGATATGACGCCGGTGCGTGAGTTTTACAAGGCGGAAGACGCCAAGCATTAATTGTTGATGTTTGTTTGAAAAAAGCCATGCCATGCATGGCTTTTTTCTTTTTTGGTTTAGTTAACTTTAGCACCTACTCCTTGAGAGGAATAGCGAAAACGCCGATTTATAAAGTGTATGTTTTGGGTTGTGGGGAAAAATTGGTTAGTTATTTGCGCGGTTTCCTTTCGCCCCTCGGCGAGTAACTTTTCTTTGCTTGCACAAAGAACAAGTCACCAAAAGAAAGTGCACCCCAGCTTCCGCTTTTACCCTGCGTTGCTCGCCAAAATAAGCGCTCGCGAAACTCATCCTAGCGTGCTGCACACACCGCAGCCCACCGCGGGATTCGAACAGCCGCTCCCTTCATCTTATTTTGCCTGCGCTACTCGGCGCGGCAGATGGGGACCCCACCACCTAACCCCGGCCCTCTCCTGCAAGGAGAGGGAGAAAACTAGATGTTGTGTGTTTGATTGAAACAACTCACCACAGTATAAATTGATAAGCTGCTTGTAAAATGCAAATCTCGCACGCATCCATTCCGGGGGCCCCATCTGCCGCGCCGAGCAACGCAGGGTTGACGGGAGTCTTCGGCCATCGGCTGTTTGAGTTCCGCAGTGGCTTGCGTCTTGTGCAAGCCGCCAGGGCGAGTTTCGATGGACGCCCGGCAAGCCGAGTAGCGCAAGGATGAAGCGGAAGCTGGGGTGCACTTTCTTTTGGTTACTTTATCTTTGTGCAAGCAAAGAAAAGTTACTCGCCTAAAGGCGAAAAGCAACCCCAAATGACCAATACCAGCATTTATTATATTGCCCCACGCCTGAATTCCGGCCTGCGCCAGAATGAAACCAACAAGCGTAGCTCCCTATAAAAAATTAAACGAATGACTTTTATGTGCATATCTCAGTCCACGGGTACTTTCGCCCGTGCCACCACATTCCTCAATACAAAGCTGGTATGCACGCCCGTCACCCCTGCAATCTTGGTGATTTTATGCAGTAACAAGTGCTGGTAGTCATCCATATCCTTCACGACCACTTTCAACAGGTAATCCGATTGCTGGCCGGTAATCAGCAGGCATTCCAGCACCTCAGGAATGGTGACAATACTGCTTTCAAAGTTGGCAAACCGTTCTGGCGTGTGCTGATCCATGGATATGCCGATCAATGCCATCAGGCTTAAGCCCAGTTTTTTGGCATCGACCAGTGCCTGGTAGCCGGTAATCAGGCCGGCTTGTTCCAGCGCTTTCACTCTTCGTAAACACGGCGCCGGAGAGAGTCCGATACGCTCCGCCAGATCCTGATTGCTGATGTGGCCGTCGGATTGCAAAATGTCCAGAATGGCTTTGTCGTAGCGGTCTATTTTCATGAAGGTTTTAATGATTAATTTAATATTGAAATATTATTACAAAAATATATATTAAATTGAAATTTAATTTTTTATTTGTTTAATTAATTGAATAATTAGCAATCTTATTTTTTGTGAAATCTTTATCATGTCTTCTGTCATCACAAGATTAAGGAAAATAACATGCAAGCCCAACCCGCACAAAAATATCAGGCATTTCCGCCCGTGCAACTGATTGATCGCCAATGGCCGAATGCGGTGATCAGCCAGCCACCGATCTGGATGAGTACCGATTTGCGTGATGGTAACCAGTCGCTGTTTGAGCCGATGGATGCCGACAAGAAAATGCGCATGTTCAAGATTCTGTGCCAGATTGGGTTTAAAGAGATTGAGGTGGCGTTTCCCTCGGCGTCACAAACCGATTTTAATTTTGTTCGCACGCTGATTGAAGCGCAGCATATTCCGGACGATGTCACCATTGAAGTCCTGACACAGGCGCGCGAACATCTGATACGCCGCACCATGGAAGCGGTGCGTGGAGCACGCCGGGTGATTGTGCATATTTATAATGCGACTTCCCCCACCTTTCGCGAAGTGGTGTTTGGCATGAGCAAAGAGGAAGTGATAACGATGGTGGTCGAAGCGGTGACCCTGGTGAAACAGCTGGCCGCAGACATGCCTGAAACTGAAGTGGTGCTGCAATACAGCCCGGAAACCTTTACCGCGACTGAACTTACTTTTGCCAAAGCAGTGTGCGACAGGGTCACGGAAGTGTGGGGTGCAACGCCTGCGCGCAAGGTTATTATTAATTGCCCGGCAACCGTAGAAGTGGCGACGCCCAATGTCTATGCTGACCAGATTGAGTGGATGCACAGGCACCTTGCGCGACGAGACAGCGTGATTTTGAGCCTGCATCCACACAATGACCGCGGTACAGCGGTGGCGGCGACCGAGCTGGCCATGATGGCAGGGGCTGATCGCGTGGAAGGCTGCCTGTTCGGTCATGGCGAGCGTACCGGTAACGTGGATCTGGTGACTGTGGCGCTCAATATGTACACCCAGGGCATTCATCCCGGGCTGGATTTTTCTGATATCAACGCGATTGGCCGCACGGTGGAAGAGTGTACGCAGATCGAGATCCATCCGCGTCATCCTTATGCGGGTGACCTGGTATTCACGGCGTTTTCAGGTTCGCACCAGGATGCAATCAAGAAAGGGTTTGCGGCACAAGTCAAAGAGGGCAGATGGAATGTGCCGTACCTGCCGATAGACCCGCAGGATCTGGGCCGTAGTTATGATTCGATTATTCGCGTTAACAGTCAGTCTGGTAAAGGCGGCGTTGCCTACCTGCTGGAAAGCCAGTATGGGATTGTGATGCCGCGTCGCCTGCAGGTGGAGTTCTCCAGCGTGGTACAGCAATATACGGATAGCCATGGCAGTGAGATATCAGCAGCAGATATCTGGCAACTGTTCCAGCAGACCTATATGGAAGCGACAACGCCGGTCCGCTATCGCGAATATCACCTGCAGGAAGGCGGGACAGGACAGTCGATCCGGATGCATGTGGATGTCGACGGCGTGTCTCTCCTGCTTAAGGGAGAGGGCAATGGCCCGATTGATGCAGCCGTACATGCGCTGCAGGGGCTGGGTATTGAGGTGCAGGTGCGCAGTTTTGAGGAGCGCTCTACCAGCGCCAGCCACTCGGGAGGCGAAGCTTTAGCATGTGCCTTTGTCGAAGTGGTTTGTCAGGGCAGGGTATGCTACGGGGTGGGGCTGGATAGCAATATCGTGACCGCCTCCATCAAGGCCGTGTTCAGCGGGATTAACCGTTGCGAGGTGGTCTGCGTCAGCCCGGCGGCAATTGCCGAGGCGTGATGTATCAACATGACATTGCCATGCTCGCATGCATGGCAATGTGCCTGCCGAATCACCAGTGGCCGGTCGTGATCAGCCTGACAATGAAAAATAGTCCCATCAGCATCATGAAATATACCGGCAGGTTGCTGGCTGACTGGTGCCGGGCGTCGCTGATGGTGGTCACGTAACGGTGAAACAGGTATAGCAGAATAGCCCCCAGCAGGGTGAGTATTGCGTTGATGGCTGAGCTTTTGATCCAGTACACGGCATCCAGCAGCTTGAAATGCCGGTTAAAGACATGGACGGCAATCCCGACCAGACCGCACAGGATCAGTGCCAGTGATAGCAGCGACTGCAAGACTTTCCACTTGCTGTCGGGGCGTATGTTGCGTTGTTTGGCGTAGCGATCAGGGTCCATACAAACACCTTTCCATCAGCCTGCATTTACTTAAATCACTGTGTTAACAGCATACTGTATCTGGCATCATAATCAATGGATTTTAATTATGCGCAAACAGTACACACACATAAAGTGGGTACTCATAAAGCGGATTAAGTGTTGCTGCCAGGCAGATAGCTTGCCGGATCAACCGGCTTGCCTTTCTGGCGAATTTCAAAGTGCAGGGTCGTCGCCTGTGCTGTCCCCGATGTTGGCAGGTTAGCCAGTTTGTCACCTTGCGAGACAAACGTGCCTTCTTTAACCAGAGAACTACCCTGATGGGCATACACAGACAGCAGGTTACTATTGTGTTTGACGATAATCAGCTTGCCATAGCCGCGCACGTCCATACCACTGTAAATCACTTTTCCAGCACCTGCCGCCGCTACTGGTTGGCCCGGAGCACCCGTGATATTCAATCCCTTGTTGGTTTGCGGATCAAAGCCAGTGCTGATTTTTCCATTCAGTGGCCATTGCCATTGAATCGCAGTATCGGCAATATTTTCTATGTCCAGCGGTGCATTGGTTTTTGCAGCGTCAGTGGCCGGTTTGGCAACCGCTGACTCTGTGGCCTGGCTGGTGGCATCTCCCGATATCGCGATCTCGGGCTGGCTGATCGGCGCTGTGACGACTTCCGCATCTTCTGCAGAGGCGTTAGTCGACTCTGTACTTGGTCGCGTGGCGTTTGTATTGCCTGTTTTGCCACTCAGATTGAGCACCTGGCCCACATGAATTGGATAGGGCACCGTTAACTGGTTAATTTCGGCCAGTTTCAGGTAAGAAATGCCGAGCTTTTTGCCTATGCTGTAGAGTGTGTCGCCTTTTTGCACCAGATATTGGTTGGCGCCTAATGTCACAGGCACAGGCGGTGATGATTTGTGATCTGTAGACGGGCTGCTGCTTACCGGTGCGGGTGGCATGGGAGAGTTCATGACACACGCGGCCAGTGCGCAGCTTGCAGCCAGCGTGAGCGTAACAGCACGTAATTTCATGATAAAGCAGTACCTCCGAGTAAAGGAACAAATTTCACAGGTTCCAGCGCAGTGTGCTGAACGCCTTGTGCAGTACGCTGAATCAGGTGCAACACCTGCTCAGTGGTACCGACAGGAATCACCATGCGCCCGCCGATGGCCAGTTGCTCTACCAGCTCTTGCGGTACATGGCTGGCAGCGGCGGTGACGATAATGCCGTCAAACGGGCCATACCCTTTTAATCCCAGACTGCCATCGGCATGATCCAGTTTCACATTGGTACATTTTAATGTACGCAAATGGTTACGTGCTTTCATCACCAGTGGCCGGATGCGCTCCAGAGAATAGACTTCTTTGCACACGCGAGACAGTACCGATGTTTGATAGCCACAGCCGGTGCCGATTTCCAGCACCTTGCCTGGCGTGACGCCATTGCGCAGAATTTGGGTCATTTTGGCCACAATATACGGTTGCGAAATGGTTTGGCCGTAGCCTATCGGCAATGAGACATCTTCATACGCACGGATAGACAGCGCTTCATCGACAAAAATGTGGCGTGGAATATCGGCCATGGCGGCAATCACCACTTCATCCTGAATGCCTTGTTCGCGCAGGCGTGACAGCATGCGGTCGCGCGTGCGCGACGAAGTCATGCCGATGCCGGTTTTGTGGGTGGTTCTGGTTGGAATCGCCATAAAGCTTATTGATTGGCTTGCAGCCAGTGTTGCAGGGTTGCGATTTGAGCGTGTTTGGTCAGGTCTACCTGAATGGGCGAGATCGAAACATAGCCTTGGGCCACTGCGTGGAAGTCGGTGCCTTCGCCACCATCATTGGGTTGTCCGGCAGCACCGACCCAGTACACGGTTTCTCCGCGGGGTGTTTTTAACTGAATCACTGGTTCGGCCTTGTGACGTTTGCCCAAGCGGGTAATTTGCTGGCCTTTGATTTCTTGCAAGGGGATATCTGGCACGTTGATGTTTAACAAAGTCGGTTCGAGAATTTCACTGTGATTGAACTTGTTGACCAGATCCACCACCACTTTGGCGGCGGTTTCAAAGTGGGTGGGTTGATGCTGCGACATGGAAACCGCAAACGACGGAATCCCCAGCAGGTAGCCTTCGGTCGCGGCAGCCACGGTGCCAGAATAAATCGTGTCATCGCCCATGTTGGCACCATCATTAATGCCGCTGATGACCATATCAGGCATGTCCTGCATCAATCCGGTCAGTGCAATATGCACGCAGTCGGTGGGTGTGCCATTGACATAGAAAAAACCATTCGACGCCTGTTTGACGCTCAGTGGCCGGTCCAGCGTCAGGGAGTTACTGGCGCCGCTGCGGTTACGCTCAGGCGCCACCACCGTGATATCGGCGATCTTGCGCAGATGCTCTGCCAGTATATTGAGGCCCGGTGCCAGATAGCCGTCGTCATTCGATAACAAAATTTTCATGCGCTATATTATATAAGGTTTGTCTGGCTTGTTAGCGTCTGCGTACTAAAGAATTTATGCGGTGATTTTTGATCACTGGTTTATGCCACGTTGGCCGTTTTGTAGCGTTGTGCCGTGTATTTGGCATACGTGATGGTGCACGCAAAAAACAGCACACTCAACGCCACTTCGCTGGCCGCCAGCGCCTGCCTCAAGCCCGTTTCAGACCAGGTGCGGACAACGCCCTCGGTGAAATAGAGCAATATCAGCATGCCTGCCCACTGATAGGTGTAACGTTTGCCGCGCAAGATGCCAAACAGCGGACATAATAATGGCAATGCTTTCAAAAACAGCAGGCTGCCTCCTGCGCGTAAAGGCGATAAAAAGATTTCCCAGCCCAGGCATAATAAAATCAGCGCCAGCAAGCTGCCACTCGCGCCCAGGCGGCTCCATTGTAAGGTGCGTTGATACATCTGTTGATTTAAGGGGGGCTGCATCATGATTTGCATGCCTGAGACAAAGCGACCAACGCTTTGCGCGCTTGCTGCGCATTTAATACGGGGTGTTCAAAAGCAAAGCGCAACTGGCCTTGCGTTTCTTCGCCCTGGTGATAGCGCACATCAAAGCCTTCTGCATCCATGCCTATCATTTCTGCATTATCAGCGGTCACATTGTGTACATGCTGGCAGTATTGCAGCAGGCTGACCTGATGATCCGCATTCATGTGCGCGAGAATATCCTGTTCTTGCTCCACCAGTTCCGTGCCGGCAATATCCGCGTTCAGCGCGTTGCCTTCAAACCATCCCATGCGGCCAAAGCCTGCGATATAACGCACATGGTCAATCCGAATGCGGTAAAAGTTAAAGTCATGCATATCAAAATAACCGGCCGCTTGCGGCAAATAGCGTAAATAACGCGCCCGCAGGTCCGCATCCTGCTTGTCACATGGAATGGCCTCACCCATCAGGGTCAAGCGGGCATTGGCTTGCAAATCCTCCGCCCCCGAAAACACCAGTAAAGACACTTTGGCGTGCTGCTGGATATTTTTGGTGTGCTCGGCAATGTCACTGATCAGAATCACCGGTTCAGCCTGCTGGTTGCAGACAAAGGGCGCAACCGAACCAAATGGATACTCGGGGTATTTCACCGAGTGTGTGGATAAAATGGCGTGGCGGGTGCCAAATAAAAACTGGCGGGCTTCACGG
The DNA here is from genome assembly GCA_943367475.1 of Paenacidovorax caeni. Classification (GTDB taxonomy): domain Bacteria; phylum Pseudomonadota; class Gammaproteobacteria; order Burkholderiales; family Methylophilaceae; genus Methylophilus. The sequence goes on along the minus strand of CALRJH020000014.1, from coordinate 20,397 downwards.
GCAAGAGCGGCAGACATACATGTTTCCTTGAAAACGAAAAAATTCTAATGAGGCTACTGCAATTTGAGCGTAGTTTCAGCCAAACGTTTCCCCAATGCCAGGCACAGTTTTTTCTCGTCATCCGAAATTGGCTGGTCATCCATGGCGCCGCCAACATGGCTGGCGCCGTAAGGTGTACCGCCTGTTTTGGTCACGCCCAGCTGCGGCTCTGAATAAGGCAAGCCGACCAGCAGCATGCCATGATGCATGAGCGGAATCATCATGGTCAGCAAGGTGGTTTCGTTGCCCCCGTGCATGGAGCCGCTGGAAGTGAATACGGCTGCAGGCTTGCCAATCAAGGCCCCTTTCAGCCATAGGCCGGAGGTGCCATCGAGGAAGTATTTCATGGGCGCAGCCATATTGCCAAAGCGTGTCGGACTGCCCAGTGCCAGTCCTGCACATTGCTCCAGATCCTGCAAGGTAGCATAAGGCGCGCCTGTCGTTGGCAGGTCGGGTTCCGTTGCTTCACAGTTGGCCGAGACTTTGGGCACGGTGCGTAACCGTGCCTGTGCTCCGGGCACGCTTTCCACCCCGCGTGCAATCAGTTGGGCCATTTCTTTAACGGCACCGCCTTGAGAGTAGTAAAGAATCAGAATGTCAGTCATTTTTTTGTTTTGTTACGTAAAATCAGATGCGTTTGCTGCTTTTCAATCTCAAACAATTCGAGGGCTTTAATCAGGTCGCTGAGTTTGCCATAGCCATAGTTTCGAGGGTCAAATTCGGGTGTATTTTTGACAATTATGGAGCCAACCGGTCCTAGATGAGCCCAACCATCTTCATTGGATGCACTGTCAATTGCAGTTCTGATCAGATTAACCAGTTTGTTATCCATGCGCAGCTTGTTGCCAGGAACCTTGGTGGTTTCCTTGTCTTGCGGTTGTTCTAGAAACAGCTCGGTGTAGATAAAGCGGTCGCAGGCAGCAACAAATGCCGAAGGTGTTTTTTTTTCGCCAAAACCATAAACGCGTTTGCCGGATTCACGTATGCGCGAAGCCAGTCGCGTGAAGTCGCTGTCGCTGGAAACGATGCAGAAGCCGTCAAATGCCCCTGTGTACAATAAGTCCATGGCATCAATAATCATCGCACTATCGGTGGCATTTTTGCCTGTGGTGTAGCGAAACTGTTGTATGGGCTGTATCGAGTGGTTCAGCAAAGTGTTTTTCCACTGGCCAAGATTGGGTGTGGTCCAATCACCATAGATGCGCTTGACACTGGCAATGCCGAATTTGGCGACCTCTGTGAGCAAACCCTCAATAATCGCCGCCTGTGCATTGTCTGCATCAATCAGTACTGCTAGCCGTGAATTTTGCGCGTCTTGGGTCATGATCATCCTGAATTAGTCAAAGCTGAAACCGTAAAAGACATCCAGCGCATTATCAGATCCTGTCCTGGTTTCAATCGAAATGCGATTGGTTAACTGATAGGTGAGTTTACCAACATTTAATAGACCTACAATGCTTTTTTCATAGCCCACCACCAGGCGCTTGTTGATACGTTTGCCCACGCTGACGGCATAATTGGTGTTGCTGGAGCCGCGCACATCAATGCTGTCCAGCCCGATGGTTTGTGCGATTCTGGTTTGCAGCGAGACAGAGTCACCTTGAGACAACAGCGCTCCGGCGGCGACGGACAGCATGGCCATGTCGTTACTGCCCACCGCGGACATGGGTTGGCCAAGCACCAGCAGCGAGATCTTGTTTTCATTGGTGGTTTCGGGTGTGGCCACCAGTTTCAGTTGTGGGGTTTGCAGGCTGCCATTGATCTGAATGCCGACTTTGGTGCTTTCCACCTGGCGGGTTGCCAGGATATCGAGGCCGATATTCGGGATTTTTCCGCTAAAGATCAGGCGGCCGGTTTCAATATTGAGTGACTGGCCGTAAGCCAGGTAGGTGCCGGTGATTTCAAGTGTGCCGGCTGCTGACAGCTGATCCAGTTCACCGTTCAGGCGCATCTGTCCGCTCAGTGCGCCATTCAACCCTTGTCCGCGCAGCATGAACTGTTCAGACTCCTTGAAAGGCAGGCTTGGCTTGTCGCCAAAATCCAGCGCAAAATCCTGTAGTGACCATCTGGAGGCTGGCTTGGCAGGAGCGATTTCGCTCGACGCGATGACCACATCCTCGCTCAGCTGTGGCTTGTCCGCTTTGGGTAACTCAAACAAGCCTTTGTGTATCTTGAGCTTGCCTTGTATGCGGGTTTGCTCGGGCGTCATGTGTAATTGCGTACTGCCGCTCAGTTGTACCCAACGGTCAACGCGCGACAGCGCTTGTAATTGATCCATCTTCAGCCCCAGGTCCAGTTGCCAGTCTGTCTGGTTAAATGCCAGCAGGCCCGTCCCGGTGAGTTGCCCCGTTTTACCGGAAAACTGCATCTGGTTGAGGCGCGCCTGTTCACCTTGCAAGCCAATATTCAGCGTGCCCTGTTGCAGCCACAGCCCTTGCGAGGGAATGCTGAGGGCGAGGCCGCTCCCAGTAATGCTGCCTTGCAATTGCGGATGCGCCAGGGTGCCGTTGGCACGGACGTCTAATGTGATTGCGCCTGCTGGCTGAATGTCAGGCAATAGTTTGCCCAGCCAGTCTATCTTGCTCAAATGGCCTTCTAATCGTGCTGTGAGTGGTGCGCTTTTTTTCAGCACAAAGCCATTTGGCGTCGGGCTTATTTCGCTGCCCGCTTGCACTGTCAGGGTGCCTGCCTGTGCAGTTTCAATCGTTGTGGCAAGCGTGATATGGTTATTGATGGCTTGTAATCCGGCGGTCACTTTTTGTAATTGCAGTGCATGCCATTGCGTGTTGGTCGCGTCATACACAAACCAGTCACCGCTGGCTTTTTGTAACTGGAATGTGCCGTTGAGCGCCTGATCCAGCTTGAGGTTCCAGTCGGCATTCAGGCGTAAATGCTGTGCGGGTAACGGTGCCTGAATAGTCGGGTTCGCCCATGCGAGTAGCGCCTGTAGCGGAAACTCCTTGAGGGCCCCCTGACTGTGCAGTTGCATTGCAGTGGCGGCTTGCCCTGTAGACGCACTTGCCGCAGGCCGATATGCAAGCTGCTTCATCAGCAATTGTCCCTCTATCACACGCATGTCCAGGTCTTGCAGGTGAAAGCCCTGTTGCGGATGCCAATCCAGTGCTGCCGCACGGGTGAGCTGAAATATTTTGCCGCTTGCATCCTCGAGCTGTGTCAGTTGCCCGTGCCAGCCCTGGTCATCAGAGGTGCCGACAATCTGTGCGTTGACCTTGCGGTGTAACAGGGGATCGCTATCCTGCACATGCAGCGCCAGCTGGTGTTGTGCCAGACTGCCCTGTAATGCAAGTGTGGCGTCGATAGGAGGGCTGCTGTTGCCTTGCGTATCTTGTTGCGCCAGCCCGTTTAATTGTACCGACAGCTTTAACGGGGCTTGTGACTGACTGGAGACCTGGCCTGAGGCCTGTAGCGAAGGCAGTGACAGGCCTTGTGGCAGGCGCAATTGCTGTCCATGCAGCTCGAAGTTTGCGGTAGTCTGTGCTGGCCCATGACGCAGGCTGCCCTGGCCGCTCAGTTGGCCGGCAAACCCGGGCATGCACTGCTCAAGGTCGGGCAGGCTGGCTTGCCACTGCAGTTGCGTGGTGGCTGGGGATGACGTATCAGCGCCTCCTTGCAGCTTGAACGTGTTTTGATCCAGTTGCGCCAGAATATCCACGGCCAGTAATTGTGTGCCGGATAACGAGGCCGTGCCACGCAGGGTCAGGGTTTGTTGCTGCAGGCGACTGTCGCCTGCATCGATGGTGACATGCATGATGCCGTGCTCGGCCAGGCTGCCATCTGCCTGAATTTGCACATCCATCTTCCCGGCCAGTTGCGGATGCAGATGGCTTGCTTGCAGATTTTTCAGATGAAAGTGCAGGTGGCTGGAGCGTGCGGCATCCAGGCTAATCGAGGCGTCCAGTTGTACCAGATCTTGAGTCTGATGATCTTGCATCTGGTCACCTTGTGTCTGACCTGTCGCCGGGACGATGGCATAAGGCTTGGCCCCGGGTTGGTAGTGATGTGCGGAAGTGATCTGCAAGCGGTTCAAGTCACCGTGTAATTCTGTACGTAAATAGTAGGGCATTTCACCCTGAGCCTGTTTCAGTTCCAGCCAGCCGTTGACCGGAAATGGCGCACTGTTTTGCATGTCAAACGTGGTCTGGATATTTCCCCACGGGCTGGCGGCATTCGTGATCCTGAACTGTAAATCTGTGTTGTCCGCATGCAGGTCAAACTGAATATGTTCAATTTGGGTAATGCTGGCCCCCTGTTTGATGGTGAGCCGGCCAATCGTGCCCGCTTGCAGTTGAAAGGGCAGGGGAATGTGGATGTGAGACGGCATGGGTGCCGCCGCTTTTTTGTCGGCCGGAGGTGGCTCCGCTTTAAATTGCAGGGTGACCTGCCGGGCACTGAATTGTGAAACAGTGAGTTCGCCACGCGGTGTGACGCCCAGTCGCATATGGGAATCGATGCCGTCGATGGTCAGGATGGCATTGCCCAGATCTGTTTCAATATGGGTGAGGCTGCCCATAATCATGACGTTGGCCGCCCACACGATCTCTGGCGTGATGATCAGTGACAGGCAGAGCCATCCCACCAGCAAAAAACGCAGGAGCGATTTAAACATGGTTTGCAGCAGAGGTTTGCGCGTGCGTCGCATCACAAAGAGGCTCACTGGATTCAAAAGTTCACCCCCAGATTAAAATGCAGCCGGTAGTCCTTGGTTTGCTCACCATAGGCGATATCCACGCCAACCGGTCCGATGGGGCTGCGCCAGCGCACGCCCAGACCATAACCCAGTGCCGGGTCGTAATCCTGCCATCGATTCGCGGCGTTACCAAAGTCTACAAACACGGCTGCACCCCAGGCATGCGTGAGCCATTGCAGAATTTCACTGCTACCCGTGAGCAGGACGCGACCACCGGTAATGGCATCGCCCTCTTTCACGCCCAGGGACTGGAAGGCATAGCCGCGCACTGACTGGTCGCCCCCCGCACGGAACAAATAGGTGGCCGGCACACTGGTGGAGCCTGAGATCATGCCGACTTCGATTCGGCCCAGCCATTGGGTACTGCTGGTCAATGGATAAAAAGCCTGCACGCGTGCTTGGGATTGCAAAAAACGCCCGTCAGACAGCCGGTCAAAAGGGGCAAGCTGAAATTGCGTGTTGAGTATCCAGCCTTTGGTGGGCGCCAGTGCAAAATCCAGTTGTCGCATATTAATGCCATAGGCGACGGTAGCCGCTTTGTTAAACTGCGAGGATTCGCCATCCACGGTTAAAAATTCGTAGAGCAGATTGGCACCGACAAACTGTTCAAATTGGGTGGGTTGCCCCCAGTAGCGCCTGACCCCGTTTTGCACGGCGGAGGTGACTTGTCCCTCCAGATCGGTACGCGTCACACTGTTTTGTATGCTGTCCCGGTAGCCTTTTTTATCGGTGAGAAAAGTGATGTTGGAGGTGGCTGCCTGCAGCCGCTGTTCCAGCCTGATGCTGCTGTCCCACAACAGGCCACGGTCAAACAGGTTGCGATCCGTATAATTAAATACCATGCGTGCCCCTGTATTTGTGCTGGCCCCTACCCCTATACGTACATTTTTCTGATCCTGCTCGCGCACGGTGACATCAATGTCGGCTGTCTGGTCAATATTGAGCTGGCTGGTGTTGGCCACCACATCGACCTGACTGAATTTACCGCTGGCCATCAATGCGTTTTGTAACGTGAGCAATGCTGATTGCTGATAGGGGGTGCCGGGATGGATGTTCATCAGCGGCTCAAGCATGTGTGCATGATAATGTTTCAGACCGTGCAGAGTGACTTTACCAAAGCGGACGGCAGGGCCTGAGTCTACCTTGATCGAAATGGTGACCCGATGGCTTTGCGGATGAATCAATGCACGTGATTCAGTCAGTCTGGCGTTGGGAAATTCGGCTCGCAACAAGGTGCCCACCAGCGCGCGCTTGGCCGAGGTCCAGGCTTCCTGGGTAAAGGCTTGCTTCGGTTGCAAGGCCCAGGTTTGCCGACATTGTTCGACAGACAGGCTGTGTTTGCCCGGTTGGCTGGCGATTTCACCAGTGAAATCGATGCTGACGCTCTCGATGCTGGCTTGCTCGGGAAGGTCAATGTGAAATGCGACGCTGTGTGGAGGTTCCTGCTGTATGGTTGTGCGGACTTTGAAATAGCCTTGCGTGGCCAGTAAGTCGGAAATTTCCTGGGGTGTTTTCTGAAGCATGCGATGCCATTCGCCATCATTCATGCGCGGGTTGCGCATGGCATCGTGGATGCTCAGGTGCTGTTCAAGCAGCGTTTTTAAAGCGGCTCTGTCAGCTTTTTCAGGTGCGCTGCTTAAACTGAAACGGGTCTGGTAAGTACTGCCTTGTTTGACTTCAAACCAGGCAGGTGCTTGTGCACAAGCCAGTGAGGCCAGGAAAAAGTGCAGGATAGCAAAGCACCTGGCCCCAGCCCGTTTGGCGGTTGAAATCGGATGAACAATCGATTTCTTGAGTTTTCCTGGCGTTGAGACTAAAACGGAAGCATCCTCAAAAAACGAAAAAAATGTGCGATGTGTTGGTTATGTGATGTGCTTCACTAGCTGACCTGCTTTGCCGGTATAAGTTGCAGGCGTTAATGTCAGCAGATACTGTTTGGCTTCGGCAGGAATGTGCAAGGTTTCGATAAAGGCATGCAGCGATGCCTTGTTGATGCCACCTTTGCCGCGAGTCAGTTCTTTGAGTTGCTCGTAGGGGTTTTCAATACCATAACGACGCATCACGGTCTGGATCGGCTCGGCCAGCACTTCCCAACTGTTGTTGAGGTCTTCCTGCAAGCGTTGTGGATTGATTTCGAGCTTGTTCAGGCCGCGCAGGCAGGAATCATAGCCCAGCAAGGCATAGCCCAGAGCAACGCCCATATTGCGCAATACGGTGGAGTCGGTCAGGTCACGCTGCCAGCGTGAAATCGGCAGTTTTTCTGCCAGATGGCGCAAGACCGCGTTTGCCAGCCCCAGATTGCCTTCTGAGTTTTCAAAGTCAATCGGATTGACTTTATGTGGCATGGTGGACGAACCGATTTCGCCTGCCTTGACCTTTTGTTTGAAGTAACCGACAGAGATATAGCCCCAGATATCGCGATTCAGGTCAATTAAAATGGTATTGATGCGCGACAGGGTGTCATATAGCTCGGCCATATAGTCATGCGGCTCGATCTGGATGGTCATCGGGTTGTAGGTCAGTCCCAGTGATTCGACAAATTGTTTGGCAAAGCTTTCCCAGTCAAATGCGGGATAGGCTGATAAATGCGCATTAAAGTTACCGACGGCACCATTGATTTTGCCTAATATTTCATTGCCCTGCAGTTGCTTGAGCTGGCGCTGCAAACGATACACCACATTGGCAAGTTCTTTGCCCATGGTGGTGGGGCTGGCGGTTTGTCCATGGGTGCGTGAGAGCATGGCCTGGTCGGCCAGTTCCTTGGACAGGTCACTCAGGCGTGTGATGACTTGCTGCAAAAATGGCAGCATGACGGCATCGCGTGCAGCCTTCAGCATCAAGGCATGCGACAGGTTGTTAATGTCTTCAGAAGTGCAGGCAAAATGGATAAATTCGCTGGCTTTCTTGATTTCAGGATTACCGTCAAACTTCTCTTTCAACCAGTACTCGAGCGCTTTGACGTCGTGGTTGGTGCGCATTTCAATGGCTTTCACCTGCGCAGCATCTTCTTCGCTGAATGCGGCAATCGCAGCATCCAGTTCGGCAATCGTTTCCGGGCTAAATGCCGCAATCTCACTTAACGCATTGGCACCGCTGAGCGCTTTTAGCCACTCCACTTCTACCAGTGCACGGTGTTTGATCAGCGCAAATTCGCTGAAATACGGCCGCAAGGGGTCTAGTTTTGATTGATAGCGGCCATCCAGGGGGGAGAGTGCGTTAAGCGTGGTCAAAGACATAATTGGGTATGCGTGTTGTGTTTCAAAAATGCTATTTTACCCAATCCGCTCCGGCTTGTCTTTGCTTAAAGGCATTTGCCGGATGTATTTGGGTAGACAGACAAGTCACTGTAGAGGGTTGAATTTACCGGTGAAACCCTTGTTGTTTTTGCATTTGCGGGGGTATGCTGCATGCCATAATCCATGGCTGGGAATCTTTATTTACATGAAATACCACGCCTCTTTATCATTTGTAAGATCATTTTCAAGCTTGGCAACCGGCTTTATCCTGTTGCTCAGTTTGTGCTGGCCGCTGACTTATGCGGACGACTATGTCTTGTCGATGCTGGAGAAGATCCGTCAGCGATACAGCGAAGAGGCCTATCAGAATGTCATGCGTTTGCGTGAGTTGACGGTGCAGTTGGCAGGTGTCAGCGAAATGACCAAGATCGGCATGGTGAACGATTTTACCAATCAGCATGTACTCTTCGTCGATGATATTGACCTGTGGGGCATGGATGATTACTGGGCCACCCCTTTGGAAACTTTTGGTAAAGGGGCTGGCGACTGTGAGGATTTCAGTATTGCCAAATATATGTTGCTGAAAAAGCTGGGCGTTTCCAGTGACAAGTTGCGATTGACTTATGTACGGGCGCGCATGCCGAGTGGTTCCATCAGGCCGCATATGGTGCTGGCCTATTATGCAACGCCAGCCAGCGACCCGTTGATTCTGGATAATTTGTCTTTTGAGTTGCTGCCGGCTTCCAGGCGCGGGGATTTGTATCCGGTCTTCAGCTTTAATGACAAAGGCCTGTTTGTGGCTAATAACCCCAATGTGCGAGCCGGTTCTGCCACCAATATATCCAAATGGCGGGATGTGGTGACACGTATGCGACAGGATGGGCTGGAATGAGAAAAAAACAGTTGAAAAGATGGTTATTGTCCGTAGTTGGTGCTAGGCTTGAAGTCAGATGCCTACAACACATACGGGTTGTTGCTGGATATACCCCAACATAAGAAGAGGGCCTCCAAATGTCACTGATAAAACAAATACGCATAGCAATTTCGGTCATTATTCTGATGGTGGCGGCAGGCTGCCTGTTTTTGGGGGTCTATGATGATCACCGCTACATGGCCGAGCAGCTACAGAAAAAAAACAACGATAATGCCAATGGGCTGGCGATCACGCTTTCCAATATTCCAAAAGACAATGTCACTGTTGAACTGATTTTAAGTGCGCAGTTTGATATGGGGCATTACCGCAGGATTGCGATCATTTCCCCCGATAACAAAGTGATGGTTGAACGCCGTAATCAGCTGGCAACCTCCACTGCGCCAGCCTGGTTTCAATCCATATTTCCGGTTCATATTCAGCCCGGCATGGCCAATATCCAGTCAGGCTGGCAGCAATATGGGACGCTGGTGATGGAAAGTGAACCGTCGCTGGCTTATGACCAGTTATGGGAAACCTCACGCCACGCGATGATGTGGACATTGATTGTGGCGCTGCTGAGTTATATCGTTTCTGGTGTCTGGCTCAAACGCATATTGTCGCCGCTAGATCAGGTGATTGCCCAAGCCGAGGCCTTGGGTGAGCGCGAGTACATCACGATTGAGGAGCCTGAAACGCTGGAATTCAAGAAACTGGTGCGCACCATGAACAGCTTGTCCGAGCGCATCAAACAAATTGTGACCGAAGAGTCGCAGCGTCTGAATGAGCTGAACCAGCAAATCAATTACGATGAAGTGACGGGTTTGATGAACCAGTCGCACTTTGCCAATACCGCTTCAGTCGCGTTGAAAAGCGATAATTATGTAGAGGGTATGTTGACCCTGGTCCAGCTTCGCAATCTGTCTGATATCGACAGGCAGCTGGGCTACAGTGTGACCAATCAACTGATTAAAAAAGTAGGGGATGTCATCAAGTCGCATGTCGAGCATTACCCGCATGTGTTCTGCGGGCGCCTGGCAGGGGGGCTGTTTGGGATATTCAGCCGACAGCCACTGGATGACTTTTCCGTAACATCAGAGCTTAAACTGGTACTGGAAAAACTGAATGCCGCGCAGCAGCTGGTGCAATTTCAGTTTGTGATTGCACATGCGAAAACAAAAAAATCTGACGATTATGCCGATGTGTTCAGAGTGATGCAGTTTATTCTTGACCTAGCGGGTGACCAGACGCCGATGCCTGTGCGCGTGATGAATGCCAACAGCATTGTGACTTCAAGGAAGAATTACCTCAATCAGTGGAAGCAGCAATTCTTGCAAGCCATTGAGCAAAAGCAAATCAAGCTGGCCCGTTATCCGGTCATGCTGCGAGACCAGCAGGTACTGCATTACGAATGTCCTCTGCGCTTGCATATTGATGAAGGCGATCAGTGGCTGGCAGCGGGTGCCTTTATCGATTGGGCCAGCCAGCTGGATATGATTAAAACGCTGGATGGCCTGGCACTTGAATGCGCTGTAGACATGCTGGATAAAGACAATGTCGCGCTGAGTGTCAATGTGTCTTCTGCCGCCATGCGCAGTGAGGATTACCGTGACAAACTACAGGCGCTGATTCTCACGGTGAGGGCCCCAGCCCGACTGAGTTTCGAAATTTCGGAAGAGTCGGCCTTTAGTGATGCGACAGCCTTCAGGCAGTTTGTGCAGCTGGTGAAATCCCTGGGCTGTCAGGTCGGTATCGAGCATGTCGCTTCGCGCTTGGGTCAGTTGGGTGATTTGCACGAGCTGGGGCTGGATTTTATCAAGTTTGATGCCTCACTGATTCGGGATGTGCATTTGCGTCCACAGCAACAATCTCTGTTACGTGGTCTGTGCATGATGGTGCGCACGATGGGCATTATGCCGATTGCCGAAGGGGTACAGGATCAGCAGGAGTTGGATAGCCTGAATGCAGTAGGTGTCGAGGCAGTCACTGGCCCCTACGTGCAGGAGGATGTAAAATTTAGTCAATTTTAATCGGGCCAAACCTGACAACTGGCCAGAGTTATGCCCTATACTCAAAGGTTTGATGCGGTTCGTAAACGCATATGATCTATTTTGCAATAGCCATGCATGCGTGTTGATGATAAGGATAAGAATAAGCTGGGTGCTATGGAAACAACACAATTTTTTAATAAAACGAATGCTGACACATTATTAGAGTGTTTACTCTACATTTGTCGTCATAACCGGTTGGCGACTACCCGTGATGCATTGACTTCTGGTTTGCCATTGGAAGATGGCAAATTGAATCCTGAATTATTCAAGCGCTCGGCCGAGCGCTTGCGTTTGTCTGTCGAGGTCAAGCAGGCAGCCATGAGTGCACTGATTCAGCCTCAAACTGACATCACGCTGTTACTCAATAACCATCGCGCTTGCCAATTGCTGCAGGTGGATGCTGGTCAGCATTTTGCACAAGTGGTATTCCCAGATATTGCGATGGAACCGGTGACCATGAGTCTTGCTGATCTCGCCGCCCAATATACTGGCTATGCGCTGGTGACCAAGCAAAACTTCATTTTTGATGCCCGAACGCCCGAAGTGGGCAGAGTGACTGTGCGTCACTGGTTCTGGGGTGCATTAACTGAAAATAAAGGCATCTATCGTGATGTCATGATGGCGGCTTTTATTATTAACCTGTTTGCGCTGGCCATGCCGCTGTTTACCATGAATGTCTACGACCGTGTGGTGCCAAACCGGGCAGTCGAAACATTGTGGGTCTTGGGGGTGGGGGTGCTGCTGATCGTCCTTGGCGACTTGTTGCTACGCTCCATGCGTGCCTACTTTCTGGATTGGGCCAGTGCGCGTATCGATGTGAAACTCAGTGCGCAAATCATGGAGAAGGTCCTGGGTACCCGCTATGATGCTCGGCCCACTTCTGTCGGTTCCTTTGCGTCCAATCTGCGCTCTTTCGAAAGCGTGCGGGATTTTATTACTTCCGCCACCGTGATTACCCTCATTGATTTGCCCTTCGGTGTTATTTTCCTGATTGTGATTGCCTGGATCAGTCCTTATATGGTGCTGCCTGCTTTGGTCGGTGGCTTCATCATGTTGATTTATTCATTAAGCGTGCAGGCCAAAATGCACGACCTGTCCGAGACCATGTATCGTGCCAGTGCGCAACGCAACGCCACACTGATTGAAAGCCTGGTCGGCCTGGAAACCGTCAAGTCCATGGGCGTGGAAGGCATGATGCAAAGCAAGTGGGAAAAAAGCGCCTTGTTCCTGTCTGAAGTCGGCAGCAAGTTAAAACTGCTTTCTTCGTCCATCACCAATGGTTCCTATGCCTTGCAGCAAATCATCAGTATTGCGATTGTGGTGCTGGGGGTTTACCTGATTTCAAATGGCGATCTCACCATGGGGGGGCTGATCGCATGCTCGCAACTCACCAGCCGCGGATTGGCGCCGATTTCGCAGATTGCAAATCTGTTTACGCAATACCATACCGCCGCCACTTCACTGAAGTCACTTGATGACGTCATGAATAAGCCGGTAGAGCGCAGCAAAGGCGTCAATTTTTTATCACGCCCTGCCTTCAGGGGCGAGATCGAGTTTAAAAACGTTTCGTTTAAATATCCCGGCAGTGATGAGTTTGCCTTGCATCGTGTCTCTTTTAAAATTAAGGCAGGGGAACATGTCGGTCTGATTGGGCGTATGGGCTCTGGTAAAACCACCATCAATAAGCTCATTCTTGGGCTGTATCAGCCAACAGAGGGGGCTATTCTGATAGACGGCATTGATGCACGCCAGATTGACCCGGCAGAACTGCGTCGTAGTATTGGTTACGTGCAGCAGGACAGTCATTTGTTTTATGGATCTTTGCGTGAAAATATCACCCTCAGGCAACCGCATGCGGATGATCAGGCTGTGCTCGAAGCCGCCCAAATTGGAGGTATCGCAGAGTTCGTGAACGCCCATCCTAAAGGATTCGATCTGGAAGTGGGGGAACGCGGCGATACGTTGTCCGGCGGTCAGCGGCAAGGGGTGGGTATCGCGCGTGCCTTCGTCACACGCCCACAAATTATCTTGCTGGACGAGCCCACCAGTGCCATGGACCATTCTGGTGAGGATGTAGTGAAACGCCGCATTGGTGAGGCCTCGCAGAATAAAACCCTGATCGTGATCAGCCATCGTAATGCCATGCTGGAAATTGCAGATCGCCTGCTGGTGATTGATGCCGGCCAAGTGGTGGCTGACGGATCAAAAGAAGATGTCACCGCGGCATTGCGTGCTGGCAAAGTGGGCAAGGCAAGGTAGGCGGATTATGGCAAAAAAAATATTCGAAGGCATTGGCAGCATCACCGAGCGCGAAGGTTTCTGGGGGCGCTTGGGTAAGCCTGTTTATGCGCTGGTAGATAAGCTGGTCAAAACTGAAACTGCAGAAAATCGTAACTGGACTGAGCAGGCGCATGATGTCATGGTGGAGCAGAGCATGCTGCATGCAAAAGTGGTGATGTATGCCATGATTGCGATCATGCTGGTCTTGCTGATATGGGCAAATTTTGCCAATGTCGATGAGGTGACCCGCGGCGAAGGGCGGGTGATTCCTTCCAGGCAAATCCAGTTGGTGCAGTCTCTGGACGGCGGGATCGTGACTGATATTATGGTACAGGTAGGTAATACGGTCAAAAGAGGTCAGCCACTGATTAAAATTGATGAAACCCGTGCGATTTCATCCCTGAAAGAAAACGAAAGCCAGTTCTTGTCACTGAAGGCAAAGGAAGCCAGGCTGAAAGCACTCGCCAACGGCGGCAGTTTCAATCCGCCTGACGAGGTGCAGCAAAAAGTGCCTGAGACCTATTTGCAGGAATTGCAGTTATTTAATAATGGACGGGAGGAGTTGAACTCGCAGATTAATATTGCCCGAGACCAGCTTTCTCAACGTGAACGCGAGTTGTCTGAAGTACAGTTTAAAAAAGAAGTCGCGATTAAAACCTATGAGTCGAACATGAAGGAGCTGGCTGCCAACCGTCCCTTGTTGAGTAGTGGCGCGGTTTCAGAGATCGAAATTCTGCGCCTGGAACGCGAAGCGAACAGGGCCAAGGGGGATATTGATCAGGCATCGGCACAGTTGGGTCGCCTGACCGCCGCTATTTCAGAGGCCAGACGGAAAATATCAGAAGCGCAGCAGTCCTTTTTGAGTAAAGTTCGAACAGACCTGAATGAAACGACCGCGAAAATCAATAGTTTGACGCAGTCCAGTCTGGCATTGTCCGATAAGGTCAAGCAGTCAACACTGCTGTCACCCGTAAACGGCAAAATCAGCAAGCTTTATTTCAACACGGTGGGTGGCGTCATTCAGCCAGGCAAAGAAGTCATGGAAGTGGTGCCTTCGGACGATAGTCTGGTGATTGAGGCGAAAATACAGACTAAAGACATTGCCTTTATTCGGCCGCAACAGCCAGCGATTATTAAATTGACGGCCTACGATTACACTATTTACGGCAGTCTGGATGGCGTAGTTGAAGATATTGCTGCTGACTCTACAATTGACGATAAAGGAAATGCATTTTATGTCGTTAAAGTAAGAACAATTAAGAATAATCTGGGCGACCATTTGCCGATTATTCCTGGGATGGTGGCACAGGTAGACATCTTGACCGGTAAGAAAACGGTATTGTCGTATCTGCTGAAACCGGTACTTAAAGCAAAATCATATGCATTAACCGAGCGCTAATTACTATGAAACATTTGTTTATTACATCTTTACCGCAACCGATTGAATCCTGGGAGAAGGCTTTTCCAGAAAGATTGATCGCTGCCAATGACGCTTCCTTAAAAGTGGCCGACAACACGATTGTCTGGGTGCATGTCTTGCTGGAACAAGATGCACAGTGGAAGGCCCTGGTGCAAACTATTTTGAGCCGTGCGCCACATGCAAAAGTGATTGTACTGTCAAATAATCCGGATCAGGCTGAAGCTATGCAAGCCTTGGCACTGGGTGTTGTAGGCTATTTGCATGCGTATGCACATCCCAAAGTACTCAAAGAGGTCGCCAGCGTTGTTGCGCATGGCGGTGTCTGGCTGGGCAGAGAGTTGCTCAAGCATTTAATTGCCATCACCACACAACCCATGCATCAAAGTGCGCTGCAGCAGGAAGAGATATTGGAAGCACTTACCAGGCGCGAGCGTGAGGTTGCGTTAGAAGCCGCCAAAGGGCTCAGTAATAAGGAAATTGCGCGTGTACTCTCCATTTCCGAACGCACCGTCAAAGCGCATTTAACCTCCGTATTTGAAACGTTAAATGTGAAGGACCGTTTACATCTTGCGTTGGTGCTGCAGGGTAAGTCCCCTGAAAACTCTTTTTTTTCTGTCGGTAACGTTCAAAAAAAAGGTTTGAGTAAATTACATTTGAATTCTTAATGTATTTTATGGTTTGTTTTTTATAATTGATGTAAATTTATGTTTTATTTGAAAATTTACCCATAAAAAATGCCTCTTTTTAGGCATATTTGCACACTTTTAACCTCAAATCGCCGTAGGACTATGCGCAAACTAGGCTAGTTCCCCTTGTGCCGTAACAGTTGAGTCGCTATACTCGTTAGTGACTCAATCTTTATAACTTGTTAAGAGCCTGCACATGAAACTAAAAAAAATCGCTTCGGCAATTCTAATGGGTGTATTTTCGTACTCTGCCAGCGTATGGGCTGCCAGCCCGGATACCTTGGAAAAGATGATCGAAAAAGCGGTATCGGAAAACCCTGAAGTTCAAGCGCGTTTTCACGCTTTTAAAGCTTCCGAGTTCGATGAGTCTGCAGCCAAGGGTAGATACCTGCCAAATTTAACGATTGATCAAACGTTCAGAAATCAGGAGCGCTTGACGCCTAACGTTAACAATACTTATACGCCTAATCAACAGTCAACACTGACCTTGCGTCAAATGATTTTTGATGGTCTGGCGACCCCCTCCGAAGTTGGCCGTCTTGATCATGTGGCTAAAGCGCGATTCTATGAATTGCAGGCACAAATGCAAAGTGTAGCGCTGGATACAGCGGCAGCCTATTTTGATTTGCTACGATATCGTCGTCTGGTGTCTTATGCACAGGATAACTTTGTAGTACACAAGCAGGTGTTCGATAAAATTAAATCGCGGGTAGATGCAGGTGTAGGCAAAAAAGTTGACCTGGAGCAGGCGACTGGTCGTTTGGCTTTGGCGGAAGCTAATCTGTTGACAGAAACCACCAATCTGTATGATGTTTCTGCACGTTTCCAGCGTTTGGTAGGTGAGTTGCCTTCTGGTAATGTAGTTGAAGTGATGATGTCCAACGAAGGGTTGGCTGAGAGTCCGGAACAAGCCCTGGACTTGGCTTATAAACAAAACCCTAATATTCTGGCATCGATTGAAAATATTATTGCAGTTGAGAAATCTGTTTCTGGCAGAAAAGCGCCATTCATGCCGCGTGTAGATTTGCAAGGTCGAAAAGTAATTGATGTAAACGGTGTGAGTGAAAACAGTACCCTTGCTGCAGACACCCTGGAAGTGACTGCCAGCTGGAACATTTTCAATGGCTTCACGGATAAATCCAATCTGGATTCGGCCGTTGAAAATTTAAACCAATCACATGATTTGCGTGATAAAGCGTGTATTGATGCACGTCAGCAAGTTTCGATTGCTTATAACAGCATCAAGCAACTTAAAGAACAAGTTGCCTATCGCCAACAACATCAGGACTCGATCGAGAAGGCGCGTCTGGCCTATCGTAAGCAGTATGAAATTGGTCAGCGTACCTTGCTGGACTTACTCGATACTGAGAACGAATACTTTCAGTCTCGCCGTAATTTCACCATTGCCGAAATGGATATGAATACTGCCTATGCAAGAACCTATGCAGGCCAAGGCTTGCTGTTGCGTAAATTAGGTGTCACCCGTGCAGATGTCGGTGAGTATGCGCGTGAAGAATACATGGATCGTGAGAATATATGTACAGCCATCGCGGCAACACAAGTCGTACCTGACAAAGCTGCATTGCTGGCAAATGCAAAACCTTGGGATGCTGGTGCTTTCCAGCCTAAAACCCAGGAAAAAGCGACAATGAAGTTTACTCCACGGATTCTCTTCCAGGCGAACAGTGCCATTATCATGCCTGAGTCTTATGCTGATCTGGATATTGTCTACGATGTTGTTAAGGAGTGGGGTAATGACCGCTTTGAAATTGCGGGTCATACTGACAAGCGCAACACCTCCAAAGAGAAATACAATTTGTTGCTATCCGAGAAGCGTGCAAAAGCAGTGGCTGACTATCTGGCCAAAAAAGGTATGGATCCAAAACGGATCATCGTAAAAGGCTATGGCTTCTCTAAACCGCTTGAAGAAAATGATCCAATCAACGGTAATGATGCAAACCGTCGTGTTGAGGTGATTCGTTACCAGCAAGTAGCAGAGTAACGCTTTAATCGTAAAGTATATCTGCAGGCGAAGGCTTGCAGCCGTTAAAACGGGATCACATCTGTGATCCCGTTTTTTATTGGATTAACCGCTTGTCAGTCGGAAAGCTGGGGCTTATTTCAAAATACTGTACTTCAGTACAATAGACCTTGAGTTTGCAATCCAGTCTAATAGCGTTCAACGTGACCTTGGTCTCAAATTTTTGTGAGGATAAAAATGGCTACTGTAATTGGAACTGTGACAAAAGTTGTAGGAATGGCAATCGTTGTTGATGAGCAAGGCAATCGCCATATGCTTAAGGAAGGCGAAGCTTTGCACGCTGGTGATAAAGTCGTGACTGCTTCAGGTGCAACGGTTGTTGTAAAGCTTGCAAACGGTGAGACAGTGAATTTTGCTGAAGCACAAACAGTTAAGATTACAGAAAATCTGGCGCAGGCTGACGTTTCAGATGTGACCGAGAATGCCGTGAATCAGGCGATTTTTGATGCGGTGCTGACTGCCTTAAATGAAGGTCGTGACGTCACCGATGTATTGGATGATCCGGCAGCGGGTGCTCCAGGTAGTGATGGTAACGCAAGCTTTGTAAACCTGGATAGAATTCAAACTGCCGATGCTAACGCCAGCAACTATAATGGTGGTAATGGTTCGGGCACAAGTGCAACATTAGGCGGGATTGCCCCGAATTATGTTTATTTTGCGGAGGCAACTGACTCCCCAACGGTGACACTGGTTGATGACCTATCCCCAGAAGGTTTCCTCAATGCCAGCGAAGTGCAAAATGGTACAACGACTGCACGTATAGGATTGCCAATTGGTGTTGAGCCTGGTGATGTAGTTAATATCACTCACAATACTGGCGCAATTGCTGTCACCCTCACTGCAGCAAACATTGCAGCCGGATTTGTTAATGTCGAGATTCCTGTCCCAGCAAGCTTGGAAGGCACTACATTAGTGGTGACTGCCTCAGTGACAAACCAGTCAGGTCAGGTTTCACCCTCTGCATCAGACTCTGCATTCGTCGACACGACGCCACCAGATTTAACGAAGATCAGTGGTCAACTGCCAGAGACCGTGGAGGATGATACTGGTGTAAGTCAAACAGATAACATCACCAAAAACCCAGCGCCAACTTTAACCGGTACTACAGAAAACGTGACCGATAAAGTAGTCATCACTGTTGATGGTAAAGACTATACAGCCACAGTATCCGCTGGACCGAATGGAACAGTAGTATGGACTGTGCCTTTGACAGGCGCTGCACTAACCAGTGGTACTTACACACCAAAAATTACCGTGACTGACCTTGCTGGCAATGTAAGCACGAAAGACAGCGAGACCTTCACGGTTGATGTCAAAGCACCTGAAGTGACCATCACGCTGGATTCTAACGTCGCAGGCGATGGTGTGGTTAACCTGGTTGAGTCTCAATCTGCGGGTATCCCCGTTACTGGTAAAGTCACTGGCGAGTTCAAAGCCGGTGATGTGGTGACTATTACTGTAAATAACAAGGACTTTACAGGGACAGTGGCTGCGGGCGGTACATTTACAATCAATGTACCTGGTGCAGATTTGGCAGCTGATCCTGACCGTACCATTGATGCGCGTGTGACAGTCACTGACACAGCAGGTAACTCCACGACAGCAATCGACACACAAACTTACAGCGTCGACACGACGCCACCAGATTTAACGAAGATCAGTGGTCAACTGCCAGAGACGGTGGATGATGATACTGGTGCAAGTCAAACAGACAACATCACCAAAAACCCAGCGCCAACTTTAACCGGTACTACAGAAAGCGTGACCGATAAAGTTCAGGTCACAGTGAATGGCGCCACATATACAGCTACCGTATCCGCAGGACCAAATGGAACAGCGATATGGACAGTGCCTTTAACGGGTGCAGGTTTGACAAGTGGTACTTACACACCAAAAATTACCGTGACTGACCTTGCTGGCAATGTAAGCACGAAAGACAGCGAGACCTTCACGGTTGATGTCAAAGCACCTGAAGTGACCATCACGCTGGATTCTAACGTCGCAGGCGATGGCGTTGTTAACTTGGTTGAGTCCCAATCTGCAGGTATTCCGGTAACGGGTACAGTGAAGGGCGAGTTCAAAGCCGGTGATGTAGTCACTATTACCGTAAATAACAATGATTTCACTGGCACAGTGACTGCTGCTGGTACATTCTCGATCAATGTGCCTGGTGCTGATTTGGCTGCTGACGCGAATCGTACGATTGATGCTCGCATTACTGTGACGGATACTGCAGGTAATTCAAGTACGGCCACTGATTCACAAACATATGGTGTGGATGTTGATCCGCCAGCATTGGCGATCAGCCTGGATGCGAACGTTGCTGGTGATGGTATTGTGAACGTTGCTGAGTCATCCGCAGCTGCAATTCCTGTCACCGGTACAGTGAGCGGTCAGTTCAAGGTTGGTGACATTGTCACGCTCAGTATCAACAACAAAACTTTTACGGGTGCTGTATTGGCTGGCGGTAAATTCTCTATTGACGTCCCAGGTGCAGATTTGACCTCGGATGCTGATCGTACAATCGAAGCAAGCGTGACGACTACCGATGTTGCAGGTAACAGCACAACTGCAACTGATACTCAGACCTACACCGTGAACCTGTTGCCTCCAGCGGTAGCGATCAGTCTGGATGCGAACGTTGCTGGTGATGGTATTGTGAACGTTGCGGAGTCAACCGCGGCAGCGATTCCTGTGACTGGTACGGTGAGTGGCCAGTTCAAAGCTGGTGACATTGTGACAGTGACTGTGAATGGTAAAGATTTTACCGGCGCAGTTGCGTCTGACGGTACATTCTCGATCAATGTGCCAGGTGCAGACTTGGCTAAGGATCCTGATGCAACAGTATTTGCAAGCGTAACGACAACGAATGCGGCGGGTAACAGTGCGACCGCAACCGACACTCAAACTTACACCGTGAACCTGTTGCCACCTGCTTTGGCAATCAGTCTGGATGCGAACGTTGCTGGCGATGGTATCGTGAACGTTGCTGAGTCAACCGCGGCATCAATTGCTGTGACTGGTAC
>CALRJH020000013.1:0-70880 GCA_943367475.1 Paenacidovorax caeni | reverse complement strand
ACTGAAGAAACCACTTCATCCATGGTCACCCCTGCATTCTCAACCAGACGCGTGCCTTCTGTGGTTTTGCTCACAGAATCACTGATCAGTTCTTTAATCTCTTTGGCTGCACTGGCAGAACGTTGTGCCAGATTACGCACTTCACCGGCCACCACTGCAAAGCCTCTACCCTGCTCACCTGCACGTGCCGCTTCAACGGCTGCATTCAAGGCCAGGATATTGGTCTGGAAGGCAATACCGTCAATCACCGAGATAATGTCTTCAATCTTCTTGGCACTGTCGTTAATCGCACTCATGGTCGCCACCACTTCACTCACGACTACGCCGCCTCTGGTGGCAACGCCTGAAGCAGCCACTGCCAGCTGGTTCGCCTGTTTGGCGTTCTCGGCATTCTGTTTCACGGTTGAAGCCAGTTCTTCCATGCTGGCGGCTGTTTCTTCCAGGCTGGAAGCTTGCTGTTCGGTACGGGCTGACAAGTCTGCGTTACCTGATGAAATTTCGTTAGCAGCCGTGGTGATGGTTTCCACCGCTTCGCTGACAGCCACAATCGGTTCTACAATCAGGTCCAGCGTGCTGTTTACACCTTCTACCACTTTACGGAAGTCACCCTGATGGCGGCTGGCATCAGCACGCACGGTAATACGGCCTTCGCGTGCAGCTTCTGTGAGGTATTCGGCATCGGCCACCAATATATTGACGGCTTCAATACAGGTATTCAGGCTATTCTTGATTTCGTTAAAGTCACCGTTGTAGTGCCCTTGAATACGGTCAGGAATATCGCCCTTTGAAATACTGTTAACACACTGTGCTGCAACATTTAACGGCCCAATCACAGAGTCTAGCGTTGCATTGACGCCTTCTACTATTTTTCTAAAATCGCCATTATGCTTGGTGGCATCTGCGCGCACGGACAAACGCCCTTCTACTGCAGCGTTCGATAATACATTGGCATCCGCAATCAAAGCATTGACTGCGTCAATACACTGGTTGAGGTTGTTTTTAATGGTATTAAAATCGCCGTGATAATGCTCGGTGATCTTGGCCGGGATGTTGCCTTGTGAAATATCTTCCACATATTTTGCAGCCACATTCAATGGCGTAATTAACGCATCCAGTATCTGGTTGATGCCGAGTCCAATCTCTTGTACGAACCCGGCAGGCAGCTTGGACATGTCCACGCGCTGGCCAAGATGCCCGGCCGCAGCGGCATTTACCAGTCTGAACACTTCCTGCTGCCCGATATACTCGGCAGTTTTATCGTCCCATTGCGTCATGCGGCCTAGGTATTCGCCTTTTGGCGTGAACACGGACACAATCGTTGCCTGGAGTTTTTTGCCGTACATGGAAATTTCTATGACTTTAGGTGTTTTTGAAATTTCAGAAAATGCAGCACGCATGTCTTCAGCAAGGTAAGTGGTCAAAGGATGACCAAACATGCCCTCTACACTAAAACCGCTATGTACTTGCGCAATGTCACCTGCCATTTCCTGCCAGAACATGCGCGCTGTGCCATTCATATATTGCAATTGATGATGACTGTCACTGTAAGTAAATGCAGTGGCACTCTGATCCAGCGCAGTTTGCAAACGACCCGCTTCTTCAGCCATTTTTCTGGCATCATTCACATCAAAACCGATCTTGATTTGCATGGATTTGAGTGTTTTCATCAACGTACCCCACTCGTCATTACCGCGGGTATCTACCTCGACGTTTAAATGACCGCCTGCTAATCCATCAATGGCATGCGACAGGACTTGAATAGATTTTTTGAGCTTGATCGAGAATAAACCACCGGCTAGTAAAGCGGCCGCCACTCCTGCAGCAGTCCCTACCCATACATTTGGATCGTGTCTATACAAGCCAAAACTGGATATCACAGCCACAGGCGTCAACAAGGCTGCAGAGAGTTTATAAAACATGGATACATCGCCAATGCTGGCGGCCAGTTTTTCTCCCCAGCCCGGTTGTGGTGTTTTACCATCGCGCATCAGCTGGTATAGCTTTTCTGCCTGTTCAATTTTCTGGCGTGTGGCCTTGTTACGTACAGACATGTAACCCACCACAGCGGATCCCTCGCGGATGGGGGCGACATTTGCCTCTACCCAGTAGTGGTCACCGTTTTTACAGCGATTTTTTACCATGCCGTTCCAAGGTTTGCCTGCTTTCACAGTAAGCCACAAGTCTTCAAATGCGGCTGGGGGCATATCCGGATGACGAATGATATTGTGGTTTTTGCCTATTAACTCGGCTTCACTAAAACCGCTCACTTCGAGAAAATCGCGATTGATATAAGTGATCGCACCTTTTAAATCGGTTTTGGACACAATAGAGGTGCCCTCTTTAAGTTCGATCTCTTTTTGTGTCACTGGTAAATTGGTTTTCATCACTCAATGCCTTATCAATTAAACAATCGCGGATTGCATATGAAAATATAAGCTATCGGGAAAAATTCCCAATCCCGAAATAAACGCTTTAAATGCCCTTTAATTATGTTATCCATAAAAAAAGCCGGTCATGAGACCGGCTATCATCCAGGTGGACAACATCCACTCTGTTTTTGTTATGAATAGGTGCCTGTACGCCTTGACGTATATCGGTTCCCGGCATCACTTTTTTCAAGTTTGTATTGTGCAACCAGATCAGAAAGCTGGTTTGCCTGTTCAACCAGCGATTCGGCCGCAGCAGCCGCTTCCTCCACCAATGCTGCATTTTGCTGTGTCGTTTCATCCATACTGGTGATCGCTACATTCACCTGATCAATGCCAGTGGTTTGCTCCATTGAGGCAGAGGAAATCTCGCTAATGATATCGCCCACATGTTGTACCGATTGCACAATTTCCGTCATGGTTTTGCCAGCGTCTTCCACCCGCTGGGTGCCTTCCATGGTTTTGCTCACAGAATCGGCAATCAGCTCCTTGATTTCCTTGGCCGCACTGGCTGAGCGTTGTGCCAGATTACGTACCTCTCCGGCTACCACCGCAAAGCCTTTACCCTGTTCACCGGCACGTGCGGCTTCCACGGCCGCATTCAGGGCCAGAATGTTTGTTTGAAAAGCAATGCCATCAATCACCGAGATAATGTCTTCAATTTTTTTCGCGCTTTCATTAATGGCTCTCATGGTTTCTACCACTTCACTCACCGCCTGTCCGCCACGCACAGCTACCGTGGAAGCCGAACCAGCCAGATGATTTGCCTGTTTGGCATTTTCGGCATTTTGTTTTACCGTACCTGCCAATTGACTCATGCTGGCCGCGGTATCTTGCAAGCTGTGCGCTTGTTTTTCTGTGCGTGTCGACAAATCTATATTGCCCGTTGAAATTTCATTGGCCGCTGTATTGATCGTGGCTGCAGACTCTTTTACCTGTACCAGAATCTGCGTCACCATATCCATCAAGGCATTAATACCTTTTGATAGACTATAAATCTGGCCTGCTTTTCCGTTTAAATCAATACGGGCAGTCATGTCACCATTTTGTGAAGACTCGAGTAATTGCTGTGTTTCTGAAACTGACTGAATCAGGCCGCTTTCGGTGGCTTTCTGCTCGGAAATATCAATGGCATACTTGACCACTTTGACCGGCTGACCTTTTTCATCCAGAATCGGATTGTAGCTGGCCTGCAGCCACACTGGCTGTCCCTGCTTGTTGACGCGCTGAAACACCCCTGCCTGAAACTTTCCTTGCGCCAGGTTTTGCCAGAATGCCTGATACTCAGGCGCATATTTCTGGTTTTCCGGCATAAACATCCGGTGGTGGTGCCCAATAATTTCAGATTCAGTATATCCAACCACATCCATAAAGTTTTTATTTACTTTGGAAATATGCCCGTCCAGCGAAAACTCAATAGTCCCCAGCGAACGATTGATCGACGCAATTTGACCGGCATTATCCCTGTCCCGCAGATATTGCTCGGTAATATCGGTGGCATACTTCACAATCTTGAATGGTTTGCCATTCAGATCCAAAATCGGGTTGTAACTGGCTTGCAACCAGACTTGTTTCGCTTGCGCCCCGATACGTTTGAATACCCCGGAGTACGACTTGCCTTGTGCAAGATCCTTCCAGAATTGCTGGTATTCAGCAGATTGCTGCTCTTCAGCCAGCACAAACATGCGGTGATGTTTGCCCAGTACTTCAGACTGCTGATAACCCATGGTCTGTAAAAAAATCGGATTGGTCGCCAGGATATTGCCCTGCAAGTCAAACTCAATCACTGCCATCATCTGTTGAATCGCTTGCATTTGGCCTGTGCTATCCGCCTCTTTTTGCTTTTGCGCTGTGATATCCATGGCAAATTTGACGACTTTATACGGTTTGCCGTCTTCATCAAAAATAGGATTATAGGTCGCTTGCAACCAGACTTCTTTGCCGTCCTTACCAACACGCTGATAGACGCCACTGTCAGACTGTCCTTGGGCCAAGCTTAACCAAAACTGGCGATAGCCATCATTACCTAAGGCTTCCGGGGGCATGAATAGTTGGTGATGTTTGCCGATGACTTCGTCAGGCGCAAAGCCGGTGATCTTGGCAAAGTTGTCATTCATTGCCAGAATATGCCCATCCAGTGAAAATTCAATGACGCCCAACACCTTGTTAATGGCGGTCATTTGCCCCTGAAATTCAATGCCCTGTTTTTTTTGTGCAGTGATGACTGTGGCAAATTTAATGACTTTGCTGACCTTGCCGGTGTCATCAAACACCGGGTTGTAACTTGCCTCCAGCCAAAGTTCGGAACCATCACGCGCCACACGCTTGAACTGCCCCTGCTGCACGGATCCACTCCCCAGGCTTTGCCAGAACGCATGATATGCTGGCTGGTCAGCCTGGCCACTGGGCATAAATATCTTGTGGTGCTTGCCCACAATCTCTTCTTTACGATACCCCACTGCCGCTAAAAAGTTGGCATTTGCATCGAGAATTTCACCACTAGGCGTGAATTCAATCACTCCCAGCACTCTATCTATGGCCTTAAGCTTGGCTTCCTGTTCCAGTGCGCACTGCGCGGCGTGTTTTTTTGCCTTGGCTCCAGATATTTTCTCGAATAATTGTGTTTCTTTTATGTTCAACGTTTGCCCCCTGCACCTTCACTTTGTAACAGCCGGCTGATGTTATTTACACACGCTAGACAGGATAGCCAGCCAATGCACACGACCAGATCAAGAAGACATCATTTATTACTTCAATAAACTCATATATCTTGCTGGACATGATCTGTCTCCAATACAAAAAACGGCCTTAGAATTCTTCCCAGTCAGTATTGTCTGTCCCTGTTTTAAGCGGCTTTTTATATTCAGCATTTTGCATAGGCTTGGCTTGGCTTATTGTTGCCTGTGCCTTGACAGGGCTTGCTGCCAGTCGCTGACTGGAACGGGGCGCCGATTGCACATTGCCTGACACACTGCGTAATTGGTAATGGTTCACAGAGTCCATCAGATTCGATGCCTGCTCTACCAGTGACTCAGCCGCCGCAGCAGCTTCTTCAACCAGGGCCGCATTCTGCTGGGTGACTTCATCCATATTGGTCACTGCACCATTGACTTGATCAATGCCGGCACTTTGCTCCGCAGAGGCCGCTGTAATTTCACTCATGATGTCGGTCACACGCTGTACTGAAGAGACAATTTCATGCATGGTTTCACCCGCACTTTGTACCAGCTTGGTGCCTTCGGCTGTTTTGCTCACCGAGTCACTGATCAATTCTTTAATCTCTTTGGCTGCACTGGCGGAACGCTGTGCCAGATTACGCACTTCCCCCGCCACCACAGCAAAACCACGGCCCTGCTCACCGGCGCGCGCCGCTTCAACCGCAGCATTCAACGCCAGAATATTGGTCTGGAACGCAATGCCGTCAATCACAGTAATAATGTCCTCAATTTTGTGCGCACTTTCATTGATGGCACTCATTGTTGAAACCACATTGCCGACCACATCGCCGCCGCGCACAGCCACTTGCGAAGCCGCCTCTGCCATTTGATTGGCCTGACGGGCATTGTCTGCATTCTGCCGCACGGTGGAGGCCAGCTGCTCCATACTGGAAGCGGTTTCTTCGAGGCTGGAAGCCTGTTGCTCGGTGCGGCTGGATAAATCGTTGTTGCCACTGGAAATTTCTTGGGCAGCGGTGTTGATGGTTTCGCCAGCATCACGTACTTGCAAGAGTATGTCACTGAAACTGTCTAACAACTGGTTAATGGATTCCATTGTTTTTGCAACAGAACCCTTCACTTTTGAAGCGTCAAGACGGTCAGACAGATTGCCGGTAACTGCACCCTCAACAATGGTTGTAATCTCGTTTTCAACCCGTTTCTCTTCTGTAAGATTGACCCATTCCACCACTGAGCCCATACGCTCGCCCTTATCATCAAACAGCGGGTTTGCGGTCAAGCGGATAAACAGATCGCCCACAGGTAATTCCGCGATATGACGCTCTTTTAAACTGGCCAGTAAATTACGCTGATGCGAGGGACTTTTATGGAAAATATCAAAGTTCTGACCGATCAGTTTGTCAGCATCAAAACTGGGGAATATTTTTCTTAATGCTGGCTGGAATTCGCGCATCAGCTCCAGCGTGGAGGGATTCATATAGGAAATGATTCCATCATTATCTGCAACCATCAAGCTACTGGTTGAAGATTCCAGCGCATTCTTGATCATCACGGCTTCAACGGCCTTTTTGGCTTGTGCTTTGTCTGCCAACACTGCTTTGGTAATATCTGTCGCATACTTAACCACTTTAAATGGCTTGCCTGTTAGACCGATAATCGGGTTATAGCTGGCTTGCAGCCAAATGTCTTTGCCCCCTTTACCATAGCGATGGTAAACACCCTCATTGGGCTGGCCGTTGTTCAATGCTGCCCAAAAATCCCTGTATTCCTGACTTTGTTTGTATCTCTCCGAAACAAGCGTGCTGTGATGTTGACCCAGTAACTCCTCACGACCATAACCGACGAAATTTAAAAACCGATCATTCACAGCGAGCACATTGCCTTCGAGATCAAACTCAATCACGCCCTGTGTTTGATTAATCGCTTTGATCTGCCCAATGTAATCAGCATTCTTGCGCTTTTCCTCGGTCACGCAGTAAGAGTAGACCACCACTTTGCTTGGCTTGCCCGATTCATCCCTGACGGGAACATACGTGGATTGAAACCAGAATTCATCACCGTTTTTTGCAACGCGACAAATTTCTCTGGTGATACTTTTACCATTATTCAGTTCTTGCCATAGCGATTTATAGGCGACGCTGCTGGCTGTTTCAGCAGACAGAATTTTGCTGACCGGCTGGCCAACAACTTCTTTTTCTGCGTAGCCCAGCGGTTTCAGGAACATCTCATTGCAAGATAAAATAGTGCCTTGCATGTCACATTCCATCACCCCAAATGACTGATTCAGGGCATCCTCTTCCACCTGTAAAGCCAGGGTGCGCGCTTTTTCTTTTGAAATGTCGGTTAAATACGCCACCACTTTACGCAGGCTTTTGTTTGGTCCATCACAGACTGGCGCGTAATAGCCTTGAAACCAGAAATCTTCACCGACTTTATTCACCATTTTGAAAGTGCCTACTTGCGATTGACCACTTTTTAATGCTGACCAGAATTGTTCGTATTCGGGCTTGCTTGCTTCTGCCCGAGATAACAGGATGCGATGATGCTGACCAAGTAATTCTGACTCGTTGTAACCCAGTGCCTGGCACAAGTTGTGATTACCATGCGTGATTTCGCCATTGGCATTCAATTCAACAATGCAGCGTGCTTTGTTGATCTCTGCCTTTAATGCTTTAAACTCACTCACTTCATTTTTAATTGTCCGGTACTCTTTGGTACTACCAGCCAGCATGTTCAAAATGCTTGAAATCATAATATCCCCCTGTTGTTCTCGGTGTTTCTGATGGGTGGTTTAGTGCACCACTGCGTCCATCAACTCCATTTCATCACTTGTCATCAGTTTTTCAATATCCACCAGAATCAACATTTCCTGTTCGATGGTCGCCAGGCCTACGATATATTTCGTATCAATACGAGTCACCAGTGACGGCACCTCGCGCAAGTGTTCCTCGCGCAGCTCGCGTACATCTGATACACCATCCACGACAATGCCGACGATGCGGCCATTGAGGTTGAGAATAATGACCACAGTGAATTCGTTGTATTCGACCTTACCAAGATTGAACTTGATACGCAGGTCGACAATCGGCACAATTTTTCCGCGCAAATTGACCACACCCTTGATAAAGGCTGGCATATTGGCAATCTGGGTGACTGCATCGTAGCCGCGGATTTCCTGTACTTTTAAAATTTCGATACCATACTGCTCGTTACCCAGGACAAACGTCAGGTATTCTCCGGCAGCCGTTTTCAGGTTGCTGGCAGCAGTACTCTGGGTGTTGCTCATTTCAGTGGTTGTCATTGCATACGCTCCTTATGCATTGATATGCTTATCTAAAGTTGAATAGTTCTGATTGGCAAATGCCATGCCCCCGGTGACATAATTAGTGGTTTGTCCCATTTGTGTAATGGCTGGCACATCCAGAATCAATGCCACTGAGCCATCGCCCATAATGGTGGCGCCAGATACCCCTGGAATCCGTTTGAAGTTGGTTTCCAGGCTCTTGATCACAACTTGCTGCTGGCCGACAAGGCGGTCTACAAACAAAGCCGATTTTTTACCATCTGATTCCAGAATCAGTAATACCCCCTCTGTCGGGCTGGTGATCTCGGTCGGGTGGTTAAACAAGGCATGCAAAGCGATAATCGGTAAATATTCTCCGCGTACATGCACCATGAGTCCTTCACCCGTGACCGTTTTCAGGTCTTCAGCACGTGGTTGCAGGGTTTCAACAATCAGGTTGAGTGGTACCACATAGACGCTCTTGCCCAGTGAAACAGACATGCCGTCCAGAATAGCCAGTGTCAATGGCAGTGAAATGGAGATGGTCGTGCCATAGCCCAGTGCGGAACGGATCTCGATATTACCGCCCATGGCAGTAATGTTACGTTTGACCACATCCATCCCCACACCACGACCGGATACATCGGTCACGACTTCCGCGGTTGAAAATCCAGGCGCAAAAATCAGGCTGTACACTTCGCTGTCTGTCATGCTTTCATTGACAGGCAAGCCATTTGACATCGCTTTTGCTAAAATTCTTTCACGGTTCAAGCCGCCGCCATCATCGGTCACTTCAATCACAATGCTGCCGCCTTTATGTGCAGCAGACAGTGTCAATGTGCCACTTTCAGACTTACCTATGGCTTTACGTGCTTCGGGTTTTTCAATGCCGTGGTCCACACTGTTACGCACCAAATGGGTGAGCGGATCGACAATGCGCTCAATCAGACTTTTATCCAGTTCAGTTGCCGCGCCACTGGTGACAAATTCCACCTTTTTGCCCAGCTTGGCCGCCAGGTCACGTACCATGCGCGGAAAGCGCGAGAATACAAAGTCCATCGGCATCATGCGGATAGACATCACAGATTCTTGCAAATCGCGGGTATTACGTGTCAGTTGGCTGAGGCTGTTAATCAGCGCTTCATTTTCCACCGGGTCAAGCGCATTTACACGCTGCTCAATCATGGCCTGGGTAATCACCAGTTCGCCGACCAGGTTAATCAGCTGATCCACTTTTTCAACGCCGACACGAATAGAGCTGCTTTCAGCATTCTGAGCTGCAGGTTTGTCTGCCTCACGTCTTGGTTGCGCACGTCTGTCTTCTTGCACCGCAGTCGCCGCGACCGAAGTTTCAGATGGGCTTGCTGTAGCAGGAATGATGGTACTGACCGGTGTTTCGTCACCGATCATTTGTGCTTTTGGCGCATCAGGATGTGGCTTGAATGGTGCAAAAAAGCCATAGCCCTCTTCTTGTGAGTCCTGGCCATTTTCAGCAAACAGGCCATAGCCCATTTCCTCTGCCACTTTCACCTTGCCGTCGGCAGATACCGGGGCTTGTGATTTGGCAGCTGGCTGGGGTTCGCTAGTGACCACAGGATCATCATCAAAGAAGCCATATCCCAGGTCTTCTGTCGCAGCCTGAACAACTTCAGCGACAACAGGCGCCGCTTCTGTCACCACGGGTGCAGCAGGCGCACCAGCCTCCTGCACATCTAAGGCATCAGGGTCTACAATAAACGAACAGATGGAGACAATGTCATCCGCGCTCGAGTCCGTTTTGATCAGCAGAGCATGTGCGTTATTGTCACGTTGATAAACCGCGACTTCACCCAGCAGGGCAAGCTCGTCTTTCAAGTTACTCAAGTCACGTTCTGTCACTTCCGGCAGCCCTACATCGTAGAGCTTGAGGCCTTTGGCTTTATCATCTGCCGTTAATTCAATCAATGGCTTCTGATCTGCCACTTGCAGTGCTTCAGGTATCGGTTTGGATTCTTCAATCAGTGGATCGGCAGGGATGGCTGCACCCTTGCCTTCAGACAGGGATTTGAGCATCATGGAAACATCACCCACCTGCTCGGCATCCACACTACTGCCATGGCGATGACCATCCAGTTGCATCTTGATCACATCTTTAGCGGCCAGAAAAGCATCTACATGCTCATTGGTCAGCGCCATTTCCTGTTTGCGAATTTTATCCAGCAGGTTCTCCAGCACATGGGTAATTTCTGCCATGTCCATAAAGCCAAAAGTAGCCGCCCCCCCCTTGATGGAGTGGGCTGCCCTGAAAATGGCATTCAACTGCTCGATATCTGGCTCAGCGACATCAATGCCGAGTAACAGGCGTTCTGCCTCGGCCAATAACTCTTCAGCCTCGTCAAAAAACACCTCATAAAACTGGCTCATATCCACTGTCATAGTATTCTCCCTTATGCTGAGGCTGAATGGCCTTAAGCGCCAATCACCTTCTGTACAACTTCGATCAAGCGCTTGGGATCAAACGGCTTTACCAGCCAGCCGTTTGCACCTGCCGCTTTACCTTTAGCTTTCATTTCATCCGAAGACTCGGTCGTCAGCATTAAGATAGGTACCTTCTGATAAGAAGCCAGGCCTCGCAAATTGGTAATCAATGTCAAGCCATCCATAATGGGCATGTTTTGGTCAGTGAGCACCAGATCAACGGTTTTTTCTTTTGCCTTGTTTAAACCATCTTGACCGTCAACGGCCTGTACCACATCGTAGCCTGCAGCTTTCAGGCTGAAAGCCACCATCTGACGTAATGACCCGGAATCATCTACTGTTAATATTGTCTTCGCCATTTTTCACTCGCCTTATCCAATAGTCTTGTTAAACTTTGCTGTGATTAAAATAAATCTATATCGCCAGTTGCCAAATCCTGCTGATTGACAGACTTGCGTAAATTGCCAGTGAGATGCTGGCTGCCCTGATCAAAATTCTGATTGAGTTGCATAATGAATTTTCTGATTTCGTCGTGTTCATCTTCTGCCGACATCGGCACCTGATGGCTGGAAAGCTCCTGCAGCAGTGCTTTCAAACCATTGACACGATTAATTGTGCGTTGCAGCAACTGGTTGGTCATGTCTTGAAACTGCATGCCGGTCACAACCTTGTTCACTTCCTGGCCAATGTTGTCCTGAAAAACCTGCAACTGCTGCATTTCCTCAGGTTGTAACTTGCCAGCGTCAGCCAACAACTTCAGTGCTGTTTGTTGCTCGGTCAATTGTGCGTACACAGTCATGAAGCTGTGACTCAGTTTCTCAATGGCCTCGTTCAACAAAAAAGTGGTTTGTTGCAAATCAGTTTCGATTTCAAGCAAATGCCAATCGCCGTGGGTCGATACCGCGGCCAGCAATTCTCTCAGTTCATCTATGGGCAATGTTTTCATATAGGTCCTATCTTGCCTGATTCATTTATTATTCAATCGTGGAATAAACCTTGTAAAAAAGGTTTATTTCTCGACCATACCCCACTACATGCGCCCTTAATGTGGCGCCTACTCCTGCTTGCTCTTGAGTGCATCCACACCGGACTGATCTTGCTCACTGACAGAAATCTGTTCGTTATCTCTTAACAGCTCTTCCTCTGCCTCTTTATTCATCACTATCAGGCTGATGCGTCGGTTAATCGGATTAAACGGATTTTCTTTGTCCATTAAGGTTGCAGAGCCCAGGCCAAGTACACGCACCAGTTTAGACTCATCCATCCCGCCGGCAATCAACTCTCGTCTGGAGGAGTTCGCACGGTCTGCGGATAACTCCCAGTTACTATAGCCCTGTTCTCCATTGGCATAAGGGGTCGCATCTGTGTGGCCGGACAAACTTATTTTGTTCTCGACACCATTGAGCGTTTTGCCAATTTCATGCAGAATTTTTTTGGCATAGGGTTGCAAATCCGCTCTGGCGTTCTCAAACATCGGTCGATTTTGCTCATCTATAATTTGTATTCTTAATCCTTCACTGGTCATGTCCAGCTTCAGTTGAGACTTAAATTGTTTAAGCTCCGGATTATCATCAATCGCCTGTTCTATTTTGGTCTTGAGTTGCTCTAATTTTGCTTTTTCAGCTTGTTTGAGCATCTCTTTTAACTCTTTTTCTTTGATCATTTTGTTTCGGCCAGGGTCGCCATCCACTGGCTTGACCTGTCCTTGCTTCAAGGTCACATCCTTGCCGCCGGTATTTTTTAATGCGGAATCACTCGCGCCGACACTAGGCCCCATCAAGACCACTTTCAACGGCGTTTTAAAGTATTCGGAGATGCCCTCTTTTTGCGCTTTCGAGGTAGACCCCAATAGCCACATCAACAAGAAAAATGCCATCATTGCGGTCACAAAGTCGGCATAAGCAATTTTCCAGGCGCCGCCGTGGTGTCCGCCGCTACTTTTCTTGATTTTCTTGACGATAATCGGGGCAATTTTTTCTTCAGCCATGGATGTACTCCTTTTTGCTTGGCGTAAGTATGATCAAGCCCTGATTATTTCTTGGCTTGTTTAACATGCTCTTCCAGCTCGGAGAAGCTTGGACGCTCGGTGGAGTACAGGACTTTACGGCCAAACTCCACAGCAATCGCTGGCGCGTATCCATTGAGGCTTGCAAGCAAGGTCACTTTAATGGTCTGGAAAACTTTGGTGCTTTCTTCTAACTTGGCTTCTAAAACACCTGCCAATGGGCCGACAAATCCGTAAGCCAATAAAATCCCGAGAAAAGTACCCACCAGCGCGTGACCAATGAGCACGCCTAACTCGGTAGGTGGCAAGCTCAGGCTTTCCATCGTGTGCACCACGCCCATCACTGCCGCGACAATACCAAACGCCGGCAATGCATCACCAAGCTTTGCAATGCAATGCGCAGAAACATGACCCTCCATGTGGTGGGTTTCAATTTCATTGTCCATCAAGTTTTCAACTTGAAATGCATCCATATTGCCTGACACCATCAGGCGCAAATAATCTGTGATGAACTCAATCAGATGATGGTCGTGCAAAATAGTGGGATATTTGGTGAATACAGCGCTGGACTCAGGGTCTTCAACATCCTTCTCGATCGCCATCATGCCTTCTTTGCGAATTTTGGTCAGAATCTCGAACAAGAGTGCCAGCAAATCCATATACATCGCTTTATTGACATGTGAGCCCTTGAACACTTTAGGAAAGTCTTTAAGGGTAGCCTTGAGTGATTTCGCATCGTTGCCGACCACAAATGCACCAAAAGCGCCGCCGAAAATCATGACAATCTCCAATGGTTGCCATAAGCCGCCCAAATGCCCACCTGCTGCTGCGTAGCCACCAAAAATAGCGCCTAGAATGACCACGTAACCAATAATGACTAACATGCTTTTTGCTCCAAAAATTTAGCAATCAATAAAGCACAGCATACCAACCGTCCACCAGATTCAATTTTTCAAATAAACGGGATTTAGCGGCCCTATTAGTTTTGGTAAGCAAAAGCCGGTCTGGAAAAAGGGGAAGTGCGCAAGTGCGGCCTGCGCCGGAAAGTCAACGCGTTTTAAGGCAAACGGTACAGGTAAAGTGCCGGCGCATGAATGCCGGGATAGATGATGTGCGTCGCAGTCACGTCAGGCACCGCAAACTCCGAACTGATAAAACAGGTGCCAGTGCGCATTTCGCGACATACTTTTTGCCAGACATCTTCCATCACAGCTGGCGATAAATAGGCAAAAATCACATCTTGTTCGGCGAAATTCAATTGCTGATAATTACCGAGCGTAAAATTCACTGCAGACCCGGAAAAGGTCGCACGTATAAAACTGATCAGCCATGGCAATGGCGCAATTTCAATGCCGGATACACGATCATGTGGACGTTGTTTGGCAAGGAACAGCGGCAAGTCGCCTATACCGCTACCAATATCCAGCACGCGTAAGGAATCATCGCCAGCCTGTTGCTCCAGCAAGTGATGCATGGCACGCCAGGTGGCTGGAAAAGAGGGATAAAAAGGCACACGCGTATTGTGTACAGACCAATACAATGCCAGCGTGATGATAAATCCGCCGAGATAAACGCTAGCCGGTAACGCCAGCGCCTGCATGAGCGTGACTGCGATTGGAAAAACCAGATGAATCCAGCGCCACCAGACAGGCATGCGGATGGCAGCCGCCATCACACTGACCAGGACAACATGTAGCAGTAGCCAGATCAGGCCATGTTCTAGATGAATGCCAAGACTACGCAGTTCAAATGCAAATACGCTGTTGATCACGGCGGGATAAACGCACGCAATCAAGAGCACACTCGACAATTGTATTAAAAGTGCCTGACTCCAGAGTTTTTGGGGCAGAAAGCGCTGCAAAAACTGTCCGCGAAACAACGCAAACCCTGCCCCTGAAGTGACTGAATGCATGACCACACCTTTTTTCAACATTTACAAACCCGCCTTGCAAGTATGCAAATTCAGGCAATTATCCAGGCAAAACCCAATGATCAGGCCGTCATGGATACCAGTTTGTAGCTGAGTTCTTTTGCTTTTTTAGTTTTACCAGCACGTGATGGCACGTGACACAGGTTGCACACATAGTTTGAGTTCAGGTCGTAGGTGTTCACGATGTATTGACCACCACAGCAATGACACACCTTGGTGGTCAGCATTTTGCTCTCAACAAAGCGCACCAGCGTCCATGCGCGTGTGAGTGACAATACGGGCTCTTCAACCTGTCCTGATGCGTCAGGATTTTGTACCTGCTGCATATACAGCGTATAAGCCTTGATAATGGCCTGAATGCCGTCTACGCCTGCGTAATCCATCATAAAGCGATAAATGTTGTAGAAAATGGATGAGTGAATGTTAGGTTGCCAGGTCAAAAACCAGTCGGTTGAGAAAGGCAGCATGCCTTTAGGTGGTGAAACACCTTTCATTTCCTTATATAGCTTGATTAAACGCTCACGTGATAATGTGGTTTGTGATTCCAGTAGCTGCAGACGTGCACCCAATGTGATCATTTGCATGGCCAGTTGAATTTGTTCAGCTTCGTTTACTACACTTTTCTTTTGCATGATGGACCCCTTTTATCGTTCTTATTTCAAGATAGACAGCTTGCAACCGGTTATACAGTAGACTCTGATGCTTGTGCTGACATCAATACAGCAGTGTGCAAATGGGCCTGGGAAGGATCTTTGGCATAACTGGTCAGCATGCCCAGAATTTCGCTGTCATCAAAACGGAAACGGGTGAGCAGCATGTTGGTGTTACAGAGTTTCAGTAGTTGCAGGTTGGTCAAGCCTTCCAGCAGATTGGCAATTTCCTTGTTAATCCCCAGACGGAAAATTGCGGTGGCTTTATCAGCACGGATCAATTGTTGCGCCAGCATGAGGTAGTTCAGGTTGGCATCTTTGATTTCAGCGAGTAAATCGTTTTGCATGACAGTCATGATCTTTCTCCATTTTAGTTTTCGCGGTAAATATTAAGTACGCTTGAGCGTTAGGCGTACTTTGCGCGCAATCATGATTGCCAACAATCAGGGTTTGTCGGTTAATTTTGTAGGACAGACGAAAGTAGCCATGTAGGTGTTTGTCTTACAAACCCTAACATGGCCATTCACATATCAATAAAAAACAATATGTTATGTTATTAATTTAATTTTAAACTTTAAGTGTTGAGCATTGATCCTTGCAGCATATCTTGCAATCCAATTCAAAAAATAATTCAAGTTTTCCTGTTGTATTCCGTTAACACCCGATTTGCCGGTGTTTTTTCAGTCTGATCTGCGTATAGCGACGATTTAGCTGATATCCCTTTTACGGCGAGCCTGACTAAAACTTTAGGTTTTTTTTCAAAAAAATCTTATTTATTTTATAAGCTGCTGTTTTTAAATGTTTTTTGTTTTTCGACTTTGCACTCATTAACAAGTTGCATTTAAAAACTGAGAGAAAGGAGCAGATTAGTCCTTCTATTCCCAACATAAAAAAATACATTGATGACCAATAATCACCATCATGTATCAAGCAGTTATGCATTGATGACCCACCCACTAGCGAGTTGAGAATATGGCTGAAGATAGCGATATGGAAAAAACCGAGGACGCGTCCCCCAAGCGATTGGAAAAGGCACGCGAAGAAGGCGACGTTCCGCGCTCGCGAGAACTGGCTGCCTGTGCGGTACTGTTTACCAGTGGGTTGGCGATGATGATGTTAAGCAAACCCATGGCCGATGCCATGAAGAACGTGCTTAAGCAGGGTCTGCAATTCGACCGTGCGCTGGCTTTTGAACCCAATTTGCTGATTGTGCATATGCTTAAAGTGGTCGAACAACTGATGTGGGCATTTTTACCACTGGCGGTGATTATGGTGGCAGTCGCCGTGGCGGCCCCTGTGATGGTCGGTGGTTGGGTGATGACGCAGAAATCACTGATGCCACAATTCAGTCGTCTGAATCCGATGAAAGGCCTGGGCAATCTGTTTTCAAAAAACTCTTTGGTCGAGTTATTTAAATCGATTGCCAAAACGGTATTGGTGGCTTCAGTGGCCTATGCCATTGTGAAAAAAGATCTGGAGCCCATGCTGGGATTGTCGGCAACACCTTTGGAGACGGGCATCAGCAATATCAGCGATTACATGCAAACCGGCTTTTTGACGATTGCTTCTGCGCTGGTCGTGATTGCAGTGATTGATGTGCCCTACCAGCTTTATCAATATGCGCAAAAACACAAGATGACCAAGCAGGAATTGAAAGACGAATCCAAAGAGTCTGAAGGCAGCCCTGAGGTCAAAGGCCGGATTCGTCAGCAACAGCGCGAAATGGCGCGCAGAAGAATGATGACGAATGTGCCGACTGCGGATGTGGTGATTACCAACCCGACGCACTATGCCGTGGCTGTACGTTACAAAGAAGGTGAAACAGGTGCCCCTATTGTGGTCGCCAAAGGGGTGGATGCGATTGCCCTGAAAATCCGGGAGATTGCTGCCGAGCATCAGGTGATGACGCTGGAGTCTCCCAAGCTGGCACGTGCCTTATATACGCACACCGAACTGGAACATGAAATTCCACAGGCCTTGTATGCGGCGGTGGCAGAAATTTTAGCTTATGTATTTCAACTGCGTGTGTTCAAACAGCATGGCGGCATACAGCCAGCCAAACCAGATAACGTCCCGGTACCGGATGCACTGGACCCACATGCATTACTGGCTGCACCAGCCAGCGCAACTGAATTTGAGTAAGTAATAGTGACAAAGCATGCGTATCAGAGCAGGAGCATTCAATGAATAATTGGCAACAATGGATAGGAAAACTGGACGGCCGCACGGTTGCCGCCCCCCTGATTATTGTCTTATTACTGGCAATGATGATTCTGCCATTGCCAGCCATCGTGCTCGATGTGTTCTTCACCTTTAATATCGCACTGTCTATCCTGGTGCTGATGATCGGTTTACAAACCACCAAGCCGCTCGACTTTATTGCTTTCCCTACCGTATTGCTGATGACGACCATGCTGCGGCTGTCACTCAACGTGGCCTCCACCCGCGTGGTGCTGACTGAAGGGCATGCCGGACCGGATGCCGCGGGTAAAGTGATTGAAGCCTTTGGCCATTTTCTGATTGGTGGCAACTACGCGGTGGGGATTGTGGTGTTTGTGATTCTCACCATTATCAACTTTACCGTGATCACCAAAGGTGCCGGCCGGATTGCCGAAGTGGGTGCACGGTTTACACTGGATGCGATGCCAGGCAAACAAATGGCGATTGATGCTGATTTGAACGCAGGCCTGATCGGCGAAGATGAAGCACGCCGCCGCCGCAAGGAAGTCAGCCAGGAATCCGAATTTTATGGCGCGATGGATGGTGCCAGTAAATATGTGCGCGGGGATGCGATTGCCGGCATTCTGGTCATCATCATCAACATTGTCGGCGGCCTGATCGTCGGCATGGTGCAACATGGTCTCAACTTTGACGATGCGGTAAAAAACTACACCATGCTGGCGATTGGTGATGGGCTGGTGGCACAAATCCCTTCACTGGTGATTTCTATTGCAGCCGGTGTGGTGGTTTCGCGCGTGGCCAACAACGAAGATATTGGCAGTCAACTGATCACCCAATTGTTTGAAAATCCAAAGGTCATGAATTTCACTGCCGCGATCATTTTCGGCATTGGCCTGATTCCCGGCATGCCACATCTGGCTTTCCTGGCACTGGGTGCAGGCATGGCCGCCCTCGCCTACAGCGTGACACAGAAAAAAGAAAAAGCCGCCCAGCAGGCAGCGATTGCGCCTGCCGTTGAAGATAAGCTGGCGCCTGCCTCCGAAGCTGAAGAAGCGACCTGGGAAGATGTGTTGCCAGTAGACACCATTGGCCTGGAAGTCGGCTATCGCCTGATCCCGCTGGTAGATAAGGGGCAAGGCGGTGAATTGCTCAAGCGCATCAAAGGCATCCGCAAAAAATTTGCGCAGGAAATCGGCTTTTTAGCGCCCACTGTGCACATCCGTGACAACCTGACCTTGAAGCCCAATGCCTATCGCATCACCATGAAAGGCGTGGAAATGGCCAGTGGTGAATCAAACTACAACCAGATGCTGGCGATTGACCCAGGTGCCGTGACCGGGGAGCTCGAAGGCGCCAGAACAACCGACCCGGCATTTGGACTGCCTGCCGTCTGGATTGAATCTGACCGCAAGGAGTATGCACAAAGCCTGGGCTACACCGTGGTGGATGCAGGCACGGTGATTGCAACCCACCTGAACCATATTATTTCACTGAATGCGGGTGAGTTGCTGGGCCGTCAGGAAGTTCAGCAATTACTCGACCATCTGGGCAAAGATGCCAGCAAACTGATTGAAGAAATTGTGCCTAAAACCATCAGCCTGTCTACGCTGCAAAAGGTTTTGCAAAACCTGCTGAATGAAGGCGTGCATATCCGCGACATGCGCAGCATCCTGGAGACACTTGCCGACCATGCGCAGTATACGCAGGATCCGGCCGAGTTGACCTCTATGGTCAGGGTCAAACTGGGGCGTGCCATTGTGCAGGACCTGTTTCCCTACGGTAACGAAATTACAGCGATGACGCTCGATGGCCAGCTGGAACGCCTGCTGTTGCAAGCCATGCAAAACAACCAGTCGTCACAAAGTGTGATCGAACCGGGCATCGCAGAAAGACTGTCTCAGCAAACTGAATTGGCCGCCAGACAGCAGGAGCAAATGGGCATGACCCCGGTATTACTGGTCGCTGCCCCGCTACGTAACGCCTTATCCAGATTCTTAAGAAGAACCGTCCCGCATCTCAGAGTGTTATCACACGATGAGTTGCCAGACAACAAATCCATCCGTGTCACCAGTTTAATCGGAGCGCAATAAATGAATATCAAGAGATTTTTTGGCAAAAATGCACGTGAAGCCCTGGCACAGGTTAAACAGGCCATGGGCGATGATGCGATTATTGTGGCGAACCGCAGTGTCAACGGGGGTACGGAAATTCTGGCGATGCTGGAATCAGATATGGAAACCACGGTAGACCAAACCCCTGCAAGCAGCGAGACCGAGAATACGCGCAGCCTGCTGGATTATGTGGCACAAAAAGAGCAGCCGCGTAAACCAGCCGCCACCCCGGTAACACCCGTCATGGCGACACAAGCACAACCGACAGAGCCTGCAGCAAATGAACAAGCCATCATGAGCATGCTCAAACAACAGGGCGAGCAGCAAGAGCAGGCATACCAGCTGGCCACCCAGACGCTGGAAGAAAAAATGCGCGGCATGATGCAGGAAATGCGCCATATGCGCAGCAACTTTGAGTCGCAAATGAGCGCCATTACCTGGCAGCATCATTTGCAACACAGCCCGGCCAAATCAAAAGTACTGAGCACCCTGCTGTCTGCCAGTTTCAGTGCCTCTCTCTCTCGTCAGATTGCCGAGAAATTGCCCGCACATATTGATGTGACCAAAGCGCCGTTATGGGCCAAGGAAATCATCAGCCGCAACCTGCAGACACTGGATGATGAAGATGCCCTGCTTGATCGCGGTGGTGTGTATGCACTGGTTGGCCCAACCGGCGTGGGTAAAACTACAACCACTGCCAAACTCGCGGCACGCTACGTGATGAAACATGGTACGCAAAACCTTGGCCTGATCACCACAGACAGCTACCGGATTGGCGGCTACGAACAACTGCGTATTTACGGCAAGATTCTGGGCGTGATGGTGCATGCTGTCAAAGATGAAGAAGATTTGAAAATCGCGCTTAAAGAACTGAAAAACAAACACATGATTCTGGTGGATACCGTAGGCGTCAGCCAACGCGACCAGGCCGTGGCCGAACAGCTGGCCATGCTGAATCAGTCAGAAACACCGATTCAAAAACTGTTATGCCTCAATGCAACCTCTACGGGTGAAACCCTGACAGATGTCATGCGCAGTTATAAAAAGCATGATATTGCCGGGTGTATTGTGACCAAGCTGGATGAAGCGGCAGCCATTGGCAATGTGCTGGACGTGCTGATTCGTGAGCGTATGCGCCTGTTTTATACCACCAGTGGTCAACGTGTCCCGGAAGACATCGAGGTGGCAAACAAGGACGCGCTGGTGGAACGCGTACTGACGCCTAACCAGTCCAGTTGGCCCTATCAATACCTGGATGAAGAACTCCCGCTGGTCGTGGCTAATATCATGCAAGCGGCACAGGGTGAGGAGCATCAGCATGTTTAACCAGCGAGACCAGGCGGATGGCCTGAGGCGTATCATGGGCACACCCAATGCGCGCATGATCAGTGTACTGGCGGCGGATGGCCAGTCGGCACAGCCCTGGTTGACCAATCTGGCTGCCAGCATGGCTGGTCCGGCCCAGCGCATGCTGTTGATCCAGGCCACTGCGCAAGTGAACCAGCCTCCCAGTTTACAAACCGTGGTACTGCACAAAACCATACTTAATCAGTCGATTACCCCTCACCCTTTGGGGTTTGATGTGGCTTGCTTAAGTGAAAATAGCCCCATAACGCCACCTTTATCAGGCAATTTAAATGCGAAGCTTGACGGTATAGTGAAACAATTGGCTTATGACTACGATACCGTAATGATAGAAGCACAACTCGATCAGGCAATGGGACTGCCCCTGCCGATGATGTCACAACACGAACTGGTGATACAGATGGGCCGCGATGAAGAGGCAATTAAAGCTGCCTATATCACGATCAAGCAGGTATGCCAGCAATACGGCAATCGTCCTTTTGGCGTAGTCGTTACCCGTTCTAACCAGGCACAGGGACAGCAATACTTTATGCGCCTGAGCCAGGTCTGCAAACAGTTTCTAGGCGTGAGCCTGAATTTTCTGGGTGCGATTCCCGATGATGATGCATTACGCAAATCCAGTGCAATGGGACGCAGTGTGATTGATGCTTTTCCCAAGGCGCAAGCCGCCATTGCATTCAAGGCGGTTGCCAGCAGCCTGGCAAAACACCGTTTAACCCCTTCCAGTCTGGCAGTGGCCTAGAGTAGAAAGAGGAAGCCATGTATACCGCTAAAGGCAAAACAAGTAACACCGAACACATGCTTAAGCAGCATGCTGGACTGGTCAAGAAAATGGCCTATCAGCTCAAATCCAAACTCCCCTCCTGCGTGGAGCTCGATGATTTGGTCCAGGCGGGCATGATAGGCCTGATGGATGCGATTCAGCGCTATGAAGATACGCATGGGGCACAATTTGAAACCTATGCCTCACAACGGGTACGCGGTGCCATGCTGGATGAATTAAGGGGGGCCGACTGGCTGCCACGCGGCATTCGCAAGAATATGCGCGATATCGAACTGGCTGTACAGCAACTGGAACAAAAGCTGGGCCGTCCGCCCACCGAATCAGAAATTGCCAAACACATGAACTTCACGCTGG
Source organism: Paenacidovorax caeni (assembly GCA_943367475.1). Classification (GTDB taxonomy): domain Bacteria; phylum Pseudomonadota; class Gammaproteobacteria; order Burkholderiales; family Methylophilaceae; genus Methylophilus. Next base: position 48,659 of record CALRJH020000013.1, on the reverse strand, counting down.
AAGATTACTATGATGTGCTGGGTGACTGCCAGGGGCACCAGCTCATTTACTATGAAGACTTTCAGGATGAGGATGGCGGCGAGCATTTTCTTGACCGTTTTGTCGATAATGACAGCAATGATCCGGTGAAATCTTTGCTGGAAGGCGATTTTCGTGCGGCCTTAATAGACTCGATTGAGCATTTGCCCGAGCGCGAAAAAGTATTGATGGGCCTGTACTACGAACAGGAACTGAATTTGAAGGAAATCGGCGCCATCATGAATGTCTCCGAATCACGCGTCTGTCAATTGCATAGCCAGGCAGTTGCACGCCTGCGTGCTTCGATGCGCGAGAAGGCCTGGACCGAGGTCTCCTGATGGATTGGGGTAGCCTCGCCGGCCTTGCCATTGCCCTTGCCGGACTGGTCATCGGCCAGACCATAGAAGGCGGCAACCTGCATTCTTTAATGCAGCCTGCGGCCTTTATCGTGGTCATGCTGGGCACCATGGGTGCGGTGTTACTGCAAACTGAGCTCAAATTGTTTTTCAAAGGCTTGCGCATGTTGCGCTGGGTCTTTATCAAGCCGCAGGATGACCGCGCAAAACTGGCACAACGCATTAACCTGTGGAGCCAGCACGCCCGCAAGGACGGTGTTTTTTCACTGGAAAGCCATCTCAAGCGTGAGCAGGATCCCTTTGTGCGTAAAGGCTTGCAACTGGTCGTCGATGCTACACCACCTGACCGTGTGCGCGAAATCTGCGCCATTGATATGTACTACTATGAGCTGCAACAGCGTGAGGCTGTCAAAATCTGGTCTGCCGCAGGCGGGTATGCCCCTACCGTAGGTATTCTTGGCGCAGTACTCGGGCTGATTCATGTCATGGAAAACTTGTCTGACCCGGCCAAAATCGGCAGTGGTATTGCGGTTGCCTTCGTGGCCACCATCTATGGCGTTGCACTTGCCAACCTGATTTTTCTGCCGATTGCCAACAAACTCAAACATCATATCCAGCATGAAATGTCGCGGCGGGAAATGCTGCTTAATGCCTGGGTTTCGATTGCCCGCGGGGATCACCCCAAACTGGTCAACGAGCGTCTGGAAGCTTATTTACGCCTCAAGGATGATTGATGTTACGGCGCCGTAAACTGGACGATGACGATGACAACCATGACCGCTGGTTGATCTCGTATGCAGACTTTATCACCCTGCTTTTTGCGTTTTTTGTGGTGATGTATGCCACTTCAACCATCAACCTCAACAAGTATCGTGCGCTCTCAAGTGCAGTGGTTAACGCATTCCAGGGTCCATCAGGACAAACCGCCACGGACAGCGCGGCTGCCCAGCAATCGGTACAAAGTCCAGCCACAGTTCTTAAACCCCTTCCGCTGAGCCATTTATACCAGGAAAAAAAACTGCGCGACCAGGAGAAAGTCAATGCGATTGGCCAGCTGCTGGCCAATATACTGGCCCCTTGGATAGAGCATAAAACAGTGACTGTTTCTAAAGGCAACCGGGGGGTGTATATTGATTTGCAGAGTGATTTTTTATTTAAAGGCAGCAACTACGCACTCACCTCGCAGGGGGAAACCGTGCTGAGTGTGATCGTCAGCAAGCTCAATACCGAATACCGTACCTTGCAAATTGAAGCCCATACCGATCACGAGATGTTCAAGGGGCAAGCCGATGCGAAAACCAAACGTTGGGAAATGACAGCCATTCATGCAGCCAGAGTCACCAGCCAGTTAATGCAGTATGGCTTACCCGCCAAGCAGCTGAGTGCGATTGGACTGTCAGACACGCAACCGGTCTCCATCAGTGATAATACGCTGGCGCAGTCGTTCAATAGACGTGTGCGCATTTTGATTTTAACCGCAGAAAGCAGTGCGCAACTGGCGCAAAATAGCAGCGCAGAAGAAGCCATATTGCCGGCAGTGTTAATTGAGGCCACAACGCCAGATAACGCACCAGGCACGCCATCAAAATAATCCGCTCTTAAAGCGCAGCCGGATCAGCTAGGCAAAACTGCTGTTGAGCCGTTGATTAAAGGCATCGATAGGCATGGGTTTACCAAATAAATAGCCCTGATAGCGTCGGCAACCGTTATTCAAAAGCAATTCCATTTGTGCCTGTGTTTCAACGCCTTCCGCAATGACGCCGAGATACATGCTTTGTGCCATGGCAATAATAGTACGCACAATGGTGCGGTCATGGCTGTCAGTGACAATATCATTCACAAACGAACGGTCAATTTTGAGCTGGTACAAAGGTAGTTTTTTCAGGTATTGCAGAGACGAGTAACCTGTCCCAAAATCATCCAGTGAAAACTGGATCCCAAGCTGGCTAAGCTGCGTCATGATATGCACGGCATCATCCACATTCTCAAGCAGCACGCTTTCGGTCAGTTCTAGTCGTAATGCATTCGGATTAATATGGTGACGCTGAATACAGGACTTCACCATGCTAATAAAATTGGTTTGCCTGAACTGGCGTGCGCTGATATTGACGGACAAACTGAGCTCGCTGGTTTTTGGATCCTTCTGCCATTCGGCAATCTGGATGCAGGCCTGGTCAATCACCCACTTGCCCATCTCAACAATCAATCCGCTGGCCTCAGCAATCGGAATAAACTGTGACGGTGGAATCAGCCCATGTTGTGGATGTTGCCAGCGCAGCAGCGCCTCGGCACCAAATGGCCGCCCCGTATGGTCAACCTGTACCTGATAATACAAACGTAACTGCTGCATCACAATGGCTTCTCGTAACTGTGATTCCAGCATGACTTGCGTCGCAATTTCCGCCTGCATGCCTGGGTCATAAATACACACGGTGTTACGCCCAGCCTGCTTGGCCTTGTGCATGGCAATATCTACCGCCTTGACGCAGTCCACCTCACGCATGGATGATGCGCTGAACAGTGCCATGCCCATACTGGCGGTAATATGCAGCTTCTGCCCATCTACCTTGTACATGCGGCCAAACGATTTTTGCAGTCTATGCTGCATGCCCTGCATTTGCTGTTGTGCCATGGCTTGGTTGCTATCCAGCCCGGACAGCACGACCACAAACTCATCTCCGCCCATGCATGCCAGGAAATGATGCTCGACAACTGTCAGCAAGCGTTCGGCCACTTGTGCCAGCAAGGCATTGCCCAGTGCGTGTCCATGCGCGTCGTTAATCCACTTGAAGTGGTCCAGATCAATGTAGATCACTGCAGAGTGATGGGCTTCCAGCGGTTGCTCTCGCATCTGCTGTAAAATTTCGTTGACCTGACGCCGGTTTGGCAAGCCGGTCACCAGGTCACGGTAAGCCAAGGTCTGGATGCGGTCCTGCGAGACATGTCGCTCCAGCACAATGCTGACCAGCTTGGCCGCCTGCGCGATTAAACCCTGCTCTTCCAGTGAAGGGATTTGCGCGCTCTTGTAGTAAATACCAAATGCGCCCAATACCTCGCCACCAGTGGTAATAATCGGCTCTGCCCACCCTGCCCTGATTCCTGCCTTGCTGGCAGCTTCGCGGTGATAGAGCCAGTATGGATGGTTCATGACATCTTCAACAATCACGCGCTGCTTGATAGCAATGGCCGTTCCCAACGAACCATTGCCCATCTCCACACGCAACTGACTGAGTGTTTCGAGAAAAATCTTGGGCAAAGTCGGTGCAATCACCGTTTGTACCAGTTGCCCCATGTTTTTGGCCAGGGCAATCGCGCAATAAGAGCCAGGATGCAAGGTTTCAATGCCACGGGCAATTTTTTCCAGAATCAAGGCAGCGTCCTGTTCCTGTACCACCATTTCCAGCATGGTAAACTTAAAGCGCTCATAGGCCACCAGACGCCGTTGCTCGGTCACTTCTTGTGCAATCCCCACACTGCCTACCACCGCGCCTTTTAATAATACGGGCGCTCTGTAGGTTTCAAACCAGCGTGTCAGCCCTTGCAAAACCAGTGCCTCATCCACCATATTTGGCTGGTGATCTTGCATCACCTGATGATCGCGTTCGGCAAACTGTTGTGCAATCTCGGCAGGCCAGCAATCGGCATCGGTTTTACCGGTAATATCCACATGATTGGAAATACCACACATGCGTAAATACTGCTGGTTAGCGGTTAACAGCTTGCCATGGGTATCTTTCAGCCAGATCATCGAAGGAAAACTATCTAACAGCGCGCGCTGGTAACTTTCGTGTTTGAGCAGGCTCAGTTCGCTTTGTTTGTGGTGTGTGACATCCTGAATCAGGGCAATAAAAAATGTGACTTGATGATGGTGATCCAGTACCGGTGTCAGCGTGACATCGCACCATAAGGCATGCCCATGCGCGTGCTGGATGACGATTTCCCCACGGTACTCCTGGGTATGCGCAAAAGCCGACAATACGCTATGCCAGCTGTCCATGCCGGTATCCGCAATATTGTCCATTTTGATACCGATAATGTCACGCAGTGCATAGCCACAAAATGCAGTGAATGCCTGGTTGCAGTTCAGCAGCAAACGCTGCGGATTGATAATCAGCAAGCCATGCGAAACCTGTTCAAATACGGCCTGGGCAATCATTTGGTGCTCATCATTTCTCAGTTGATAAGTCACATCCTCAAGCAGGCCGAGGTAATACGCCACGTCACCTTGCGCAGTCAGGACCGGCTGTATCAGCAGTTCATTCCAGAACGGCGTACCATCCTTGCGGTAATTAATCAGCCGCCCGCGGAACGAGCGCTTTTCAGCCAGTGCCTGCCTGATATGATTGACAGTTTCAGGATCAGTCAGCGGCCCCTGTTTGATTCGACTGTTCTGGCCAATGATATCGGCACGTGAGTAACCGGTAATTTCGGTAAAGGTTTGGTTGATCTCTATGATGTTTTGTTGCGCATCACAGACGACCACGCCACGCGGATACTTCTCGAAACTGGCGTCCTGATGCATCAGGCTTTGTTCCGACTGACGTTGCGCAGTGATGTCGCGAATCAGCAGCAGTACCCTGCATGGGGGTGGTTGATTATCAGGCGCATCAACGGGCAGTTGTTTAAATAACAGCTCCAGCCAGCCACCCTCGGTATCTTCGAGCGGGAGCTGCAACATGCGCTCAGTCACTTCTGGAAAAGGCTGCGCCAAAGCCATCGCCAGCGCGGCATGAATAGAGGGGGGTAAACAAGGCCAGATGGGCTGTTTCGGCAAAAGCAGCGGATGGTCATCCTCGGCCTTGTAGTCGTAAACGGACTCGCAAACGCCTTCTGCGTCCACAATCGCTGCCAGAAAAAAACAGGAAACCCGTGCCAAAGGCCGCCACTTCTCGAGCGAAGTGGCTATCAATACTTGTTCGGCCAAGATCTGGTGACTTGGCGCCGTCATACATTTTGTCATTCCATACTTTCAACAACCGCAGTGCAAAATCCAACTGCCGACCCAAGGCCAAAATAGTTTGCCAGTCGGTTGTTAAGATGAAACACTCCCCGCAATTTTGGTGGTAATCGAAATAGTCATCATCAAATTACCTTTATGCCTAAATAATGTGTGCAAGCATGCTGAAAGTCAAGCAAGACTTGGCGCCAAAATGTATCAGTATGCTCTGCCTCCTTTGGAAAAGCAGGCAGAATCCGGCCAGCCCCACCCGTTAAAAGCGACACAAACATGACGAGGTATAGGAATGGTAGTTTGTAGTTACGCAGGCCGTCATCGTCCACACCGTTCAAAACGGTAGTCGGTGAAAATACTTGCCGCGTGCTCCAGTGTCCTGAGCCTTGCATCAAAGCTTTATGATTGCTGATATCCATGCAAAAAGTGCAAGGCAGGCCAGGGTTGAAAACTGGATTTACAGAAGTGTGCTTATTTTTTGGAAAACCAACGGGGCCAGCGCAATGCCATTAACAGCATAAAGCACAGGATATAAATCACAGGTTCCGTCACATCTTTTTTAACCAGCCACAAAAAATGCAGCAAAGCCAGTACTGCGACCAGATAGACCAGTTGATGCAGGGTTTTCCAGCGCTGCCTGAGTTGACGAATAGCACGCTGGTTAGAAGTCGCGGCCAGCGGAATTGTCAGCATCAATGCCGTAGCACCGACCAGCACATAAGGATGTTTGACAATATCCTTGACGATGTCGGGCCAGTCAAACATATAGTCAAGCCAGACATAGGCCAGCACATGCAAACAGGCATAAGCAAACATCCACAGCCCCAGCAGGCGGCGCAGGGCAATCCACCATGCCTGACCACTCAGGTGTCGGATAGGCGTAATGGCGAGTGAAATCAACAGAAATACCAGCGCCCAGGTGCCGGTGGAACGCTCGACAAACTCCACCGGGTTGGCACCCAGCTGGTCAGTAAAGCCAAGGTAGAACAAACGAAGTAGCGGGATAAAAGCAGCCAGCCAGATGACGCTTTTAGCATAACGGATTGATTGTGCAGGCGATGCTGAACCCAGTAAGCGCATGATTAAAAGTACTTTTTCAAGTCCATGCCACTATACAGCTGCCCCACTTCATCATAACCATTAAACATTCTGGTTTTCACCCGTCCGGCAAACAAACCACCGCCAATGCGTTTTTCTGATGACTGTGTCCAGCGTGGATGGTCTACCAGCGGATTCACATTGGCATAAAATCCGTATTCGCGTGGCCCGGCTTTCATCCATGTGGTTTGTGGCATTTGTTCCACAAAACGAATGCTGGTAATTGCCTTGCCGCCTTTAAAACCATATTTCCATGGCACTACCAGACGCACTGGCGCACCATTTTGGTTAGGCAATACCTTGCCATACAACCCCACTGCCAACAGTGTCAGGGGCTGCATGGCTTCATCCATACGCAAGCCTTCAATATAGGGCCAATCGAGAATCGGCATGCGTGCACCCGGCATGGTTTGCGGATCACTGGCTGAAATAAACACCACGTATTTCGCATTGCCGGTTGGTTGCGCCCAATCAATGAGCGCTTTGAGGGGCAAGCCCACCCATGGAATCACCATAGACCAGCCCTCCACGCAACGCATGCGGTAAATACGCTCTTCCAATGGTGCCAGTTTCATCAATTGTTCAAGACTCAGCGTTTTTGCTTGCTTCACCGCACCTTCCACCTTGATCGCCCAAGGGGTCGGTTTAAAGAGGCTGGCTTCACGTGCCGGATCTGACTTACCCGTTCCAAACTCGTAATAGTTGTTGTAACTGGTGACATCCTCAAGACTGGTCAGTGTTTCTTCTTTACCGTAGGCCGTTTTTTGATAAGTCAGCGTGGTTTGCGCGGCACGTGACTGCCCTGGCAATAATAACCCCGCCGCAGCCAGCCCTGCGGTCTGCAAGAACAATCGGCGGTCCGCAAATACCGATTGCGGCGTAATTTCAGAAGGAAGAATGCCGGCAGGATTGCGGCGATTGTTGTCCAGAAGCATGTCTAATTCCTGTTTGCTTGATGAGTGTTATCACTTTGTCGTGTATGACAGGACAACCTTACAAGGGATTCCGGAAAAAAAGTAAATCTTTTGAAAATCAGACAGCTTAAACAAGACGCATGGCAAGAGAGTCTTGTCGAGTATCAGAATTTCCATGCATCTTGCTGATAGAAAAACAACAAGGAATCAGATACTTAAAGAATAAACTGCAATAGAAAGCTGATCAGTATCAAGCTGCGTTACAGTAGGCAGCCCAAACATCATATGCAATATCACTTGAGCGCTATTTGGCCTTAACCAGTAACGCATCCAGCTCGGCATCATGCAATTTTGCTGCCAGTGCCTCTGCCTGTTGAATCAACTGTGCAGCACTTGCAGGGTCACCATTCAATTTACGCACTCCCGCCAGGTAAATCGCTGCTTTGGCCTCGTAAAATGCACCGCCATTATCGTGTGCATAGTCCATCAGGCGCTGGTAAGTGCGGTCCGCACTGATATAGTCTTTTTGGGCGACAAACAATTCGCCAAGCGTTAAGCTGGCTTCAGCATATTGGTCTGGCTCGCCTGATTTTTTTTGCATGAGCACAGCCTTGAGCTGGTACTCCACTGCTTTATCGAGCTGTTGCAGTTTTTGATAGGCCTGTGCTTCGTGTTCATAGCTGTCTGCGCGTTCATTGTCGTTCATGGCAAGCTTTTCACCTGCTTGAAACGCTTCTAATGCAGGTTGGTATTGACCAAGTTCAAGCAGTGTTTCACCTTTTAAATTGTGAGTGACCATAGCATAGCGTTTAATTTTTTCCTGCTTGCTCAAGTGTAATGCTTGCTCGTAAGTGGCCAGTGCAGCTTCGTTTTGTTTGAGCGCGTGCTGTGTATTACCCAGCAGTAAATAAGCCGAGATTAAATCCAGCCCGTCAGGTTTTAGCGTAATGGCATGCTCAAAGCTCTGTTGCGCGGCTTCGCGTTGTTGCATGGCGGTTTGCGCGCGGCCTTTGCATAACCATGCATTGGCGTTATTGGGTGATTTCTCGGCAGCTTGCACCGCCTGGGTCCATTGTTTTTTTGCGAGGGCGGCCTGGCAGGCTTCCAGCTGCACATCCTCTGCATATAAATTATTAATATTCAATAGATTACATGCAAGTATTAAAGTAAGGCTTGAGCGCATATCAAAACAAATCCGGTTGTTTAGGGGATGATTCAGGGTCGATAATGACGGCTGCAGACGCTATGTTGTCTGTGACCGCATGTGTCTCTGCAGGTTGCAATAAAGCCAGCAAACCGGCTTCGTCCAAAATAGAAATGTTCAACTGCTGTGCTTTTTCCAGCTTGCTGCCAGCCTCGGCACCGGCGACCACATAGCTGGTTTTGGCGGAGACACTACCGCTGACCTTGCCACCCGCGGCTTCGATCATGGCTTGCGCCTCGTCACGCTTGAGCGTGGGTAAGGTGCCGGTCAGCACCAGTGTCTTGCCCTGCAACACACCTTGAACCTTTTTGACGATGTCTGGCCACTGTACCCCCAGCGCACGCATCGCGGCAATCACCTCGCGGTTATGACCTTCCTGGAAAAACTGATACACCGCTTCAGCCACGATCGGTCCCACATCGTTGACCTGCAGTAAATCCGGGATATCTGCCTCAATTAACGCTTCAAGCGAACCAAAATGCTGCGCCAGGTCCTTGGCAGTGGCTTCGCCGACATTGCGTATGCCAAGCGCGTAGATAAACCGTGGCAAAGTCGCCTGTTTACTGGCTTCAATGGCATCGACTACATTTTGCGCAGATTTTTCGGCCATGCGCTCTAGGCCAGAAAGCTGGTCGGTGCTTAAGCGATACACATCATCCAGATGCTGTACCAGATTGCAGCCCACCAGTTGATCAACCAGTTTTTCACCCAGCCCCTCAATGTCCATGGCTCGCCGCGAGGCAAAATGGGTAATCGCCTGTTTGCGCTGTGCCGGGCAAATCAGCCCGCCGGTACAGCGTGCGACCGCTTCATCTTGCCCACGCACCACGTGTGAACCGCATTCCGGGCACACCGTGGGCATGACAAACACCCGCGCATTGGCGGGCCGTAACTCAGGTCTGGCAGAGACCACTTCCGGAATCACATCCCCTGCCCGCCTGACAATGACCGAATCCCCGATATGGATGTCTTTGCGACGCAGTTCATCCTCGTTATGCAAGGTCGCGTTGGTGACCGTCACGCCCCCCACAAACACCGGCTTTAGCCTGGCGACCGGTGTAATGGCACCGGTACGCCCCACTTGTACGGTGATATCCTCGACAACGGTGAGGGCTTCCTCGGCAGGAAATTTGTGTGCCACAGCCCAGCGCGGGGCGCGTGAAACAAAGCCCAGGACTTGCTGTTGTTCAAACTGGTTCACCTTGTATACCACGCCATCAATATCAAATGGCAGCTGGCTGCGCTGGGCACCGATTTCGGCATAATATTCACGCAAACCAGCGACACCCTGTTTTACCGCGCGCAAAGCACTGACCGGAAAACGTAAATCGGCCAGATACTGCATGGCTTCTGCATGTGAGTGTATCTCTGGCACACCCTCGCTCGCGCCCAGACCATAGGCGAAAAAATGCAAGGGACGCCTGGCGGTGATATTGGGATCCAGCTGACGCAGGCTGCCTGCTGCAGCGTTGCGAGGGTTGGCAAACAATTTGGCACCCGCTGCCGCTTGCTGCTGATTCAGTTTTTCAAAATCTTTCTTTAGCATCAAGACCTCGCCACGCACTTCAAGCAAGGCAGGTGGATGCTCAACCGGCAAGCGTGCAGGAATCGCACGGATGGTTTTTAGATTGTGCGTGACGTTTTCACCGGTATAGCCGTCACCACGCGTTGCGCCCTGAACAAAAACGCCATGCGCGTAGGTCAGCGTAATCGCCAGGCCGTCAAATTTGGGCTCTACCGCATAGGCAACTTCAGCCTCCCCCAACCCTTCACGTACACGGCGGTCAAAGGCTTCCAGCTCTTCATCAGCAAATGCATTATTGAGCGAGAGCATGGCCTGACGGTGCTTAACGCTGTCAAACGCACCCAGGGCTTGTCCGCCGACACGCTGGCTGGGTGAGTCAGGGGTAATCAGTGCAGGATGTTCAGTTTCAAGCTGAACCAGCGCGCGGTAAAGTCCATCGTATTCGGCGTCTGAGACCAGCGGGTCATCGAGGACATAATAGTGATAGTCATACTCTGCAATGCGTTGTTTAAGCTGTTGCAGCGCAATGGCCGCTTCATTCACAGACATGCAGACACTTTAGGAAAACAAACGTTTGGCATGGCTGCTGCCGGGCAGGATGCCTTTTTCAGCCATGGCACTGGAAATGGTTTTCAGTTGCTGACGGATTTTGCTTAACTGGGTGTCACCGATCGGTTTGCGGTTCACATCGATCATACTACCACCCAGGCTTTGTGCAATGCCTCTGGCCACTTCAATCATATGGTCAAATACTTGTACATTATTGGGTGTTGTCGGGATATCCAGCTGAAACGTCACGCCCGTCATGACGGCCGTTTTCAGCATCTCTGCCGAGAAAGGCTTGCCTTCGTAGTTGCGTACCGAAAATGCCAGATGGCCATCACTGTTGACGAGCTCAAAACGGCCCTGCTCAGACAAGCGCAGGCCGCTGGCCTCAGCCAGACCACGCAATTTGGTCGCATGAAACATGCCTTGTCCTGCCAACACATGAAACTCGACAGCTTTATCGACTTCAATACAAAACGCATCGATAATTTGTGCCTGTTGTGCAGGCGCATGTTGCCCTTGCCATTCCACTTGCAAGCCAAGTTGGCGCGCCAGCGTTTCCATGGATTTCTGAAAGCGCTTCAAGGTGTCGGCATCCACTGGCCCACCACGATCTGCCAGTTGCAAGCCGCATACCACCTGGGTGACGCTGGCCTGGCTATGCAAGGCCGCACTGTCCAGCCCCAGTAAATCCAGCCAGTTGGCATGCGTACTCAGCGCCTCATTCAGCGCCCAAAGTGAGGCATGTTGCGGAAAAGTGCTTACCTCTGCCTGAAGATCTTCGAGTTCAGTGATTGCCACGCCCAAAGGGGCTGCAATCACGCCGACCAGATCCATCGCCGTGTTGACTGCCGGAGGCAAAACAAGCTGAGCCTGGGGTGTTTCCACCAGTTGCGGCTGTTCCGGAATCTCGGTAGTGTCGTCAGAAACGTCTTCTATCTCAGGTCTGGCAGCAAAAGCCAGCGGCTCCTGACTGACAGCAGGCGCAGGCTGTACCTGTCTGGGCGGCTCGGTTTTGACTGGTTGACTGGCTGTTTGCTGACGCTGTGTAAACTGCAAATCGGCAGCCAGCTTACTGGCACTGGCAGTATCGACTGGTTTGGATCCAGCTGTGGCTGGTTTGGATGGCTCTACACTAAAGCTTGGCTCAAATTTGGGTGCCTGACGTACGCGAGGCTCGGACATCCAGCCTTCAACCTCTTCAGCGCTTGTGTTTTTTTCACTGGTTGCAGCAGCATGGATCCCAGGTTCACGTTTTGACGCGGTGGCCGGCGCCTCGGCGTCAAGTACATCGACTCGGGTCTGGCTAAAACGATACTCCACATCACGGCGGTATTTTTTTTCTTGCCACCAGTTAAAAGCTACCACTGCCAGCACAATGCTGACCCCTAGCAACACCAAAATCATCCATAAATCAGACATGTATGCTTACAATCCTTTAAAACTATGAAATATGATACAACAAAACATGCTTTACGCCGCATGCATGCGTATCGCTTCATCAATATCCACATCCACAATGCGTGACACACCGGATTCCTGCATGGTCACGCCAATCAACTGTTGAGACATCTCCATGGTAATTTTGTTATGCGAGACAAACAGAAACTGCGTTTTTTCTGACATGACGCGCACCAGTTGGCAGAAGCGCTCGGTGTTACTGTCATCCAGTGGCGCATCTACCTCATCCATCAGGCAGAATGGGGCAGGATTCAAGCGGAACAAGGCGAATACCAGCGCCATGGCGGTCAGCGCCTTTTCACCGCCGGAAAGCAGTTGAATGGTGGTATTTTTTTTGCCGGGTGGCTGGGCAAACACTTGTACGCCTGTGTCTAAAATCTCGTCGCCCAGCAATTCCAGCTTGGCTTGACCACCGTTAAACAGGGTTTGAAACAGTTCGCCAAAGTTGCGATTTGCTTCGTCAAAAGTCGCACGCAGTTTGCCACGTGTTTCACGGTCAATTTTCTGGATGGCGTCTTCCAGTGTTTCAGTGGCACTGATCAGGTCCTGTAACTGGCTGTCGAGATAGCTTTTTCGTTCTTTTTCAGAGGCTAACTCTTCAATCGCTGCCATATTCACCGGGCCCAGTTGCTGAATCTGCTGCTGCAAGCGTTGTGTGGTTTGCGCCAGCTGTTGCACTTTTGCATCAGTTTCCAGACCCTGTGTGATCACCGATTCATCCAGCCCGGTTTCGTGCAGGGCTGCCTGACATTGTTCGACCTGCATGCGGCATTCCTGCTGCTTGAGGCGGCGTTGCTCGACAGCATCACGCAGCGGATAAAGTTGCTGGTCAATCTGCATGCGCGCACGTTCCTGCTCCTGCAATGCGGCTTCCTGTTGCGCCAGCTGGTTTCTGGCTTGTGCCAGTGCCTGCTCGCAATTGTGCTGGCGCGTCAGGGCCTCGGCCAGGTTGGCTTTCAGCGTTTCCATCGTGCTGATGGCCAACGCTTGTGCAGTCTCGCCGAGCCGCAACTCCAGATGCTGGCGCTCCTGGCTATTTTGCGTCAGCCGCTGTTGCAGCTCACTGACCGCATTTTTGAGCAAGGTATGCTCAAACACTTGGGACTGGTGCGTTTTTTCCGCTTGCTGTACCGCGTCGCGCAGGTTGAAATAGGCCTGTTCCGCCTGCTGTTTGGCTGACTGCGCTTCGCGCGCCGCGGTTTCGAGGCCAGCAAACTGTTGCTGCTGGCTAAGAATACTTTGCTGCGCCTGCGCTATTTCTTCAGTGAGTTTGCCTTGTTTTACATCGGCGAGTGTTATCTCCTGTTGCAGCGCCGTTTGCCGGCGCAAGGCATTGTCGTGTGCCTGTTGCATGCGTGAAACCTGCAACTGCAGATCATGCATGCCTGCTGTATATTGCTTGATGTGTTGATGCGCGAGTTGCTGCTGCTGGCGCAGTGTATGCAGGCTGGCCTCCAGCCCCTGCACCTGCACCTGCGCATCGCTGACTTGCGTTTGCAATGTCGCCAACCCAGCCTGCAGCGATTCGAGTTGCTGTTGCCGCTCAAGCACCCCTTGCATCTGGGTTTGCCTGCCATGAAACACGGCACTGTAACGCTGGTAAATATCCCCGGTTTTTGTGAGCAAACACATGCCTGCCTGCAGTTTGGGCTGAAGGTGGCCCAACTGTGAGAGATCTTCCAGTACATACACACCCGCCAGCCAGTGTTGCAAGGCCCCCGTCATTGCAGGCTGCTTCACTGCCATCAGGCTATATAAGCTGGGCAAGCCTTGCCAGTGTCCTGGCAACGTTGCCGTTTCTGTCGCAGACTGGGCAATGGCGAGTGCAGCCTGCGGATGCGGCAAATGTAGCCAGTCAGTCTGCTGCTCAGGCAACAGGGCATTCAGTTTAAGGCCCAAAAAGGCTTCCAGTGCAGGTTGCCACGCAGTTTCGATCTGTATGGCCTGCCACAAGCGCGGGGCAGACTGTAATCCGGTTTTTTGCAACCACGGCCCCAGTTGCTGATCCTGTTTCATGCTTTGCTGCAACTTAAGCAACGACTGGCACTCGGCTTCGGCCTGATGGTGCGCTCGCTGCGCCTGTTGCAGTGTATTTCTCGCCAGTTGCAATTGCTGTTGCCATTCTGTTTCCTGCGTGCGTGACTGCGCCAGTTGTTGTTCTGCACCCTGCAGGCTGGCCTGATGCTCTGCAAGCTGCTGTTGCAGGGCATCCATGGCTTGCATGTCCGGCAATGCCCAAAGCCCGAGTTCCTGATTCAGTTGCTGCAAGCGCTGTTGCGCCTCGGTAAGGTTACGCTGCATAAATTGCACATTGTTCTGTTCAATCTGCATCTGTTGCCGGCTGTGCTGCACCGCCATTTGTGCGTTTTGCGCTGCCTGCTGTACCCCTTGTAGCTGTGCAGACTGCGCCGGTAAGTCCTGTTGCAGGCTGTTTAACTGACTGGCATGGCCGGCGACAGTGTGCTCGGCCAGCGCAAGTGCGGCCGTTTTTTCCTGCAACTGGGCATTCAATTGCTGCTGTTGCTGGCTGCCACGCTCCAGCTGTGCCTGCAATTGCTGTTGCTGTTGCAACAAGCGGTCACGTGCCTCTTCGGATTGCTTGACCTGCAAATCCAGATTGGACACCTGTGCATTGGCTTCATAAAAGGCCGCCTGCGTGGTATGCAAGGTATTTGCAGCTTCCTGGTGTTGCTGGCGCAACTGCTCCAGTTGCAGCTCGTTGCTACGCAAGGCCGCCATTTGTGCCTCCAGCGCATTCACTGCCTGTTCAACGGCTTTGCTGGCAGCTTCATGGGCGAGTAAAGCATCGCGCTTGCGCAGCCACCACCATTGCGCCTCGGCCAGTTTAAATGCGGCTTGCAGGCTTTGATATTGCTGGGTCACTACGGCTTGCGCTTCCAGCTTGAGAATCTGCTTGTTCATTTCGCGGGAAATATCATCCACGCGCGCCAGGTTTTCACGGGTATCGCGCAGGCGCAACTCGGTTTCACGGCGGCGCTCTTTATATTTGCTGATGCCGGCCGCTTCTTCCAGAAATACGCGTAATTCTTCAGGTCGGGCTTCGACAATCCGTGAAATGGTGTTTTGACCAATGATGGCGTACGCCCGCCCACCCAAGCCTGTACCCAAAAACAGATCGGCTACATCACGACGACGTACTGCGGTATTGTTGATGTAATAGGTTGAGCCTTTGTCGCGCTCGATCACGCGCTTGACCGAAATTTCAGCGTACTGGTTCCACTCGCCGCTGGCGCCACCCATGCTGTTATCAAACACCAGTTCTACACTGGCACGTGAAATGGCCTTGCGGTTGCCAGATCCGTTAAAAATCACTGCATCCATGGCATCTGCGCGCATCTCTTTGGCCGAGGATTCGCCCAGCACCCAACGCACAGACTCCATCACGTTGGATTTACCGCAGCCATTCGGACCCACCACGCCCACACGCTGTCCATGCAGGTGTATGGTGGTCGGATCAACAAAAGACTTGAACCCCGCAAGTTTTAAATGTGTCAGACGCAAAGTAAGAAAACCACTTATCAGATTTTTTAATTAAACTCAGGCGTTATAATAACCACTTTTACATAGAAACAGATACAGATATGTCCGATCATTTACTTGGCGGCAAGCCCACCGCCCAACCCAGCAAGATCCTCGAAACTTTCGAAAATCCTAACCCAAACCGTGATTTTCATATCCATATGGAAATCCCCGAATTCACTTGCTTGTGCCCGAAAACCGGCCAGCCTGACTTTGCAGTGATTTATCTGGATTACATTCCCAACCAGTTGTGCGTGGAACTGAAAAGCCTTAAGCTCTACACTTGGTCGTTTCGTGATGAAGGCTGCTTTCACGAGGCGGTCACCAACCGTATTCTCGATGACCTGGTCAACGCCATTGACCCGAAATTTATGCGCGTAACTGCCAAGTTTTTTGTCCGTGGCGGCATTTTCACCAATGTCATTGCCGAACACCGCGCTGCGGGCTGGCAGCCACAGCCCTATGTGGAACTGACGCAGTTTAGCGCGCAGAGCAATATTCGCGGCTAAACACGCCACAGCATGATGTAGCGCGCTCTAATATACGCACTCTAAAACCGGGAATGCCCGGTTTTTTTGTCTCTAGTGCAGCACTTTTCAAAGATGACTGGACAAAGATGACTGGCGTGTCATCCATCCATTAATGGCACGTTTGTATTGCAGATAAGCCTGATCATTCAGAAAAAAATAGAGCCACACCCTCAAAGCAGGCTAGAATAGGCCTTATGTGATACCCATAAGGAAAAATGCATGTGGTTACGTACTGAATGCGATATCACTTTTCATGTCAGCATCCCTACCCCGTTTATTTTAATGTTGCGCCCACGCAGCGGCGTGCACCAATGGGTGGCGCGTCAGTCTTACACATTGAAACCCAGCGTGCCCGTAGTGGAATACACGGACAGTTACGGCAACCTTTGCCAGCGCCTGATTGCGCCAGTCGGTGAGTTTTCCATCAGTACCTCCGCAGATATTCTGACGGCTGATGGTATCGACACCGCGTCGGGTGCGCCCTTTGAAGATGTGCAGAACCTGCCCGATAATGTCCTGACCTATCTGTTGCCTTCGCGATATTGTGAATCAGACAAGTTTATTGACCTCGGCCAGCAAATTGTCGCCGGTGTATTGCCTGGATATGATCAGGTGGCCGCCATTGAGCAATGGATACGCAACAACATTCGCTTCAACCCGGATTCACCGCATTTTCAACTCTCTGCGGTCGAGGTTAACCAGCAACGTGAAGGCGTGTGTCGCGAACTGGCGCATTTAGGCATCGCGCTGTGCCGTGGCTTGTGCATTCCGGCACGCATGGTAGTGGGCTATCTGCACGAGTTACAGCCCATGGACTTCCATGCCTGGTTTGAGGCCTATGTTAATGGAAAATGGTATACCTTTGACCCCACCCAGAGCCAGCCACGCGGCGGGCGTGTCACCGTCGCCTATGGGCACGATGCCGCAGATGTGGCCATCTTTAACCAGTTTGGCCCAGCCCTGCATCCCGAACTGATGCAGGTACGCGTCACGCAACTGGCTGACGCCCCCGCTTGATCAAAGGCAACCAGACATTATGAAACGCTTGAGAATCAAACACCTGACCGAATATACTTTTCCGACCCAGGTCACCTTGCAACAGCATTATTTACTGTTACGCCCGCGTGAAGGCCATGACCTGCGCATCGAGTCCTCGCTACTGAATATCTCGCCTGCCTACACCATCAAATGGACACGCGATGTATTTGATAACTCGCTGGCGGCGGTCACGTTTCAGCAAGCCAGTGACAAGCTGACCATTGCCAGTGAAGTGGTGATTCAACACTACGAAGAAGCCCCGCTGGACTTTTTGATAGAAGAATATGCCTTCAATTACCCGTTCAATTACCCGCAAGCGGAATGGGCCGATCTTGCCGCTTTTCAGTTACCCGTGTTTGCCAATGACCAGACCGCGGTGAACAACTGGCTCATACACCTTGGGGTACGCAGCGGCCACTGGACCACGTTCTCCTTACTCACCCGCTTAAACCAGGCCATCTACACCCAGTTTCGCTACCAGATTCGCGAAGAAGCCGGGGTACAAACACCGGCCACCACGCTCAATTACGGCAGTGGCTCCTGCCGTGACTACGCCACTTTATTTATAGAAGCCTGCCGCTGCTTGGGTCTGGCCAGCCGCTTTGTCAGCGGATACCTGCATGCCCCGGCCACAGAAGCAGGCAATGCCACCACCCATGCCTGGGCAGAAGTTTATCTGCCAGGCACGGGCTGGAAAGGCTTTGACCCTACCTCAGGCCTGGTCACCGGCACCCAGCATATTGCGGTGGCCGTGGCACGCAACCCAGAAGCCGTGCCACCCGTTGCCGGCAGCTTCATAGGGCCTGCCGTGATCCCCTCGCTCATCGTCAATGTGCAGGTCAATCTATTGGCCTGATTGGGAAAAGTTGTCTGAACTGCCGCACTTTGCTCGCAGTAACACATTCTCGAAGCCTCACCCGTGGTATGCACTGAAAACATACAATGACACATGCTGTCATTGCGAGAGCTCTATCATTCAAGTCTGCTTCACGCAAATAGCTAAATAAAGCCATTTTCTAAAGTTTTTTTCAAGAATGCCGTTAACAGGATACGGAGTAATGTAACTTCATCTTTATTTAAGGAAACGTCATGTCAGTTTCTAACATTAACAACGTAGCCTCACTATTAAGCAAAACCTACGGCACAGACAACAGCGCGGCCACCAATGACACCAAGAGTCAAAGCGTGAAAAAGGCCAATACTGAAACCACCAGTACCAGTACCAGTAGCACCGCCGCCTCAGAGAGTGCCAGCGTGACACTTGGCGCCAGCGACAGCACGACCCCCACCTATACCGCGCAAGGCTTACTGCAACAAATGCGACAATACCAATTAAGCAACGCTTCGCTACTATTTGGCTCAGATGACAGTGAAAGTGATTCAACAGGATTGACTGGTCTGACAGGCGGTAGCAGCAACAGCGAGATTGAAACCATGAGTCAGGATTGGGCGAATACCATCGCCAATGACCCTGGCAAAGCCGCTGTGATGGTCGAGAACAGTAAAAGTGAATCGCTGAATACGATTTTTGGCGGAAACTAATACGCATTGCATCAAAAAGGCGCACAGACTGTGCGCCTTTTTAACGGGTGAGTTTTAACGCAGCAGCCTGTTGAGGCCAGACCTAAACATCCTCAAACCTCTGTCTTTACAAACTGCCCATGCTCTTTCTCGGCCAGCAAAGCCAGCAAGTCTTTGCCAGAAACTGCCAGCGCGAACCCAAGCACGCCACTGCCAATCACCACTGTTTGAAAATTGCCTACACTCTGATCTACCAATACCCGCAAGCTCGCGGGCAAGGCAACAGGCGGCACGGCGCCAACCACATAGCCTGTCGCTTCAGGAACTTCGTCAAATTCGGCCATGCGGCATTTACGCTCGCCCAGATGGCTGCGCAGTGTTGCCCAATCGGCACGACCACTGCCTGCCACTGCCAGCAAGCAAAAACCGGTATTCTCGCCTTTGAATACCACACTGCGCACGACAGATTGCGGGTCCAGGCCTTGGGCAGAAAGTAATTCTTCAAGGCTGCGGATGGGCTTTTTGTCTTCACTTAGCGGGATGGGGATGATGTGAAAAGCATAGCCATGCTGACTGAGCAGTTCGGTGACCGGAGAAGTAATCTGTGCTTGCATAAAAAACCGCCTGGATATTTGAAGTTACCTCCTATTTTAAACACACATTCTCTATTGCTGTCACGTCCAGGCATCTGGTGGCGGCGCTGAGCGTCACGTCACAGCAAGGTCAAAACATCCACCTCAAACTGCTGTTGACGGTTTATGCCGCATCGCCTGGCGGGATAGCCTGTTTGGCCACCCTTTTCGCTTTACGCTTTTTCCACCAGATATAGACGCCGGTCATCGATAGTCCTGTGACGGCCACCCCCATCAAACACACAAACACCTGCATGGCCAATCCCCATACACGGGCAGTATGCAGTGCCAGCAACCACTCAGTCATTGTATTGCCGCTCGCTACGCCAGTGGGGAAATAACGGGCGAGCAGATGGCCGCTCTTGGCATCAAAGACTACTTTGGTACTCGCAGTTTTTTCAGAGACATCCAGGCTGGAATTCACAGAGTAAAGGTAGATATTTTTGTTGGGCACATACATGAGGCGGTCTTCAAAGTGAATGTTGAATTTCTTTTCAGTCGCTGCCTTTTGCATTAAAGTCCGCCCAAGTGTTAATGCTGACGGCCTGTCCATCTGCGGTTTAACAGGCGCCGGGTTCAAAGGCGGCAAATGATATTCTGTTTGCTGGCTGGCAAATAGATACGTCATCACTGGGCGGTATAGTTCGGTGAGGTTAAACGCGACGCTGCTCCAGGCGAATACAAACAACATGGCCCATAGCCACAACCCGCCTGCGCGATGCAGGTCAAAATTGATTTTATAGGCGCCACTGCCCCAACGCACATGCCACGATTTTTTCCAGCGATTTAGCCAGCCCTTTGTGGTGTGTACAAGCTGACTGGGAGGCGCGTGTTTAGGTTTTTTCTGCCGTTGCGGCAAGGTCAGAAAAGCCCCCACAAAGCAGTCGATGGTCCATAACAATGCAATGATGCCAAAGACGTAACGGCCGATGGTATCCAGTGCCAATGAAAAATGTAAACGGTAGATAAATGGCATGAGGTTGATCATTCCTTGCGAAATATCTCCCCATTTGCGCTCCGCCAGCACTTCGCCGGTGTGTGGATTCACAAATATTTCATTATTCTGAAGGTTGTCTGCCGGAACGCCAGCCGCGGGCTGCAAAAAGAAGCGCATGGGTTTTCCGGATTCCTGATGCAACGGGATCCGGTTCAGGACGGCATTGGGATAGCGCTTCTCAACCAACTCCGCCAACACAAGCGGGGCTAACATTGCCTGGGTTGGCGGCGCTGGCACCACCATGGCCTCGGGATGCAGAAGCGTTTCAAGTTCATCGTAAAAGGCCAGCATGGTGCCGGTCGATCCGGCGACCACCAGAAACAGCACCATGACTAAGCCGATATAGCGGTGAAAAACAACAAAAAATTGACGCATTGAGTCTCTTTAAAACAAAAAATTCCGGAAATCCATATTTAGAAATCCATATTTAGAAATCCATATTTAGAAATCCATGTTTAGAAATCCAGGGTGGCAGAAAGAAGAAGCGTCCGTGGCGCCCCCAGAGAAAGCGTGCCATATGTGGATGCCCCGGCCCAATAGTCCTTGTCAGCCACATTGCGTAAATCCGCGCGCAATGTCACTGGCTTTCCGCCAATGAAACTGCGGTAGCGTGCGCCGATATCCAGCGTGGTCCAGGAAGGCAGGCGCTGGGTGTTCGCCTGGTTCACATACTGTTTTCCGCTATGAAAAATGCCGCCAGTCAGCGTGAAACCACTCAGTAGCGGTACATCCCATTCTCCGTTGAGCGATAACTGCACTTTAGGAACACCCACCGCCGTGTTGCCTTTGGTCAGTGCGCTATTAGTATCTGTGAGTTCGGCATCAATAAATGTCGCACCGCCATACATGCGCAGGCCATCTTCCACCGTCCCGTAAGCACTCAACTCAATACCGCGGTTTCGCTGTTCGCCGTTCACGGAAAACACGCCATTGGTGGTTTGTGCGCTCGGGCGCTCGATCTGAAACAGGCTTAAAGTGGTCATCAGGCGGCCATGGTCAATCTTGACCCCCACTTCCTGCTGCTTGGCTTTATAGGGGGAAAACGCCTCACCGGCGTTTGTGGTCCCGGCTGGTGCAATATCGCCTTTGCTCAGGCCTTCGATGTAATTTCCGTAAAACGATACGGATTGCCATGGTTTGACGACCAGACCCACCATCGGCGTGACCGCGTGCTGATCATAGTCGGAAGTTTTAGCCCCGGTGACAGGATTGAAGTTTTCAGACTGCACTTGCTGCCTGCGCAGGCCGAGCATGACCTGCACGCGTTCATCCAGCATGGACAGCGTATCTGAAATGGCCACGCCACCGAGCGTATTAGTGGAACGCTTGGGTACGGTAGCAGGTGCAGCCACCTGCTGGGCGGCACGGGTGATCGGTGAATAGATATTGGAGGTGTAGCTTTGACCGGCGACCGTGCCTTGATCAAAGCGATCCTCGTAATGGCTCCATTGCATCGTGACCTGATGTTTCACTGCGCCAGTGGTGAATTTGCCGCGTACGCCTGCCTCAGCCGAGCTTCGATCCACATCGAATTCGGCACGCGTCGGTGTCACACTGGTATCGCCTGCCACATTGCTGATCACCGGGGTGTTAAACAGCCGGTCAACTGTCGAGTGAGCGACCCCGTAACTGGCAAACACCGAGACCTGTTCGTGCAGGTCGTACTCACCGCGCAGCAAGGCCGATTGCTCGTGACTGTCGTACCACTCCCAGCGCTGGCTGATGTTGTTACGGTTATCTGGGGCGCGTGGCGCGGTAAGGCCTGCGCTTAGAAAGGGGCGCCGCGAAGGTCCATCGACCTTCTCCACCTGGTCAATCAGGTCTAGCGTGGCATGCAGGCGCTCCCCCTGATAATCAAGCGCCAATGCACCGAGCGTTGCGCGTTGTGACTGATGATCAATCGGCGTATCGCCATCACGATGACTGCCGTTGAAGCGTATGCCGAACTGGCGTGCATCACCCAGACGACGGCTGATATCCACGGCACCATTCGGCTGTCCACCGCTTGTGTAACCGAGCCGCACACGTGAAAGGTCATCGCCTGCCCGTTTGGGTACCACGTTGATACTGCCGCCAATCCCGCTATTGGGCGACATGCCGTAGAGCATGGCCGCCGGGCCTTTCAGCACTTCAATCCGCTCGGCATAATCCGTCATCAGCCGGTAATTGGGGGCCACGCCAAACAGGCCATCAAAAGCAATTTCACCGATGTTGTTATCCCCAATCGGGAAGCCACGCACAAAAAATGCATCTGCAACATCGCCACTGGGTGCGGTGCTGCGTACCGAAGGGTCCCTGGCCACCATATCTGCCACCGTATTTGCCTGCCGATTAGCAATGGCCTCTTCGGTAAACCCGGTCACACTGAAGGGTGCATCCTTCACATCCACATCGCCTAACATGCCGAGACGGTTCTTTCTTGCAATCATCCCGCCCGCATAGGCGTTTGTATTGGCCGTAATACGTTCAGCTTGAACGGCAACTTCAGGCAAGATGTCTGGCGACCCGTGCGATACTTCCGCGGGCTTCCTCAGGATGGTATAACTGCCACTTGCTTGTTGCGAGGCCAGTAACTCCGTACCGGCAAGTAATGCGGCAAACCCTTCATCTACCGTGTAATTGCCGTTTAAGCCCTGGCTGTTTTGTCCATCCGCCAGTGCAGCATTGGCTGAGAGCAAAATACCTGCCTCTGCTGCAAATTGACTCAGCACCTTGGCCAGTGGCCCTGCCGCAATGTGATAAGTTTTCTTTGTACTTGCTGCCGTCTCCGCGTACGCAGTGGTGATGCTGATGTCATTAAATGTGGCAACGGTGGCGCCGATCAACAGCGCATGGACAATTTTTCTAATGGGTTTTAAAGCGTGTTCGTGCATGATGTTCCCTCTAATGGATACAGTTTTCTTGTATTTCATTGACTAAACCGAACAGGTTTAGAAAAAGGGAACCTATCAATCAAAATTATTTTTGGATTACCGCGATGTCCATGCTGCCAACATGCTTGATGGCGACGGGTAGCGACTCGGCGATTGAAGTCAGGATCAAGTCGGTATTGCTGATTGGGAATGCCCCCATGATGCGCAGATGTGCGATATCGGGCGAGACACTGATGCGACCATTGCGGTAACGGGACAGTTCGGCCATAAAATCATCCAGGCGGCGGTTGTCAGCCAGCAGAATGCCCCGCGTCCAGACTTCTCTGGCTTTTTCGGCGGGCTGAATGGCTTGTATTGATTGCGCGTCAAACTGTAACTGCTCGCCTGCTTTTATAACCTGTGCCCTGCCGGAACCAATGGCCTGCACTGACACCGCCCCCTCAAATACTGCAACATAGGTTTCATGTGCATTCAACATGACCGTAAAGCGTGTGCCAATTGCAGTCATGCGGCCATGAATAGTATCCACCACAAGCGGTCTGTCATTGCCTGAATTATCTTTAGCGGAAGCAATCAATAACTCGCCTGCGTGCAGCGTAATACGGCGCAAAGCGACGCTGTAGCTGACCTCGGCATGACTTTGAGTGTTGAGCCAAAGCCTGCTGCCTTCAGTCAGGGTGAGCAATCTGCTTTGTCCGACCGCCACTTGATATTGTGTACGCGTCGCCGCGATATTGGTCACCCAATCCCGCCATGGGCTGTAACGCTTGACCATCAGTCCGGAGATCACAGAAGCGCCGGCCAGACTTAATAATTTGAGGGCATGACGACGGGAAGCCGAGGCCTGGTTGAACGATGCTTGATTGAGCAATGCAGATTTAGCGGCCTGCGGGTTGCCTGACCTGGTCATCTGCTTGAAAGTGGCGTCAATCGACTCCACCTCCAGCCAGGCGGACTGGTGCGCAGTATCAGCTTCCAGCCATACCTTCCACTCCAGATAATCAGCTTCTTGGGCGTGCTCGCTGCGTAAAATGGCAAACCATTCTGCTGCTTGCTCTAGCGCGGGATTTTCCAGCGACGGCATGCTTGGATGACCCATCGCTACAGTTTTTCCATGCTTCGCTTGTATTGCAGGCAATGCATCATGGCAGATGCCATATATTTCTTTACCATGCGCTCCGAAACTGCCAGCAGTTCAGCAATTTCTCTATAAGTGAGTCCATCAATTTGTGCGAATAAAAATGCCTTGCGCACTTTCAATGGCAAACTATCCAGCATGGCATCCACCTCCAACAGGGTTTCGAGCAGGATTGCCTCTACTTCAACTGAGGGGACTTGTGCATGTTCCTGCAATAGCAAGGCGTCAAGATAGCTTTTTTCCAGCGACTGTCTGCGCCAGTGATCCACTAACAAGCCTTTGGCGATATGGAGCAGGTAGAAGTGCGGCGTGGTGAAATGATGTTGCTCAACGTGCTTGAGCAACAGGCGCACAAAAGTATCCTGGGTTAAATCGGCAGCCTGGAAAGTACAGCCGAGTTTTTTACAAAACCAGCGTTGTAACCATTCATGATGCCCAAGGTAGAGCCTGTCAAATTCAGCAGATTGCACCGCGGTGAGCATCTATTGATCCATGCAAATGATAATGATTCGCATTCTATCATTTGAAGTGAGGCCCTGCAAACACCCTGTATGAACGATTGGTGAATAGCGGCAATGACATGATTGCCTGCCACAGATAACTATTCAAGCTTACGGTTTTTGATACTCTGTATATTTGGCATTGCTTCCCCGGCACTTCTCCACCGGATATTTCTGCGCATTCAAATCAATTTTGGCATGGGTGGCCTGAATCAGGTCAATCCCGCAGACTTCGGCGATTCGCAGTAAATAGACAAACGTATCGGCCAACTCCTGCCCTACTTTATCTCGGGTCTCGGCATCCAGCTGTCGGCTGTCGGCTTCTGTCATCCATTGAAAATGCTCAACCACTTCTGCCGCCTCGACAATCATGGCCATGGCCAGGTTTTTCGGGGAATGAAACTGTGCCCAGTCACGCGCCTCCACAAATGCATTAATACGCTGACGCAAATTCAGCAAAGAGTCAGTGGTCTGGTTTTCGGGTTCGGTCATAAATAAAATTATTCAAAAATAAAAGGATGGCAAGGTTTATTGCTGTGCGAGCAAGGTTGCAAATTCATCTGCAGGCAAAGGCCGACTAAACAGATAGCCTTGCATCTCGTCACAATCATGCGATTTCAAGAATTCCAGCTGTGCCTGCGTTTCTACGCCCTCGGCGATGACTGTTAATCCCAGACTTTGGGACATCTTGATTATGGCCGTGACAATTGCCGCATCGTTGACATCAATTTGTATATCACGAATAAAGCTTTTATCAATTTTAATGGTATTCACAGGCAACAGCTTGAGATACGACAGGCTGGAGTAACCGGTACCAAAATCATCCACGGATAGCCTGACCCCCATCTCTTTGAGCCTGTTCAAATCATGAATCACAGTCACCTCACTCTGAATCGCAACGCTTTCAGTCACTTCAAGCTCCAGATTATAGGGTTGCAGGCCCGTTTGTAATAACACCTTGATGACTTCCTGCATAAAGTGCGCATGGTGTAACTCCACCACCGAAACATTAATCGCAATCGGAATCTCGGGCAAGCCCGCATCTTGCCATTTTTTGTTTTGCGTACACGCTTCCCGCAAAACCCAGCGACCAATGTCTTTTATCAAGCCAGAGTCCTCGGCTATCTTGATAAAACGATCTGGCATCATCATGCCCCATTCTGGGTGCATCCAACGGATAAGCGCTTCAGCACCAATGATTTTGCCAGTTCTGATATTAATTTTAGGCTGATAAAACAACTGTAACTCATTGTTTGAAATAGATTTTTTAAGGCTATTTTCCATCGTGAGCTGGGCCGCAACACGTGCAGTCATTTCCTGGGTAAAAAACTGGTAATTATTTCTGCCTGAATTTTTGGCATGATACATCGCAGCATCAGCATGTCGCGTGAGCACATCCACACTGTCGCCATCATCAGGATAAACGGCAATACCAATACTGGCCGTAATAAACAACTCGTGATTGGCGATACTGATCGGATCCTTGATCACAGAGAGTATTTTCTGGGCGATTTCGGCAGGCACGGCATCATCATTTAACTCGGGCAATAACACCACAAACTCGTCTCCCCCCTGGCGACTGAGCGTGTCTGAGGCACGAATGCACATTTCAAGCTTTTTGCTCAAGACCTTGAGCAATTGATCGCCAACTTCATGACCCAGGGTATCATTCACCCGTTTAAAGTGATCTATGTCAAAAAACAGAATGGCCAGCTTGGAGTGTCTTCTTTTCGCAGCACTGATCGCTTGCGTGATGCGGTCTGTCAGCAACAGTCTATTCGGTAAATCGGTCAGATAATCATGCTCGGCTAGATAAGTCATTTTTTGTGCCATTTGACGTGCATCACTCACGTCATGAAACACCAGTACCACGCCTAAAATGTCGCCATTCTGATCGAGAATCGGAGCCGCAGAATCCTCAATAGCATATTCAGTACCTGATTTGGCAATCAGCAAGGTATGATTGGCCAGTCCGCATACCTTGTTGTGCGCCAGCACTACATCCACAGGGTTGGCTGCCAGCTTGCGGGTGCTTTCATTCAAAATTCTGAACACCTCCAGAATGGGCCGCCCCAGCGCTTCGGATTTGCTCCAGCCCGTCATTTTTTCAGCCACCGGATTCAGATAGGTCACCTCGGACTGCATATTGGTGGTAATCACCGCATCTCCGATCGACTCCAGCGTGACAATCGCCAGTTGCTTCTGGTTAAACAGTTCCAGCTCTGTGCGTTTTCTCTGTTCTATCTCCTGACGCAAATTCGCATTGATATTACTCAGATCTTCAGTGCGTTCTTTGACCAGATGTTCAAGGTTCAAATTTAATTGCGCCAGGGACTGTTCTGCCAGTAATCGCTTCTGTACTTCAGATTCCAGCCTGGCAATGGTTGTTTTTAGCTGTTTGGTGCTGGTAATCGTCAAGGCGACCGGCATCAAACGCCACAGCATGATCGCGGTAATTCCTGAAGCCACCGCTGTCACGCTTTTCATAGCGGCATCTAGCCAATAGGCAGGTTCCCAAATGGTTGCAATCGCAATCAAATGTGTTGTTCCGCAGGCAAAAATGAACAGTGAAAACATGACAAATACCCAGTTAAACTCGAGATCAGCGCGTTTTTTAACCAGGTAAAGCAATGCAATCGGGATTGTGTAATAGGAAATTGCAATGACAGCATCAGAGACAACATACATCCACAGCAGGACGGGCGTCCATAAATAGCAATGACCATGAGGCATGAAGTCGCCAGGGACTAACCAACTCAATAAAGCATCCATACAAGCCTCTTTGTTGATTCTTATTGGTGAAATATGCTGCGTGAACGCTGCTTATCTCACATCACCCATGAAATTCTCGAGAAACAATATTGCGATAATATTTTCCACTATAATTTATACCAAAACATAGTCATGTGGTTCAGATAAAACAATCATTAACATTTAATGCAAGCGTCAGCTTTGACGTTGCGATGCAATCGCCGGGAGACTGTCACGCCTCCCGGACACATTCAGCATTGCACCGCAGCTTGAATGCGCCATCAGATTGATGGCTAAGACATTGGCGGATTTAGAATATATGAGACTTATTTACGGTTGCTGCCTGCCACCATTTTAATTTCAAACAGGCGACACTCCAGCGGGCCGTTAAACAACGGCGTTTTTTTGCTGGGGCTTAAACGCATCAGTTTGGGCATGCGCAAGTCATTAGTCAAAAAGTAAGTGTTCCAGCCAGCGAGTTTTTGCTTGAGGGTGGCGGCCATCAAGGGATAAAGTGCAGCCAGGGTGTCATCCTCACCGATTCGAACGCCATACGGCGGGTTAGCCACCAGAATGCCGGGCTCGGCAGGCGGCACCAGGCTGTTGAAATCGGTATGCGTGATTTGCACGGCTTCCAGCCAGCCCGCTTCACTCAGGTTTTGTTTGGTGATGCGCACTGCGCGCAAATCAAGGTCTGAGCCATAAATCTTTTGAAAAGACAGCGGCTTGACCGCTTTGGTGGCTGCATTCTTGATTTTCTTGAAGGTGTCTGACTCAAAGTTTTTCAGTTTTTCGAAGCCAAAGCTGCGGTACAGGCCAGGTGCGATATTGAGGGCCATCATCACGGCTTCGAGTAGAAACGTGCCACTGCCACACATCGGGTCGAGCAAGGTCTGGCCGGGCGTCCAGCCAATCAGCTTGAGAATGCCGGCCGCCAGATTTTCACGTAACGGCGCTTCAATGCTGTTTTTGCGGTTGCCGCGCTGGTACAGCGGTTGACCTGAAGTATCGACATACAACTGGTAGCTATCAGCGGTGAGATAGACGTGCACGCGCACGGCTGGTTCACGGGTATCGATATTGGGACGGCTGCCCACGGCCTGGCGGAACTTGTCGCACACGGCGTCTTTGACGCGCAAGGTGACAAACTCCAGGCTTTTCAGCGGGCAGCGCACGGCCGTGACCTTGACCATAAACGCATGTTTGACATCAAACCAGTTAGGCCAGTTGATTTTAAAGGCGCCCTGATAGAGGTCATCTTCGGTTGTATATTGGCCACGGCCCACTTGCATCAAAATACGCGTGGCAACGCGTGAATGCAAATTGGCGTGATAAACCACTGACAGTTCTCCAGCAAAGCTGGCTCCGCCATCAGTGACTTTGATTTCTTTGGCGCCGCTCTGTTTGAGTTCATCGACCAGCAAGGTCTCCAAACCGCGTGGACAGGTGGCAAAATATTGATTCAACATGTTATGGACCGATGCTAAAAGTTTGACCGTTGTTAGGATTGGCGCCCTGCAAGCGGTCGATTAAGTCGAGAAAGTCAATCGCATGCGTTTGCATCGCGATCTGCGCGCGCTTGCGCAATGTGGCGAGGCCGGGCACCGGCAACTCCGGTTTAAAGCCAAACACGATGATGTTGCCGGGCTTGCCGGTCGGCATCATCAGCACACGCTGGTCAAATGATTTTTCCATGCGCTGCATATACACATCAAAATTTTTATCCGAACCCCACAAATTGATCGCCATCAAGCCATCTGGCGTCAATGCTTCGGCACAGTCATCAAAAAAGGTTTGTGTGCAGAAATCAGGCGGCAAGCCGTTGCTGCCAAATGCATCCATCATCAGCCAGTCGCAACTGCCGGGATGCTGTTGCACATAGGCAATGCCATCGCCTTCGATAATGGTCATGGTTTGATCATCTTCGGGCACGAAAAAGTGGCTGCGGGCCACCGCAATCACCTGGGCATTCAGCTCAATCACGGTTTGCCGGATATCCGGGCAATACTTCCACACATACTTGGCAATCGAACCACCGCCCAGCCCAACCAGAATGGCCTGTTTACAGTCCGGTTTGAACAGCAAGCTGCTCAACATGCCCCAGGAATAGGCCAGCACCAGCGCGTAAGGGTCTTTCACTTTCATGCTGCTCTGGATGGTCGGCGAGCCCAGATGCAGCGAGCGTATGCCATCGATTTCGGTGACTTCGACCATCTCGTGGTCGGACACCGCCTTGTGTATTTTGCGGTTAAATTTAAACACTGCCAGCCTCGCCTGCCACTTCAGTTTGGGCGTGCGCCTGAGTCTCTAACGCCAGTGCTGGTTCTGCCGACATCGTGTCGTCATCTAATGCCAGGCTGGCATCCACCACAGCATCCGCAGACTCTTCAAGCACCCGCAAGAATTTGCAGTCCAGCTCCATCAGCAGTGTATCCACTTTTTGTACCGCCAGTCTGACCTTGCTGCCGGGCTTCATGGCTGGCAGGCTGTGTACTTTGGTCATGTAAGGCAAGCCATCGAGCCGCACCAGATTCTCGCGCCAGACCGTGGCATCGACTTCAGCAATGTTTTCCTGAATCAGGTATTGCAGGCACCAGTAGCGTTCCATCCGCGTTTGAAATTCGTTATAAGCATTATAGGTTTGGTCAAAATTGCGCATATGGCCGACAATTTCATCCGAGCTCGCCGGATAAGTCGGCGGCGTCAGGCTTAAAACTGCAATCAATTGCCGCTGATTGATTAAATCAACCGCCCGCCGCAATGGCGAAGTACACCACGCATATTGTGCCACGCCCAGGCCCTGATGGCCTTCGGCTTTGGTCGTCATATACACCTTGCCGCCATTTTGCGCGCGATAAATCCCGGGTACGCCATTTTCAGCCAGCAGCAAACCCCACTGGCTGTTGGCAGCAATCATCAGTTCGGCCACCAGTTTATCCATGGGTGAACCACGCTGGCGGTTGATGATGCGCACGATGCCATCGGTGACATAAAAATTGTAATCGACCTGGGGCGGGCGTGTGGGGTCGTATTTGCCACGGGCTTTTTCCAGGCTTTCGGCAAACTGGAATAAATAGACCAGCTTGGACCACCATGGGTGACCGCTGTCGGTTTCCAGCGTCTGCGCGTTAAAATACGGCTCCAGCGTGTCATGACGCAGGTTTTCGACAATATGCACCTGCTCCAGACGGCTATGCTGTTGCACCACAGTGAGATCTGGCGCCACTTCGAGATAAAGCGATAAGGCCGGTTTGGTGTGTCCGGCATCGAGACTGAACGGACGAATCGCCGCTTCAGGCAACATGGTGATTTTATGCCCCGGCATATAGACCGTGGACAAGCGTTTCATCACCTCATGATCCAGCGCCTCATGTGCAGTGATGCCCAGCGCAGGCGCTGCGATATGGATGCCCACTTGCGTATGGCCATTGGCCAGCCTTGTCACGGACAAGGCATCGTCAATCTCGGTGGTGGTACTGTCATCAATACTGAATGCCTGTACCTCAGCGATAGGCAACGCCTCCGGCAGGCTGGCCAGACTGAATGCAGGGAATACATCCCCATGCGGAAAGTATTCGCGTAAAAAAGCACCCAGATGGTAGTCATGCACCGAAGGCAAGGCCCCGGCGGCAAACAATACCTGAATCGGCAATTGCTTCAGCTCGCCCGCAGCCTGATCAAGTGCTTTCCATTCCAGCGCATTTTTATCCGGCGCGTACAGCAGCTGATCCAGTTTGGCCTGCATACTCTCAGGTAACTGCTGCGCTTTGAGCTGCTCAACCATTTGTGCCACAAATTCGGCTTGCTGACGCTTTTTCTCCATGCCCGCCATGGCAGCTTTCAGCGTTTCCTCAGGGGCGGCTTTGTAGCGGCCCTTGCCCTTGCGGTAAAAATACATGGGCGCGCTTTGCAGTTTAAGCGCAATGGCTGCGGCCTGCTGGCGGCTAGGTTTGCCACCGTAATACTCTTCGGCCAGCGCCTCAAACCCAAACTCAGGCTCGCTGCAGCACTCCCACAAAAAGCCGGTATCCAGCGTCTCGGCCTCGGCTTGTGCAGCTTCCATAAATCCAGCCAGGCTACCTTCAAATCGCATCAGCACATTCGCCACTTTGATTTTGCTGCGCTTGCCAGTGCTGGATTCGACCTGCAGGCTGCTATCAGCCTCGGTCATGATGGAAGCGATTTTGAAGCCACCGTCTTCTTCGTAAAATACGTTCATTAAACTGATTCTTTAAAATACAGTCGTAATGATACCTTAGCGCGTTTAATTAAGCGTGCAAGAAATGCAGAGGTGAACAAAAGAAAAGATCATATTAGAAACGCTTGATGTCTCTTCGATTGAGGAAAACAAACATCAACGCCATGATGATTACTCCCCATTCAGGGAGGGTCGGCACATCGATTACATCGGTATTTGGATCTTTTGGTAGCGTAAACGTCGCCGAATTATTACTGGTATCAGCATCGGCCAAATCCGAATTCAATGTGATCACCAGCGGTGACACATCCACAACCTTGTTCCACGACAAGGTGATCTCAAAGCTGCTTGTATCCCCTGCATTTAACTGTGTAATGCTGCAAGTCAGTGTTCGGCTCACCAGCTGGCAACGCTGATCGGCACTAATAAAGTCTGCGCCATCAGGCAAGGCCAGTTGCACGGCGATATTGGTGGCATTCGCAGGTCCGGCGTTAGCAACGCTTAAGGTGTAAAGATAAGGCGTTGCCAATGCCAGCGCTTGGTTAGGGCCGCTAAAAGCAACGGATAAATTGGCATTTGCCTGCGTATTCAATTGCCACTGCAGTTGATAATTGCCAGCCTCTGAAGCATTGGTATTCAGTGCAATCTTGTACTGCGTTCCCGAGACCACTTGAAAATAAAGCGGGGTATTCGCGTTGTTCGTTTTCGCTTTAGTGGTCAATGCATTGATTGCCGTCCCTGTGTAGACGGCCAGCCGAGGGGCTGCAAGGTTGCCCGTCACACTTAATGTCATTTGACCAGACGCTGGCGCAGTCCACTGTAACCATACGGTATTTTTGGCATTCAGGTTTGCATGCGCTGGTTCGCCCACTTCAGCAGTGGCAAGCACATTGGTGCCACTGATGCTGCCAGTAGCGTCACTCATCAGCGTAGGGATAGAAAAGGCATCATTTGGCGGACGGGCTGAAGCGCTTAAATCCAGCCTGGGTGTGACAATATTGTTTCGGCTGTCTGCCACACTTTTGCCAAAGCTGACCAATCGCGTTTGAATTTGATCCGCTGTCTCATTGGCAAAGGCTGATCGCAGAACGGCTACTGCACCAGCCACATGCGGAGACGCTTGAGAAGTGCCAGCCATCGTGATCCCCGCCGCGGTGATTAAAGCACCAGGCGCCAACAGGGTTAAATAATTTGCACTGTTTGAAAAACAAGTGACTTTATCGGCTGCCGAAGTCGTATCAGTACAACTTCTGTAGGCAAGGCCACCGACATTGCTATCGTAAACAGCCCCGACTGAAATTGCCGCTGGCGCGCAGGCGGGCGTACTGATGCCATCCAGATACCCATCATTGCCTGAGGCGACCACCACATTGATTCCAGCATCCTTTGCGCGCTGTATGGGGCTGGTAAAAGGATTGAATTGACACGCGCTGGTGTTTTTATCAGAAGCGCCCAAACTCATGTTAATCGCCACAATATTGTAAGTTGAGCGATTGGCAATTGCCCAGTTGATCGCACTTAAAATATCGCTTGAATAGGCGCCTCCTGCATCATTGAACACATTGATTGCCGCGATTCTGGCCTCTGGCGCCACACCCAGCACTGTGGCTGCGACATTGGTGCCATGACTGGTGTCTGTATTCACAGTGCCAGAATTGACAATCGTATTTGACACCACCACCCGACACGAAGCAGATGGCGTCGCGACCGCAGTACAGGGACCAAAAGCTGACTTTGTAAAGTCGATGCCATCATCAATCACAACCACCGTGGACCCGGCACCTTTATAGCTGACTTGGCTTACCACAGGTTGATTAATCAAAGGCAAACTCTGTGCGAGCACCTTGTGCATCAACCTGTCGGCATAAACGGCCTTGATGTTGCCACTGGCCATAAAGGTTTTGAGCGACCTGAGCGATTTAAAACGCTTTAAGCTCAATGGCAAATATGGATAGTCTTTAAGTGCCTGGATGCCCTGCTGCAATTCAAGCGTTTTTATTTGGCTTTTCAGTGCGGCATAAGCCTTGCGCTTCATCACCAACACATCGTCGTTATCAGTCTTCAGCCGCTTTTTTACGCGCGTTTCTACCAGGCTCTTGTTCACCGCCGTATCATCAAATTCAACAATCAAATCTTGTGTCTTGCCCTGATTGAAACGGGTCAAGACTTCCTGCTCAATCTCTGCTGCATGAGAAAAGGCTGGAAACAGAAATAAAAGAGACAGGAGTAAAATTGGCATCACGCACTGGAGGATTGGATTGTAATTGGTTTACAGATGCTAAGTTTTATTTATGAAAGCGTGATGAAAGCATACCCAGAAATGGAACTAATACTTTCAACTTCAACCTTCTTGAACCGGAGGCTGCATTACAAAGTCAATCAAAGACAAACTACAGCAGGAAAGAGGATAATGAAGGATATTTTTTCTTCATAAGCAGTTGTATAGATTCAAGTTTTTATGCCAAACATAATGGCTAAATACCCGACGAGCAATCCAATGATCAATCGACCACCGTTTTCCAGCACCTCTTGCCAATACATCAAGATTGAGAATTCCTGGATAGCATAATGTGTATAGATCATTTGCCATAATGATGCCAGCAGGACCAAAGGCACGTCTACACTCCATGCCAACATGCAAAAAAACAGCCCGTAAACCAGCGCAAGCATGCGTTTGCGCACGCTGATATCTGGCCAGGATAAAATCAAGGCGATGCATACAGCCAGGCTTTGCCAAAGATGTACCAAAGTGGTACTGACGTGTGCGATGCCCCTGGGATCCGCCTCGACAAAATACTTCCCTAACCAGAAAGACTTTGCCAATCTCACATCAAAAGCAATCACTTCCGCGTCGCCCAGTGTTGTGACCTGGCAAGCAATCACCTCAAACGTACTGTCAATCGCCATAAAAACAAACTTAAAAAGAGGCAAAAGGGTTACTACCACAGGGCTAAAAAATGTATTGAGCGTCAATCCTGTGCACAATACATAACAGAAAAATTTTAATGCGAAGTGCATGCAGATGAATCGCTCGCTGAGTGTTTCTTAGATAAAGCCAACCACCACGCATAAAATATACCCGTTGCGCCTAGCATTAAAAAAGGGGCAAGCATGCCGTGCGTGAAAGTAAAGTGCGCGCGATGGTGTTGCAATACATTAAACAATAGTAACAAGCGCAACTGATTGATTATAAATAAAAATAGCAAGCCAAATAAAGCGCCCAGCAGCTTCTGCCTCAGGCTTAATGTGGTACTTATCAGTGCGGCCATCAACATGATCATCATGTCCACACCATCACAACCATTGGCAATGTTCATGCTGGCATGTGCGCCGATAATCGTGCTCCCCACCACGGTCACCTGCTCGACTTGCACCCACGCAATAGTCAATGCCAATCCTTGGGTGATCACATCATTAATCCACCATGCACCCAAGCTTGTATTGGCAACATGTAACCAAATTTGCTGCATGACAATAAAAAGGCAAAAAAACACCAGCACGCCCTTCAGCTTGCCAGCGTCTTTCAAGCTTGAGTGTTGCAAACTGCCCATAAAATCAATCAATCGCTTTCAAAAATAGCTTCCATAAACAAATGCTTCATAAAGTCTTTGTGCACATGAAGTTTTAAACGCGCCAAAGTTTAGCATGGGATGATAATGTTATGATGAACGGTAATATTGAGTGGATGGAAATGCCAGTTTCAAATGCGCCCTTTAAATTTTGACAACCGTTTTACCCGCGAACTGCCGGGCGACCCAATTACCGACAACTACACCCGCCAGGTCTCTGGTTGCCTGTGGTCAGCGGTACAGCCCACGCCGGTCAAGCATCCGCAGCTGTTAGCCTACAGCACCGAGGTGGCCGACATGCTGGGGCTGTCAGCACAAGACATGCAAACCCCCGACTGGATACAGGTGCTCGGCGGCAATGGCGAAATCACTGGCATGCGTACCTATGCCACACGCTATGGTGGCCACCAGTTCGGGCATTGGGCCGGACAACTGGGCGATGGCCGTGCCATTTATCTGGGTGAGTTATTGCATGCGGGCAAGCGCTTTGAACTGCAACTCAAGGGCGCAGGTGAAACACCCTACTCCCGCTCGGCGGATGGCCGCGCGGTATTGCGTTCAAGCTTGCGCGAGTTTTTATGCTCAGAGGCCATGCATTATCTGGGCGTGCCTACCACCCGCGCTTTGAGTCTGGTCACTACAGGTGACGGCGTAATCCGCGATATGTTTTATGACGGCAACCGGCAAATTGAACCAGGTGCCATTGTCTGTCGTGTTGCGCCCTCCTTTACCCGTTTTGGCCATTTTGAAATACTGGCCAGCCGTGGCGAACTGCATCTGCTGAAACAACTCATCGCATTCACCATAGACCGCGATTATGGTGACTGGCTGTCAGAGACTGGGATGGTATTGGACCCACACAATCTGCAAGCCGAGTTGGTAGAAGCCTGGTTTGAAGAAATTTGCAGCCGCACCGCTGTGATGATTGCCCACTGGATGCGCGTTGGCTTTGTGCATGGCGTGATGAATACCGACAATATGTCCATTCTCGGCCTCACCATCGATTATGGCCCATACGGCTGGGTGGATAACTTTGATGCAGGCTGGACGCCTAATACAACCGATGCCCAAGGCCGCCGCTATTGCTATGGCAGGCAACCTGACATAGCACGCTGGAATCTTGAGCGGCTGGCAGAAGCGCTGGCAACCATATTGCCGGATAGCCAAGGCCTGGCGCAGGGCTTGAGTGAGTTTGACCGCGTTTACATGCGGGAACTGACTGGCTCGCTTACCCGTAAATTTGGCCTGGATACATGGCAGGATCAAGATGGCGACCTGATTAACCGCATTTTTGAACTGATGACGCGGGCAGAAGTCGATATGACCCTATTCTTCACACGGCTTGCACAACTGGATATCACCCACCCACAGTTGCAAACCTTGCAGGAAGCTTTTTATACCGAGCAAGGCTACCAGCAATATGGTAACGATTGCCAAACCTGGCTGAATGACTATGCGCAGCGCGTGCAATCCTCCAGCCTTGCCCCTGCGCAACGCTTGCCACTGATGGCCACAGCCAATCCTGTGTATGTGTTACGCAACTACATGGCGCAAGAGGCCATCGACCTCGCCACCACCGGTGACAACAGCCGCCTGCTGGCATTGTTGCAACTGTTGCGCAATCCCTACACCGTGCAGGCAGGCATGGAACAGTTTGCCAACAAGCGTCCGGACTGGGCGCGACAAAAAGCGGGTTGCTCGATGTTGTCGTGTAGTTCATAATTTTTGCTATGCAAACTGCTCAACAATTAATGACTGATGCCGGGTTACGCCCGACCAAAGCGCGTATTGCCGTGTTGAATACCTTAATGCACTCCTCCACGGCCTTAAGCCACACTGAGATTCTTTCGGCCTTACAAGGGGTGAAGGAAATTGACAGGGTCACGGTGTACCGTGTTTTAGACTGGCTACAGGAAAACGCGCTCATTCATAAAATATCAACCGATGATCGCGCCTGGAAGTACCAATTAAACAGCCCTAAACGGAGCTTTAAGACACCTGCAAATGCCACTTCCGGCATGATCAACAACCACGGCCACGCCCATCTGCACTGTCAATCTTGCGGCACTGTCTTATGCATACACGAACTGGCCGCGCATATTCCGCAAGCCATTTTTGATACCTATCAGGTGACGAACATCGAAATCAGCTTAAAAGGACTCTGTCAGGATTGTCAG
The DNA here is from genome assembly GCA_943367475.1 of Paenacidovorax caeni. GTDB lineage: Bacteria > Pseudomonadota > Gammaproteobacteria > Burkholderiales > Methylophilaceae > Methylophilus. Next base: position 11,122 of record CALRJH020000013.1, on the reverse strand, counting down.
ACTTCGCAAAGTGCGAAGTAATATGACCACTTCTTAGTTTTAACATGGTGCGTACCCTCTTTTATTGGAGTCCGTGCTAGCCGATAAAAACAACAGTTAACATCCAGAAAAATTACGTCTGCTGGCTGGCTGAATGGATAATCAAGCGCGAGGCTAAAACGTTTACCGTCAGCACTAACCTTACATTTTCAAAATCCCGTCATCTGAATGCGATCCTGTAATTACATGCCCCGCATGCGCGCACAGGCATGCTAATCACACTAGTCCAACGCACACTTAAAAATACTTCTCCACTTTAATTGCAACAAAGTTGCAATTAAAGTGCTTGCACTATAAAATGCAACACAACTGCATTGCAACAAAGTTGCTTAAAATGGTGTTCTTCTCTCTCGTCCTTGCTTGTCTCATCGGTGGTGTGTGCTCTGTCCTGTTAGCCGGATTGTTATCAACGACGGTGCTGGCCAATCACGCGCACCGCATGGTGGCATTTGCTGTGGGCGTCTTGCTCGGCTTTGCATTCACGGATTTACTGCCCGAAGCCTTGAATTTAGGCATAGACACGGCCGATGCAGGCTGGACGTTGATTGGCGGCATGCTGCTGTTTTTTGTGCTGGAAAAACTGGCGATCTGGCGTCACTCCCATCAGTTTACGCAACACTCCCAAAGCTATCGCGCTGAAGTCACCATCATATTGGTGGGTGACGGTGTGCATAATTTTGTGGACGGTATTTTGTTGGCGGCCGCCTTTATGACCGATGTCACGCTGGGCTGGGTCACGGCCATGGCCATTACGGCCCATGAAATCCCGCAAGAAATCTCGGACTTTATGGTGTTGATGCATGCAGGGCTGAGCAGAACACGGGCATTGCTGCTGAATATGCTTTCAGGCTCGGCCATGCTGGCAGGTGGCCTGGCTGGCTGGGTCGGCTTTAGCCATATCAACCACCTGATTCCCCACGCACTGCTGGTGGCGGCAGCAAGCTTTATTTACATTGCGCTGGCCGATCTGGTGCCCAGTTTGCACCGTCACTTTCAACCCAAAGACCTCATATTACAAAGCGGCTTGCTGATCACCGGGCTGGCTGTGGCCTGGACATCACCCATGATGCAACAATGTTTGATTCACTATTGGAAGGCCTTGCTATGACCACCACTTCAAAAACGCCGGTCACCATCCTCACCGGTTTTCTCGGCGCAGGCAAAACCACGCTACTCAACCGGATTCTGCAAGAAGCGCATGGACAGCGCATTGCCGTGATTGAAAACGAATTTGGCGAAACCGGCATCGACGGTGATTTGCTGATTCAGGGCGATGAGCAGATCGTCGAAATGAATAATGGCTGCATCTGCTGCACGGTGCGCGGTGATCTGGTGCGCATTTTAGGCGAGCTTGCGCAAAAACAAGCGGCAGGCCAATTGCGCTTTGACCGCGTCATCATCGAGACCACCGGACTGGCCGACCCGGCCCCGGTCGCGCAAACTTTTTTTGTCGAGGACGCCATTTATGCCGACTACACGCTGGATGCCATTATCACCGTGGTCGATGCTGTACATGCCATGCAGCAACTGGATGCACACCACGAGGCACAAGAGCAGATCGGCTTTGCAGACCGCATTCTGTTGTCAAAAACCGATCTGGTTGCTGCAGAGCAAATCGCGCAATTACAGGGCAGGCTCCGACAGATTAACCCGCGCGCCAGCATTCAGGCCGCCCACTTTAGCCAGACCGATTTAAAACAGATTCTGGATATCGATGGCTTTTCACTGGATGCCATTCTCGCGATTGAGCCTGACTTTTTGCAAGATGTGGCGCACACACATGATGACGCCATCCAAGCCTTTGTATTTAACAGCGAACGCCCGTTTGATTTGGCCAAGCTGGAAGTGTTTCTCGAAGCCATGATAGAAATCTATGGCACGCAACTGTTACGTTACAAAGGCATCGTCAACGCCTTCAATGATCCGCAACGCATTGTGTTTCAGGGCGTGCATATGCTGATGAGCGGCGACCACACCACGGCTTGGCAAGCGCATGAACAACGACACTCCACCCTGGTATTTATCGGCAAAGATTTACCGCAAGCCCGTTTTGAAGAAGGACTCCAATTATGTCTGGTATAAGCACTGCAATTGTTAAAAAACTCCCTGTCACCGTGCTCTCCGGTTTTTTAGGGGCGGGTAAAACCACCCTGCTCAACCATATCCTCAATAACCGGGAAGGCAAGCGCGTGGCGGTCATCGTCAACGATATGTCAGAAGTGAATATCGATGCGCAACTGGTTCGTGATGGCGGCGCCGAGCTCTCGCGCCAGGAAGAAAAACTGGTCGAGATGAGCAATGGCTGCATCTGCTGCACCCTGCGCGAAGATCTACTGGTAGAAATCACGCGCCTGGCCAAAGAAGGCCGCTTTGATTATTTGCTGATTGAAACTACCGGCATTTCAGAGCCCTTGCCGATTGCCGAAACTTTTACGTTTGCCGATGAAGATGGCAGCTCGCTGGGCGATGTGGCGCAGCTGGATACCATGGTGACCGTGGTTGATGGCTATCACTTTCTCAAAGACTACAGCTCGCAGGACATGCTGGGCGACCGCGGCGAATCGCTGGGCGAAGAAGACGAGCGCACGGTGGTGGATTTGTTGGTCGATCAGATTGAGTTTTGCGATGTGCTGGTGCTCAATAAAACCGACTTGATGACGCCGTCCGAGATAGGTCAGCTGGAAGGGATTCTGAAAACACTGAATCCACGTGCGCAATTACTGCATAGCAGCTTTGGCAAAGTCCCGCTCAACCGCATCATGAATACCGGCTTGTTTGACTTTGACCAGGCCGCAGAAGCACCGGGCTGGTTGCAGGAACTGCGCGGCGAACATGTGCCAGAAACCGAGGAATACGGCATTTCCAGCTTTGCATACCGTGCACGCAAACCATTTCACCCGCAACGCCTGTGGCAGTGGTTCAACACCGAATGGCCAGGTGTGGTGCGTTCTAAAGGCCGCTACTGGATCGCCTCGCGCCCGGACTTCTGCGCCACCTGGTCACAGGCTGGCGCCGTTACGCGTACCGAACTGGCAGGCATGTGGTGGGTGGCCACCCCGAGTGAATACTGGCCAGAAGATGCAGACAGCTTTCAGCACATCAAGTCGCGCTGGCAAGAGCCGTACGGTGACCGCCAACAGGAACTGGTGATCATCGGCATGCAGATGGATAAAGCCGCATTAAGCGCACAGTTTGATGCCTGCCTGATGACCGAGGCCGAAATAGCGCTCGGCATGGAAGCCTGGCGTACCCTGCCCGACCCGTTCCCGCAGTGGTCAGTCAATCTGCCGGCAGAAGAGGATACTGTTGAGGAGGTGCTCTAGGATGCTCGCCGTCAGGGATACCGCACCACACACACCACCGCCGCATGGCTTCGCTGCGCCGATCCACTTTAACCCAATGGCATTACTGTCGATTTTTGAGGGCGCGCAGCAAGTCTGCATGGTGCCGCGCACGCCCGACACCGCTATTCAGGACTATCTGGCACACAATGCCGACAAGATGGCGCCGGGCTTCCGCATTGTGCTCGACACAAGACAAGCAATCCAGCCGCAATTGGCCAGTCAATTGCCACTGGTTGCCGGGCACGGCAAGGAGGCTTTGCTAGCGGATATGGCACACATCGCCAACGTCTACGCCGATTTGCTGGATTGCCCACACCTCGGCCTGCGGCTGGAAGTGCTGTCACATGCCATGTGCCCCAAGTTTCATATTGACCGTACAGGCATCCGTTTACTGTGCACTTATCTTGGGCCGGGCACCGAATGGCTGGATGAAGCCTATTGCAACAGAAACGCGTTTGCAACGCCAAACAGTTCACTGGAGGCCTTTCATCAAGCCTTGATTTTGCACCCGCAGGGCATTTGCCAGGCACCCCAACAAGCATTGGTGCTGCTCAAAGGCAGCTTGTGGCAAGGCAACCAGCATGCAGGCGCAGTGCATCGCTCGCCGCAGATTGAAACAGGGAGTACACGCGTGGTGCTGGCGCTGGATGCAATATGGTAAGTCGGCCTGTTCAAATGCTTGCTCACATGCATACAAAATACGCGCATAAATGAAACACCAGATCGCACAAGCGATACACAGCGTCCATACAGTGTTTTTTTTGAATAATACCTGGCATTTTTCAGCAAAAACGCTTGGCGGCCAATTTATAATGATTCTTATTTAACAAGTCGAATTTAAAAAGAATCCTGATGGCAAAATGCTGGTGCGCTGCAAGCGAGACATCACAACAGAAATTCATTTTGAAATATCACTTACCGGGAAGAAACATCATGCGTCAAAAAACAATCGCCAGCTTGCTGGCACTTTTGTTATTACCTGTCGTGCCCGCCGTGGCTGAAGAAGCCACAGCGACAGACAATACAAACACGCGTAGCAAGGCTAAACAAAAAACAGAAGATACCGTAAGCGTAGAGCTTGACAGTGTGGTGGTGCTTGGCAATCAGGAGCAAGTGACCGCCACAGATAAAGGCCTCGCAGGTTCAGTCGACGTCATCACGCGTGAAGAGCTCGAATACGAGCATGTGACAGACACCTTGGAACTGTTTACCAAAACGCCAGGGGTGGTGCTGTCACGCTACAGTCAAGGTATCGTCAATACTGAAATTTCTATTCGCGGCTTCAGCGGTGATGGCGAAACACCCAACGCCAAACTGCTAGTGGATGGCATTCCCTCCAACCTGTTTTCCGGTTTAAGTGAGCTGGACTACCTGTTCCCGACCAATATCCAGAGCGTTCAGGTGTTTAAAGGCACCAGTGATGCCAGCACCGGGCTGTTTGCAACAGCGGGTAACTACAAGGTAGAAACCCGTAAAGATGTGGGCAAGCAGTTGCAATTTGGCTATGGCAGCTTTCAAACGCGCGAAATGCAGGGCTATTATGGTGAAAAACAAGACAATCTCACTCAAAACTATGCCCTCGGCTACCGTAAAGGCAACGGCTTCAGGGATCATACCGAGAATGAAAAAATAGCCTTGTCCGGGCGCTGGCAACTGGACTTTGATCAATCCACTCTCGCCTTAAGCGCCAAATATGGCAAATATAACTCACCCGAGGCGCCTGGTTATATGACCAAAGCGCAGGCGCGTGAAGACCGCCGAGGCGTGGCGCCCAATGCACTCAATGATAGCGGGGAAAAAGAATTCAAGCACCTGAGCCTGCATTATGATTATTTCTTTAACAATGACGTGGATGTAAGCCTGAAGACTTATTGGCAGAATTTTGATCGTGAACGGAATGTGCGCTTTGTCGGTTCACCCGCTGTCGAAAACAGGTTTGAAGATCAAACCTCTACCGGCTTTATTGCTAAACTTAACTGGAAAATCAGCCCGCAGTGGGCGTTCGAGTCAGGTTACGATATTGAGCACCAAGAGGTGAGCGAATTTCGTCAACGTTTAACCACAATTCGTCGCGATGCCAGGTATGACTTTACCGCACAAGGTATTTATGCAAAATTTGAGAATACACCGCTAGATTGGCTGCGCTGGAATATTGCTTATCGTGTTGATCGACTGAGCAGTGATCCTAAAAACCGTTTTGTAAATAACGGTACGACGCTGGTGACAACCATGCTGAATGACCAGACTATTGTGCAACCCAAATTCAATGTGTTTGCAAATTTAAACAATCAACAGACCTTGTTTGCTAATGCAGGACGCAGCTTTCAAACCCCAACCGGCACGGATTTAAATACACGCGGCGGGACAATTCCAGTAGATGTAGCCATTAACGATGGCTGGGAACTGGGTCTAAAAAGTGGATGGAATAATGATTTCAATACCCGCGTTTCCTACTGGCAACAAAAAGCAGAAAACGAATTTATCAATATTGATGGCACCCGACGCTTATTGGGCGCGACACGCAGGCAGGGTCTTGATGCAAGTTTCGATTACAAATTGAATGAGCAGTTAAGCTTCTGGGGCAATGTCTCCAAGGTGTATGCCAAAATTGATGAACCAAATGCGCAAAACCCGAATTTTCAGGGCAATAGCATCCGTGGCATCCCTGACCACACCGCATCGCTAGGCCTGCAGTTTCTACCCAATGCTGACTGGATTGCTAGACTGCATATTGACAGACAAGGTGCGTACTACGTCAACGAGAGTAATCAGGGCGGAAAATATGGGGCCTACACGCTTACCAATGCCAACATAGACTATAAAACCAATTGGGGCAGAGTCAGCCTGCTGGCCAATAATATTTTCGACAAATATTATGAGTATGTGTATGACTTTTCGACAACGGGTGCTTTAAATCAGCTCAACTTCGCCCCCGGTGCAGGCCGTAACTTTATGCTCACCGCCACTATGGATTTCAAATGACCGCATTATTATGTATTGAACAGCTCAGCCTGCGCTTTGCCGGGCGTGACATTCTGCAACAGCTTGCGCTCACGCTACAGGCCGAAGAAGTGGTTTCGGTATTGGGCAGCAATGGCGCAGGCAAATCCACACTGCTCAAAAGCATTCTGGGCTTGCATGCTAACAATGTCGATCAAAGCGGGCAGATTCTGATTGCAGGGGTGGATATTGCACAAGCGAGGTCGCAGGCTTTGTCGCAACTGGCTTATGTGCCCGAGCAGCCTGCGGTCTATGGCCACCTGTCGGCCATTGAGAATATCCGCTATTTTCTGAGTCTTACCTCCGTGAGCCAGACGATGGATATACCGACCTGTTTAAATATGGTGGGGTTGCCGGAACACGCCTGGCAGCGCCCATGCAGTGAATATTCCAAAGGCATGAAACAAAAGGTCATGCTGGCACTGGCGCTGGCAAAGCAGGCAAAGTTATTGCTGCTGGATGAGCCCAATTCAGGCCTGGACCCGCAAGCCACCGAAGAGCTTAACCAGCTGATTTTACAGTGTAAAAACAAGGGCATGGGCGTGCTGGTGGTGACGCATGATGTGTTATCGGCCATGGCGTTTTCTGACCGCTTGCTGATGCTGGCCAACGGTCAATTGCAGCCTGTATTGCTGGATCAATCGACACTGACGCTACAAAGTCTCAAACAATTGTACCAAGGACAGGCATGAACGCTTCCCCTGTATGGACCATCGCTTGCAATGAATGGCGACGCTGGTGGCATGCCCGCGTACCTGCCTTACTGCTCACGGGTTTGCTGGTATTGTGGCTGGTTGCAGCGTTCGCTGCACACCATCACTGGCAAGACCATGCACGCACAGTGGCAGAAGTCACCCAACGCAGCCAGCATGACTGGCAATCACAGCCCGACCGACACCCGCACCGGGTATCCCATTTTGGTGATTTTGTCGCCAAACCCTTGCACCCACTGAGTGTGATTGAGCCCGGGATTATCGATCAGTCCGGGCATCTGGTCTATCTGGAAGCACATCGTTTAAACAGTGCCAACTTCAACCCCGCGACCGAGGCCACCAGTCTGGGCCGGTTTCCGCTGATGACCCCCGGCATGATCGTGCAATGGTGGATGCCGCTGTTTTTGATCATGATCGCGTATGCCACCGTCACCGCAGAAAAACTGGCGGGCACCCTGGCTTATATGCGTGGCAACGGCATCCCGGCCTGGCAGATTGCAGCAGGCAAATGGCTGGCCCTGTTTCTGCCGTTTCTGCTTCTATTGTGTCTGCAAGCCTTATGGGCTGGCTTCTGGAGCTGGCACAGCGATCAGGCCATGCTCAGGCTGGGCTTGATGCTGCTGGCACAGTTGCTGTATATGGCAGGCTGGTGCTTGCTGGTGGTGGCTGTGTCATGGTGGAGCCGGCAACTGCATGCGGCTTTGTTAACCTTGCTGTTGTGCTGGGTATGCCTGTGTATTATTTTTCCGCGCGGCTTGGCCAATCTGGCGCAGGTGCTGCACCCGACACAACCGCGCACCGAGGCCGAATACCATGCTGAAATCAAACTCAAAACCCTGGGCGATAGCCATAACCCGGATGACCCGCATTTTGCCGCATTCAAAGCAAAAACGCTCAAACAGTATGGCGTGTCACGTACAGAAGACTTGCCGGTCAATTACAACGGCCTGCTGATGCAGGAAGGCGAACGCCTGACCACTGCGGTCTACCGCGAACAGCAAGCCCTGCATGATGCGCAACTGGCCAGACAAAATGCGCAGATCCGGCACTGGTTGTGGCTAAGCCCGGCACTGGCCATGCAATATGTGCAGATGGCCAGCAGCGGCAATGACCTCGCGCATCATCAGGCCTTTATCAGGCAAGCCGAAGCGCGCCGTTATCAGCTGATTCAATACTTGAATCAGATTCATACCTTCAAAGTGTCGCAGGCAGAGGATAAAAATACCCGCGTGGATGCCGCGTTTTGGCAAAACGCTCCACGCCCGACGGTACATCTGGCCGCCATCGACGTCAGTCGCACCACCCTGCTGGTCTCGTTACTGGTATTGCTGGGTTGGATTGTCTTGCCTTGCGCACTGCTTTACAAAGTGAGTCAACGCACATGAAACACGAACTGAAACTGCTGCTCAAGCAACGCAGCATGGTGCTGCTGGTGCTACTCAGCCTGATACTCACCAGCCTCAGCCTGCAAAATGGCTGGCAAAATATCGCACATATCCGCACACAAATCCTGCACGCACAGCAGGAAGAAAGCTTGCGCAAGCAGGACTACCTGCAAAGCCATCAACACAATGGCACACTGGATGCGGGCGAACTCGGCTATTACCTGTTTCATAATGTGTACCATGCCCCCACCGAGTGGAGTTTTATTGCACTGGGCAATCGCCTGGTCACGCCGTATGTGCAACGCATCCGCCTACTGGGCTTGCAGGGGCAGCTCTATGATGGCGAGTCGCATCATCCGGAATATGTGATGCTGGGCAGCTTTGATTATGCGTTCTGGCTGGTGTTTTTTTCGCCACTGCTCTGTATCGCCCTGCTGCATGACCTCAAGGCCAGTGAACAGCAGGCCCATCGGCTGCTGTTTTTAAACAGCCTGCTGGTCAAGCCTGCACAATTCTGGTTTAAACGGGTGATGGCACGCTGGCTGCTGATTGCCATCGTGTTCACCCTGCCAGTCACCGCCTTTGCCGCCCTGCACACGCTTTCACCCGGCCCGCTGCTGTTGGTACTGGCCATTTCCCTGCTGTACACCCTGTTCTGGACAATAGTGTGTACGGTCATCAGCCTGCATGCCCGCGCACTCAACGCCAGCTTTAATGCCATGCTACTCAGCGGCATCTGGCTGCTGATGTGTATGATATTGCCCAATCTGGCACAACTGTGGTGTCATACGCACCTGCCTGTTGAGGTCGGTAGCCAGATTGCACTGCAACACCGGCAACTGGTCCATGGCGCATGGGATTTACCCAAAACAGACACCCTCACGCCTTTTTATGCCTTGTATCCGCAATGGCGCGACACCCCGCCCGTCACTGGCCGCTTTCACTGGAAATGGTATTTTGCCTTTCAACACATGGCGGATGTCAAACTGGTACCGCAAGTAACTGCGCGCGAACAGGCCCTGATGCAGCGTGATCAGGCGACACAGCAACTGGAGTACTTGCTGCCGGGATTATGGGTGCAGCGCCGTCTGGAGGAAGTTGCGCAAAGCAATGTGACGCACTTGCTTGTGCACAGACAGCAGATTGAACGCTTTCATACCGCCTTGCGGCATGCTGTGTACCCGTTTTTGTTTGAAGAAAAACCGTTGACTGCGGAAGACTTCCAGCACTTGCCTGTGTTCGCGTCTGCAAAGGCCGATTGAACGCTGGCAGTTATTGCAAGACGCCGATGTCTGTGGTCGACTCACCTTCGCGGATGGGCGGTGTTTCTTTTTGCATGAGCACCGTCCCGGCCACCGGGGCATACAAGGTTTCCAAGGGCTGGCCAAAGTAATTTTCTACCCGCCCCACAGCTTGCCCTGACACCACTGCCTCGCCCACCTTGACCAGCGGATAAAAAATGCCGGTCACTGTGCTGCGCACCTCCACCAGCTTGCGATAGAGCACCGGCTGTAAATTGGATTGGGCAGTGGTCGAAACCATAGCACTGCCGTTTACCGCTGACGCATCAAGCATACTTAAATGGCGCATGGCATTCAGGCATGCCTGCAAAATCAATGCACTATCCTCTGCCGAGCGTTGCCCCAACTGACCGACCTCCAGCGTCAGCCCCGGCTTGCCTCTGGTTTGCGCTGTATTGGGATAGGAAATTGAATGCGCAGGGTCATGGGGACGCTCGTCGTATAGCACAATCTGCGGGATACCCAATGATTTGGCAAAGGCCAATGTTTTCTCGTCCAGCGGCGCCTGATGCATGACCGGGGAATACACATGCGGCAACAACGTCTGGTTGGCACTGCCGGAGTGAATATCCAGCAGGTAGTCGCTCTTGCTGATAATCTGCTCAGTCATCAAGTAGGCAATCTGTTCAGTCAGGGTGCCCCCTGCCCGGCCCGGAAACACACGATTGAGGTTTTTCTCATCCACCGGGCTCAGTGCGATTCTGCGCCCGTGAAAGCCCTCCAGATTGGCAAGGTGTACCAGTATCAATGTGCCATGCAATTGGTCAGGCTGTATGGTTTTAGCGAGTTGTTGCAGGGCAAATATCGCTGGAAACTCATCGCCATGAATCCCTGCAGTCAGTGTCAATACCGGGCCGGAAAATTGACCATGGATGACCGTGATCGGCAATGCGGTCTTTCCGACAGGCTGCATCCATGCGTGTGCACTACCCGCTAACACGTGCTGACCCATTCCAACAAATGGCGCCTGCGCAAATGCACCTGTAATATGCAGCCCCACCATTATGATGAACAAGTAACGCATCGTTGCCCCCTAAAATTGCAACATTGTTGCGCAAAAAGGTGCGATTGTAAATTGATCGTAATCATTTCCGGGCGCGGCAAAATCATCGTTAAAAATCTACGTAAAATCATGAGTGGATTTTACGCAAAGGCCTCAGTGTGAAATTGAAACACCGGCGTATAGTCAAGGTCATACAAGCACATCAAACACGATGTACTTCCAAACAACCCAAAGGAGATCATTATGTGGACTAAACCAGCTGCTACCGAAATGCGTTTTGGCTTTGAAGTGACTATGTACGTCATGAACAAATAATCAGACTTTGTATTTATTACAA
>CALRJH020000012.1:0-79371 GCA_943367475.1 Paenacidovorax caeni | reverse complement strand
ATGCGCTTAAGTTTTACGCTTCTGTGCGCCTCGATATCCGCCGCACCGGTGCGATCAAGAAAGGTGACGAAGTCACTGGCTCTGAAACACGCGTAAAAGTGATTAAAAACAAAGTCGCGCCGCCTTTTAAACAAGCCGAATTTGACATCATGTACGGTGAAGGTATTTCACGGCTGGGCGAAATCATCGAGTTGGGTTCCAACCTGAAAATGGTTGAAAAAGCCGGTGCCTGGTACAGCTACAATGGTGAAAAAATCGGTCAGGGCAAAGAAAATGCCAAGGAATTTCTGCGTGAGCATCCGGAAATTGCAGGTGAAATTGAAACCCGCATCCGTGATAACGCCAAAGTGCTGGCCGATGTCATGGTAGCGCCTCGCGGAGAGGATGATTAATTCCGGCCTCGCCTGAACCACCATGGCGCAGCCTGAAAAATCTCTGCGCCAGCGTGCGCTGGAATATTTAAGCAAGCGTGAATATTCGTGTGCCGAACTGGGGCAAAAGCTCAAGGCTTATGCCAGTGACACAGATGATATACCCGCCTTGCTGGCTGACTTTAAGCAACGCGGCTGGCTAAGCGATGCGCGTTATACCGAACAAATGGTGCATGCGCGACAAGCCAAATTCGGCAGTGCGCGCGTGGCGCAGGAACTGCGTGAAAAGGGCATCGATGATGGCCTGATTGCAGAAGCTGTCGCGCAGTTACAAGGCAATGAGTTTGAACGCGCCAGTGAAGTCTGGCGCAAAAAGTTTAAAGCGGCCGCGACGACGCGCGAAGAATGGGCCAAACAGGCGCGCTTTTTGCAAAGCCGCGGATTTACGTTTGATGTAATTAAAAAAATTTTGAATAGACACACAGAAAATGACAGTCCAGAAGACTAAAGTGAGTTACGGCAGCAAACCCAGCAGCAAACAGATTCGTCAGGCGTTTTTAGACTTTTTTGCCTCCAAGGGCCACCAGGTCGTCGCCTCCAGTTCACTGGTGCCGCATGGCGACCCGACCCTGCTGTTTACCAACGCGGGCATGAACCAGTTTAAAGATGTGTTTCTGGGATTTGATAAACGCGCCTATACCCGCGCTACCACCAGCCAGAAATGTGTGCGTGCCGGTGGCAAGCACAACGACCTTGAAAACGTCGGCTATACCGCCCGCCACCATACCTTTTTTGAAATGCTGGGCAACTTCAGCTTTGGTGATTACTTCAAGCGTGATGCCATCCAGTTTGCCTGGGAGTTGCTGACCGAAGTCTACGCCTTGCCCAAAGAACGCCTGATGGTCACCGTCTACGCCGAGGATGACGAAGCGTATGATATCTGGAACAAAGAAATGGGCGTGCCTGCAGAAAAAATTGTCCGCATTGGCGACAATAAAGGCGCCCGTTATGCTTCGGATAACTTCTGGATGATGGGTGATACCGGCCCCTGTGGACCGTGTACCGAAATTTTCTATGACCATGGCGACCATATTCCTGGTGGCCCTCCAGGTTCCCCCGATGAAGATGGCGACCGCTTTATTGAAATCTGGAACAACGTGTTCATGCAGTTCAACCGCGACGAAGCAGGTGTGATGCATCCGCTGCCAAAACCTTCGGTTGATACCGGCATGGGCCTGGAGCGTATTTCTGCGGTACTGCAAGGCGTGCACGCCAACTACGAAATCGATTTATTCCAGGCCCTGATTCATGCCGCTGCGCGTGAAACACATACCAGCGATCTGGATAGCCCTTCACTCAAAGTGCTGGCTGACCATATTCGTGCCTGTTCCTTCCTGATTGCCGATGGCGTGATTCCCGGCAACGAAGGCCGTGGCTACGTGCTGCGCCGTATTATTCGCCGTGCCATCCGTCATGGCTACAAGCTGGGCTGTCGTACAGCCTTCTTCCACAAACTGGTGCCGGATCTGGTTGCCCAAATGGGCGAAGCCTATCCAGAGCTGGTGAGCAATCAGGCGCGTGTGGCAGACATGCTCAAGCTGGAAGAAGACCGCTTCTTCGAGACGATTGAGAACGGCATGCAAATCCTTGAAACAGAGCTGGCCACCAAGCCTGCCGTGTTTAACGGCGATCTGGCATTTAAACTGCACGACACTTTTGGCTTCCCGCTAGACCTCACCGCCGACATCTGCCGCGAGCGCGGTGTGACGGTCGACACCGCTGGTTTTGATGCCGCCATGGCGCGTCAGAAAGAGCAGGCGCGTGCCGCAGGCAAATTCAAAATGGCGCTCAATCTGGAATATGACGGCCAGGCCACGACTTTTCATGGGTATGACAGTCTGGAAACACCTGCCAACGTACTGGCTTTGTATAAGGATGGCAGCGCCGTCACTATTCTGAATGAAGGCGAGTTGGGTGTGGTGGTATTGGATAACACGCCATTCTATGCCGAATCTGGCGGCCAGATTGGTGATAGCGGTGAACTCAAATCTGCCAACGGTATTTTTGCTGTAGAAGACACGCAAAAAATCCAGGCTGCGGTGTTTGGTCATCATGGCGTACTGAAAACCGGCACCTTGTCGGTTGGTGATAGCCTGACTGCCAAAGTGAACCTGCAGGCGCGTGCAAATACCATGCGCAACCACTCAGCCACACACCTGATGCATAAAGCTCTGCGTGAGGTCTTGGGCGAGCATGTGCAGCAAAAAGGCAGCCTGGTCGATACCGAAAAAACCCGTTTTGACTTTGTTCACACGGCGCCGATGACGGATGCGCAAATTGCCCAGGTGGAAGCCTTGGTGAATGCTGAAATCTTAGCCAATGCGGCCACACAGGCGCGGGTGATGGATATTGAATCTGCACAAAAGACCGGTGCCATGATGCTGTTCGGCGAGAAGTATGGTGACGAAGTGCGCGTGCTGGATATCGGCTCTTCACGCGAATTGTGTGGCGGGACGCATGTCAGCCGTACCGGCGATATCGGGCTGTTTAAAATCACGTCCGAAAGTGGCGTGGCTGCCGGTGTGCGTCGTGTAGAAGCCACCACGGGTGAGGGTGCCTTGCGATTGGTGAATGCGCAGCAGGCATTGATTGCACAACTGGCCGCTGACCTGAAAGCGCCGGCGCACGAAGTGGCTAGCAAGGTTGCGCAATTGAGCGAGCATGCTAGGTCGCTGGAAAAAGAACTGGCCCGTTTGAAATCCAAACTGGCTTCTTCGCAAGGCGATGACCTGATCAATCAGGCGCAAGATATCCAGGGCGTGAAAGTGCTGGCTGCGGCCCTCGACGGTGCCGATGCCAATGCCTTGCGCGAAACCATGGATAAACTCAAGGATAAACTCAAATCTGCCGTCATTGTGTTGGCGAGTGTAGCTGACGGTAAAGTCAGTCTGGCCGCCGGTGTGACTGCAGATGTGCTCGGCAAAGTCAAAGCCGGTGAACTGGTCAACCATGTGGCGGGTCAAGTGGGTGGTAAAGGTGGTGGTAAGCCAGACATGGCGATGGCGGGTGGCACAGATGCCAGCAAGCTACCGCAAGCGCTGGCGGGTGTAGCTGAGTGGGTTGGGCAAAAACTTAATTAATCTATATTGTTTTCAAGAGCGGAATAATGGCATTAATCGTACAAAAATATGGTGGTACCTCGGTTGCGAACCCCGAACGTATCCGTAATGTGGCCAATCGCGTGGCGCGCTACAAGGCTTTGGGCCATCAGGTGGTGGTGGTGGTGTCAGCGATGTCTGGCGAAACCAACCGTTTGATTGGCCTGGCCAAGGAAATCATGCCGGATCCCGATCCACGTGAGCTGGATGTGATGGTCTCTACTGGTGAGCAAGTCACCATTGGCATGACGGCACTGGCTTTGCTGGAGTTAGGTATTAAAGCCAAAAGCTATACCGGTAGCCAGGTGAAAATTTTGACAGACGATGCCTACACCAAGGCGCGTATTCTGGATATTGACCAGCACAATCTGAAAAAAGACCTGGATGCAGGCTATGTGTGCGTGGTGGCTGGTTTTCAGGGTGTAGATGCCAACGGCAATATTACGACCCTGGGCCGCGGTGGTTCGGATACCACCGGCGTGGCACTGGCTGCAGCATTAGGCGCCGATGAGTGCCAGATTTACACGGATGTCGATGGCGTCTATACCACCGATCCACGCGTGGTACCCGAGGCGCGCCGTCTGGATAAAATCACCTTTGAGGAAATGCTTGAGCTAGCCTCGCAAGGCTCCAAGGTGTTGCAGATTCGCTCTGTCGAGTTTGCCGGTAAATACAAAGTCAAACTGCGTGTGCTCTCCAGCTTTGAAGAAGAAGGCGACGGCACACTGATCACATTCGAAGAAAATGAGGGAAGCATGGAAAATCCAATCATCTCCGGGATCGCATTCAATCGCGATGAGGCGAAAATCACTGTCGCAGGCGTGCCGGACAAACCGGGCATTGCCTATCAGATTTTAGGGCCGGTGGCCGATGCCAATATCGATGTCGATATGATTATCCAGAACGTAGGCGCGGACGGCACCACTGATTTCACCTTTACCGTGCACAAAAATGAAATGAACAAGGCACTCGCTATCCTGCGTGAAAAAGTGCAAGGCCATATCCAGGCGCGCGAGATTCATGGCGACGATAAAATTGCCAAGGTCTCGGTGGTCGGTGTAGGCATGCGTTCTCATGTAGGCATTGCCAGCCAGATGTTCCGTACATTGGCCGAAGAAGGCATCAATATCCAGATGATCTCGACCAGTGAGATTAAAATCGCAGTCGTCATTGAAGAGAAATATATGGAGCTGGCAGTCCGTGTTCTGCACAAGGCGTTTGATCTGGAAAACGCTTAAAAGTACAAAAAACATTCTTTAATTTTGCGTTGATTTTTGAAGGGTTTTCGCGTAGTATGGCGCCCTTCGATGCCGCACTCAGTGCGTTGTTGAACAGCAGTTAGCACTGCGATAAGGTTGTAAAACGGTGAGCTGGCCGAGTGGTCGAAGGCACTTCCCTGCTAAGGAAGCATATGGGCTTAAACCTGTATCGAGGGTTCGAATCCCTCGCTCACCGCCAATATAGTTTAATGCCAAAAGCATTGCATAATATTGGAAAATGGGTGAATCAGAAGCTTGGTTCAATGCCACAAATCTTAAAATGGTGTTATAATGCTGCTCTTGTTACAACACGGTTGTAACTACCCTAGCGCCCGTAGCTCAGTTGGATAGAGTATTTGGCTACGAACCAAAGGGTCGGGCGTTCGAATCGCTCCGGGCGCGCCAAATTTAGTAATTGAATCAGCCGGTTAGGTCTACAGACTTAACCGGTTTTTTCTTTATGTGGCGGATAGATTTGTTGCTGGGTGATACCCTATATTCACCTCAGATTCTGAACACTCGCTTTCTATTCTAGACTTCACCAATATGGTTATAAAAAGCATGTCTGGTTGCATCCCTCATCCATACAGTTTGTCCGACAATATAATCAGTCAGACGCGCCTACTTTATTCATGACTCTCGATTCACTATGGTGGTTTCTACCCACAGATGGAGAATGGCATGAGAACAGAATTAAGCTTTAAACGAAGCACAGCCGCTTCTACGGTATCAGGTTCAACATCATCAGCCTCGAAATCACCCGACGCGAAATCAGGCGTAAAACACGATGTGATTGTGCTGCTGAAAAATGACCATGCTGCAGTTAAAAAGCTTTTTACCCAATATGAAAAGCTTGCGAAGCAGCAGGACATTGATGGCAAGGTGCATATCGCCAACAAGATTTGTGCGGAACTGGTCGTTCATACCATGGCTGAAGAAGAGGTTTTCTATCCTGCAGCGCTTGAGGCTACGCATGACCCAGATATGTTCAATGAAGCTAAAGTGGAGCATGACAGTGCGAAAGACCTGATTGCGCAAATCCAGAATCTGGATCCAGAGGATCCGATGTTTGACGCCAATGTGAAGGTGTTGGGTGAATATATCACTCACCATGTTGAGGAGGAAGAGACTGAGATGTTCCCGATGGTGAGGGCATCCCGGATGGTAAACTTGAAGCAGATGGCGACTGAATTCACTGCGCGAAGAGCGCAGTTGATGCAGCGCTTGCATGATAGCGACGGTGAACTTGACCCGCAGCAGTTATGGAACATGATGGGGTTGGCCGCGCAGCATTAGCGTTGCAATCCCATTAAAAAAGGAGCGCGATGCTCCTTTTTTAATGCGCGATTTAACCTCAATTATTAAACCCGGCGGCTTTCATCAATAGCTTGATCAATAAACTGACCAAGACCAGGCTGGCAACGCTGGCCAGCCAGATCACAAACAGCCAGCCCAGTCTTTTGCCCAGGCTACGCTTTTGTTTGATGTGTGCCATTAGTGATATGCCTCACCGTGCTTCACCTTACCCCTGAATACATAATATCCCCATGCGGTATAGATCAGAATGATGGGGATAATGATGACGGCGCCTATCAGTGCAAACAGTTGGCTTTGTGGCGGGGCGGCTGCGGCATGTATGGAGATATCGGGAGGAATAATATTGGGCCAGATGCTGATACCCAAGCCCATGTACCCTAATAAAACCAGCCCCAGCGTGTAAATAAACGGTGCGGTTTCAGCTTTTGCCTGCAGGGATTTTTGTAGCCGGTAAAAGAAAAAAATGACCAGCAAAGGTACGGGCGACAACCAGAATATATTGGGCAGGCTAAACCAGCGCTCGGCAATGCGGCCATCCATCAATGGTGTCCATATGCTAATCAGGATGATAACTGCAAACAGGCAAATCGAAGCGCGTTGCGTAAGCTTGTAACAGGTGGCTTGTAACTCCCCTGTGGTTTTAAAGATGAGCCAGGTGCTCCCCAGCAAGGCGTAAGTGACGAGCAATCCCAGGCCGGTAAATATTGAAAATGGAGATATCCAGTCCAGTGCGCCACCGGCGTATACCTGGTCGACCACTTTAAACCCCTGCAGGTAAGCGCCTAGCGCCATGCCCTGAAAAAAGGTGGCGGCAATCGAGCCGCACAAAAATCCCTTGTCCCAGAAATGGCGCTCCGTGTCGTTGGCCCTGAACCTGAACTCGAATGCGACGCCACGGAATATCAAGGCCATCAGCATAAACAGTAATGGCAGTGACAGCGCGCTCAAAATCACAGAGTAAGCCAGTGGAAAAGCCGCGAGCAAGCCCGCACCGCCCAGCACCAGCCAGGTTTCGTTGCCATCCCATACCGGTGCAACCGTATTCATCATGAGGTCCCTGTCGTCTTTCTCCGGAAAGAAAGGGTAAAGAATGCCAATGCCCAGATCAAAGCCATCCATGATGATGTACATCATGATGCCGAAAAGAATAATCAGTGCCCAGACCAGTGATAAATCCATTTAAGTGTCCTTTGGTTTATTTGTTCCGTAGTTTATTTTTGATGGGGTGCAGAAGGCGGTTTGGCGTCAGGATGAAACTCAGGCGCCAGCACAAATGCATCAATATCGTTTTGATTGATTGAAATGGCATCCCCTTGCAATGCTTCACCCGTTTTTGGCCCGATATTGACCAGCCGCAGCACATACACCGTGCCCATGCCGAATATCGCCAGATAGAAGGTAATGAACAGTGCCAGCGTCAGGCCAACTTCGCTCGCAGGATGCGGCGTCACAGCGTCGGCAGTGCGTAACAATCCATAGACTACCCATGGCTGGCGGCCAATTTCAGTGGTGTACCAGCCGGCAAGAATGGCCATCACCCCGGCAGGCCCCATGGCAATCGAGAACTTCTGGAATGTTTTGTGCTGGTATAGCGTGCCTTTCCAGCGTAACCATAAAGCGGTCACCGCCAGCAGGATCATCAGCATGCCTAAGCCTACCATGATGCGGAAGCTCCAGAAAATGATGGTGGCATTGGGTCTGTCTATAGCCGGAAAATCCTTGAGCGCTGGCAGTTGCGCGGTCCATGAATGGCGCAGGATCAGGCTGCCCAAATAGGGGATTTCCACCGCAAAATGATTTTTTTCCTGCGCCATGTCAGGCCAGGCAACGAGCACCAGCGGGGTGGCTTCATTGCCTTTGTTTTCCCAGTGCGCTTCAATCGCCGCGATTTTGGCGGGTTGGTATTTGAGCGTATTCAAGCCATGCATATCGCCAACCACCGCCTGCAGTGGGGCAATCAGTAATATCAGCCATAGGCCCATCGATAGCATCTTGCGTACACTGGCATTGTTTTTGCCGTGCAATAGCTGCCAGGAAGCCGCCGCTGCCACAAACAGTGCCGTTGCCAGATAGGCGCCGATGACCATATGGGTGAGCCGGTAGGGAAATGAGGGGTTAAAGATGATCTTGAACCAATCCACTGGAATGACTTTGCCATCGATTAACTCGAACCCTTGCGGCGTATGCATCCAGCTGTTGGAGGCCAGGATCCATGTGGCAGAAACCAGTGTGCCGACGGCGACCATCAGCGTCGAGGCAAAGTGCAGCCCCGGGCCAACCTTGCTCCAGCCGAACAGCATCACCCCCAGAAAACCCGCTTCGAGAAAAAAAGCCGTCAGCACTTCATAAGCCAGCAACGGACCGGTCACACTCCCGGCAAAGGCCGAAAATCCCGCCCAGTTGGTGCCAAACTGGTACGCCATCACCAGGCCAGAGACCACGCCCATGCCAAAGCACAATGAAAATATTTTGACCCAGAAATGGTATAAATCGAGATACACGGCATTGCGCGTTTTTAACCAGCTGGCTTCAAGCACTGCAAGATAACTGGCCAGGCCGATGGTGATGGCCGGAAAAATGATATGGAAAGAGATGGTGAATCCAAACTGAATTCTTGCTAACGTCAATGCCAAATCAGACATTTTTATCCTTTGAATGCGCGAAATACTCAAGACAAGCGGATGCTCGACGATTGATTACTCACCCGCAAATACACTCAGATGATACTGATGGGTTAATGCATTGAGCGTATTTGATTGCGGATAGTTGCATGCATGGCTTGCTATATTAAAGCCTGCCTTTATTCATTGTGCGTAGCGCTATCTGGTTGAATGCTTTTTTCTATTTTTAGAGCTTTGTCGATGTTATGGGGAAATGCTTTTGATAATCAAATTCCCGTTATTATTAATTTCTCCAATGCATGTTTCACATTCGTTATCACGCTATCCCAATCCCCCGGGTTGGGTTGTCTGAATAGCTTCGCAGTCGGATACCATGGACTGTCTTCTCGATCTAACATCCACCGATAATCTGGTAAATACGAAATGAGTATCCAGACTCTTTTAGCCATCGCGCCAGCCAAGTGAGCCACGGAGGTATCAACCGTGACTATTAAATCTAAACAATCTACCATTGCTGCAGTATCAGAAAAGTCCATTAACTCATCCTGATGCAGGTGTATTTTCTTTAGCTGTAGTAACGCCTCTTTATCCTGGCCTTTCACTTCCTTTTGCAAGGAGTAGAACTCTACTGGCAAGCTAAATAAAGGCTGCAATCGCTCTAATGGAATGCTGCGATCATGATCTTTTTTATGCTCTTTGGAACCAGACCAAACCAATCCCACCTTAACCGTTTTGGGTGTTTTCAGGCATTTTTGCTGCCAGTAATTCTTTTTATCTTTATCAGAATAAAGATAAGGAACCGCATTGGGAATGCTTTCCAATGATGTTTTAAACGCCAGGGGCAGACTCATGATCGGGCAATGTAAATCAAAGCCATCAACCTTCTCCTCTTTTTTTACAATTCTGGCATTCAGCCCCATGGTTTTTATTAACGAATACAACTGCGGTGGTACGCTCAGGATTACTTTTGCACCAAGTTTTTCTACTAGAGGCACATAGCGGCAAAACTGAATAAAATCCCCTAAACCCTGTTCGGGATAGATATATAAAACTTTATTGTTGATCGCTTCCAGACCCAGCCATAAAGCTTGCTTATAGGTTGGGTAAGCGTCTTTTTGTTCTTTCCTGTGACGGCGATATTCATACAACTTCCAACCTTCTTCATAATCGCCCATCAGGATTTTTAGTAATGCTTTATTCCAATAGGGGTCAGCCATCTCTGGATTCAGCGCAATAGCCTTATCGAAACTCTGGAGCGCTTCATCAAATTTTTCCAGCCCTTGAAAAGCAAGTCCACGGTTGGCGTAAGTATCTGCGGAGTCTGGGGCTAATGCGATGGCTTGTTCATATCCAGAGACTGCGTCACCAAATCGTTTCAATGCTTGCAGCGCATTACTTTTGCCGTTTAGCGCATCTGAGGAGCTTGCGTTAAGTGCAATCGCTTTCTCGTAACTTAAAAGGGCCTCATCAAATTTTTTAAGCTCCATTAATGCATTGCCTTGACCATTGTAGGCATATGCATAATCGGGGTTAAGTTGAATTGCTTTTTGAAAGTAATCAAAGGCATCTTCAAACCTCTTCAGTTCAATCAGCGCGTTTCCACAATTGTTGTAAGCCTCTACATAATTGCTTTTTAAGCTGATGGCCTCATCAAAGCTGTAGATGGCCTCTTGATACTTTTTTAACTCTTTTAAAATAACACCGCAGTTAAAATAGGCTTCCGCATGCCGCGGATTTGACTTAATCGCACTCTCATAACTCGAAAGTGCTTCGCTATATCTTTTAAACTCTTTGAGCAGATTGCCGCGATTGTTGTAAGCGTTTGCATAGTTGGATTTTAATGCTATCGCCTGATCATAATCCGAAAGCGCATTTTGATGCCTGCCATATTTCTCGTGCAAAATGCCTCGGTTGTAATAAGCCTCAGCATAGTTTTTATTCAAGCTAATTGCTTGGTTATAGTCACTGTATGCCTCCTCAAACCGATTGAGCGCAAATAAGGCCGCCCCTCGATTACCGTAAGCAGAAAATTGGGCTGGGTCAATCCCTATTGATTTTTCTATGTACTCCAATCCCACCAGGAACTGACCAAGTTGGAATTCGATCATGGCCAAATTATTTAACAGCCGTGGGCTATTAGGGTAAATATCCAACAAGGCAAGATATAAATTTCTGGCCTCATTCAAACGACCTCCTTGATGGAGCTTTAGCGCTTGTTGAAATTGCAAATTTTGTTGTAAATCCTTCATTTGCCCCCCCTGAAAGTCAAACTGGATATGATGAAATCTGTATACAGGTTCGTGAATATAGCGGTTTTGCTATCAAAGACCAAGAATCCAAAGATATGGCTCTCAAGTTGACTTGTAGAAATATCAATTGCTAAACAATGAATGTCTGCGCATTAATTTGATTTGGCTGGTCTAAAACAACCATTTTTATTGAAAGTGGTTGATATAAACCGATATTTGCTCGGGAAAAATTCACTGGTATGAATTTTTATAATTGAGAATCAATCGCTTATAGCTAACGCACCATCATGGCACATGTTTTGCAATGATTACCAAGTCTATCAAGATGCTGGTGGTGGTTATGAATGAATCTCTTGCATGGTGCGGTATCGATTTAAACTGGGCATATTCCGATGTCCTGCGGCGCATTGGTCGCCGAACGGCCTGCATACACCGCGCCAAGGATATCCTGCATGACGCTCTGGTGTTTTTTGCCGTGTCCAGCCATCCTGCACGCGAAGAGTCGCCACAGGCGTACCTCAACGGGATTGTGAACCACCTGCTGGTCGATGAGTTTCGCTACCTGAATCGCTTTGTCGATGAAGAACAAATCGACGAAACGGCCATGGAACTCGAATGCTCGCCCGAGCAGTTGTACGAAACCAGGCAAAAACTGTTTCACCTGCAACGCATTGTTGATCAGCTACCCATCAAGTGTCGCCAGGTATTCTGGCTGTTCCATGTCGATGACATGAAGCAGCGCGAAATTGCCGACCACCTCGGTATCAGTACCAATATGGTCGAAAAACACCTGATCCGCGCCATGCTGGATATTCGCGCTTTTCAACAAACCCAACAATAAGCCATGGCGATGCGCAAACCGCTCACCCTCAGTGAACTGGCTGCCCGCTGGTATATCCGCATGCGGCATACCACGCTGGACACCCCTGAGCGTCGCGAGTTTGAGCAGTGGCTTTCTCTAGATCCGCGGCATGCTGCCGAATATGAAAGTATTGCTGGTGTCATGCGCCAGCTCGACTCCAAAGATACATTGGTTGGTCTGGCCGATGCCGCAGAGCAACAAGCCTTTTTGGCACAGGAAAGCAGGCGCAAGGTTAAACAGCGTCGACTCGGCCAACTGATGGTCATTGGCATGTTTTGTGTGATCGGCTATTTCACGCATCAGCAATATCAGGTGTGGCAAGCCGCGCCGGTCATGCAAATGGCTGCGCACAACCCTGTTGGCCAGATCGCGATTAAAACGCTGGATGACGGCACCAAAGTCACCTTGAGTGCCAAGAGTGAAATGGAAGTGACCTACTATCGCCATCAGCGGCATGTCTTGCTCAAAGAAGGTGAAGCTATTTTTGAGGTGGAGAGAGATCCCGAGCGCCCGTTTGTGGTCGAAACCGATACCGCAGTCGTCACCGTACTAGGCACCCGTTTTGCCGTGAACCGGCTGGAACAACTGGTGCGCGTAAGCGTCGACCATGGCCGCGTCAAGGTAGCGCCCAAGCTGGGACCATCCAAGGCGGCTGCAGCAGATGCCCCTCTGGAGTCGCGCGAAATTACCAACGGCCAGGTAGTGGAAGTCTACCCCAATCACGCCACCGTTCTGGTCAATCGTCCCGCCTCTGATGCATTTGCTTTTCTGAGTGGACGACTGGTGTTCGACCGTGCCGATCTGGGCGAAATTGCCGCCACTGTTTCCCGTTATCGCCTCAAGCCGGTTCAGTCACAAGGCAAGCAAATCCGCAATATCTCGGCAGATATTAATATTCAGGATGTCGATCAGTTCCTGCACGGCTTGCCAAATATTGCGGCGGTGAAAGTGCAGGAAACCCCGCAATACACGCTGATCAACAGCCAGCGAAATTAATCCAACACAAACGTCGTTTTCACTCGGCAAGCATCATCGTCTTTGCGAGGGCGAAGCCCGTGGTAATCTAGGTTTGTGCATACGCTGGACTGCCGCGTTTCGCTCGCAGAGGCGACACAATTTTGGTTGTCAAAGCACTTGTGCAGTGACAGTGTTTTGAATGGCATGCATGACTCATGAAAACGTATTACTTCGTCATCCTCGCGCAGTGATTTTAGCAGGCAATTTGCGTAGCGAATGCTCGCAAAGTGGGGATCCATGTCAGTGATTGATTAAAATGGATTCCCGCGTACGCGGGAATGACGGATGATTGCTTCCTTTGTTTAAAATTTTCTCTTTTTTAGTTCGTGCAAAAGTCTCATTTTAATTAAGTGCCGCGCAATCGCTATTCAACACTCCCTTTAAATACCGTCTTTGCGAGGGCGAAGCCCGTGGCAAACCAGATATGTCGATAAACCAATGGACTGCCGCGCTTCCCTCTCAGTGACTGCCTGCTCCTTAATCCATCCAACCCACTTTTAAATGAAGCAAGCCCAGGGCGTGGATGCATTCTTGTCCATCTGTTAATGTAAAGTTAAGTTAATGACATCAGGGTTTTGCCTCCGTCCTCGATGAGTCAGCATGGAGGAGAGAAGTGATGCGTCTCAAAAAAATAAATAGACAGGCAATGCACTACGCAATTGCCGCAATGGGGGTGATATCTGCAATGGAAAGTGTTGCGGATACGCTCAATACCGCGATACCAAAACAGCAGGAGGAATCATTCAGTGTTCCGATTAATGTGGATATCCCAAAACAACCATTGGCAAACTCGCTGCACGCGCTGGGAAAAGCTGCGGGCATGAATATTTCATTCCCTAATGACCTGGTGTCCGGCAAAACAGCACCCGAGGTGCGTGGCCGTATGTCGCGTAAAGAAGCGCTGAATCGCTTGCTCGACACCAGTGGGCTGGTGCCGAAAATTGAAGGTGAAAACGTCTATATTCAAAAAGCCCCTCCCAAGGTAGAAGATAAAAGCGTGAACGTAGATAAGGTGGAGGTGCGCGCTAAACGCTTTTATGAAATGGGTCCATTGCCTGGTTTAGGGCTAACCAAAGAAGAAATTCCTGGCAACGTACAAAGCATTTCCGCTAAGGAGATTAAAGAGGCGCATGCGCTTAGCATTACAGACTTGATGAACCGTAAGCTTCAATCAGTGACGGTCAATGATTACCAAGGCAACCCATTTCAGATGGATGTGCAATACCGCGGTTTTACTGCCGGTCCGCAGATTGGTACGCCCCAAGGTTTATCAGTTTTCATCGATGGTATTCGTGTTAACGAACCCTTTGGTGATGTGGTGAACTGGGACATGCTGCCAATGAATGCGCTCGCAAGCGTGGATGTATTTCCAGGCTCTAATCCTATCTTCGGTTTAAACACACTAGGCGGAGCCTTTTCCCTTAAAACCAAAGATGGTTTTAATAACGCTGGTGCCGATGTTGATATTTTGACCGGCTCATTTGGACGTAAGCAACTTCAAGTTGAAGGCGGCTGGAATAATGGAGAGCTTGCGTTATTTGGTGCTGGTAATTTCTTTTTAGAAGATGGCTGGCGCCAAAACTCACCAAGCAGGGTCAATCAGGCTTTTGGTAAAGCCAGTTATCGTGGTGATAAGCTGGATCTGAGCTTTAGTACATTACTTGTTAAAACGGAGCTAACTGGTAACGGATTGCTGCCGAGCGAAATGTACGCACAAGACCCTACCAGTATTTATACCGCGCCTGATAAAACTACTAATCAGCTTGCCCAGTTTCAATTAGCTGGCGCATTCCAAGCAACCGATACATTCAGTGTTACGGGCCAGATTTATCGTAGAAATAGTAAACGTCATCAGGTCGGTGCAGATGTTTTTAGGGGCATAGATGATGATTTATTGGCCCGTCGTATCCCATCAGCAGCAGAGCAATACACCTGTGTATTTAATAGTACCAATCAGTTGGGGCTTCCAGATTATGTCGTGGTTGATATTGCGCCTGGCCAGAGTCTTTCCGATCCTGGGGGCTTTCTCGATACTTATTTCAGTACGATGACGATTGATCCAACTAAATCTACATTGAATGGCAATTTGTCTCCCGAATTTGAAAGATATTTTAAGAATCACTATGAAGTATTTAGAAATTTTTATGAAAGCCAAGTATATAACAGAGGCCTTGAGACACTAGACGAAGGAGATGTTGAAACCTGGTCAAATGGAGAGCCTTCATATTTTTCTAACATTTTTGATGGGCAGGCCTTTAATGTCGCATTTGGTCCTGGATCAGGTGATCCTCTTATTGCCAGTGATGAAAATTATTTTTATACCCAAGACGGTGTAAAGCATTATGTAATGCTCCTGTCTCCTAGGAATGTGGATAATTGTATGGCTACACAGGACTTGGATAAGGCTTCGGATGGCCCAGCCTTTACATATTTAGTCCCAGGGTCAACATCTACTGTCGCCACGGTAAACGGAGCTGGAAGCGGGACGGGAGGCGTCGTTTATGAAGTGGATCCCGATACGGGAAAAAAATATTACACACCAACATCAATATTTACAGATAATCAAATAGATCAAATCATTAACGGTGCTTCAGTTCAGTTTAACTGGCAATTTGATCATCATAAGGTCATGGTTGGCGCCTCAATTGATGCATCCGATGCTAAGTATGCAAATAGGCAGCAACTGGGGCTGCTTGATGCGCAACGTAATGCCTATTTAGCACCAGATGATATTCATCCAATGTTTGCAGGGGCTGATCAATGGATTAGCAATAATGATTTTTCAGGTACCCAGAATACTAAAAGCATTTATTTTAGTGAGAACTGGAGTCCGGTAGATGATTGGCATTTCAGCTTATCAGGACGTTATAACGAGACCCAAACGAAGAATAAAATTGCCGCACGTCGTGGAATTGCAGCTTATGAAATCGGCGACGTAATTTCCTATCCAGATTCTTACGATGTTTGTACCGATCCCGCTACTTGTACGAGTATCCCTACTCAATATAGGTTGCCTCGAATCGCGAATGCTCTAGACCCGGCTGAAACAGAGAAATTCAGTTACTACTCATTTAATCCTCAGGTCGGGGTTAGTTGGCAAGCTCGGCCTGATTTGAATGTCTATGCCAATTGGGCGCAGGGTACAAGGGTGCCAAGTGCCATTGAATTGGGTTGTGCGTTGGATCATGGCTCGACGGGTGTATTTTATAGCGATGGGCAAGGAGGTACATATGAAGTGCCAAAGAGTGTCCTTGAAAATCGACAATGTACTTTGCCTACTACGCTTTCTGGTGACCCTTATCTCCCACAAATCAAGGCTACTACTTATGAAGTTGGAGTGCGTGGTGCGGTCAGTGAAAGCGTTCAATATAACCTGACTGCTTATCAGACCGATCTCAAAGATGATATTTATTTTGTCGCCGTAGGGAGTGGTCAAGGTTTCTTTGACACAGTGGGTAAAACCCGCCGTCGGGGGATTGAGGCGGGCTTAAAAGGAAGTCTGGATAGATTCCATTTTGGCCTAAATTATGGCTTGACTGATGCTACCTTCCAAGATGATTTCTTGATGTTTAGTGATGACAATAGTAGCGGCGTCTATATTCCAGGACTTGGGAATAGCGTTATCAATGTCAAGCCGGGCGATAAGATGCCTGGGGTTTCAATGCATAACTTGAATACTACTTTAAGTTATGACCTGACTGATAGTTGGAACGTCGGTTTAACAATGGTGGCCCATTCGGATAGTTTTGTCCGCGGCAATGAAAATAATGAGCATAAGGTTGGTGTGTCACGCACCTTTAATAGCGTTCGTCTGATTGATGACGGGGCCGGTAACTTGATTCCTGATGTTTTTACAAGAACATTGCAACCGACTACCAATCCAGGAAAAGTCCCCGGATATGCGACATTCAATTTGCAAACTAGCTATCGGATTAGCAAGGAGTGGACCGCTACCATGTTGGTTACCAACCTTTTTGATAAAGACTATTTCACAGCTGGCAGGTTAGGGCGTAATCCATTCTCTCCAAGCGTAGCAGGAAATGTAGGGCCTGATGGTTATAACCATAATTCAGATGATTGGCGCAGCACGAATTTTATTTCACCAGGCGCTCCTAGAGGAGTTTGGTTTAGCTTGAATTGGCGTTTCCAGCCTGATTAGCTAATTTTTAGAAAAAAATCCCAATGTGTCTTTTAAATAATTTGAAAGAATAGATAGGCACTTGTGGCTAACCATAGGATTCAACCGCAACTTGCTTAGAACTCGCAAGGAACTATAGGGTTGTGGTGAATTGGTGTTGCAGGCAGCCACAAATGCCTGCTTATATTATCTCATAAGGAGCGATCATGAGAAATGCAGTGCTTAAATTAGCAGTATTAGGAGCTTTAGGTGTTGTTTCTGTACATGCAGCAGCTACAGGTTTTGTGGCAATCCCCACTACTGGTTTTAGTGGAACAGCTTATACATTATGTAACACAACTGGCAATTTTGGATCAAGCATTCCAGTTCAGCCCACCACAGGAGCTAATAACACATGTGCTGTTTTCCCTACTAGTGAGCTTTCATATCCTGGATATGGCGTAGCAGCCGTAACTGTATCCAGACCTGCTGTAATTAATGGTGTGACTGTCGGCACAGTAACAGATCGCGTGTTTCGCAATTCAGCACAAACTTCTTGTCTTTTTGTGACAAAGTTTACTGCTAACAATAATGATTGGGACTCCAATGCGGCAGGCACCCAATATTTTGAAGTTAATGATATTGCACGAGGAGGATTTTCAGGTTTGTCTGTAAGTGCCGGCTATTGGTCACAAGCAGCAAATGCATCACCTGTATATCGAATTGGTCGCACATTTACGTCAGTACAGCATCGCGCGTTGAAATATGACACTGCTGCTAATAAGTTATTAGATGGTATCAATTATTTAGATTTACCTACTGCAAATAGTGTTAATAGTGCTTACTCTGGAGAAGTTGCCGGGATTGATGCAACTACGACTGCTTCGACCACTTCTGCAACCCAGGATGCAGTTGTCAATGCTAACTGGATTGATTTCACACTGGATTCAGGCTATCAAGATGATGATGGTGGTACTAACGCAGTTTCTGCTGTGACATACATTGAGGCCCCTTGTAATGGAACAGCAATTGCTCCTTCTGGAGGTAATCCAAATTGGGAAAAAACAGGAGCAATTCGGTTGCGTCAAACTGGCCAGGAGAATACGACTATGCAGGAAATCATTATCGATGGTTTTGCACCTCCAGGGGCAACAGTACCTTAACTGCTGACAATTTTCTATAAATTACCGGAGTAGATGATTGAGTCTACTTCGGACCAAAGTTTGAGGAGTTTTATTATGGCGATTAAAGTTTTTAACGGTACTGAGTCGGATTACACTGGTACACCTAGCCCTGATTTAATCATAGGCAACAATCTTAATAATTTCATTAATGGTGATGGTGGTGGAGATATTATTCTTGGTCTAGGAGGAAATGACACTATCTTGGGTGGAGATGGTGGTGACATCATTTTTGGTGGGGATGGTGATGACATTATCTTAGGTGAAGATGGCGATGACATTATTGTTGCAGGTGATGGTAATGACTCCATAGAGTCTGGTGACGGTGACGATTTTGTCGACGGTGGAGATGGAATTGATTATATCGCTGGCGGTGAGGGCGATGATACGCTGCTGGGAGGGGATGGCGACGATGAAATTTATGGTGGAGAAGGTGATGACTATCTAAGTGGTGGTGAGGGGGTTGATTACCTGCAAGGTGATGACAGTACCTTTGGTAATGAAACGGTCGATGGCAACGTTTTCATTGCATCCTCTAATGATATTTTGCTTGGTGGCGATGGGAACGATACCTTCCGTATAGGCTCTGAAGAAGATGCTGAGGCCTTAATTATTGAAGGTGGTGTTTCTGGTTTGGATAATGCCGGTGATGAGGCGCGTTATGTAGACGTGTCAGAGGGTAGCGAGGTTGATGAGGATGCTAATCCGGTTGCAATTGACACAACTACAGGCGAAGTTGTTGAAATTGAAGATGAGGACATGTCACTAGAGGCAGAAACAGACGTTCGCTTGAATATTGTTACTCGCCCTGGATCTTCAGCTATCAGTACGTTTGCTACGACTATTGCTGGATACAATGCTGTTGATACCTTGGAATTCACAGAGTCTGGTGAGTTTGAAGATATTATTTTCTCCGGCATTGAGCGTATCGAGTTGGCTAGCGGTGTAGAAATCACTCTGGAAGCCGAGCAGTTGGAAGAGAACGGCGAATCCCTCAGTCTGGGTGAAATCAACCCAGGTTACCAAATTCACGGTGTTGCCGGTGGTGCTGTTGAAAATGTCACCATTGAACTTGAGTTTGAAGAGGAAGAGTTTGAGCCAGCTGCAACGATTGTGGGTGCCAGCCCGGTCACCTACGACAAAGCGGTATTTGAAGTAGATGACTTCTCCGTTGCTCACCTCTATTACAACGTAGATGTTACCTACGATGCATCCGAAGGCGAAGCAGGTAGCTTTACTCGCATCGATGGTGCAAACGAAGGCAGTGACGCGCATGAAATCGTGCTGGGTAGCGAAGGGGTTGACTACGCCACCATGCGTTTGGGTGATGACACTGTCTATGGCAACGGCGGCAATGACTTGCTGATTGGCCATGGCGGTGCGGATTACCTGGATGGTGGCGAAGGCGATGACATTTTTGTAATTGGTGGCTTCGGTAGTGGTGTGCAAGGCACGACTTCTAAAGCTGATGACGGTAACAAAGAGTGGATCGCTACTGGCGCTAAACACGATGTGATCGTGGGTGGTGATGGCGTGGATACATTGCGCATTACTACTGGTATCGGCGCTAACACCAAGGCCAACGGGACAGTGGTGCTCAACGATGCGAACTTCCAATCTATGGAAGTTGTACAAGTAGGCGGTACAGTGGGTCGTTTGAATGTTGAAAACACCGACTTGCAACTGCTGAATGATCATTACTACTTCAAAGCCAACGGTAGCGTGTCTGATCTTTCCAACACCTTGGGTAACAACGGCGGCACGATCAACAATGTAGTGGTTGATGCTTCTGGTGTGACCACCAATGGTCTGCGTTTTGAAGGGAATGCTAACCAGCAAACCTTTATCGGTACAACCAAAGCTGACGTGTTTGTGGGCAATGGCGGTAACGATACGCTGACTGGCGGCAGAGGTGCGGATACGTTTGTATTCGGTAAAGTGTATGAAGAAGTGGTCACTGGTTCTTCAACCACTGTGCAAACTTACACCAATACAGCGTTTAACCTCACTGGTGTGGATACCATCACTGACTTTACTCGTGGTACTGACAAGCTGGAGTTGCATTTGGACCAGTACAGTCAACTGGCTGGGTTTAACAGCAGCATGCTGCGTGTGAACTCAACCGGTACGCCAACCGATGCCAATGATTACCTGGTGTACAACACCACAACCAAAACCCTCAGCTATGACGCGGATGGTAATGGTGGTGGTGCCAAGGTAGATATTGCGATCCTCACTGGCGTAAATACATTGTCTGTTTCTGACTTTGTAATCGTCTAATCACGATATTGGCAGGCGGCTAACCCCGCTTGCCATATTCCTACACTGAATTTTTTGTCGTGAGCATGTTGTCGCAAGTTGAAAACATCAAGCAGGCTTTGCCTGAGCTTTGGCCTGTCTGGCGCAAAGTGTGGTTGTTTGGGGTAGTCACGCATTTGCTGGTGCTGGTGCCTTCGTGGTACATGCTGGAAGTGTATGACCGCGTCATCAACAGCCGCAATCTTTCTACTTTATTCATGCTGACATTGCTGGCGGTATTCGCTTACCTGGTGATGGAAGCCCTCGAATGGCAGCGCAGGACTTTGTTGCAGCGCGGCGCACAGCGCTTTGAGCAGCTGTTGCAGCAACGCGTGTTTGAGCGCACGTTTGCCTCCAAGCTTTCCATGCATGAGTTTCCTGCACAGCAGGTATTTTCTGATTTTTCGGTGCTGAAGAATACATTGCACTCTTCGGCATTTCTGGGCCTGATCGATGCGCCTTTCTGTTTGATTTTTTTGTTTGCGGTGTTCTGGATACACCCGGCGCTGGGCATGCTGACCTTGCTGGGGCTGGCCGTGCAACTGGCGTTGACCATTCATAACCAGGCAGGCGTGACGCCGCTGATGCAGGCGGCCAATCAGCATGCGATGGAGTCCCAGCGTTATTTTTCCAGCGTCAGCCGCCATCACGAGGTGGTGAGTGCGATGCAGATGCTGGCGCCGATTGAGCAGCGCTGGGTACAAAGCCAGCACGGCTTTTTATGGCAGCAGGCACAGGCTTCTGAGCTGGCTGGCAAGCATGCGGCGTTTTCGCGCCTGTTGCAAACCCTGCAAACCAGTCTGATTCTGGGGCTGGCCTGTTATCTGGTGATTGGCGGCGAGCTGGCGCAAGGTGGGGCCATGATGATCGTGGCTTCGATTCTGGCTGCACGTGCATTGTCGCCACTGGTACAACTGGTCGGCCACTGGAAAACTTTTGAACAGGCGTGGGTGGCTTATGGCCGCATTGAAAGCCTGTTGGCAGTGCCAGCACGTCCGCGTAGCGGGCTGGTGTTGCCACCGCCCACGGGTGAAATCAGTGTGGAGCAACTGGCGTATGCCATCCCGCAATCTGGCAAAGCCACGCAGGAAGCGTTTATCCGGCAGGTGCAGTTCAAGCTGCCTGCTGGTCAGGTGCTGGTGGTGGCGGGGGCCTCCGCTTCCGGCAAAAGCACGCTGGCCAAACTGCTGGTGGGCTTGCTGGCGCCGACCAGTGGCCGTGTGCGCTACGACGGCGTGGATGTCTATGGCTGGGATAAAACCCAGCTGGGGCCTTACGTTGGCTATCTCGCACAGGAGGTGGATGTGTTTGACGGCAGCCTGAGCGACAATATTTGCCGGTTTGCCACGCCGGACCCGGCCGCACTGGCAGAGGTGATTTCGCTACTGGGCATGACTGACTGGGTAGACCAGTTGCCGCAGGGGTTGCACACCCTGTTGGGCCGCGAGGGCATGTACTTGTCCGGCGGTGAAAAACAATTACTGGGGCTGGCACGTGCCCTGTATGGCAAGCCGCGCATTGTGGTGCTCGACGAGCCCAATGCCAATCTGGATAGCGCTGCCGAACGCGCCTTGCTGCAGGGCATTACACGCATGAAACAGCAGGGTACTACCTTTGTCGTCATCAGCCATTTGCAGCATGTGCTGAATGTGGCTGACTTGATGCTGGTGCTGGCGCAAGGCCAGATGATTCGTTATGGCAAGCCCAAGGATGTGCTGGCCAGTTTTCAGGCGGATGCCGGAAAGGCAGTGCATCAATGACGGTTTCTGCAATCGCGTTCACAGTTGACAGCTCCTCACCGCGCACCATGCAAGTGCCTGCCCGTTCGGCCTGGCTGGCATTAATCCACCCTTTCCGCAGCGCCTTTTTGCATATGGCCTGGCTCAGTCTGCTGACCAATGTGCTGATGCTGGTGCCCACGCTGTATATGTTGCAGCTGTATGACCGGGTGATGGTGAGCCGCAATACCCTCACGCTGGTGGCTGTGACTTTGTTGACCATTGGATTGTTGCTGTTTATGGCACTGGCCGACTGGATACGCAGTGCGGTGGCGATTAAAACCGGGGTGCAGTTTGACCTGCATTATGGCAAGCAGGTGTTTCATGCTGCGTTTGATGCGCGCCCCCTTGCTGATAACAGGACTGACCACAACACGAGCCACCAGGTTGCCCCCGCGCAGGTGTTGCAGCACCTGACTGCGGTGAGGCAATTTATGACCGGCGCCGGTTTGTTTGCCTTTTTCGATATGCCGTGGAGTGTGGTCTATATCATCGTCTTGTCCATTCTGCACCCGGTACTGGGGGTGACGGCGGTGGTGTTTTGTCTGGTGCAATGGGCGCTCGCTGTATGGAATCAGCACGTGCTGGCGGCGCCTTTGCAGCATGGTCTGCAGGCAAGGCAGCAAACCGATGATTTCTTGCAGCAAAAGATCCGGCACCTGCAAACAAGCCATGTGATGGGCATGATGCACACGCTGCAACAGCAGTGGCAACAGTTGCTCAGGCAGCAGACGCAGAGCGAGGCGCTTGGCTTGCGCGTGAGTGATCGCAGTCAGTGCGTGAATAAATGGAGCCGCTACACCATGCAGTCGCTGATGCTGGCGGTGGCCGCCGTGCTCACCATCCGCGGCGAAATCAGTGTCGGCTCCATGATTGCCTCCAATGTGCTGATTGCGCGTGCCTTGCAACCGTTTGATGTGATTGTGCACAGCTGGCGCCAGTATGTGCAGGCAACTGCCGCTGCGCTTGCATTACAGCAAGTACTGAATGTGCAGCCACAGCGTGTGTCTTCCACCAAACACTCTGCGACTCAATCCGTCCTATCACCATCTTTCCTGGCGCAAGCAGTACCCACCAGACAAGTTGTCCAGCTGGCGTTGCAATCGGTCAGTGTGGCCGTGAATCAGCAGCCGGTATTGCGCGACTTGCACCTGGAGATGCATCCCGGGCGCGTGCTGTGTGTCATGGGCAGTTCGGGCTCGGGTAAAAGTACGCTGGCCCGGGTGCTGGTGGGTGTGGTACCGGTCACACAGGGGACATACCGGCTGAATGGGTCTGCCGTGCATGCGGCACTGCCGCCTGTCGCGCTCACCCATGTTGGCTATCTGCCACAACAGGTGTCGCTGCTCGAAGGCACGATTGCTGAAAATGTGGCGAGATTCGGGGCGCTGGATGCCGCAGAAATTATCCGGGCCTGCCAGCGTACCGGCTTGCACGAAGCCATTTTGCGCCTGCCGCAGGGTTATGACACCCGGCTCGATGAGCATGGCTTGCCCTTGTCTGGCGGCCAACGGCAGTTACTGGGGCTGGCCCGCGCCATTTATCGCGACCCCATGCTGCTGGTGCTGGATGAGCCCAATGCCAGCCTGGATGAATTTGGCGAGGCACACCTGATGCAGATTTTGCAGGAATGCAAGGCCATGCAGTGCACGGTAGTGGTGGTTTCACACCGTTCCGGGCTGCTCAAGATCACCGATGACCTGCTGATACTCAAGCGCGGCGAGGCCGTCCATATGGGGCCGCGCGATGCGGGCATTGCCTATTTAAACCAGTACCACGCGGCAAGCAACGCCGCGATTCCCGGATAAGCGCGCACAGCCATGCAACCTACTATTCAATCAAGCCTGCAATCAGGCACACAGTCTGCAACAGCGCCAGCATCGGCGCCGGGGCCGCTGCTGGCGGCTTCCACCATGCAGGCCTCGAATGACCATGCAATTCAGCAGTATAGCCAGGCCCCAGCCCATGCCCGCAAAGGCGTCTGGGTATTGCTGGCCGGGCTGCTGGGCTTTGTGGTGTGGGCAGCCTTGGCGCCACTGGACGAAGGGGTGCCCACCGAAGGCGTGGTCAGTGTGGAAAGCAATCACCGCGTGGTGCAGCATTTGAGCGGCGGCATTGTCGGCGCGCTGCTGGTGCGTGAAGGGCAGGAGGTGCAGGCGGGCGATATTCTGTTCCGGCTGGATGACAAGGCCAGCCGTGCCCGCTTTGAAGAGGTACGCCAGCGCTATGCTGGTCTGCGTGCGCAGGAAGACCGTCTGCGTGCCGAGCAAACGGGTCGCCCTGCGATTGATTTTCACCCCGACCTGGTGCGGCAACAGCAGGACCCGCTGATTCAGCAACAGATGCGCAACCAGTCGCAGTTGCTGGAGGCGCGCAGGCAGGCACTGGCGGCGGACCTTGCCGCCAAGCGTGAGGCGATTGCCGGGTATCAGGCGCTGATTGAGGGGTATCAGGGGGTGCTCTCCAGCCATGAATCGCAACTCGGTTTGCTGGAAGAGCAACTGAAGGGGGTGCGTGCGCTGACTGCAGAAGGCTATGCCCCACGTAACCAGCAAAATGACCTGGAACAGCGGGTCGCCGCCCTGTATGGCGAGCGTGCCAATACCCAGGGCAATATTGCGCGTGCACACCGATCCATCCTCGAGGTGCAGCAGCAGATCAACCAGCGCATACAGGCCGAACGTAAAGAGGCAGATGCCGAGATGGCGCAGGTCAAGCTGCAAGTAGAGGCCGATGCACAGAAGGTACTGGCGCTGCAGGAAGACCTGGCTCGGACCGATATACGTGCGCCGGCTTCCGGGCAAGTGGTGGGCTTGCAGGTGCATACCGTAGGTGCCGTGATCCAGCCCGGCCAGAAGCTGATGGATATTGTGCCTTCAGGCGAGGCCCTGATTATCGATGCGCAGATTCCGCCGCACCTGATTGACAAAATCCAGGTGGGGCAAGCTGCCGATGTGCGTTTTTCAACCTTTGCCAACAGTCCGCAGCTGCTGGCAGAAGGCCGCCTGATGTCGCTGTCGAAAGACCTGCTGACCAAACCGGCCGCCACGCCGGATGGCAGTCTTTCGTATTATCTGGCGAGGGTGGCATTGACTGCGAAAGGCATGCAGGATTTGCAGGGGCGCCAGTTACAACCGGGGATGCCGGTGCAGGTGGTGATCAAGACTGGTGAGCGCACCTTGTGGGCGTACCTGATGCATCCGCTGAGCAAGCGTCTGGCCGCGTCGATGAAGGAAGAGTAATGCGTGGGGGAAAGATGTACTTGAAAAACGGGTGGCTCTTCGCACTGGGCGTGGCCTGCTTGCTGGGTGGTCCTGCACTGTGCCAGGCACAGGAAGACCTGAATGGCTTGTACCAACTGGCCATTACACACAATGCCGATTACCGTGCGGCACTGGCCAACACCGAAGCCGAGCGTGAAGAGCTGGCCAAGGCGCGTGCGCTGTTTTATCCCAAGGTGCAATTAGGTTTGACCAAAGGCCGCGGCAATACCGATCGCACCACGCAAACCACGCTGGGTTCCATCAACAGTGAACTCAATTATGCGCTGGAAAATTACAGCCTGTCGGTCAAGCAGCCGCTGTTTAACAAAGAAACGCTGGCGATTTATGGCGGGGCAAAGTCCTATGTCAGTGCGCAGGAGTCGCTGCTGGAACAGGAAAATGCCAAGCTGATTCTCAAGCTGGTCTCTATTTATCTGGAAACCCTGTACGCGCAGGACCGGGTCGTGTTGCAGCAGCGCAAGCTGGAGGCTGTGAACCAGCAATTGCGCCAGGCCGAGCAACGCTATACCCGTGGCAGCGGCACCGTGGTGGAGGTCAGCGAAGCGCAATCCAACCTCGATGTCGCCAAGGTGGAGCAGATCCAGGCTAGCAACGATTTGCAGTCCAGCCAGCAAAGCTTGCAGATGCTGACCGGCGCCAGCCATAGCCTGTCGGCGGATCTGGTGGTGGATGGCCTGACCAGCCTGTCACCGACGGAACATGGTCTGGATACCTGGCTGGACCTGGCGCGGCAACATCACCCGGAACTGGCGGCCGCCATGCAAAACATAGAAGTGGCCAAAAAAGACATTGAAAAGAAGCAGGCCGGGCATTACCCGACGCTGGACCTGGTCGGCGTGCGCTCTTTGAGTGAAAACGACAGTAACAACACGCTAGGCTCGCGCTTTGATACCACCACCATTGCCTTGCAAATGAATGTGCCGCTGTTTGCCGGCGGCTATGTCAGTGCCAATGTGCGGCAGAGTGCCAGTCGCCTCACGGCCAGTGAAGAAACCATGACCGCCAAGGCGCGCGAAATTGAATTTAATGTACGCAAATATTTTCAGGGCATGCAGGCGCAACAACAATCAGTGACGGCATACCAGCAAGCCGTGCAGTCCGCCAGGGTGGCGCTCGATGGCACGCAAAAAGGCTTCCAGGCGGGCTTTAAAACCAATCACGAAGTGCTGGATGCCCAGCAAAAACTGTTTACCAACCAGTTATCCCTGACCAGGGCTTACTACAGCCTGATCAGTGACTGGGTCAATCTGCAGTTCAGTAGCGGTTTGCTGACGCTGGACACACTCAATCGTGTCAGCCAGCTATTTATTGTAAAAAAGTAGGGTGCTTACAGCAGGGTTCACGAGTATGCATGGCGTGATGGGTGTGGCGTTTTGGAAATGGAATCAGGGCATTGAGCAGATGGGAATTAAAAAATGCATAAAGCGATGAAATCGAGTGGGAAGTGTTGGAAGCCATCAGGGTTCACCTTGCTGGAATTGCTGGTGGTGATGGTGATTATCGGCCTGCTGGCTGGCTATGTTGGGCCCAAATATTTTGCCCAGATTGGCAAGTCGGAAACCAAAACGGCCAAGGCACAGATTGAGGCGCTGGCACGGGCGCTGGATACCTACCGGCTGGATGTGGGGCGCTACCCGAGTACCGAACAGGGCCTGGCTGCCCTCAACCGGCAGCCGGATGGCGAGCCGAAATGGCATGGCCCTTACCTGGCCAAAAATGTGCCGGTGGATCCGTGGGGGCGTGCTTACCTCTACCGCTATCCGGGCGAGCATGGCGATTACGATGTGTGGACATTGGGCAGCGATGGGGTCGCTGGCGGTCAGGATGCTGACAGCGACGTCGGGAGCTGGTAGCGCAGTCAGCGATGACTGCTTGAAACGGGATCACACAGGCAATGAAGTTTGAATTGAAAGTCATGCAGGGCAGCCGGGTCAGCGCCATGACGCTGGATGCGGCCGATGCGCAGGCTGCCAAAATGCAGGCACAGGCGCGTGGCTACGGGGTGCTGCGGGTGACGCCTGCGCGTAATGAGGCAGGCAAAGCCATGCAGTGGCCATGGGCGGCGCAACGGTTTAACGTCAGCCTGTTCAGTCAGGAATTGCTGGCCTTGCTGGAGTCCGGTCTGAGTTTGATTGAAGCGATTGAAGGCCTCGCCGAGAAAGAACAGCATGACCGTTCGCAGGCCGTGCTCAGCCATTTGCGCGCATCTCTCTACGAAGGCCTGCCCCTGTCGCAGGCCCTGGCGCAGCAACCGGAAGTGTTCACGCCACTTTATATCGCCCTGATCCGGGCCAGCGAACGCACCGGCGATATGGTGCAGGCCTTGCATCGCCACGTCAGTTATCAGGCACAGGTCGATACCATCCGCAAAAAAATCATTTCTGCCTCGATTTATCCGCTGCTGCTGATTGCCGTCGGTGGGTTGGTTGTGCTGTTTCTGCTGGGCTATGTGGTGCCGCGCTTCAGTACCATTTACGAAAGTGGTGGGCAGAACCTGCCATGGGCCAGCCGCATGCTGCTGCAATGGGGGCAGTTGTTGCATGGCCATGGTGACCTGGTATTGCTGACGACGGTCAGCCTGCTCACCTTCAGCGCCTTTATTGGCTCGCGGCCCCTGTTCAGGGCCTGGCTGATGCGAAAAGTCTGGCGAATTCCCAGCTTGGGCGAGGCCTTGCGCATTTACCAGCTGGCACGCTTTTACCGAACGCTGGGCATGTTGTTGCAGGGAGGAATTCCCTTGCTGACTGCGCTGGGGATGGTGCAGTCTCTGTTGCCGCAGGAGATGCAACTGGCATTGCAGCGGGTGATTGGCGAAGTGCGTGAAGGCAAAGCCTTGTCCGGCACCATGGACAGCCATGGATTAACCACCTCGATTGCCAGCCGCATGCTGCGCGTGGGTGAACGCAGTGGCCGCCTCGACGAAATGCTGGTGCGCATCGGGGTGTTTTACGACGAAGAAACCGCCCGCCGCGTGGAATGGCTCAGCAAATTGCTCGAACCGGCACTGATGGTATTGATTGGCCTGATTGTCGGGCTGGTGGTGGTGTTGATGTATATGCCGATTTTTGAACTGGCTGGCGCAATTGAATAATGGCGCCCGAAAATATGAAGTGCAATTGAGTAATTGCGCCTCGAAATACGGATTGCGATTGAATAATCGCGACCCAAAATATTGAAGTACGCATGAGGAAAGCCATCGAATGAATATGCAGGACTTGCCGATGTCTGCTGACACAGCCCCCCTCCAGGCTGAGCAACTGGCCCATGCCAGGCAACTGGCGCAGCAAACCGGGCGACCACTGGTCGAGGTGCTGGAAGCCGAGAGCGGACTCACGCCGGATGGCTTTGTGCGTGCTCTCGGGCAACTGATGCATTACCCGGTGCTGACGGCGCTGGAGTTGCATGCCATGCAGCCATGCTTTGACCAGCTGGGCTTTACCGAGTCCAGTCACTGGCAGGCGGTGTTGCTGGCCAGCGCCGGGCAGGCGCCGTGGCTGGTGCTGGCTGACCCGTTTGATGAAGTATTGCCGCATCGGCTGCAGGCCATGATTGCGGCCCCCGTTCGCTGGTGCCTGGCACACCGCAACGATATTGCGGCGTATTTGCAGTTTCACGAAAACCAGATGCGCGCCATGGACCAGATGCAGCCCGAGACGGCGCATGCGGGTGACGAACCCAGCCCGGTGGAGGAGCTCTCGCTCAAATCCATCAGCGAAGACAGCAGCCCGGTGGTGCGCTTTGTGCGGTCGACCCTGTATGACGCACTCAAGGCCGGAGCCAGTGACATTCACCTCGAAACCACCCTGCATGGCCTGCACGTGAAATACCGGATTGACGGCGTGCTCAACGAAGTCGGTGGCCTCAATGGGGTGGCACAGGCCGAGCAGGCCATTTCAAGAATCAAGGTGATGTCCGAACTGGATATTGCCGAGCGCCGCATTCCGCAGGACGGGCGTTGCAAGGTGCATGCGCTCGGGCGCGAAATCGACTTGCGTGTTTCCATTATGCCCAGCGTGATCGGGGAGGATGCCGTGTTGCGGGTACTTGACCGCAAGGCGCTCAGCGAGGCCCAGGGCATCAGCCTCGAAGTGCTGGGCTTTGCGCCCGAGATGCTGGCGCGTATCCGTACCCAGGCCGAAGCCCCTTATGGCATGTTGCTGGTGACCGGCCCGACCGGCAGCGGCAAGACCACGACTTTGTACGGCATTATTTCTGAAATCAACACCGGGCAGGACAAGATCATTACCATTGAAGACCCGGTGGAATACCAGTTGCCCGGTGTGCTGCAGATTCCGGTCAACGAGAAGAAAGGCCTGACCTTTGCCCGCGGCCTGCGCTCCATCCTGCGGCATGATCCCGACAAAATCATGGTGGGTGAAATCCGCGATGGTGAAACTGCGCAAATTGCCGTGCAATCGGCGCTGACCGGTCATCTGGTGCTGACCACCGTGCATGCCAATAACGTATTCGATGTGATCAGCCGCTTTACCAATATGGGCGTCGATGCCTACAGCTTTGTCTCGGCGGTCAATGCCATTCTGGCGCAGCGTCTGATCCGTGTGATCTGCCCGTTCTGCAAGGTCGACGATACGCCCGATGCAGCTTTGCTGGCGAAATCCGGCTTGCAGGCGGCGGAACTCCATACTTTCCAGTTTAAAAAAGGCCAGGGCTGCGGCCAATGCCACGGCACCGGCTACAAGGGACGCAAAGGCATTGCCGAACTGTTGCAGTTTGATGACCGCCTGCGCGAACTGATTGTGGCCAAAGCCCCCATCAGCCAGGTCAAGGCGCTGGCCGCAGAATCCGGCACCCGCAGCATGCGTGAAGCCGGCATGGCGCTGGTGCAGGCGGGTGAAACCACTTTGCAGGAGATTAACCGTGTTACATCATTATCCTGACCCCGGCATCGACAGCACACCATCAGACAGCCGTTTCTGGTGGCGCGCATGGACACAGCCCGAGTTGCGCGTGGTCGTCTGTGCCGATGGCATAGAACTGTTTTTATTACAGCGTGATTGGCGCCAGGCGTGGCGGCCGGTATTGCTGGCCCATCAACAGTTGCCGGTGACGGCGCAGCAGGCGGGTTTCTGGCCGGCAGAGGCGGTGTGGACCACGCTGGCACAGATGCTTGCCCACCTGCCCGCGCAGATGCCATCGCACATCCGGCGAACAGCCCTGCATGCGGTGGTCGTCCTCTCCAATCAGTTCATGCGCTGGCTGGTGGCGCCCTGGCAGGGCGATGTGCTGCGCAGGTCGGAGCGCGAAGCGTATTGCCTGCACCTGCTGCAACAGCACTTTGGCGAGTCCATGCAAGACTGGCAGA
The DNA here is from genome assembly GCA_943367475.1 of Paenacidovorax caeni. Lineage (GTDB taxonomy): Bacteria > Pseudomonadota > Gammaproteobacteria > Burkholderiales > Methylophilaceae > Methylophilus. Next base: position 48,536 of record CALRJH020000012.1, on the reverse strand, counting down.
TTGCCAGCCAGCCAGCACGCTATGGTGAACATGCACTGCTCAACGCATTGCCCCCCGGGCTGGGTGAGCGTTTACAGGCGCTGTTTACCGAACATGGGCTGTCACTGGGGGCGGTGTATCCGGCCTGGATGCTGTCTGCCAATCAGGCCCGGTATGGCATGCGCCAGCAGCGCCTGCCTGACGAGGGCTGGGTGGTTTGCCGTGAAAGCACGGGCTTGACCCTGGCTTGCCTGCAACAGGGGCAGTGGCAACACATCAATACACTGTCGCTGGATGCTGAGGGTCAGCAGTGGCACGCCGTGTTGCACCACAGCCTGTTGCGGGCACAGGTGCTGCATCCTGATTGCCGGGTGAAGCATGTGTTTGTGGCCGAGGCCGATGCCGCCTGCTTGCATGAAGTACTGGGTGAGTCATTTCAGGTGATTGGCCTGCACCCCCGCACGCGACCTCAAACAGGCTTGCGCATGCCCTTGCGCAAAAGGGCTGCCTGATGCGCCGGGTGGTATTTAACCATGCCGCAGGCAATAGGCCTGCGATGCGCGTGGTGCTGACGGGCACGGCATTACTCCTGCTCTGCCTGCTGTTAGCCGGACTTGACTGGCAATTATTGCGCGCGCATGCCCGCTTGCAACAGCAACTGGCGGCAAGGCAGCAGGCGTTGCAGCCAGCCAACACGACTGCCGCATCTAGCACTGATGCCCCCTTGCTGGCGGCAGAGCATACTGCCATTGCGCAGGCGCAGTCACGCATCCATACGCCGTGGCTGCCCCTGTTTAATAGCCTGGAATCGGTACAACCGGCCAGGGTTTACTGGATGCTGCTGGCGCCGGATGTCAAACGACAACATATCCGCATGACTGTGCTGGCGGAAAAGCGCGCCATCGGCTGGCAATTTCTGGAGCGTCTGAAGCAGCAGGCCGTACTGCGCGATGTCAAACTCAATTCAAACGAAACGGCCGAGGTGGCTGGTCTGCGCCTGTCAGCGTTTGATCTGGAGGCGACATGGGTATTTTAGTGCGGCCTGAGGGGTTGACGCGGTTGGGCTTCTCCCACTGGCACAAGCGGCTGGTGTACGCCGCCATGCAGAGTGGGCCCGTGGTGCGGGGCGTGTGGGGGCTCCTGGCTGTGAGTGTACTGCTGGCGGTATTGGCAGGCCTGGCCTGGCACACACGGCTGCAGTTGCAGGAACGCCTGTCGCGTCCGCTGGCTGTGGCCGCTGTTTCCGGCAGGCCCCTGTTAACCCAGCCATTGGTGGCAGACTCCACCATGCAGGCACTCAAACAGTGGCCCCTGCATAGCGAGGCCGAGCGCATCAGTGCCGAAATCCTGGCGCAGGCCGACGCCATGGGCATGATTTTCGAGCGCGCCGAATTTCAGTCTGTCCCCGGCCAGAGCGATGTTTTGCAGGAGTTACGCATCAAGTTGCCACTGAAAGGCGATTACATCCAGATCCGGCAGTTTCTGGCGCATGTGCTGCATACCTACCCCAGCCTGGCGCTGGCGCAATGCAAGTTGCAACGCAGCGATATCATGCAGCCCGAGCTTGAAGCCCTCATTGAGTTCAGTCTGTATACCCGCAAAGGAGGGCAGTGAACATGCGGCGCTGGGGGATTTGGCTGGCCTTGTGTTTGACGCTGGGGGCGTGCTGGTGGGTGGAGCAGTCGGAGACCGCTACTGATCTTGCACCACAACAAGTGACTGTGCCAGCCAGGCGGTCGGCAGTGCAGCTCAAGCTCACTGCGCCTGATGTACAGCTGCACGCGCCGATCAATGCGCAGCCGATAGAGATGAGCCGTGCCACACAGGATGAGGAGGCTGCACCACGCGCCAATCTGTTTGCGGCCATGCCAGCAGGCGGCAGCGATTTGCCGCCGGTGGTGCCGCCTGCGCCCGTCAACCCGTATACCTATGCCGGGCGCCTGTATGAGGGCAATCGCTGGGCCGTATTTTTAACCGATGGCCAGCAGCAGTATGTCTGCCATCTGGGCGACCACTTTGCCGATGGCTGGCAGGTGGCCAGGCTGGATAGCCAGGTGCTGGTGCTCAAGCATGCAAGTGAGCAATTTGAAATCAAGCTGGATAACGGGGTGGTGTTTTGAAAAAAAGAATGATGGGTCAACGCTTTATCGTGCGCCGTGCCAGGCACTGGGCACAGGCCTCTGCCTGGCTAGGCGCATTGCTGATCGCCGGATGTACCAGCCTGCAAACCGGGCAAGTGCCCAGTGTCGCCATGCAGCAAGTCAGGGATTATGCTGCCAAAGGGCAGGAGGATGCCGCCATTGCTTTGTTACACCCCATGCTCAATGCGGAGCCAAACAATCCGCAGTATAAAAACTGGCTGGCTTTTTTGCAGGATAAAAAACTGCAAAAACAATTGCAGCAGGCAGATGCGCTGGCGGCGGCTAAACAGTACGAGGCGGCCAGCGATGCCTACACCCATATCCTGGCGAGCGCGCCCGCCAATCGGGCGGCCAGTGATGGTTTGCAAAGAATGCAACTCGCACGCCTGCATGACGGGCAAATGCAGCAGGTCAAAACCGCGATTGAACAGCGTGACATGGTTGGCGCCGAATTTATGCTGCGTGGTATTTTATCCGAGCAGCCGACGCATGCCGAGGCGAGGGCCTTGTTCGAGCAACTCGAACAGCAAAAAAATGAACGGCTGGGCGCCGTGCGTCCGGTGCAGTCTTCACTGCAGAAAAAAGTCACGCTGGAATTCAGGAATACACCGATTAAAAATGCCTTCGAATACCTGGGCAAAGCGGCTGATTTGAATTTTTCATTTGATCAGGAGCTGAACGAGGGCACGCGCGTCAATGTGTTGCTGCGCGATACGCCGGTCGAGCAGGCGCTGGAGGTGATACTGACCAGTCACCAGCTGGGCAAAAAAGTGCTCAACAGCAACACCTTGCAGATTTATCCGCTGGCACGCGCCGCGTTTTATGAAGAGCTGTTTGTGCGCAGTTTTTACCTGAACCACATGGATGCCAAGCGCGCGCTCAACCTGATGAAAATGGTCTTGCGTGCCAGCGATGTGTATATCGACGAAAAGCTGAATACACTGGTGATCCGCGATACCATGGACCGCATCAAGGTGGCCGAAAAACTGATTGCCTCGCAAGATCTCAATGAGCCAGAGGTGATGCTGGAAGTGGAAGTGATGGAAATCAATCGGCGCAATCTGGAACAACTGGGTATCCAGTATCCCAGCCAGATCGGCATCGGCGTACAAGGCAACGCGGCAGGCAGCACCTCTGGCACGCAACCGCAGGCGGGCCAGCTCAGCCTGACCGAGTTACGCAACTTTAATGGCAGCCTCGGCGTGTTTACGGTCAACGACCCGGCGATTGTATTGAATATGCTGCATCAGGATACCGATACCAATTTGCTGGCCAGCCCTAAAATCCGCGTTAAAAACCGTGACCGCGCCAAAATTCATGTGGGCGATAAAATTCCGGTGCTGACCAGCGTCGCCAATGCGCAGGGCTTTGTCTCGCAGAACGTCAATTATATTGAAGTGGGCATCAAGCTGGATGTGGAGCCAGTGATCCAGATGCAGGACCAGGTCAGTATCAAGGTGGGCATGGAGGTGAGCAATATTACCGACCAGGTGCGGACCGACAGCGGCGTGCTGGCCTATACCATCGGTAGCCGCAATGCCATCACCACGCTGCAGTTGCGCAATAATGAAACGCAGATTCTGGCCGGGCTGTTCCGCGACGACGAGCAGAAAACACGGCGGCGAGTACCAGGTCTGGGTAATCTGCCCATCATCGGCAAGTTGTTCAGCAACGATACCAACGACAAACGCAAAAACGAGATTGTGCTGCTGATTACGCCGCGCATCATCCATAACATCACGCCCGCCAACAGCATATACAGCCTGATTCCCTCCGGCGTGGCCGGGGCTGCCAATCCCGCTGGCGGTGCGGTGCGTGCCGCTGCGCCGATCAGCGAGCAGGTGAATACACCGCAATCCACCCAAAGTGGCAATCTCCGCAACGATAGTGGCTTTGGCGCGCAAATCATGAACAGCAACGAGATGGGCACCGGGACTGGCAGCGGCATGGGCGGCAATACTGCGGGTGGTAATAGTATTGGTGGTAATAGTCTGGTGCAGCCCTAGCATGGTGCAGCCCTAGTATGGATCAGTCCTGACAGGTAGCGCACCATGCATCCGCTTTCGCAACATACAACCGGCTGGCGTACAAAAGCAAAAGGCTTCACGCTGGTCGAGTTACTGGTGACTCTGGTCCTGCTGGCCTTGCTGGTCACCTCTGCCAGCCCGGTGGTGCAGCTCAATGCCAAGCGTGAAAAAGAGCGCGAACTCAAACGCGCCCTGTGGCAAATCCGCGATGCGATCGACGACTATAAAAGTGCGGTGGATCAGGGGCTGGTGAAAAAAAGTGCCGATAGCAGCGGCTACCCGCCCAATTTGCAGATTCTGGTCATCGGCGTGGCCAACAGCCAGGATCCGGCCAAGAAGAAAATCCGCTTTTTGCGCCGCATGCCGCGCGACCCCTTTGCCACAGACCCGGCGCTCAGCAATGCGCAAACCTGGCGTATTCATGGCTATGATGGCGCGGTGGATGACATGGCAAAAGATGTGTTTGATGTCAGCTCGCGCTCAACCGCCACCGGCATTAACCAGCAACCTTACAGCGAGTGGTGAGATGACTTTAAAACGCGGATTTACCCTGATCGAAATGCTGGTGGTGCTGGCCATTCTGGCCTTGTTGATGACCATCGTCACGCCCAAATTCATGCACATGCTGCAACGCGCCAAGGAAACCACCTTGCGCCACGATTTGCTCGCCATGCGCGACGCCATCGACAAGTTTTACAGTGACCGCAACAGCTACCCGGAAACACTTGAGGAGCTGGTACAGCGGCAATACCTGAAAGCCATTCCGCCGGACCCGATCACCGACCGTGCCGATACCTGGGTGATTACCCTGCCGCCGGATATTGAAGAAAAAGGCAGTGTGTATGATGTGCATAGCGGCTCCAACATGATTGCAGAGGATGGCACCCCCTATGCGCTCTGGTAGGCGGCCACTGGCAGGCTTTGTCCTGATCGGCATGTTCATGCTGATCTTGCTGAGCGGACTGGTCATGTCAGAAGCCACACAGCGCTGGCACATGCAAATGCTGCGCGAGCGCGAGCACGAGTTAATCAAGGTCGGGCTGGCCTACCGCGATGCGATTGGCCGCTATTACAACCAGACCCCCGGCGTGGTAAAAACCTTTCCCCCCACGCTGGAGGCACTGCTGGAGGATAAACGTTTCCCCACTGTGCGCAAGCATCTGCGCAAACCCTATGTTGACCCCATCACCCAGCGCGAAGGCTGGGGCATTGTCGAGGCCCCCAGCGGCGGCATTATGGGCATCTACAGCCTCTCCGACAAAGCCCCCTTTAAAAGCCGTGGCTATCGTGGCGAGTTGGAGCACCTCAACAACAAGCGCTATTACGGTGAGTGGTATTTTGTGTACTTGCCGGTGCCAGTGGTCAGCGCGAACCCCGCATGATGGTTGAATAGGTTAAAAACTGGTTGCAATCTGGTTGATATCAGCCATTTTTATTCTGCTGTGAAATAACTACTCATTTGTATTCAACGGCTTACTGAACTGGCACTGATATTGCGGCAAAAAAGCATGTTGTCTTCAGGGTCTGCCATCATGTCCTATCCACCATCAGCATCACACGGAATCGTGCACATGCTCTATCAGGAGCACCATGCCTGGCTGCGGGCATGGATCAACAAAAAACTGGGCTGCCCGTTTGGCGCAGCTGATCTGGCGCAGGATACTTTCGTCAATGTGCTGCTGAAATCCGAACTGCCTGCCTTGCAGGAACCCCGCGCCTATTTGAGCCGCATTGCGCATGGCCTGATGGTGGACCATGTGCGCCGCCGTGATCTTGAGCGCGCCTATCTGGAAGCCTTGGCGCATATTGCCCCGGCTGAAACGGGCTCGCCCGAAGCACGCGCACTCATGCTCGAATTGCTGATGCGGCTGGATGCCATGCTCGACGGCTTGCCTGCCAAAGTACGTACGGCTTTCCTGCTGGCCCAGCTTGAAGGTCTGGGCTATGCCGAGATCGCTGTCCGTCTGGGCGTCACCACGCGTACCGTTGGCACTTACATGGCCACTGCCATGCTGCAATGCATGGTGCTCTGCCAGGATTAGCCATTCATGCGTCAACCGCTCACAGAAAAGCTGGTGCCTGCACGCGCTGCGCTGGCTGAAAAAATCACGCCTGCCATGGAACAAGCCAGTCTCTGGTATGCGCGCTGGCGCGCGGGCGACATGGACGAACAGGCGCAGGCCGCCTGGCAAGCCTGGCTGGAGGAAGATGATGCACATCGCCAGGCCTGGCAACGCGTTGAACGCATACAGCAACAGTTTGGCAAGGTGCCTGCCGCATTGGCATTGGCCACCTTGCAAGCCCCCCCCTCAGCCGAGCGTCGGCGTGTGCTCAAGCACATGGTGATTTTGCTTTCCGCCAGCGGGGTAGGCTATTACAGCTATCGCGAGCAGCCATGGCGGGGCGCGCTGGCCGATGTCAAAACCGGCGTGGGCGAACACCGCCAGATCATGCTCACCGATGGCACCCGCCTGCATCTCAATACCGATTCCGCCGTGAATATTCTCTACACTGACCATGCACGCGTGGTTGAGCTCATACACGGTGAAATCATGGTAGAAACCGCACACGAGCAACTGGCCATCTACCGGCCATTCCGCGTGCTCACCAAACAGGGCAGTGTGACCGCGCTAGGCACCCGCTTTGGCGTACGCGACTGGCCACAAGCCGGTCGCAAGTTGATTAAAGTCAATGTATTTGAAGGTGTGGTTGAAGTGTTACCTGCCCAAAGCAGCTCTTTACCCGTGCGTGTCATGGCGGGTGAGTCGCTGGTGTTTTCACAGTCAGCCACTGCGGAAAAAACCAAACTTAAAGCCACTGACATGGCCTGGGTCAATGGCCTGATCGTCGTGTATGCCATCCGCCTGCAAGACTTTGTGCAAGAGCTTTCCCGCTATCACTCCGGCGTATTACGCTGCGACCCGGCGGTGGCCGAGTTGCAGATATCAGGTGCTTTCCCTACCCAGGATATGGAAGCCATTTTACAAACCATCGCGCAAACCCTGCCGGTACGCATTCGCCGTTTTACCCGTTACTGGACAACACTGGTGCCAGTTTAGAGATAAGCACTGACCATTTATTTTTTTCAAAAAAATCGTATTGAGACTTTTGCACCAAGCAAACACATTTCTAAAAACGCATCATTTGTCATCCTCGCGTAAGCGGGGATCCATATAAGTGATTGATTAAAATGGATTTCCGCTTATGCGGGAATGACAGAGTGTGGGTTCGTCAAAAATAGTCTCTTTAATTTAGTACGTGCAAAAAAATCACATTTTTATTTCCGGTTTTTATTTTTCATTCGGCATAGCTGTAATTACAGAAATTTTTGCCAGATGCAGGAAAACCTCGAATGAAAAACCGCATAAAAAACCGGCCTTCTGCGCCAGCGCAACGCCAAATTAAAATCAGCGCACAAAGCTGCTGGGTGCTTGCCAGCTATTTGCTGTTTGCAGGCCTAGCCACTGCCGAGCCGCTCAACACCGCCTTGCCCAAAAAAACCTACAATATCCCGGCAGGTGACCTCAGTGATACCTTGCCCGGCTATGCCGCAGAAGCCGGTATTTTGCTGGGCTTTGACCCCGCACTCACGCAAGGCAAACGCGGGCATGTGCTTAACGGGCAATTCACCCTGCAAGAAGGCTTTGAAGCCATGCTCAAAGATACCGGGCTGGAAGTCATACAAGACAAAACCGGCCACTACCAACTACGCCGCGCCACCCCCAAACCAAAACCTATCCCCGGTGCCCCGGAGAAAACCGAAAACCAGAGTTTAAAACTTGAAGGGATTGAAGTTCGCGCCAAGCGCTTTTATGAAGTTGGGCCATTGCCTGGTTTAGGGCTAACCAAAGAAGAAATTCCTGGCAATGTACAAAGTATTTCGGCCAAGGAAATCAAAGAGGCCCACTCACTAAGTTTGGCTGACTTGATGAATCGTAAACTGCAATCTGTCACTGTGAATGACTATCAAGGTAATCCATTCATGATGGATGTACAGTATCGTGGTTTCAGTGCTGGTCCGCAGATTGGCACACCTCAGGGATTGAGTGTTTTCATCGATGGCATTCGAATGAATGAACCATTTGGTGATGTCGTGAACTGGGACATGATGCCTATGAACGCATTGCAGAGTGTGGAAGTATTTCCTGGCTCAAACCCGATTTTTGGCTTGAATACATTAGGTGGTGCTTTTGCGCTTAAAACCAAGGATGGCTTTAATAATGCTGGTGTTGATGCAGATATTCTGACGGGTTCGTTTGGGCGCAAACAATTACAAGTTGAAGGTGGTTGGAATAACGGGACTGTCGGATTATTCGCGGCAGGTAATTTCTTTTTAGAAGATGGCTGGCGTACAAATTCACCTAGTAAGGTTAACCAGCTTTTTACAAAGGCCAGCTATCGTGGCGATAAGTTGGACCTCAACTTAAGTACCTTGCTTGTGCAAACTGACTTGGTAGGTAATGGCTTGGTTCCAAATGAGATGTACGAACGTGATAGAAATAGCGTATTTACCTCCCCAGACACGACTAAGAACAAGCTGCAACAATTTCAGCTAAGTGGCAGCTATTTTGTCAATGATACTTTTTCTATTACGGGTCAGGTTTACCGGAGAAATAGTAAGCGACATCAGAAAGGATCTGATGTTATGACCAATTGGGATGATGAGCTGACAGCTAAGCGCCTACCAAAGCCAGCTGATCCTGCAAATGGTACGCCTGCTGAGGAATTTACCTGCACATTCACCACGACTACTGGCAGTAATCGGTATGGCCTTCCTGACTATTTTGTAATCCCAGTCAACGTCACCACGGGGGACGATAGCAATCTCTCTAACTTTCTTGGCGATGTCGATACAAATATAAATGGAGGAACCGTTGACTTGCGTGCTAACCATTCAAGTTTTCTTAACTCTGCTATTACACAGCAAGTTTTGCTGGATGGTTATCGTTATAACTTCAATTTATGGGGTAACTTTTATGAGCAAGAGTCTTATAACCGAGACTCTACAACGCCCCCACCTACATTAGGCCCAGTTGATCCTGTGACTGGAGATTTTTTATTCTACAATGACTTTCAGGCGACACTGCGAAATTTAGATAGCCAAGGTAGCGGTATTTTGCTGAATGATTCTAATTATTTTTATTCTACTGACGAGATTAGTGGAAATGTATTTAAGAATTATGTATTTATACTTGCCGCTACCAACGAGTCTAATTGCTTATCGCTACGTCCCTCACCAGGCTATGAGATCATTCAAAATGGAACCCCTGTTTATATTGATGGAGCGGGTACGGGGCAACCTGGCTATGTGCAAGGAACGCCTACAGCGATTCTTACTGACAACCAAATTGATCAAATCGTAGATGGTGCGTCAATCCAGTTTAATTGGAATCTGGAACATCACAAATTCATGGTTGGTGCAGCGATTGATGCTGCCAGTGCCGATTACACAAATTCACAGCGCTTGGGATTTTTTGATGCAGACAGAAATGGCTATCTTGATCCAGCACAGGCCCATCCGCAATTTGTAGGCGCTTTTATTCCTATCGAAAATAATAATTTCTCCGGTACGAATACCACCAAAAGCGTTTACTTCTCTGAAACCTGGACACCTGTTGATAACTGGCACTTCAACGTCTCAGCCCGGTATAACGAAACACAGACTAAAAATAAAATTGCAGCTCGTCGGGGATTGTTTGCCTACGAAATTGGCGATGTGATTGGTTTTCCAAGTGAGTTTACTGTTTGCCCGAATGGAGACTGCTCTAACGTACCGTTGAACTTCAGAATTCCAAATTTATATAATCAACTAGATTCTGCAGAAACCGAGAAATTTAGTTATTACTCACTCAATCCCTCCTTAGGAGCAACCTGGCAAGCCAAAGAAAACCTCAATCTATACGCTAATGTTGCGCAAGGGACACGAACGCCAAGCGTGATTGAACTCGGTTGTGCGCTTGATCACAGCCCAACGGGAGTGTTTTATACCGATGGTCGCGGTGGTACCTATGAAATTCCGAAAAGTATTCAAGAAAACCGCCAGTGTACTTTGCCAACAACGCTATCCGGCGACCCTTACCTTCCTCAAATTAAGGCTACCACTTATGACATCGGGATGCGCGGCACGATTGGTGAGAATATGCGTTGGAATCTAGGCGCTTTCCAAACCGATTTGAAAGATGACATCTATTTTGTTGCTGTCGGTAATGGACAGGGGTTTTTTGACACCGTTGGTAAAACTCGACGTCGAGGTATCGAGGCTGGCTTGTCCGGCAAAGAGGGTAGGCTCGGCTTTGGTCTTAACTACAGCTTGACTGATGCAACCTTTGAAGATGAGTTTCTTATGATCAGCAATGATAACAGTAGCTCTTTCTATGTCCCTGCAATTGGCCGTGGTGTCATCAGGGTGAAGCCTGGGAGCCGTATGCCCGGTACAGCATTGCATAACCTGAATGCCAATTTGACCTATGACTTAACAGACAAATGGGTGATGGGCCTTACAGCAGTAATGCACTCCGATAGCTATGCGCGAGGCAATGAGAATAATGAGCACAAGCAAGGCGTAATAATGACCAGAACTGTATCAACAGGGGTCGGAAGCACTGTAGAGGTCCCACGCCAACAAACGAACAACCCAGGAACACTTGCGGGCTACGCCACCTTTAATTTCCAGACCAGTTACAAGATTAATAAAGAGTGGACCGCGACGATGATCGTGAACAATATTTTTGACAAAGAATATTTCAGCGCTGGCCGTTTAGGGCGTAATCCATTCTCACCTAGCATTTTGGGTGCGATTGGGCCTGATGGTTATAACCATAACTCAAGTGATTGGTTAAGCACTAACTTTGTTGCGCCAGGAGCACCCCGTGGTATCTGGTTTAGTTTGAACTGGCATTTTGTACCGGATTAATTCCTCTGTTTTTTAGCCTTTTGGTTGATTTAACCCGCATATGTGTAAAGTTGTGTTAACAACATCAGGGTTTTGGGTCCCCCAGCGATAAAACAATATGAGAGATGCAATGGGAGTTTTTCCCGATTGTGTTGCTGATTTTAATGAGGCGTGGTTGGTTGTGTATAACCGGGTTGGTTGCAGGTGAGCTGGAGTGGTTGATTTCAACAACCACTCCAGCTGTGGTTGGCTGCCAGGCAACATGCTTTTTGTGAATGTGGATTTTAATTGAGTGGGGAATAACGTGGACATGGTGCCTGATATCGTCGATCTGGTGTTGTATTTTTTGGGCTTTTTGTCAGTGGTGGTGTGGTCCATCATCATCATGAAAGCGTGGGCATGGCTGAAGGCCGATGCCGGAGGCAAGTCGTTTTTGCAGGAGTGGAATGCCATGCGCAATTTGTATGAGTTGCCTGCCGTGCTGGAAAATGCCGAGAGCAGTTTTGCGCGCTTGTGCCGTGCGGGCATGATTGCACTCAACGAGGCACTGGCCAATGCCATGCTGGAAAAAGAGGAGCGTCATGAAATGGTGCTGCTGTCATTGCGTCAACAGGCTTACCTGGAGCATAAACGCATGGATGGCGGTGTGGCCGTGCTGGCCAGTATTGGTTCTACTGCACCGTTTATCGGCCTCTTTGGTACGGTGTGGGGCATTATGAATGCGCTCAAAACCATTACTGCAACTGGTTCAGCCGGGCTGGATGTGGTGGCTGGCCCGATTGGCGAGGCGCTGATTGCCACGGCGATTGGCATTGCCACGGCGGTGCCTGCGGTGCTGGCTTACAACTACTTTATGCGCAAGCAGAAAACCCATCATGCCGATATGGAGCAGATTGCAACGCGTTTTCAGGCCTTGCTGACTAAATCGGGTGTGGAGAGTTAAGCCATGGCCATGCTGAATGATATGGAGCAAGAGGGGCTGGTGAGCGAAATTAACGTGACGCCGCTGGTGGATGTGATGCTGGTGCTGCTGACTGTGTTTATTGTGACGGCGCCGCTGCTGATGAATGCGGTCAAGGTGAAGTTGCCCAAAGCCAGTGCCGAAATTGCGGTGACCATTCCCAAAACGGCCCATGTCAGTGTGACGGATGTCGGTGATGTGTTTCTGGATGAACAACGCTTGTCACTTGATAAGTTGACCACTGAGTTGAAGGTGCTTAAAACGCGTGATGATGCCGCGGTGGAAATTTATGCAGACGAGCATTCGCAATACGGCGCGGTGGCCAAGGTGATGGCGGCGATTCAGCGTGCGGGGATCAGCAAGTTCAGTTTTGTGATGGCGCCAGATGCAGGAAACGCCGTGCATGAGTAGTGTGCTGGCGATGGAGGATGAAGGGCAGTTTGAGGTATGGCGTGCCATTGTGCTCTCGCTGGTGTTGCATGCGCTGGTGGTGGTGTTTTATCCACGGTTAAGCCGCATGCAGTTGCCGGAAATCCCTGACCGTCTGGAGATTGAACTGTTCTCGATGAAAACGCGGCCAGCGGTTACGCAGCTTGCTGAGACAACGCCAGCGGTGTCTGCACCACAACCACCGGTGCGTCAGCCGCCGCCTGTGAGCAAGCCGGAAGCCAAACCGAAAGAAGTGTTGGCCACCAAAGAACCCGCTACGCCGCAAGAGTATCGCGTGCCAGAACCAGTGGTGACGCGTAGCGAGCCTGTAGCCCCAGCACCGGAAACCGCGGTGAACAAACATCAGGCCGCTGAATCAGCTGCGCCCGCCGCCAGTACAGACCACGCGGCAAAAGATGCGCGCGAAAGTGCTGCCTCGGCGCAGCCCGTCAAAACAACAGATGATGAAGAAATTGCGGCTAGCGATGATGAGGCCTGGGATGGCTATGGCAAGCAACTGCATGACCTGGTGAGCAAGAGCAAAAAATACCCGACCATTGCCATTCGGCGCCATATGGAAGGCGATGTGAAAATTGTGGCGCAGTTTGTCAAAGGCGAAATGGTGCAAGTGGTCATGGTGGATGCCAGTGGTCACACGCCACTGGATGAAGAGGCGATTCGCATGGTGAAAAAAGCCATTGCGCAGTTATCGGTGAAGGGCAGTCTGGCCAGAAAGTCGTTCAAGGTGACGATTCCTGTGTCATTCCGGTTGGATTCATAGGATTTCTGGATGTGAGAGGGTTTCTGGATCTGATAGTGGGTCTGGATTGAATAGAGAGCCAGGATTGAATAGTGCATTGGGGTTTCATCATTGAAAAGGGTCGCAACATAAAACAACCATAAAAATAGCTTGGTTGTTGGGGTCACAAAAGGCAATCTCCCTCTGCCTCCCGAGTGTGATCCCGACCTTGGGCCCCTACATCAACATTTCCTCCGAGATGTTGAAGTGGGGGATTTTTTTACAGATTGAGTGACTTTTGCACGCACTAAAAATAGGCTGTTTTTGACGAAAGTACCAACATGCTGTCATTCCCGCGCAAGCGGGAATCCATTTTATTAATCACTGATATGGATCCCCGCTTACGCGAGGATGACAAGGTGATGCTTTTTTAGGAATGCGTTTGCTTCGGGCAAAAGTCTGATTGATATCAACAAAGGATAGGGCTATTAATGATTTCTAACAAAATTAAAAAATTAATAATTGGCTTTGCAGCATTGGTGAGTCTCAACGCTGAAGCCAAAGTTGAGCAGTTTCTGGAAAGTTTCTCCGGAGTTTTGGCGCAGGATGTCATGATTGATGCGGACTACTTTTCTGGTCAATCCACCTTCTACAGCACCATTGCCAGCCTGACCACAAACCATGAAGTGCTCTCATTTTTTCCAGATTTTTATTTTGCATTCGGGAGCTTTACCCGCACCGATAGCACAGGCTCGTTTACAGGGATGTTCGACCTGAGTACGCAAGTGCCAGACTACAGCAGTACGAATCTGCAACTCAGTGGCACCTTTTATATGCAAAACCTGGATAGCCTGGAAAACACCGGTGCCTATGCCAATGCTTTTTTTACGGGAATGGCAACAGGCTACGTAAACAATCAAGTGCTTAATCTGACGATAGACTGGACCATCGTGACCCCGGATAGCGTCAGCAGTGTGCCTGTGCCGCCAACCGCATGGCTATTTGCGAGCGGGTTGCTTATGCTGGGGTGGGTAAACTCAATGTGCAAGCAAAGATCTGAATCTGCGATGTATTAAGGCATGCATTTGTATATTTCACCTCTGAACGTGCATTTAAATCTCAGCGTTCAACATGTGAAATTGGTTGTTATCAGCCAGTCTGGTGGTTGATTTGCTTTGATTTAAGGTCTGCTTAACGGTGGTGGGTGCTGGCAGGGTGAGTGAAATCAATAAGTTAGGTGTCTTGTTGCCATGGCATGGATATTGCGATTTAACCGGCATGGATAAAACATTGACATGGTGCGGGATTAATCTGGAGTGGGCCTATAGCGACCTGCTGGGTTACATCCGCTACAAGGTCGCGTGCCCGCACCAGGCAAAAGATATTCTGCACGATGCATTTATCCGTTTTACCGTATCGGGCAGTGCCAACCGTGATATAGAGCCGCATGCCTATATCCGCAGCATCGCCAAGCATTTGATTGTGGATGCGTACCATGCTGGCCAGCGCTTTGTTTCGCTGGATGCCGATGCGGGCCTGCATCACGCGTGGCTGAATGAGCCCACACTTTCGGTTGAGCGGCTCAATGACATCAAACAGCGGCTGGAAGTGATACAGCTGATTCTGGAGCAGTTGCCACCGCGCTGTCGGCAGGTGTTCTGGATGTACCGGGTAGAAGGCTACACCCACAGCGAAATTGCAGCAAAGCTCGGCATCAGCAAAAACATGGTAGAGCGGCACGTCATGCGCGCCATTCTGGATTTAAGCAGTGCACGCGCATTGATTGCAGCAGACTAAATAGAGATGACCACATAACCATGAGTCGCATAATGGGTAAACATGATGACATGATCAGGCAAGCTGCTGTCCGCTGGTATATGCGGATGCGTGAGGCTGCGCCAGATGCGCCGGAGCGGACCACATTTGAAATGTGGCTGCTGTCTGACCGCAGGCATCAGTCGGCCTATCGTCTGATTGAATCCACCATGGAAGACTTTACCTCGACTGATCGCCTGAAAAACCTGTCGAATGCCATGACGCAGAAGCAGTTTTTCGAAAAAACACAACGCAGCAAAAAGCTGTCAAAACTGGGGTCTGGCCTGGCAACACTGGTGCTGTGCATCGGTTTGGGCTGGTTAGGTCAGCACCAATACCATGCCTGGCAAGCCGCGCCGGTTTCCGCGCAAACGCAAAACACCGCAGTGGCGCAGATTATCAAACGTACCCTGGAAGATGGCTCGATCATTACCGCCAACGCCAACAGCACCCTTGAGATTATTTACTACCGGCATCAGCGTTTGGTAAAACTCAAGCAGGGTGAAGCCATTTTTGAAGTCGCCAGAGATACCGAACGGCCATTTGTGGTTGAAACCCCGCAGGCCAAAGTCACCGTTCTGGGCACCCGTTTTGCGGTCAACCAACTGGCCAACCGCGTGCGCATCAGCGTTGATCACGGCAGCGTGCATGTGGCACGTGCTGATGGCCGTGAAGGCAGTTTGATTCTGCATAACGGGCAAGTGGCTGAAATCGTACTGCGCGAAGCGCCGGAGTACGTCAACCGCAATGCAGCCGATGGCTTTGGTTTTGCCAAAGGCCTGATGGTGTTTGACCGCGCCGATATGTTTGAAGTGGCTGAGACCTTGTCACGCTATCGCCAGCAGCCGGTAGAAGCCATGTTCTTCGGCGATAACACACCCAAGATCAACGCCGTACTCAAGTCAGGCGAGGTGGAAGAATTTATCCATAACCTGCCAAGCTCGGTGCCGGTGGTGTTGAATCGCAAGCCCGATGGTTTGGTGATCGAACCCGCCAGATAAATTTTTACAACTGTTTTTTCCTCAAGCATATCAGGTGTTTTGCGGGCTCGTCGGTTACATCACTAACACGATGTAATTTTTGGACGGGTCATGCAAAACCATACTATTAAACAAGCCGTGCTGGCAGCGGCAATCGGGATTACCTTTCAACTGCAAGCACCTGCGCATGCCGCAGAGTTCAACACCCAACTGCCGGCAGATCAGGAAGAAGGCTTTCATGTTCCCATCACACTGGATATGCCCGCGCAACCGCTGGCTGCCGCCCTGCGCCAGTTTGCCATTGAAACCAGCCTCTCCCTCACCGTCGATAGCACCCTCATCGTCGATAAAAAATCCCCCGCTGTTAAAGGCCGCATGCCGCGTAAAGAAGCCTTGAAACGGCTGCTTGAGGGCACTGGTCTGCAAGGCAAGATAGTTGATGAACGCCTGCTAATTGAGAAAAAACCTTCAATAACAAATGCAGACAGTTTGCAGCTAGATGCGATTCCCGTAAGAGCCAAACGTATGTATGAAGTTGGGCCAATGAAAGGTTTAGCGCTGACTAAAGAAGAAATACCAGGAAATATTCAATCACTGACTGCAAAAGACATTAAAGATGCACATGCGGTAAGTATTGCTGATTTGTTAAACACCAAGTTGCAATCAGTCAATGTCAACGATTATCAGGGTAATCCCTTTCAAATGGATGTGACGTATCGTGGATTCACAGCTTCACCGCAGCTCGGCACAGCTCAGGGTTTATCGGTTTTTCTGGATGGTATCCGTGTCAATGAACCATTTGGAGATGTGGTCAATTGGGATATGATCCCCTTGAATGCATTGGGGAGCTTGGATATTTTTCCTGGCTCTAATCCTTTGTTTGGCTTAGGGACACTAGGCGGTGCGCTCAGTATGAAAACAAAAAGTGGGTTTGATGCGAAAGAGGGCTCGGTAGAGTACTTAGGTGGCTCTTTTCAGCGTAATCAATTTCAAGGCTCAGTAGGCGGCAATAATGGTGTTGTGGCGGGCTTTGTGGCAGCTAACCTATTTAAAGAAGACGGCTGGCGCGATAATTCGCCAAGCAAAGTCAATCAATTGTTTGGCAAGTTTGAGTGGCGCGGCGAATCGCTGCAATTGGGTTTAAATGTGTTGCTCGCCAATAACAAACTCACCGGCAATGGCTTATTGCCCACCGAATTGGCGGCGCGAGACCGCAGCAGTATTTTTACCAGCCCTGATGAAACCAGTAATCGCTTACAGCAATTTCAACTCAACGCGCTGTGGGATGTGTCGGATACCTTTAACATTACCGCGCAAGCATATAAGCGTAAAAGCCGACGCTTTTCCAGCACGGGTGATGTCAATCAAGATTTTGGCGGTAGTGCCACTCGTAGGCCCAATCCTGGTGAAAAGCCAGGCTATTTTGCCCAAGATTTAAACAGCGATGGTCTTCCCGATTTAGATCCAAGCAATACCGTTATTAATAATCAAGCCACTGTAGACGCGACCGACGGCTTTGGCAATCTGGTGCAACTGCCTGCAGATGCAGATGGTGATGCTCAATATATTTTTGGCCCATTGACACAAGTTGGCACAGATCAAGATGGCAACCCTATTTTTGATTCCCAAGCAATAGAGAACCCAGCCTATGATGCAACGCGTCCGGCGATTGGGAGCAATGCCAATACCCCCTTTTTGTTTACTAATGCCAATATTAGTCAATCAACGGTGGTAGTGACCAATCCAGATGGAACCACTGCAACGGCCCCTAATTGGACCTTCAGCACTACACCATTAACCGGGCAGCCAACCTTTAACAGTGACTTTTATCAAACCGCCCTGGCTATTGCAAACGCGGTGCCAGGATCTTTAGCTCAGCAAACGTTGGAAGCACAACTCCAAGCGCAAGGGCTGACATTCAGCATGACCGATTGGTATACCAATTTTAAAGATGCCAACGGCTTTACAGGATTCGGTAGTTTTTTAGTGCTGGATAAAAACCGTGATGCCAATGGTAACTTTATCTTAGCGAGCTTTTCGGGTGTGAGTAAAGGGTTAGGCAGTCCCCTTGGGTTGTTAGTGAGAGATCCAGTTACGGGGATTCCATATATGCGTAATGGTGCGGATTGTGATGCCGTCGTATTGCAGAATTTTCCAGACTGTAACAAAGGCTATGTTGCAGGTACCCCAGTTGCATTAGTGACAGAAACCGAAATTAATCAAAACACCGACGGCGGCTCTTTACAATTAAACTGGAACACCGAGCAACATAAATTTATGGTGGGGGTATCACTGGATGCTGCTGGTGCCGACTATAACAGCGGACAATATTTAGGGGTGTTTGGGGATAAACGTAATGTGATTTTAGATCCTAACCAAGTGGGTTATGAATTTGCCGCCTCCACGCAAAAATTAGGCTTAAATGATTTTGGCGGAACCAGTACTACTAAAAGTATTTATTTCAGTGAAACTTGGACCCCCACCAAAGCGTGGGCGTTTAGTGCCGCGGGTCGATACAATGAGACCAAAGTGAATAATAAGTTAGCTATAAGTAATATCTTAGGGTTAGCAGGCCCCACACAATTTAAGAACTTTTATGATCCGTTAGTGGTTTGTAATGATTTAAATGGGAATGGCAGCATTGAATATGAAACCAGTGAATGCGGCACAGGGTATCGTCCGTTTTCTTTCGAACTGGCTCAGCAAGCAGGCGCGATTGGGCCTGGCGAAACCGAAAAATTTAGCTACTATTCGTTTAACCCTTCGTTAGGCGCGACTTGGCAAGCCAATGATAATTTAAATGTGTATGCCAACTGGAGCAAAGGCGCGAGAACGCCGACGGTGATTGAGTTGGGGTGCGCTTATGATGATACGCCAGTGCGTATCGGGGTCGATTTGCAGGGTAACCCAACTTTTGGGCCGCGCTCACTGGTAGAAAATCGTTTTTGTAGCTTGCCCACCACTTTATCTGGTGACCCATATCTAAAGCAAGTGCGCTCTGAGACAGTGGAAATTGGTGCCAGAGGTTCTCTGAGTGAATCCATCCAATGGAACGCCAGTGTTTATCAAACGGATTTAGCCGATGATATTTATTTTGTCTCGTTTCGGCCGGAACGTAGTTTTTTTCAAAACATTGGCGATACGCGCCGACGTGGGATTGAGATGGGTTTGCAAGGCAAATGGGGGAATACGGGTTTTAAGTTAAATTACTCGCTCACCGATGCCACGTTTCAAGACAGTTTTCAATTGGCAAGTCCCAATAACAGTAGTGCTGGCAATGTCATCCAAAGCTTTGTCAATAATGGTTCCTTTAAAAGTAATGGTTACCAAAATATCGCGGTAAAACCAGGTAATCGTATACCGGGCATTCCGTTACATAACCTTAACGCCACCATCACCTATGACCTCACGCCAAAATGGGTGGTTGGTTTAACTGCAGTATTACATTCAGAAAGTTATATCCGCGGTAACGAAAACAACAAGCATCGCTCGGGTGCACCTGATGTGGAATATGGCTGTCAGGCCTCGCAAGGCGGCATTCCCACAGTAATTGACGGTATCTCTTACGGCAATAGTAGTTGCGTGGCACGACCAGCTCGACCGAACTACCGTTATCCGGGCATGATTCCTGGCTATGCAGTGTTTAATTTCAGCACTACGTACAAATTTAGCGATCAGCTCACCGCAACGTTATTAATTAATAATCTTTTTGATAGAGATTATTACACCGCTGGGCGATTAGGCATTAATCCCTTTTCACCGAGTATTAATGGTGCGATTGGTCCTGGTGGATTCAATTACAACAGTAACGATTGGTTAGCAACAACATTTCTTGCTCCTGGTGCGCCACGAGCAGCATGGTTAAATATTCGCTATGATTTTTAGTGTTTTTCTTACCGCTAGGGTAGGGATAATTAGGGTCAGAGTAAAAAGTAAAGAAATCTCACTATTACCCTGACCCCATCGACATGGCTTTTAAGTGTCAGGCCAATCGCTTTAAAATCATTGGTTTTGCAACTGTGTAAATTGTGTCTTGTAATCATCCACCCATTGCTGCGCATGATGGCGTTGTTTGGCGGTTGTACTGGCATGTAGGCTCGCGATGCTTTCACAGGTCTGCTGTGTAAGTTTATCGATATAAGCCTGGTAAGCTGGATTTGGACTGTGTTGCAGACGTTCAAAACCTGCGCGGACCAGTTGCGATTTTTCTTCGTTTGACGAGGCGGGATTTCTTAATGCCTTGAGGATAGTCAACGCATCTTCGTCACGCCGCAGTATCTCGGCATAGATGATTGCCGGGTCAATGTCGCTCTTGGCAATAGACTGTTTTAATAGGCTGATTTGCTTTTCGTTTAAATCGCCATAGACTTTTTCAGCAAAATCCGTGGATTTATCTAACCTCACCTCTCGCTGTTCTTCTATCGTTTCCTGCCACCATTCCTCTTTCCATTCCTGGTTGCGTTTTTCCAGTTTTTTCTGCAAATGCTGTAGTTGTTTTTCACTCAGCGTGTCGGCGACGTCCACAATGATGGGGATGGTTTTTGTTTGCAGCGTTTGCACATTGGATTTGATGGATGCAATGCGCTGGCAGGCAATTTGTGCGTTCACATCATGGTGTAGATCATCGTGTATTTCATTCAGCAACGAAACATAACGTGGTAACTCGTTTTTTCGATGCCATGCATGCAAATCCTGCAGTGCGGGTTTCAGCTTGGCTTTTTGCACTTCGCTAAAACTAAAGTAATCGTCCAGCCGCCATGCGACCAGTGCAGGGGCGTTGTTGTAAGCGGTTTTTACCAGGCTACAACTGATCATTGAACTCGCGAGCAGCAGGAAACAAAAGGTTTTAATTATTCGCATGGCTTTACGACCATGACTGATGAACTAAGTTTGCGATACCGTTCGTTTGTAACCACTGTTCTCAGTGTTTATGAGGTGACGCATGTGGCCTGCGTAATCTCTGGTTCAGACAGAAGAAGCGGCCAGGTAACGTCAGGGAGCAACAAGCTGCCTGTTTTTATTTAGCTAGCGAGGACGATTTGGCGGTGGCGGTGGATAGCCTGACGGCGCTGTTGCTGCCACCGGCGCTGCCGGTTGGCGGTAGGTATTTGCCATGCTGGCAGGCACCGGGATGCGGTGACCGGCGGCGTACATGCATTGCAGGTAGGCGTTGTCGTATTTGTCTTGCGCGTTCATGCCGCTGACGGCTGCGGTATTGCTGCCAATGGCGCCCCCTGATAAAGCGCCCATGCCTGCGCCAATTGCAGCCCCTTCGCCACCGCCAGCTGCTGCGCCGATAGCAGCGCCTATGGCGGTGCCGACGGCTGTGGTGGTGGCCAGGCTGGCATTGTATTGCTGATTGACGGTTTTGCCGCCTGATTGTGTGAGGGCGTAATCACGGCAGGAGAGGTCATCTGCCCTGAAAGCATTAAAGTCTTTGCCAGTGCCGGGCAGCGCCATATTGCTGGGGCCGGTGGGGTTAGTGACACAGGCCGCCAGGCCAAGGGATAGGGCGATGATTGCCAGTTTGCGGGCTGTGCGCATGTTAGCCTCCTATTTCACCGAGGCGTTTGCCGGTGGTGTGGGGGTGACCTGCTTCCAGCCGGCCGGACACTCTTTCACGTAGGGGTAATAGCTGTCTGATTGCTCGCAGTAATACCAGTATGACGCGGCATTGTTACTGGCGGCGGGTGCAGGTGATGTGGCCGGAGCAGGGGTGCTGCTGCCTTGCTCGATATACACTTGTGATTGGGGTTGTGTAATCACTACCGGCGGCGGATTGTACACATAGGGGTAGGGATAAGGGTAAGGATTATAAGCGTAAGGGAAAAACGGGTAGGGTGCGCCGAAATACAGGCCAACACCTCCACCGCCATGCCAGCCCCCGCGACCGGGCGGATGGGCTTGAGCCACCTGACTGCTGAGCGCAAGCACGGCAAACAGACCGATGAAACTGATGGATTTTAATTTGAACATAGCGCCTCCAGAAATGCATGTATATATGGATTCTGACAGCCGATTGCGCAAAACTCTCCCATTGATAGGGGTCGGGTTTGTATCGGAGTGTATCTATGTTGAATTTGGGGTGAATTTAGTGGTGCGTCAGGGGTGAATCCTGAATGCGCGACGCCCACATTTTTGCGGGTTGAATGACTCTGGCGCTCAGGCCAAGGATACCCGCTTTTAAATGATCAAGGGTTGAGGATGTCGTTTAAAAGCAGGTGTAGCCTAAGGATTGCGAGTGTTACGCTTCTGTCGGGCTTCTGTACCTGGCCAGCCAATGGGCATAGGGCGCGGGTAATACCCAGGCTGCGCTTTCCTTACCCAGTTGCTTGGCCGCAAAATATGGCCAGTGCGGGTTTTCAAGGTGGGCGCGGCCTATCATGGCAAGGTCAAGCTCTTCGTTGCGGATGGCGTTGTCTGCCAGTGAGGGCGCGCCAAAGCCCCAGGCGGATGACACGGGAATGCCGGCCTCGTTGCGTACGCGTTGTGCGATGGGTGCGAGGAAAGCCGGGCCCCATGGGATATTGGTTTCTGGAATGGTAAAGCCGACGCTGACGCTCAGCATATCCAGACCGCGCTGTTTCCAGGCTTTCACCAGTTGAATCGACTCACTTAAGGTTTCTTCATCTTTACCATCGTATTCAATCACGCCGAATCGCGCGGTGAGTGGCAGGTTTTCCGGCCAGACTTCGCGGATGGCTTCCAGTGTTTCAATCGTAAAACGGGAGCGGTTCTCGAAGCTGCCACCGTAACTATCTGTACGGTGGTTAGAATGTGCAGAAGTAAAACTTTGCCCCAGGTAACCATGGGCAAAGTGGATTTCCAGCCATTCGAATCCGGCATCCAGTGCGCGCTTGGCGGCAGCGACAAAATCATTCTTTACGCGGGCGATATCATCAATCGTCATTTCCTTGGGCACACGTGGCAGGTCACCGCCAAAAGCAATCGCTGAAGGGCCTATCGTCTGCCATGCGCGCTGGTCGTTTTCTGCCATATGGTCATCGCCTTCCCAAGGTTTGTTGGCGCTGGCTTTGCGGCCTGCATGTGCAATCTGGATGCCGGGCACCGCACCCGCGGCTTTAATTGCTGCTGCAATGGCACGCAGTTTTTCAGCCTGTGCATCGTTCCATATGCCTAAACATCCCGGAGTGATGCGGCCTTCGGGCGCCACGCCGGTAGCCTCGACAATCACCAGGCCACTGCCGCCACGCGCCAGGCTGGTGTAATGCGCCAGGTGCCAGTCATTCACTACGCCATCTTCTGCCATATATTGGCACATAGGCGGAATCGCGATGCGGTTTCTAAGAGTGACATCTTTTAATTGGTAGCTAGAAAATAAGTCAGCCATAGTGGTCCTTTTTAGTCAGTGTTAAATGAGGTGTTATGCCGGTGTTGAATGCGTCTTGCCTGAAACTAATCGCATCTCGACCACTGCCAGTACGAGTCCAACAAATACAATGCTGGCGGCAATCCAGCCGATGGCGCTCAAGCCCAGGCCATGTGAAATCACCAGCCCGCCAACCCACGCACCCGCCGCGTTACCGATATTGAATGCGCCTATGTTCATGGCTGAAGCCAGTGTCGGCGCGCCGCTCGCTTTCTCCAGAATCTTGATCTGCAAGGAAGGAACGGCAGCAAAACCGGCAATTCCCAGTAGTCCGACCAAGCCGACGACGACAACCTGATTGTGTGCAAACAATGAAAAGGAAGCCAGGATGGCAATGATGAAAATCAACGCGCCTATCAGCGTGTTGTCGAGGTGAATATCGGCGAGTTTGGCGCCAATGATGTTACCGATCACCATGCCTACGCCAAATAACAGAAATACAGGTGAGATTGCAGCGGGTGAAAAGTGCGCCACATCGGTCAGCAGTGGGGCGAGATACGTGAGCACGGCAAACAGGCCGGTATCTGCGATGATAGTCAACAGCAATCCGGCAATCACCTGGGGTTGTAGCAAGGTGGTAATTTCAGATTTAACGTTAACCTTTTCGGCATGATGATCTTTAGGCACCAGATAATACAGTGCGGCCAGGGCAATCGGGCCTATCATGGTCACTGCCCAGAAAGTGGACCGCCAGCCCAGCATCTGGCCTAGCCAGGTGCCCGCAGGTACGCCAATCACATTGGCAACGGTTAGCCCAGTGAACATCAGTGCAATTGCCAGTGCGCGCTTATCCTTTGGCACCAGGCTGGTGGCGACCACCGCACCAATCCCAAAGAAAGTACCGTGCGCAAAGGAGGTCACCACTCTGGCAATCATCAGCGTGGTGTAGTCAGGCGCGATGGCGCAAATCAGGTTACCTAAGGTGAATATGCCCATCAGCCAGAGCAGCGAATTCTTGCGTGAGAATTTCGCCATCAGGATAGACATGATCGGCGCACCCACGGCAACGCCAAGTGCATATCCGGTAATTAACAAACCTGCCATCGGGATGCTGACCTGCAGATCCCGGCTGACTTCCGGCAATAAGCCCATAATCACAAATTCTGTGGTGCCTATGCCAAACGCACCCGCCATCAACGCATATAAAGCGAGTGGAATGCCTTGTGCCGAAATTTCTTTTTTCATAATCATTGCTTTAAACAGTTAGATTAACTTCTATAGTTCGAATATAATCGAACTATAGAATAATATCAAGCAGTGTGATAAATTTTAAGCATGCGGCAAATTAAGCACCCGAGTATTGATCAAGTAGAACTGACAGACATTATGTATGCCCTGTCTGACCCCACGCGTCTGGAGATCGTCGCGCGCCTGGCCAATGCCGGGCGCAAAATGACCTGCGGCGAGTTTGACCTGAATCGCCCCAAATCCAGCATGTCACACCACTTTAAAATTCTGCGCTCTGCGGGCCTGGTTGAAACGCTGATTGAAGGTACCGAGCATATGAATGCACTTAGAGTAACTGAGATTGAGCAGAAGTTTCCCGGGGTATTGCAATCGGTACTCAAGGCGCTTAATCAAGCCTGATCTGGCTTGATCCTGATCCTGACCCATAGCGCTCATAAAAATAACGCCGTAAAGTAACCCAATGCACACGATTAAAACGTATTTAATGGCCACCCTGGCCGCAGTATTCTGGGGTGCCAATTTCAATCTGGCCAAGCCTGTGCTGGCTGAAATGAGTCCGTATATCGCCGGTGCCAGCCGTTATGTATTGGCTGCGGCCGTGATGGTCCTGATCGTATGGATCAAAAAAGACATGATCCCATTACGTCACTGGAAAGCCTATTTGACCTTGGGCGTGGTGGGCGTGTTTGGCTTCAACCTGTTTTTCTTTCTGGGCATGGAAACTTCTTCGGCCATCAATGGCGCGTTGATCATGGGGTTGAACCCCTTGCTCACGGCGATTATCGGCTACCTGATACTGGGTGACAGGCCGACCACACGACAATTGATTGCATTCCCGATTGGCATTGCCGGGGTGGCCATTGTGGTGCTGGGGGCGGGCGCCCAGCTCACGGTGTCCATCGGCGATGTGTATATTTTGATCGCAAATTTCAACTGGGCCCTCTATAACGTGCTGGTGAAAAAAAGCATGCCAAAACAAGTGAGCGGCATTGCAAGCACTGCGGGCATCATGAGTGTGGGCGCGGCTGCATTGAGCATCGCGGCCTGGATGCATGGTGACAGTGTTGTCGTCCCGAGCATGGGGGCAGGGGCTGCCTTGTTGATGATGTCTCTGGGCGGTGGCGTGTTGGCCTACCTGTTCTGGAATGCAAGCATTGCGCGTCTGGGCCCGTCTAAAGCGGCAATTTTCCTGAATCTGGTGCCCGTCACTACCATGGTGATTGCTGCATTTGCGCATATGCCGCCCACCCATGCGCAGCTGTTTGGGGCGCTACTGGTGATCAGTGCAGTCACGTTCAGTGCGTTTTCACGACCAGCGGCGTCTTAACTGTATAGACGTGCGGCCCTATTGGTCTGCAATGTGCGCCGCTTTGCTAGCACAATTCTGCATGGGCACAATTCAGCACTTGTATTCATGTCTGAGATATTCAGCTACTGGTCATCGCTGCAGCAACCAGTTGTTCAATTTCATTGGTAATGTTGGTCATCACACTCGCCACCACCGCAAATTCTTTGCCTGCGTCCCCTGATCTGGCGGCAATCACCTGTGCATTGAATGAGACGATTTTGGCTTCCTTGGCAATTTTTTGTATGCTGTGCATCAGGCTTTCCTGTTTCTTGCGCCTGACCAGCTCACATCGTCTGGATTCGGTTTCGTAGGTCATGGTGACCTGATTGAGGATGGTCACAATGACACTCGCCGCTTCTCCCAATCCATGGATCACTGAATCCGGCAGGCTTGTGCTTCGCTCGCAAGCATCGATAGACTGTTTGCAATCATGAATAAACTGTCGGATTTTCGCCTCATGTTTATCCGGCCCAAAAAATACTTTTTCCAGGGCTTCAAAGCCAATACCGGGGTATTCATGGTTGCCATTGACCAGCAGGCTGTGTGTCTGGCTAAACAGTGTCAACGCCTCTTTGGCCTGCGCGATGGCCTGTGGATGGTGTGCACTTAACAGGATGTTCAGGACAATCCGTTGCGAGAGCATGCGTTGCCGTCCGGATAAGTTGATCAGCGCCACCATCATGTCGCTGCTGATCATGGCATGCTGCATGGCTTTATCCGTCTTTTTTATTGCGTTCATGGACATAGTGTCAGCTTAAGAAAATGAAAGTCTTGCGGTGCGGAACGACTAGACATGGGTTTTGCCATGCGCTTTTACCAGACGCTTAAGCTCGGGCACACAGGAGCCACAATTCGTCCCGCATTTCAGTTTGGCCTGCAGGGTGGGCAAATCGGCACCCATTTCGCAGGTTTCGATAATCTCGTTTTCCGAAACATCAAAGCAGTTGCAGACAATCTTGCCACGTGATTTTTGACCACTCGGCGGCGCGGCGAGGGGCGCCAGTGCCCATTTGCGCAGAGCGTCGGTAAACTGGCCTTCCTGCATGATTTGCTTGAGCCAGTCTGCAGCCAGCGTGTCGCCAATTAACCTGACGCCGGTGACCTGTCCTGCTTCCACCAGTATGCGTTTGCTGATGCCACGTTTGGCATCATCCAGTGCCAGCATGGGCGCGTCTTCCACCATGCCGAGCAGGCGGTCGAGTTGTGCAATCACGGCAGGGTCGGGCGCTTCGCTGTGTGATGCACGTAGCACTACCATACCGCTGCCTCGGCCATACAGGCCGACGGTGGCATATTCAAATGCGGGCAACAGGGTGCGTAGCTGTGCGATCAGGTGCAAATCGTGGCAACTGCGCATGATGGTCATCTGCCAGGGCAGGGTGCGTTTCTCAATTTTGACCGCGGTGTGTTTCAGCTCCGGCTGTTTGGAGGTTTTGTCAAAAGCGGGCGGCATCAGCGCATTGACGCCCAGGCCATGCATACACTGACGGCCCCAGTGCATGGGGATAAACAGCTCGGCGGGTTTCACCTCGTCTGACTGCTGCACGCGGATGGTGAGGCTGCCGCGTTTGTTGCTGACTTTGACAATATCCCCATTTTTAATCTGGCGGCGCTGCATGTCATCGGCATGCATGGACACTACAGGTTCTTCTGCGTGGTTATACAGTTGTGCCAGCGTGCCGGTGCGGCTCATGCCATGCCACTGGTCACGCAGGCGACCTGTCAGCAAGTGGAAGGGGTGGCGCGCATCGGTGCGGTCAGCCGTCGCTTTATACACGGCATTGTGAAACTGCGCTTTGCCGCCGGGCTTTTGAAAAACGCCATCGGTATACAGGCGGGCTTCTCCACTGGTCGCACCGTCTTTAAATGGCCATTGTTGCGGTCCCTGTGTTTCGAGAATGTTGTAACTCAGGCCGGTGATGTCCAGGTCACGGCCACGTGTGCTTTCACGGTGCTCGTTAAAAATGGTTTCGGTATTCGGGTAGTTAAACAGGGCGCTGGTTTTGCCGAGCTTTTGCTCCAGGCGTTGTGCAAAATCGACCACGGCTTCCCAGTCGTGCCGGGCTTCTCCCGGTTTGGGGGCGGCTGGGCGCACGCGCGTAATCCGGCGCTCGGAGTTGGTCACGGTGCCTTCTTTTTCGCCCCAGGTGGAGGCAGGCAAAAACACGTCGGCGTACTGGTTGCTTTCGGTATTGTTAAAAGCATCTTGCAACACGACCAGTTCGGCATGTTGTAGCGATGCCAGTACATTATTGAGGTCTGGCATCGACTGCGCGGGGTTGGTACAGGCAATCCAGATGGCCTTGATTTCGCCGCTTTTCACCGCGTCAAACATTTCGACGGCCGTTTTACCTGGCGTGGCAGGCACCTCTGGCAAGCCCCACAAACGGGCGACTTCCGCGCGATGTTCAGCGTTCGCTAAATCACGATGCCCGGAAAGCAGGTTGGCCATGCCGCCCACTTCGCGACCGCCCATGGCATTGGGCTGACCAGTCAGTGAGAAAGGCCCGGCACCCGGTTTGCCGATCTGGCCGGTGGCCAGGTGCAGGTTAATCAGCGCAGCATTTTTATCGGTGCCATGGATGGACTGGTTGAGGCCCATACAATACATGGAGAGCGTAGGGCCTGCACCAAACCATTTGGCCGCCTGGATGATATCGCGCTCACGGACGCCACAGATATCGGCCACCATTTTCGGCGTGTATTCGCGCACGGTTTCCTTGAGTGCTTCAAAGCCTTCGGTATGGTTGCGGATGTATTGCATATCCAGCAGGCCTTCCCACAGCATGACATGCAGCATGCCATGGAACAGCGCGACATCGGTGCCGGGCAGAATGGCCAGATGCAGGTCGGCAAATTGCGCGGTATCGGTACGCCGTGGGTCTACGACGACAATCTTCATGTCCGGGTTTTTCGCTTTGGCATCTTCAATGCGGCGGAACACAATCGGGTGGGCAAATGCGGTATTGGAGCCAGCAATAAACAGGCACTGGGTATGGTCAATGTCGTCATAACAGGCTGGTGGCGCATCGGCGCCCAGTGTGACCTTGTAGCCGGCGACTGCCGAGCTCATGCACAGGCGCGAGTTGGTGTCGACGTTGTTGGTACCAATCAGGCCTTTGGCCAGTTTGTTGAAGACATAATAATCTTCGGTCAGCAACTGCCCCGAGATATAAAAGGCCACCGCATCCGGGCCATGGGTTTGAATGATATCGGCAAAGCGCTCCACCACATGGTCCAGAGCCGCATCCCAGCTGACCCGCTCCCGTGGCAGGTCACGTGACAAACGCACTTCCGGGTAAAGCGCACGCGCATCGAGCTTGGCCGTGAGGTGCAGGGTAGAGCCCTTGGTACACAGGCGGCCAAAGTTGGCCGGATGCTCAGGGTCACCTTTGACATCGACAATCTGCTTGCCTTCGGTGGTGATGATGACGCCACACCCCACGCCGCAATAGCAGCAGGTGCTGCGGGTTTCACGCCGTTGCGGATAAAACTGCACCGGCGCGGTCGGCAGCGCCTGGTCGTCAGATTGAAGTTGTTGCTGTTGCGTCATAGGTGACCTGTGTAGCTAAAATTGCGCATTATTTGTTTAATTGCAGGTAGACGTTACCGTCTTCTACCTTGACGGCAAAACAGGCGGTTTCACCGACATCCGGTTCATCAGCCTTGCCATCCACCAGACTGATTTTCCAGCTATGCAGCGGACAGGCGACTTTATCGCCATACACAATGCCCTGAGACAGCGGCCCGCCTTTGTGTGGGCAACTGTTGTTGAGGGCGAATACGCGGTCATCCTCGGTGCGGAACACCCCGATATCTACCTCACCGTGACGCACGACGCGTGCACCGAGGGCGGGAATGTCGTTTAAGGGGCAAATTTTAGTCCAGCTCATGGGGTTCCTCTTCTTTTCCAAATCATCCGGTCTTCAGGAGACCAGCAACACATAAATCAATAATATATTTAACAAAAACGACATAATGGCCAGCCATTGCCATTTCACCAGCCGGGCACGCGCGATGAGGGGCGTGCGTGGAATATGAATGGGCTTGAGTTCGCCATGCTCCAGGGCCAGCAGCATTTCTTCTGCGGTTTCAAAGCGGTTTTTGGGCTCACGCGCAATCGCTTTGAGGATCACACCTTCCAGCCAGGCCGGAATTTCCGGGCGATAGCGGCTGGGGCGCACCGGCTCGCCAAACCTGGGGCTCTGAAACGGTTCGATTTCACCATAAGGATATTTGCGTGTCAGCAGGTGGTACAAGGTGACGCCTGCCGCATAAATATCGGCCTGGCGATCGGCCAGTTTGCCATCAAACAGTTCGGGCGCCATATAGCACGGGGTGCCTGGGTTTTCCATGCTTGCAGGAATCACCAGTGTGGTATTCAATGCCACGCCGAGGTCCAGAATGCGCAGGCGTTTATCGCTGCCCATATGGATGTTGCCCGGTTTGATATCGCGATGCACAATATTCAAGCGATGCAACATGCTGAGGCCGCGCAACAGGTCTTGCCCGATATTGGCAATGCCATTGATGGTGAAATGATGTCCGGCTTCCAGCCGCTGCTCCAGGGTGGCGCCCTCATGCCAGGTCATCACATAGTACAGCGCACTGCGCTGATTTTTGCTCAGCGGCAATATTTGCGGCACACATTGCGAGACGACGCGTTTGGCCAGCCATTCTTCATTGAGCAGCGCCTGGCAGCTTTCCTTGTCGCTGGCCAGTGCCGGTTGCAGGGTTTTCAGTACAAACAACTGTCCGGCATCGTTACGCACCTGGTACAACATACTCAGGCGAGAGTCATGAATCACTTTGGCGACTGTAAATCCGTCTATGCGGTCGCCTGCCTGCAGTTTTGCCGGTACAGGCAAAGATTCGGCGTCAGCCAGCATGTCGGTGTAATGGTCTTGCCCGGTTTCTTCAATGCGTACCACAAGTGCCGAGGCGTTATCCTGACTGCCGTTTTCCAGTGCCGCCGCAGTCAGGTGTTCGGCCATCAGTTGCGGCGTGTGGTAGAGCATCAGTGCCCTGTGTAAATCGGCCTCAGAGAACGCATCCCAGACGCCATCGCTCATGATGGCGTAAATATCCCCCGCCTGTAGCAGGCCCTCGGTATAGTCGACCGACAGGTGCGCATCCAGACCGACGGCACGCTTCAATACATGGCGGAGATCAGGTTTATCCCACACGTGGTCAGTGGTCAGGCGCTCCAGCGCTTGCCCACGTAAACGGTAAATACGGGTATCCCCGACATGGGCCAGTACATAGCGTTGCCCGCGCAAGGCCAGCAGAGAAAGCGTGGTTGCCATGCCAGCCAGCTGTTTGCGGCGTTGTGCTTGCGACAGTACCCAGCGGTTGGCGGCTTGCAGCACCGTTTCCAGCGCATGTTGCACTGTCCACGTATCCGGGGTGGCGTAATAGTCGGCCGACACCGTACGCACCGTCATTTCGGCCGCTTCGGCGCCGCCCGCTGCGCCACTGACACCATCGGCAACCATCAGCAATGCGCCCTTGATTGCCAGCTGCGCGTCAGCCGGTGTGACCACGCCGATATAATCCTCATTGCGTGGCCTTGGCCCGGTCAGGCTGCTTTCCCCGATTGTGAATACCAGTCCCATGGATTATTCCCGTGTGTGATGACCTGATGACAATAACTGAAATCAGACTTTTGCGCTTGTCACTGTGGCCGCACCCCAGGTCGTGCGCCAGCGGTTTTTAACCCCTGACAGACCCATCAGTGCCAGCATCGCCAGTCCGGCAAAAATGATCAGGCCCGTTTGATAACTGCCTGTCACCTGTTTGGAATAGCCTAGGCTGGAAGCCAGGTAAAAGCCACCAATTCCGCCCGCCATGCCCACCAGGCCCGTCATGACGCCGATTTCACGACGGAAACGTTGTGGCACCAGCTGAAATACGGCGCCATTGCCCATGCCCAGTGCAGACATGGCCAGGATCACCACGGCCAGCGCAGTGGTATGGGTCGAAGGCGCGAAGCTCAACGCAAATAAAAACAAGGCAGCAAACCCATACATCATGCTCAAACTGCGGATGCCGCCAATGCGGTCCGCCAGCAAGCCACCAAAAGGCCGCACCAGTGACCCGGCAAATACACAGGCTGCTGTAAAGTAACCGGCATGTACCGCGTCCAGCCCATATTGGTCATGAAAGTAAATGGTCAGTGAAGAAGCCATGCCGACAAAGCCGCCAAAGGTCACGCTGTAAAAGAACATAAACCACCAGGCGTCTTTGTCTTTGAGGACGGTCAGGTATTGCGACAGCGACTTTGGCGCCGGGGCATCCGGGGCATCTTTGGCCATCGCCACATAGACCAGAAAAGCCAGTGCCAGCGGGATCAGCGCCAGTCCAAATACATTGTTCCAGCCAAATGCCACGGCCAGACCGGGCGCAAACAGGGCGGCCAGCGCAGTGCCTGAATTACCTGCACCGGCAATCCCCAGTGCCGTGCCCTGGTGTTCTGGCGGATACCAGCGCGAGGCCAGAGGCAACGCCACGGCAAAAGCAGCCCCCGCAAAGCCTAAAAACACGCCTAACAGCAATGCCTGCTGATAGCTGTGTATGCCATGCAGCCAGGCCACCAATAAGGCAGCAATCACAATCACCTGGCCGATCAGGCCCGCCTTTTTCGGCTTGAGCTGATCCACCAGTACGCCCATCACAATGCGCAGCAGGGCGCCTGCCAGTACTGGCGTGGCGACCATCAGCCCTTTTTGCGCCGGTGTCAGTTGCAGGTCGGCGGCAATCTGTACCGCCAGTGGGCCCAGCATCACCCACACCATAAAACTCAAATCAAAGTAAAAAAACGCTGAAAACAGGGTCGGTTTATGGCCGACTTCCCAAAAACTTTTTTGCATGGTGTCTCTCTCCGGCGTGCGGACAACAGGGCCGCACGCCTACTGTCATGTTAAATGGTAATGGTCTCGAACTCTTTGTGTTCGTCACGCTTGTTCACGCGCTCAGCCCATGGATCCACTGCGCCTTGCAGTGCGTATAACAGGCGCTCATAAGCCGCTTTGCGCCCTTCGGCATCTTCCAGAATGCGTTTTTTTACATAATCGAGGCCCACGCGTTCTATCCAGTGCACGGTACGGTCCAGGTAGCGGGCTTCTTCGCGGTAAATCTGGATAAACGCGCCCGAGTACTCAATCACTTCCTCGGCGGTTTTGACCTTGCACAAGAACTGTGCGACTTCGGTTTTGATGCCGCCGTTGCCACCGACATAAATTTCCCAGCCGGAATCGACGCCAATCACACCGACATCTTTAATGCCGGATTCGGCACAGTTGCGCGGACAGCCAGAGACGGCAAACTTGACCTTGTGCGGCGCCCACATATGGTCGAACGCTTTTTCGATATCAATACCCAACTGGGTGGAATTTTGTGTACCAAAGCGGCAGAATTCGGAACCCACACAGGTTTTCACGGTGCGAATAGATTTACCGTACGCATAACCAGAAGGCATGTCGAGGTCGGCCCACATGCCGGTCAGGTCTTCCTTTTTAACCCCCAGCAAGTCGATGCGTTGACCGCCGGTGACCTTGACCATGGGCACCTTGTATTTGTCGGCGACATCGGCAATCTTGCGCAACTGGTCAGACGAGGTCACGCCACCATACATGCGTGGAATCACCGAATACGTGCCGTCTTTCTGGATGTTGGCGTGTACACGCTCGTTAATAAAGCGGGATTGCGGGTCATCCTTGGCTTCATGTGGCCAGGTGGAAATCAAATAATAGTTGAGCGCCGGTCTGCAGCTGGCGCAGCCGTTAGGCGTTTTCCAGCCCATGCCTCTCATCGCTGCCGGGATGCTCAGGTATTTGTGTTTGCGGATTTCATCTCGCACTTCTTCATGATTAAAATCTGTACACCCACAGACGGCCTTGCTGGTGGAAGGCGGTGCATAACCGCCGCCCAGCGTGGAAGCCAGTATCTGCTCGACCAGGCCGGTACAGCTGCCGCAGCTGGAACCGGCTTTGGTTTGTTTTTTTACATCGTCAATGGTGAACAGGCCTTTTTCCTGGATGGCCTTGACGATCGTGCCCTTACAGACGCCGTTACAGCCACAGACTTCCATTTCGTCGGTCATGGTAGACACTTTGTCCTGACCCTGGTGGCCGGTATTGCCCAGACTGTCTTGCCCGAACATCAAATGATCCCGAATTTCGTGGATCGGTTTTTTGTCACGCAACAGCTGGAAATACCAGGCCCCATCCGTCGTATCGCCATACAGCACGGCACCGATGATTGTGTCATCTTTGATCACGAGTTTTTTGTAAACCCCGCCGACCGCGTCGTGCAGCAAAATTTCTTCGGCATCGTCACTGCCCATGAAATCACCGGCAGAAAACAAATCAATGCCGGTCACCTTGAGTTTTGTCGAAGTGACCGAGCCTTTGTACAGGCCGATGCCGAAGTTGGCCAAATGTGTGGCGCACACTTTGGCCATTTCAAATAAAGGGGCCACCAGGCCGTAGGCAATGCCACGGTGGCTGACACACTCGCCCACGGCATACACGCGCGGGTCATAGGTTTGCATGGTGTCATTGACCACAATGCCGCGGTTGCAATGAATGCCTGCCGAGTCGGCCAGTGCATAGTTAGGGCGGATGCCCACGGCCATCACTACCAGGTCCGCTGGAATTTCCTGGCCGTCTTTAAAGCGCACAGCCACCACACGGCCATCTTTACCGATCAGTTGCTCGGTATCTTTTTGCAGCAGAAAACTCAGGCCGCGCGCTTCGAGCGATTTTTGCAGCATCTTGCCGGAAGTCCTGTCCAGCTGGCGCTCAAGCAACCACTCGTTTTTGTGCACCACGGTCACCTCCATGCCCTGAATTTTCAGGCCATTGGCAGCTTCCAGGCCGAGCAGGCCGCCACCAATCACCACCGCATGCTTGTGGGTTCTGGCCGCGGCTATCATGTCGTTGGTATCTTTAATGTCACGGTAGCCCAGCACGCCTTCCAGCTCGGCGCCCGGAATCGGCAGCATGAACGGTTTGGAGCCCGTAGCCAGCAGCAAGCGGTCATAGGCGACTGTGGTGCCATTTTCTGTTGTCACCGTGCGCGCCTTGCGGTCAATTTTGTTGACGCGGGCACTGGTATGCAGGGCAATATTGTGTTCTGCATACCATTCGCGGCTATTCAAAATAATGTCATCGATGGTTTGCTCATTGGCCAGCACGGGCGAGAGCATAATGCGGTTGTAGTTAGGGTAGGGCTCGTCGCCAAATACGGTAATGTCATACATGTCCGGGGCTATCTTGAGCAGTTCTTCCACGGTGCGCATGCCGGCCATGCCGTTACCTACCACCACCAGTTTCTGTTTTGTCATCTTTAAATCACTCCTTTTAAACTTATGCTGCACTGGCCAGACTTGCAAAGGCCTGCAACTGTGCTTGCCAATCTTGTTGTTGTGTACTGTTGGCTAATGTCACGACTTCGCCGACGACAATAATCGCCGGACTTTTAAATTGCTGCTGGTGGCAGCTCAGGGGCATGGCATGCAAGGCCGTCACCACGGCACGCTGATTCTCACGCGTGCCGTTTTCCACCACCATACAGGGCATATCGGCATGCATGCCTGCTTCGAGCAAGGCGCGGGTAATGTCGGCGACATGCTGCATCCCCATGTAAATCACCAGCGTGGTGTTACTTTCTACCAGTGCGCGCCAGGGCAGCGGCTCACCATCCTGCGTATGGCCAGTCACCAGCGTGACGCCATGATTAAACGCGCGATGGGTAACCGGCACTTCCATGCTGGTACAGGCTGCAAGGCCACTGGTAATGCCGGGGATCACTTCGTAAGAAATATTGGCCGCGCGTAATGCCAGCATCTCCTCGCCACCGCGGCCAAATACAAACGCATCGCCGCCTTTAAGCCGCACCACGGTCTGCCCTTGCTCGGCCAGCGCCACCAGCATGCGGTTAATAAAATGCTGCGGGGTGGATTTGCAGCCACCGCGCTTGCCCACCGGTACGATGCGTGCCTGCGGGCAATGCTTGAGCAGTGCCGGATTAACCAGGTCATCGACCAGCACCACTTCTGCCAGTTGCAAAGCCTTGACGGCCTTGAGCGTGATTAGCTCAGGGTCGCCGGGACCGGCTCCGATTAAATAGACTTTGCTTGCTGGCATGGGGAGTGCTCCTTTATTAACGCTTGGTTAAAACGTGTACATGGCAGTCAGCCATAGTTTTTCGGTGTCATGAAAACGGCCGCGTACGCCGACAGCATTGCCTGTTGTGTTGGCAGTGGCTGCGAACTGGTCGCCCTCGTTAAACTTGCCGTATTCCAGTTTGGTCATCCAGTTTTTGTCTACATTCCAGGTGACGGCCGCATTCCATTCCGTTCCGTAACGGCTGCCACTGCGTCCGGCGCCGCCATTCACGGTGTAGAAGTCCGTGTCTGCATCAATGACGTGATAATCGGCAAAGAATACAAAGTCGCCGTAACGATAGGTGGCTGTGACAAAACTGTCTTTAATCCCGGCGCGCGGTGTGACCAGAAACTTGTCTACCCAGCCCTGAAACAAATGGTTAGTGCCAAAGGGGGTCTGGAAGGCATAGGTATTGCTGTTGCTGGATAAGAGTTCCTGATCCACCCGCAGGTTGAAGTTGTCGATACCAAAGCCGCCGCCGACTTTGTAATAGTGCGCATCAATGCGGTCATCACCGCCGCTGTAATCTGACTGTTTGGCATATTCCGCCGTGTAGTGCGCGCGATAGTTCGGGGTGAATGGATGGGTGCCATCCAGACGGATGCCCAGGATTTTGTTGGACTGATCTGCTTGCAGATTGGCGGCGCCTGCACCAAACCAGGCGTTGCCAAGCCCGAGGTTTTCAAAGTTGCTGAAGTAGCCGTAGCCGACTAGAAACTCAGTCGGTGAGATGCGATAGCGCGCATTGGCAATCTCGAGATTGCCGTTACGCTCGGTGGTGAAAATCTGGTTCACTTTTTCAAAGTGCGCCAGAAATACTTCGGTATCCGGGATCGTTTTGTTGAACACAGACACACCATCAAATACCTGCATCACCTGACGGAAAGCGATGTCGCCGATGAAGCGGACATTGTCCAGGTTCACCTGCTGGCGACCTGCACGCACGCGCGTGTTTTTAATGCCTGTCCAATCCACGTAGAGCTGGTTGATATCTGTCTGATCAGGGTCAACCACTTTCGCATAGTTGATTTTGTCATTCTGATTGGAAGCGCCATTGGTTCTAAAGCTATTGGTACCATCGTTAAAATCATCGGTCAGTTTGCTGACATTGATCATTTGTGCGGCAAAGCTCCAGTTATGGTACGGCGCAGTTTGCCAGCCAATCAGGCTGCGCAGAGTCACGGCATTGGCATCCTTGATCTCTTCGTTGCGGGTGGGGTTCAAGGTGTTAGCTGCATTGCTCAGGTTGTTTGGCTGCAAGCCATCCTGCTGCACGTTCTCATAGCGCAACCTGAAACTGGTCATGTTCTTGCCTGTTTTAATCGCATCCATAAAGGTGTATTCCGGCAGGATTTCCTCTTCGGCCATCGCCGCTGAACTCAGCGCTGCCAGCAAGACTGCGACAGAAGCTTGACGTAAGCGGTGGTGTGGTTTAGCGTTCATAGTGTTGCTCCTTTTCAATGTGGGGGTAACCATACTTCGATGAGGTGTGTGGTGCTGGCGGGTGGCCGCCTGTCAGCACCAACTTTCTAGGCGGCTTTTTTAGCGTGCCGCTCATACAAAAACTTCAATACTTCACTGCGCAGATGCGTATACGCCGGGTCTTCTACCAGCTCCAGGCGGTTGCGCGGACGGGCTAAGTCCACTTCCAGAATTTCACCGATAGTGGCTGCAGGCCCGTTGGTCATCATGACAATGCGGTCTGACAGCAGTACGGCTTCATCCACATCATGGGTGACCATGACGGCGGTACAGCCGGACTGTTTCATAATGCTCATCAGCTCGTCCTGCAAGCCAGCGCGGGTCAGTGCATCCAGAGCACCAAACGGTTCGTCCAGCAGCAGTACCTTCGGCTCCATGGCCAGCGCACGGGCGATGCCTACACGCTGTTTCATGCCGCCGGAAATTTCATGCGGACGCTTGTCTGCCGCATGGCTCAGGCCCACCAGTTCCAGGGCTGCATGACTGCGCGTGGCCAGTTGGCTCTTGCTCTCGGTGCCTGCGAACACACGCTCTACTGCCAGGTAGACGTTCTCCAGACAGGTCAGCCAGGGCAGTAAGGAATGGTTCTGGAACACGACGGCACGCTCCGGTCCCGGTTGTGCAATTTCACGCCCTGCGCAGAATAAATGCCCGGCCGTGGGTGTGAGCAGCCCGGCAATCAGGTTAAGGACAGTGGATTTGCCACAGCCAGAGTGGCCGATAATCGAGATAAATTCACCTTCGCGAATATTGAGGTTGATCTCTTTCAAGGCCTGGAAGCTGCCTTTTTTGGTGTTGAACGTCATATCGACGTTTTCAATCAGCACGTAACGGTCTTGCAGTATTTTTTCCATGATGGCGTTCCTTGATAGCATTATTCGGATAGCGTTATTCGTAACTGAACTGTCTGGCGATGAGCATCAATGCCTGTTCCAGCAACAGCCCGACAATGCCCACAATAAAGATGGCGATGATGATGTGTTCCACATTCAGGTTGTTCCACTCATCCCACACCCAGAAGCCAATGCCCACGCCACCGGTCAGCATTTCTGCGGCAACAATCACCAGCCAAGCGGTGCCAATCGACAGGCGCACGCCCGTCATCATGTAAGGCATCACATAAGGAAACAGGATTTTGCTGAAGACTTTCCATTCGGACAGGTTAAGCACGCGTGCCACGTTGAGGTAATCCTGCGGCACCTTGCTGACACCGACCGCAGTGTTGATGATCATCGGCCAGACGGCCGTGATGAAGATCACCCAGATGGCGGCCGGATCGGCGGCTTTGAATACCATCAGGCCAATCGGCAGCCAGGCCAGGGGCGAGACCGGTTTGAGCAGGCTGATGATAGGGGCCGCCATGTTCGACATAAAGGCATAGCGGCCAATCAGAAAGCCAGCCGGAATGCCCACCATGGCGGCCATGGCAAAGCCAATTCCCACGCGCTTGAGAGAGTTGAGGATGTTCCAGCCGATGCCCATGTCATTGGGGTTGTTGATGTAGAACGGGTCTTTAAACAGTTCTACGGCTGAATGCCAGGTCAACAGCGGGCCTGGCAAGCCGGGGCTGCGGGCAGAAACAATGGCCCATATTGCAGTAAACACACACAAGCCAATGATGGGCGGCAACACCCACTCAAAAAAACGTCTGGACGTTGCCGCCCATGCAAAACCCGCTTTCGAGGGTTTGCTGGCGATTGTGCCGGCGATTGTACCGGTAGTGGAGAGGGTGACTACCGACGCAACAGGGTGCGCAGCCGCCGTTTTTTCAACATCCTGGCGTTTCTGCATGATACTTTCCTTTTCTATACTGACTGCACTCATGGTGATACTCCTCGCGATGCTGGTTAGCCTTTGATTTTGAAGCTGTTGGCATAGGCTTTTGGATCTTTGCCATCCCACACCACGCCATCAATGAGTTTGCTTGTGCGCATCACATCTGTGGGCACCGCAATGCCCAGGGCCTTGGCGGCTTCGGTGTAAATGTCGATACGGTTAACTTTTTTAGCCACGGCCAGATAGTCAGGGTCGGACTTCAGCAAGCCCCAGCGTTTATGCTGCGTCAGGAACCACATGCCATCGGACAGGTAAGGGAAGCTGACTTTGCCGTCATCGAAAAACTTCATGTAGTTGGGGTCTTCCCATTTTTTGCCAATGCCATTGTCGTAATGGCCCAGGAAACGCCCTTCGATGACCTCTTCAGGTGCATTGACATACGCCTTGCCAGAGATCAGCTTGGCCACTTCGGAACGGTTTTTGGTGGCATCGATATAGCGGGAAGCCTCGAGGATGGCCTTGGTCAGTGCCAGTGTGGTATTCGGGTTTTTTGCGGCAAAATCGGCGGTGATCCCAAGTACTTTTTCCGGATGGTCGGTCCAGATATCCTGCGAGGTGGTGACGGTAAACCCGATTTTGTCGTAGATGGCACGTGCATTCCACGGCTCACCCACACAGAATCCATCCATATTGCCGATACGCATATTGGCCACCATTTGCGGCGGAGGCACCACAATGGTTTTCACATCTTTCATCGGGTTAATGCCGTAGTTTGCCAGCCAGTAATACAGCCACATGGCGTGGGTGCCGGTGGGGAAGGTCTGGGCAAAGGTAAAGTCGCGGTTTTCGTTGTCCAGCAGGCGTTTTAAGGTGCCGCCAGTGGTCGCGCCTTTTTCCTTCAGCTGGTTGGCGAGGGTGATGGCCTGACCGTTGTGGTTTAGCGTCATCAGCACATGCATGTCTTTTTGCTGGCCACCAATCCCCATTTGTACGCCATAAACCAGGCCATACAACACATGCGCTGCGTGCAGTTCACCATTCACCAGCTTGTCGCGCACCCCTGCCCAGGAGGCCTCTTTTGACGGTACAATTTTGATGCCATATTTTTTATCGAAGCCCATTTGCGCGGCAACCACGATAGGCGCGCAATCGGTCAGCGGAATAAAGCCGATTTTGACTTCAGTGATT
The DNA here is from genome assembly GCA_943367475.1 of Paenacidovorax caeni. Taxonomy (GTDB): domain Bacteria; phylum Pseudomonadota; class Gammaproteobacteria; order Burkholderiales; family Methylophilaceae; genus Methylophilus. Next base: position 8,032 of record CALRJH020000012.1, on the reverse strand, counting down.
TCCGGTGCGTCCGAACCAGCCGCCCAGGCCTGGCTGCGAATGGCCGCAGGTACCATATTCATCATGGCGGCCGCCCCGAGGGTACTGGCAACTGCTTGCCTGAAAAACTGGCGGCGACTGTTGTCTACGCTGCCGTCGGCATGGTGGGTGGATGATTCCAATGCCGGTTTGCTATCCGAAGTGCTCATTTCAGCTCCTTTAATCAAATCAAAAAGTAAGACGATAAAAACAAAAAAGGCGTCCTGAGTTCAGAGTGATCTCTGAACTCAGGACGCCTTTGTCCTTGTTACATCAATTAAGTAGTCGCGCATTGCGCAACCACTGATAGAGGAGCCTGTTAAATGAGCAATGTCCCCGTTAACATTGACCACAAGTAAACCACAGGCAACTCTCTTTCAAAGTGGATTTAGCAAATGGCATGCCAGATTTTCACCTGGAGGCAGGTGACTGATTTACATGGGTTTTTTTGAGAGGTTTGAAAAAATAAACGGTCTGGAATGGATTTTTATCTGCACCATTGAAGTGCGGATGCACCATCGTAAAGAGGTGATGTTTGCAATAACTAATGATGCGGGAGAGGGATGGTCCGCCCCTTAACCCGGTTGTGTACTCAGCTCGATAATGTTTTCGGCCACATCAATAATTTTGCGGTTCTGCTCCATGGCCGAGGTACGCAACACCTTATAGGCTTCTTCTTCACTGACTTTCATTTGCCGCATCAAAATGCCTTTGGCGCGCTCAATGCACTTGCGTTCATGCAGGGCTTTTTTGGTTGCAGATAACTCATGTTCGATTTCGACAATTTGCATGGATTGCTGTTGCAACAGATGAATGACCGAAGCCATCGGATAGCCTGTGGTGGCGTCCTGTGTCAGCAGGGTGTAACTGTGGTCTACGGCCATGTCAGGGTTTAAAAAACTGTAGGGCGCGTTGCCAGCAGCGGCAGAGCCAGGCTTGCATACTTGCGTCAGGCTGGCTTTCGCCTGGCAAAGGTCAGCTTGCGCCTCCGAGATCAGGGTTGCCAGCGCCTGGTGCATGATGGAAACCAGATGGCACTGAATTTTCCATATTTCACTCAGTCGTTCACTGCACAGGTTAAACCATGTGTGCCCGTCCGCCGTTTCTAATGCCTGGTTAATTTTTGCCTCGGTCAGTGTTGTTCTGAAGTTGAGGTGGTTGCGGGTTAACGCGGCCTGCTTGAGGGTTTCCCATGCCTGTGTTAATTCATCCGTTGCAAATTGCGTAAATAATTCAAAATGACGCTCCTGCAAGGCGATCAGGCCTGCCAGTCGATGCTGGTGATTTTCCTGCATGATGCCGGAACCAAAGGCATGCGACCCCACGGCACGCTCCTGCCCGGCAAACTCTTTGGCCTGTACCAGATTGTAAAGCGCTACCAGATGCTTGGATATTTTGCTGTCTATGGTGTTGTCCGTGATTTCAAAAATCAGGGAAACCAGTCGGCCGATCAGGCGGGTGAAAAATGTGATGCAATCGGGCGAGCTGACTTTGAGCAGGGTCACCTGATGGCGAAAGCCATGCAGCTCATTAAACCCCAGCAATATCCACGAAATCAGGGTCAGCTGTTTGGCCTCTGCCGAGCTGTGGTGTTGCAAATGCAAAGCCAGGGCCTGTTTGAACTGCTGCTCAAGATCATGGTTTTCGGTAACCAGCGCGGCGCGTTCCTTGGCAAAGCGTTGTCCGTTCGAGGCCACATACAGGCAACTAGCGCCACGTTCTGCCTGTAACTGGTGAATAATCAGCCCGATGGTTTCAACGAACTCGGTGCTAAAGGAAAGTCGCTGCAATTCGTCTACATGACGTTGCTTGGCTAACAGAATGATATTTTCTACAGAGTGATTCATGGTGATCTGTATGCAATGAAGCAAGAATCATGCACGCAATCAACCGGATGCGAGGCGTGTACGTGCAGAGAGCATTGGCTACGATGGGGGCCGAATATTAACGGCAACGTCTTTTTAATGCAAATTCAGTGAATGCAAATCCAGCCAGCATGCAGCTGCCCTGTCAGTGTCATGAAAGGTAGCGGCATAGCGAGAGCAATCACAGGTATGGTATGCTTTAACTTTGTCCAAAATTGGTGTCTCAGTGTCTTTAAATGCTTGTTTGGTGCGGATTGCAGACGATATGCAGCAGGTGGATGAGGTCATCCGCCAGTCTTTGTCCTCCCAGGTTCCGCTGATTAATCAAATCTCGGAATATATTATTCACAGTGGTGGCAAACGTTTGCGGCCAACGCTGGTGTTGATGGCGGGTGATTTGTGCGGGTCGGTTTCTGCAGCGCACCATCAGCTGGCCGCCATTGTCGAGTTTATCCATACCGCCACGTTGCTACATGATGATGTGGTGGATGCCTCGGATTTACGCCGCGGAAAATCTACCGCCAATCATGTCTACGGTAACCCTGCCAGTGTGCTGGTGGGCGATTTTCTGTATTCCCGCGCTTTTCAGATGATGGTCAGCCTGCAACAGATGCGCGTGATGGAAATTCTGGCAGATGCGACCAATATCATTTCCGAAGGCGAAGTATTGCAGCTACTGAATGTGCGCAATATTGGGGTCAGCGAGCAGGATTATTTGCAGGTGATTCATTTTAAAACGGCCAAGCTGTTTGAAGCTGCGACGCGCTTGGGTGCGGTACAGTCACAAGTGAACCCTGCGCAGGAAGAAGGCTTGGCCCGCTATGGCATGCATTTGGGCACTGCATTTCAATTGATTGATGATGTGCTGGATTTGAGTGGTGACAGCGAGAAAATTGGCAAAACCCTGGGCAATGATCTGGTCGAGGGTAAAGTGACCCTGCCAATGCTGTATGCCATTCAGAATGCGCCCGCCAGTCAGGCAGAACTGGTCAAGCAGGCCCTGTTACAGGGGCAGGGCGATCAACTGCAAAGCGTGCTCGAAATCTTGCATGGCGTGAAAGCGTTTGACTATGTGCGTACCGTTGCCCGCAGAGAGGCGGAACTGGCTTGTCAGGCCCTGGCACCATTTGCCGAGTGCCCGGCCAAGCAGGCATTGATCGATCTGGCCGGTTTCTCAGTCAACCGGCAGCAATAAAAAAATTTATCTGGCGGACAACCGGCACTGCAAATACATGGCTGGTTGTCCGGCGCAAGCGTGTATTTAGTTGAGCGCGATGGGCTCACCACTGATGTGGTAGTAGCTTAGCCGCGCGCAATCATTGGTGGCCGAGGTCAGCGCACCGTCAAACAGCGATTTGCCATTGACATCTACCACGGCATAGCCGTTATGGTACAAGGTCACTTCGGCCTGCAACTCCACCGTTTGTGTTTCAGGGTGGTACGTTTTGGAAGCGTGGCCTTTTTGCTGGGCGCGCATCGCAAAACTGATGCAGTTTTCTTCTTCTTCCTCACTGTAGACTTCCCAGTGCTGTTGACCGGTCAGTTTGGCCAGCCATCCGGGCAGATCCACTTCTACGCGGCAAATGACCGGTTCATCCCATTCCGGGTGATCCATCTGGTTGAGTTCGACTTCTGTCGACGGGGAAATCTTGATTTGATCAGACATAGATAACTTCCTTCACATAAAGCGGATGAGAAGCCACTCGTCAAGAGTGCCATTCCCATCTTACACGTAAATGGCGCCTGACTAGCGGTTTTCAAGGTCGCCGTGCGGATATTTTCCACCCCCTGATAAACGCTATGGCAAGTGTTGGCCTTGCTTACTTGAACTTGCTTAGTTGCATTAACGATGCGATGATGCAGCAACCTTAATAATGATATCGGTATCATGATAGAAATCCTTGAGCCTGTTTCCAGTATGTTGCGAACCCAGCCCGTATTTTTACAAGTCTGTTGTACTGTTTTTGGCTTGCTGGTTGGCAGTTTTCTGAATGTGGTGATTTATCGTCTGCCCAAAATCATGGAGCGCGAATGGCATGCCAACTGCCTCGAATTGCAGGGGCAGGAGGCGCCGGAGCAGCCTGCTTTCAATCTGGTGGTGCCCCGGTCAAGCTGTCCGCATTGCGGCCACAACATCACCGCGCTGGAAAATATTCCTGTCCTTAGCTACCTGTGGTTACGCGGGCGCTGCAAACAATGCAAAGCGCCTATTTCGGCCCGTTATCCGCTGGTGGAGTTACTCACCGCCGGGCTCTCATTCGCTGTCGCTGCGCAGTATGGCTACAGCCTGCTGACGATGTGTGCACTTCTGTTTGTATTTGCACTGGTGGCACTGACGTTTATCGACTATGACACCCAGTTGTTGCCCGATGATATTACCTTGCCATTGTTATGGCTGGGCCTGTTGCTCAACCTGAATGGTGGATTTACCGACATTAGCTCAGCTGTGGTCGGGGCGATGGCCGGATATCTGGTGCTGTGGAGCGTTTACTGGCTGTTTAAACTGGTCACCGGCAAGGAAGGCATGGGCTATGGTGACTTTAAATTACTGGCCGCCATTGGCGCTTGGTTTGGCTGGCAAATCCTGCCTGCGGTTATTTTACTCAGCTCAGTTGTCGGCAGCGTGATTGGCATTGGGCTGATCCTGTTCAAAGGCAAAAACCGCCAGACAGCCATTCCGTTTGGGCCGTTTCTCGCACTGGGCGGTATCGCTGCATTATTCTACGGCCAAACCCTGGCTGCCTATTATCTTGTTCCCTAGGGTAAACAATGGCTAAAGTCGTGGCCGTAACCGGCGGCATAGGCAGTGGCAAAAGTGAAGTCTGCAAGATGTTTGCGGCGCTCGGCGTGCCGGTGATTGATCTGGATGTGATTGCCAGAGCGATGAGCGCGCCAGGGAGTCCGGCCATGCAAGCAGTACGCGAGGTATTTGGCGCGGAGATGTTTGAGTCCGACGGCAGCTTGCATCGCGCTAATCTGCGCGCGCTGGTGTTTTCTAACCCGGATGCGCTGGAACAACTCAACGGTATCATGCACCCTGCTATTCGTGCCGAGGCCATCCGCCAAATCACCGCGCAGGCTGACCAGCCTTATGTGGTGCTGGCGATCCCCCTGCTGGTAGAAAGCCGGCAAGACTGGTCCATGATAGACCATGTGATGGTGGTGGACTGTGATGAACAGACGCAACTTGAACGCGTGTTGCAGCGCAATCAGCTTTCTGAAGAGATGGTACAGGCCATGATGGCCGCCCAAAGCAGTCGCGAGCAGCGTCTGGCAATTGCCAATACCGTGCTGGATAACCAATCTTCCTTGCAAAATCTGCATGAAAAAGTGGTCGCCTTTGATAAAAATTTCTCAAAGACTTGCCAGTGAGCAAAAAGGGTTTCATAATCAGGCTTTTATTGCATACTTTTCAAGTATCAGCTGACAGAAAAGACTGCCGTGTCGAGCTACGAATTCCCATTTAACGAGCGCATCAGAACCTATCTTCGCCTCGAAGATTTGTTCACCAAGGTATTGCACCATGTCGAAATCGGACATGAATTCAACCACCATGCCGCGCTGGTCTCCCTGCTGCAAATGCTGGACCTGATTGACCGTGCAGATCTGAAAGTAGATTTGCTGCAAGAGCTGGACCGGCACAAGATCCAACTTTCCTTTTTGCAAGGTAACCCCAATATCGACCAGCACGCGTTGAGCAACACGCTTGCCAGCCTCGAGCGCTGTGCCGTATCACTGCGCACTGACCATCAAAAATTGGGGCAGACCCTGCGCGAAAACGACTGGCTGATGAGCATCAAGCAGCGCACCGGCATTCCGGGTGGCGTTTGTGAATTTGATCTGCCTTCCTACCACCACTGGCTATACCTGAGCCCAGACCGTCGCAAGGCAGACTTTGATAACTGGCTATCGCGCCTGATGCCCATGTACGAAGCCATCAGCATCATCTTGCAACTGTTACGCGGCAGCGGCCAAACCTTGTCACTGGTGGCGCATCATGGCGCCTACCAGCAACAGCTCTCCGGCCATAAACCAGCCCAGCTGTTACGCATTGAAATCGGCCACACGGAATGCTTCCCCGAAGTCAGTGCCAATAAATACGCGATCAACATTCGCTTCCAAAAGCTAGACTTTGTACAAAAGCCCAAAGTGCTTGAAGAGGATATCCCGTTCAAAATGATCGTCTGTAACTTTACCGGCACAGGGCACAACTGATGCAGCCCGCTGTCAAACCGCGCAAAGTCGCTTGTCCGGGCTGTGGCGAAACCACCGTGTACTCCACCACCAACCCTTTCCGCCCATTTTGCAGCGAGCGTTGCAAATTGATGGACCTGGGTGACTGGGCCACTGAAAAATTTCGCATCCCCGATGCCACCCCGCCTGATCTTCAGGACGCCGAGTAAGTATTCAAGGTAACCATCATATGAAAAAAACTGCATTGTGTTTACAGTTGTTTATCACCACCGGCCTGTTTGCGCTCTCAGCCATTGCGCAAGCCGAAGTCGCATTAAGCGATGCCTGGGTACGCGCAACGAATCCCGGGCAACCGGTCGGTGCGGCCTATGTGACTTTCAAAAGCAAAGAGCCGGTGACCCTGGTTTATGTAGAAACTGAGCGCGCAGGCAGCGTGGAAATGCACAGCATGACCATGGATAACGGCATTATGAAAATGCGCAGCATGGAAGAACTGCCCGTACCCGCCGGGCAAACTGTCAAACTGGCGCCTGGTGGCCTGCACCTGATGCTGTTTGAACTGGCTTCACCGCTTAAAGCCGGTGAGCAAGTCAAATTCAGGCTGTGCTTTAAAGATAAACAGGGCAAGATCACCGATCAGTTTGTCACCATGCCAGTGAAAACTGCGCAGTAATTTCTCACCAGGCAAGCGCCATACAATATCAGCCCAAACGCAAAAGCAGTCCTGGCGACGGGTTAAGTTAAATCGAATATTTTGTCGGAAGTATGTTGAGCAAAAACCGTTGTTTTGCAGATATGCCATTTGCATCTTTACGGCTCGCCGTATATTCAAACTTCCCAAAATAAACGGGGTATGGGGCCAAATATTCCTGACCCCAAATATTCTTTCAATGCTTAACCTCTTTTCCATTGATCTTATCAATCCTGAGATACAAATAAAAACGCCCGCGGATGCGGGCGTCTCTGCACTAGTGATGCTTAATTTTTCTTGGAAACACAGTTATATACCAGCGCACCAATAATCCCACCCACGATAGGTGCTACCCAGAACAACCAGAGTTGCTCCATATAAATGCCTCCCGCAAAAATCGCCTGGCTTGTACTGCGAGCAGGGTTCACTGATGTATTTGTGACGGGAATACTAATCATATGGATCAACGTCAATGTCAATCCGATTGCCAACGGAGCAAGCCCTGCTGGCGCACGCGCATCTGTAGCGCCCATAATGATAAACAAGAATACCGCTGTCAATACCACTTCCGAGATCAATGCAGCTTGTAAGCTATAGCCATGCGGCGATGCTTCCCCATAGCCATTTGCTGCAAACCCGCCTATCTCAAACCCTGCTTTACCACTTGCAATAAGATAAATGACCGTCGCTGCCAGAACAGCGCCTATCACTTGCGCAACAATATAATGCGGCAATTCTGCAGCTTTAAATCGACCACCTGCCACCAAGCCAATAGAGACAGCAGGATTCAGGTGACAGCCTGAGATATGACCAATCGCATAAGCCATGGTAACCACGGTGAAACCAAACGCAAATGAAACCCCGAGATAACCTAAACCTAGCTCAGGAATACCAGCTGCCAATACGGCGCTACCGCAACCACCCAATACTAACCAGAAAGTACCAATCAATTCGGCCAATCCACGCTTTGCTAACGACATTTTTCTTCTCCCTTGGTTTTAATAATGACTGAGGCAATGAATATAAATACATAAGTATTTAAGAGCAAGAAAAAATTTTTTCTAAATTTAAGGAGTTATAAAATGACTAACAGGTCAGTTTCAATCAGTCATGAATGAAGTTTAAAGCCAGATTGAATATGTACGATTGAATCACAGCTGAACTGCCAGCGTTGATGTGTAGCGGGTTGGACCCGCGCCGGGTGTGCCTGACTAATTCTAGGGGAGCAAGATCATCCCGACTAACGAATGAGGCACCGGCGTGC
>CALRJH020000011.1:0-116394 GCA_943367475.1 Paenacidovorax caeni | reverse complement strand
AAACAACCCAAAGGAGATCATTATGTGGACTAAACCAGCTGCTACCGAAATGCGTTTTGGCTTTGAAGTGACTATGTACGTCATGAACAAATAATCAGACTTTGTATTTATTACAAGCTGAAGCAAAAACCCGCCAATGGCGGGTTTTTGCTTCAGCGCCTGCAATAGGCTACCCCACCAGCTGTGACCACAACAGGTGACCTGTCACGCCAATCAGGAATACCGCAAAAATACGCTTGAGCACCTTGACTGGTAAACGCCTGGTCAATGCCACGCCGTAAGGAGCGAACAGGACACTGAATGGCGTAATTAACAAAATGGCTGGCAGATACAACAGACCAACACTATCCGGCGCATGACTGCCCTGCTGCCACGCCGCATACAGGTACCCCACCGTACTCGCCAGTGCAATCGGGAAACCCAGTACCGAAGAGGTGCCAATGGCCTGCTTTACGCTGACATTGCGCATCGTCAAATAAGGCACCGTCAGGGTGCCCCCCCCTATCGACACCAGTGCCGAGACCATACCGATCAATAAAGAGACCACACTGATTTCAAGGCGCCCCGGCACCTTGTGGCTCACCGGCTTGCGGTCCAGGCACAGTTGCACCGCCGCGTAGAAAGTAAAGGCCGCAAAAAACAGGGAAAGATAAAAGGCATTGGCCTGAATGGCGACCCAGGTTGCCAGCAGCGATCCGGCAAAAGCCATCGGCACCATGGCCCCGGCATACGACCAGACAATATTGTTGTTTTTGTGGTGCGCGGCAATGCTCGACAATGAAGTAAACACAATACACGCCATCGAGGTGCCCAGCGCACTATGAAAGGCCAAGTCAGGCGTCCAGCCCCTAGCCACCAGTATGGCATGCAGCATGGGCACAAGCACAATGCCGCCCCCTACCCCCAATAATCCGGACAATACACCTACTACCACCCCGATCAGGCAGAACAGGGCATATTGCGCCACAAACAGCTGTATTACATCCATCACCACACACCCAGAACAAAGGGGGACAGTATAACCTTGGCCAAGGCAAAATGCAGTCACAAGGCACCTGGCTGAATGACGCCACACACCAGTGTTTAAAACCAGAAACTGGCCAGATAAACAAGCAGGTTTTCAACGCCCTGATGCATCCATCCAATTGAACGCCGACGGACGTGTCGCTGGCAGGCTACAAACAGGCTTCTCTTGCAGAAAACAGACAGATACAACTCAGGCCTGTTGTTTTGATTGATTTTTGTTACAATAATCACATGAACGACAATGATCTGAAAAAAATCGGCGGAAAACGCCCCGGCGCGGGCCGTAAATCCGGCTCCGGCCCCTATATGGAACCCACCACGGTGATACGCGTTCCGGTCAGCCAGAAAGCGACCGTGAGTGATTTGCTGGCTGCCTACGCCAAAAAGCAACGCATCAGCCAGCTGAAAGAAAATCTGGACAGTGTGGATGCTTTTGATCTGCCAGCCTTGGCCGCGGTCAGTGTCAGCATTCCACTGTATCAATCCAAAGTCCCTGCCGGGTTTCCCTCCCCTGCCGATGACCATGTCGAAAAACGGCTGGACCCCAATGCCTATTTAATCGACCAGGCGGACAGCACATTTTTTGTGACGATTCAGGGCGAGTCAATGATAGAAGCAGGGTTGATGCCTGGCGACAAGGCCGTGGTGGATAAATCAAAAATGCCGGTGGTCGGCGATATTGTGCTGGCGATGATTGATGGCGAATTCACCATCAAAACGCTGGCCAAACAAAAGGATGGCAATCCCAAACTGTTACCCGCCAACTCGTCTGGCAAATACACGCCGATTATTATTCAGACGCCCATGCAGTTTGAAATCTGGGGCGTGGTCACAGGATCATTCAGACGTTTTCGTTAAACCGACAATCCAAGGTCAGGGGGGCAACAATGCATGAAAAAGCTGATCTATATTGTCACTCTCGACAAACAGCACATCTCTCGCTTCAACGCACTGTAACACCCATAAAAAACCCGGCACTAGGCAGCCGGGTCTTTTGTCGCTTAGAACAATTATTTGTTCATCACGTACATGGTTACTTCAAAACCGAAACGCATTTCGGTAGCAGCTGGTTTAGTCCACATGTTGATTCTCCTTACTGTTGATTTTGTCACCCAACCCCATGTTGAGTGCGTAGGTGCATTGTGCACCAGCCCCATCTGTAGCGATTCGGCACAGTCTTGAACAGTGACTAAGGATTTTACTGAGTATATCCAACGTATTTTTTCTGGCAACCCTTTATGCAACCGAAGCCACGCAGTATCGCCCTGATTGATGTGAATAATTTTTACGTCAGTTGCGAGCGGGTATTTAACCCCAGGCTACGCCAGCGACCCGTCGTAGTGCTCAGCAATAACGATGGCTGTGTAGTATCGCGCAGCGCTGAAGCCAAAGCATTGGGCATTGCCATGGGGGCACCCTGGTTTCAGATTCGCAAGTTTGCCGAGCAGCAAGGTGTGATTGCCTACTCTTCAAATTACGCGCTTTACGCAGACATGAGTAACCGTGTGATGTCTGTCTTGCGCCAGTTCAGTCCAGCACAGGAAATTTACTCTATAGATGAGTGTTTTCTTGAGTTAAGTGGGTTCGGCAAACGTGACCTCACAGCCTATGCACAACAACTGAGACAAACACTACTGGAATGGACCGGCTTACCAGTGTGCGTCGGCATAGGCGGCAGCAAGACACTGGCAAAGCTGGCCAACCACTGTGCCAAGCACACCACTGATATGGAGGGCGTGTGCAACTTCAACGCGTTGACGCAGGCGATGGTCGATGGCTATTTGTCCGGTATTGAGGTTGGAGAGGTATGGGGCATAGGCCGCCGTCTGGCCGAACAATTACGCCACCCGCAGGGGGCTGGCAGTATGAATAAACACTATCAGGTGCATACCGCATTTGACCTCAAATACAGTGATGCAGAAACCATGCGCCGCCGCTTTAGCGTGGTGATGGAAAAAACCATACGCGAACTGAATGGCACAGTCTGTCTGGAACTGGAAGAAATACGCGGGCCGCAGCAGCAAATTCTGAGTACGCGCAGTTTTGGCCAACCGGTCCGGGATATCGCCGAACTGTCTGAAGCGCTGACACTCTATACTTCACGTGCTGCCGAAAAGTTACGCCGCAAACAGTTGTTTGCAGGCAGCGTGTATGTCTATATCCGCACCAGCCCGTTTCGTGATGACCGGCCGTTTTATAGTAATGCCTACACCGCCCCCTTACCGATGGCGACGCACGACACCCGCCAACTGGTACAAGCTGCGCTCTGGGCACTCGGGCAGATTTATCAACCTGGACACGACTATGCCAAAGCGGGCGTGTCGCTGGGCGAACTGGTGCCTGCGCACAGCGTCCAGCAAGATTTGTTTCACGACAGCGCACCGACAGAAAAATCATTACGCCTGATGCAGGCACTGGATGCGGTTAACCACAAAATGGGCAGGGCGACCCTGCGACTGGCCAGCGAGGGCAAGCAGCAACCCTGGCAGATGAAGCAGGCCCGCAAAAGTCCGGGCTACACCACGGACTGGCGGGAATTACTACAGGTGGATTAGGAGGCTACTTCCGGCGTTTTTGGCTTCCATTCACTGGATAACAACCGTGCAGCCGCAATGTCTTCCGCTTTCATGGTTTTTGCCAGCGCATCACGTGCTTGCTGAGCGCCTACATGATCTTGCTTGGCAGCCAGATCAAACCACATATAGGCCAGTTTGGCTTCTTTTTTAACCGCAAGCCCTTCACGATAAAGCACGCCCAGTTCGTACTGCGCTTTGTGATGGCCTTGCGTGGCAGATTGTCTGATCCAGTGTTCAGCCTGTGTCAGGTCTTTTTTGATGCCATTACCCTCCAGATAGTTTTTACCCAGGGCTAACTGCGCCTTGTAATGGCCTTGCAAGGCCGCTTTTTTATACCAGCCATTGCCTTTTTCACCACTGGCCTTCACCCCGCGACCGACAATGTACAATCTGCCCAAGGCAAACTGTGAAAGCACATGTCCTTTCTCGGCTGCTTTTTCAAACCATTGGGCGGACTTCACATCATCGTTAGGCACGCCTTGCCCCTGTGCATACATTACGCCTAGGTTATACATGCTGTCCTGATTGCCTTGCAAGGCGGCTTTCTGATACCAGTCGGCGGCCTTGGCATAATCTTGCGCAACGCCCTGCCCTTCGTCATACATCATGCCCAGGATATGTTGCGACTGCATATCGCCAGCCCGCGCCAACGGTTCAAACTCTTTTAAAGCTTTGGCATAATCATGCGCGACAAAGGCGGCTTTACCCTGTTGAAAATCAGCATACGCAGTATGACTGAACAGGCCGCATAGCAATGCAGCCAATACCATATTTTTCATTACTTCCCCCCAATAAAATGGTTATTCGGCATCAATCAGCCCATGCTTCATGGCCAGCCTGACCATTTCCACCGGACTGCTGACCGACAATTTTTGTTTAATCAGTGTGTAATAGTTGGCCACTGTTTTTTGACTGATTTTGAGCATTTCTGCCACGTCTTCCACCCGCTTGCCTTCGGCCAGCAAACGGAATACTTCAAACTCACGCGAGGTCAACTGCTGCAAAGGATTGGTTTCCCCTATCAGCGTTTGCAAGGCAATTTTCTGCGCCACATCCTGACTCAGAAAGGTTTTTCCGCGGGAAACATCTAGCACGGCCTGTACCAGATCCTCGGCCAAACCGGTTTTGGTCACATAGCCCTTGACCCCGGCTTTCAGGGCTTGCGCCGCAAAAGACACGGCTTCATGCATGGAAAAAATCACAATGCGGGCTTGCGGATAGCGTTGCAAAATACGCTTGGCCGCCTCCAGCCCTCCCATGCCGGGCATGGAAATATCCATGAGCACCACATCGGGAAGCACTTCGCCATAAATCTGGTATGCCAGTTCACCGGTATCCGCTTCAGCTGCAATTTCCAATGACTTGTGGCTCTCAAGCAATCGCCGCAAGCCAGAGCGCACCACGGAGTGGTCGTCCACCAAAATCACCTTCACTGTCATGCTATTGATTCCCGAAAATTACCCAGATTTTGAAAGCGCACCTCGATGCGCGTACCCTGTCCATGCTGACTGATCACTTGCATCGTTCCCATTAATCCTTCCACCCGCTCTTGCATCCCTGCCAAACCATAGCCACGGCTCTGCACCGAAGTATCAAAGCCAATGCCATCATCCTCTACCGTCATCCACAAGCCTTGTCCGACCTCTTTCACTTCAATCGCGACACGTGTCGCTTTTGCATGCTTGCTGATGTTGGTCAGGCACTCCTGCAAAATACGGTAAAGCGTGACGCTGACCGTCTCATCCAGCGGCCGTATCTGACTGGCAATCGTATTCACCACCACAATGCCACGATTGCGGTCGCGCCAATGGTGGATCAACTCTGCCAGGGCCAGACTCAAACCCAACTCATCCAGTACCCGCGGCCGCAATCGGGCAAGGATATCCTGAATGGTCACCATCATTTGCCGCGTAATCTGTGAGATCGCTTGCGCACTCTCTCGCGCGACACTCAGTTTTTTCGCCGCCACCATCGCACTGGCATCGACATGGACCGCCGTTAAATACTGGCCAATTTCATCATGTAAGTCCCGGGCCAGTTTTTTGCGCTCTTCTTCCTGCAGATTGATAATCTGCTGGGTCAGGCGATGATTATTTTTGATACTTTGCTCCAGCGTACTGGCCATACTGTTGAATTTATCGCTAATTTCACTCAGCTCAATTTGATTGAATCCTGGCAAACGCGCTTCATAAGCGCCCCTTTCAACCTGGTTAAGTCCATCAATAATCTGCTTCACCGGTTTAAAGGTATAGCGCACGGTCATGTACACAAACAACAACATGCAAATGGCAAAAATAGCCACCATTGCCAATAAATCAGAGGTATCAGACCATATTTCACGCAACTCGAAACTGGGGTCAGGGGTGACCACCAGTTCCCCAAGCAAGCGGCCACTCAACACGATATTTTTACGTTTTGGCTCACTCAATACACTGGTGATATCCAGCCACCTGACAAACCACTCTGGCGGATCGGCGCCCTCATGCTCAATCTTTGAAGAGCGATTTGATTCACGCAAATGCCCATTCACATCAAAAAAATCAATTTTTAAATGCCGTACGTTTTGAAGAGTATCTAACCTGAAAATATTAATTTCGCCGTCGGCCCCGCGACTCAGCCAACTGTAATCTGACATATAGTGTGCAATTTCTGCATCTAATAAATGCATCACCAGATTGGTGGTCGAATCCACTTCTGCCAGCACATCTTCGCGTGCGTTAGCAATCACTGACAAAGCCCATGTCAATAACAGCCCAAGAAAAAGAACTGTAAAAATCAGATTAAGCTTGAGTTGTAAACTAAGGGATTTCATCATGCTCTGCGGATTGTAAAGTTTATTGATTAAAAACCATCGGGAATTTTTCCCTATTCATGGTCAACGCTAAAAATTATGCTTGCCCATTATAGTGCGCTTGCATGCACAGCAGACCATTCTGGACAGGAGCACGATGATGCGCAAATCCTTATTCGCTTTAACTTTTGCACTTTGCTGGCTAGGCAGTGCTGGTCAACTGCTTGCCAACCCGCTTCTGGGCACCTGGGAGTGGGTGAACATTAAAAACAGTTGTAAAGAAATTTATATTTTTGGCACTGAAGGCAGCGGGCATATCACCAGTGGCGAAGAGGTGTCGACTGCCAGTTACAGCATCAGTGAACAGGCGGATGCACAGGGTTATTATGCGGTGAAACTGCATATTCTCGAAGACAAGGGTGGCAAGGATTGCGGGGAAAGTGTGGAAAACAACAGCGGGGAAACCTATCAGAAATACCTGATGTTTCACCCGTCTGGCAACTTGTATGTCTCCTGCGACAGCCCGGATACCAGCAGTTGTGTGGGGCCGTTCAAGCGCAGCCAATAGCCCCGCATGATGCGCAAAAAAGTATGCGGCTTGCTGATAATCGGCAGCCTGTCTTGCCTGACTTACGCTGACCATCACTTGCACAACACGCAACACGGCCTGCCCGCTGGTAGCCCACCCAGCCCGCAACAGGCGCTGTTTAAACAGATGCCGGCGGGTATTCTGGTAGACGATCCACCAGAACAATCCGAGATTGCTGACTTTCAGTGGCATGCCAAAGGTGATTTCCAACTGGGATGGACCGATAAGATATTCATGCGCGGTCTGGTACTGTCCACCCATCGCTACCGCAAGGCGGATGGCGATGACATGGCAGCATTGTCGCCGGTGGATGTGGTGATCGGCTGGCAACGCATGTCTGACCCATCCGTAGTCAGCGCGATCAATATCCGCCAGTCTGACCGATTTTATTACTGGCGGGTGGAGACGTTTCCGATTCCAAGAGAAGAAATTGAATTGACCAGTACCAACGTGCATATCATTGCCGATAATGAGGCACTGCTGCAGCGCGTGCAGGCCTTACAGCCTGGCGATGTCGTCAGTATGGAAGGCTACCTGACGGATGTGAAAGACCCAGACGGATTTATCTGGGCCACTTCACGCGTGCGCAATGACCACGGGGACGGCGCCTGCGAAATTCTGCTGCTCAAACACATGAGTCTGCTCAAACAACTGCACACAGACCTCCCTGCGCCATGACCAGGCTTCCGCTGCAATCATCATCGTTGCCAGCGCGCAGGCAACGCAGTCCAGAACCAGCCCAGCAGTACCAGCACGCAGGCGACCAATCCCGGAATCCAGCGTGCATCCTGACTGGCAATGGTGGCATGGCTGATTGCGGCAGTGCGCAACCATGGCAAGGCCTGCTGCGGGCGCGGCGCTTGCAAGTAAGGCATATCCAGCGCACTGGCCAGTTGCTGCATCAGCGCCTCATTAAGCTGACTCTGATGTTCGCGCACCTCGGCGGCCTCGGTCGCATCCATGGTTTGCCCAGGCAGCAGGGCTTTTACCATGGCCAGCAGATTGGGGTAGTTGCCTTCAATCACCGCCTCTTCCGGTGTCCAGTAACGCGTCACCTCCCCGCGGCTGTTTAAATGCGGCACGGGTTGCAGCGTGGTGCCGCCCACGCCAATCAGCAGGCCATGGATCTTGCGTTTGTAAGGCAATAACTCGGCAATACGCGGATGTTCATGATGCGGCATTTCATCACCATCACTGATAAATACCAGATGCATCTGTCGTGATTGTGCCGCTTCTATCGCCTGCTTGACCCCGCGCACCACCCAGGAATCGCCTATCCAGCGCATGCGTGTATCCAGCTGGCTCACCACTTTTTCCATGGCCGGGTAATGGGCACAGACCTCCAGTGGCTCGAACAGCACCACCGTTTCATCACCGGCAAACAAGGCCAGCGCGGTTTTGGAGCCGCATGGCAAGTCAGCCATCATGTCACTGACCAGCGCCTTGGCATGTGCCAGACGACGGCTGCCTGCCTTGGGATACGCCGCATCCGGCACATTCATGCTTTCCGAAATATCCAGCACAAACAGCACATCGCGTACCTCGCTGTGTTGTGGCATGCGCGGGTCGGCCCAGGTCATGATCACCACCACGGCGGCCAGCAAGAAAGGCAAGCTGCCGCGTTGCCTGCTGCGGCGCAAAAAGCCTTGCAGGCGACCCGCCGTATTCGACAGCATCCCTTTCCAGCGTGGGATCAAGGCAGGCCCCGACGCTGGTTGTCGCGCATCATCGCCGTGCCGTTACGTTTGAACGGCTTGAGCGTTACACCATCAGTTTCCGACTGCCAGCCCTGGGTGCGCTTGTCCGGACTGCGCCGGTCCAGTAACTCCAGATTGAAGCGGGCATCATGATGCTCCGGATTCAGCCGCAAGGCATCCTTATAAGCCTCGCGCGCCAGCGCAATCATCGCCACCTGCTGTTGATGTGCGCCGCCCTGCTCAACCGCATGGTGTTGCATCGCCCAGTCAAAATAGAGGTTACCGATGGCAAACTTGGCATGGGCGCGCAGGCGCGGGTTGGCACTGGCTTCAGGCAGATAAAACAGATGCAGGGCTTTTTCAGGTGTTGACTGCAATGCAAGCCCTTGTGCATAAGCCAGAATGGCATCATCAGGCTGCACACGCACGCGCAAGGCCTGACCAGCCAGCAGCATACGGTTGCGTTCAGCCAGCGTATGCCACTGCCAGCCAGCCGCCAGCGTCAGCAGCATGCCACAGGCTGCCAGCACATACAGCCAGCGCGCCAGGCTTGCAGGCGCATTGACCCAGTGTCGTTGCCACCGCTGCATGATACGGTGACGTACATCAGTGCGCATGTTAGCCCCCTCTTTCTGCATGAAGCACCCAGTCTGTCAGCATGTGCTGACGCAACCAGACCAGTCCGGCAATACAGCACAGAGAGAACAGGTAACAGGCAGCGGCGAAGTCCTGCCGCGGCAAACGGTATTGGTAGCGGGTGCGCTGGTTGGTGGCTTTGGCAACCGCCTGTATGGCCTGACGCAGCCCGACTTCACTGTCGACCTCAAACGCCTGATACGGCATGCCCAGTTGCGAAAATACCTGATGCATGGAAGCCGATTGTTGCGAGTCAGCAAAAGCCTGATCGGCCTGCGTGATGATCTCGTTGTCACCGGCAATCACGGTATCCAGAATCGAGGTCTCGCGCTCACCGCGCACATAAATCCACATCAATTGCGCTGAATAATGCTGAAAAGCAGACTTGAGAATGTCCTGGTCTTCCGGCTCAATGATCGCATCACCATCCGACACCAGCAGCAGCATGCGGGTGGCGGTTTTCGGGCGGCCTTCAAAGTATTCGAGTGCCACGCCCAGCGCGCGGCTCAAGGCGGTAAAGCCGGTACTCTGGCTTTGCGCGCTTTGCAATGCGGCCTCGGCCAGCGCACGGTCGGCACTCAAGGGGGCGACGCTGATGGGGGACGAGTTAAAGGCCACCACGCCAAAGGTATCGCCCGGACGTTGCTGCATAAACTTGAGCAACACCGCACGCGCGGCTTCAATTTTGCTCAGAAAGTGTGTTTGCGACTTGCCCGCCTCGGCATCCTGCCGATTATAGTCGCGCCCTTTCAGCCCTTCGGACATGCTGCCACTGCGATCCAGCACAATCACAATCTCGGCGCCGTTGCCGATGCGCTGTGCCAGCCCGCCTTCCAGATACGGCCCGGCCATGGCGACCAGCAAGCTGGCCAGGGCCAGCACCGCCAAACCGCGCAACAGCCATGGCAAGAGGCGTGCCCACCCTGCCGATTGCCAGCCATGCAAACTCGGAAAATCAAAACGTTGTACGCCCAGATGCAGCATGGGCAGCAAGGCCACAGGCAAACACCACAGCCAGACTGGATGGACAAAATGCATGCTGGTCATGACTGACCCGATACAGCAACAGGTGCAGGGGAAGATTGCAGTGCCTGACGTTGAGCACGCCGATGCAAACGCTCCAGCCAGGCCGCGCTGGTCAACCACGTCTTGACGTCATTGTGCATATCCATCACATTATTTTCGGGGACATTGCTTGCGGTAACATCGCTTTCGGGGCCGTAGCGCTGTTGCCAATAACCCGCAAGAAAGGCACTGATATGGCTGTGATGTGCTTGCAGATAGTGCGCCTGCGCAAATAGCGTGTGCAGAGTGTGTCGATACAAGCGCTGTCCGGCACTCTCGCACAAGGCCATATAAAGCTGATGGGCTTGCGCTTGGGTCAGGGTCTGGGACTCGGTCTTGTCATGCAACATTGCCAACGCGCCCGTACGTGACCATTGCCGGTGCAGGCGGGTGAGTGGGCCGGGCCGGAACGGCACACCGTGCAAGCGGTCCTGCACCCATAACGCCAGCAACAGCAGACACACGCTGATGGCTGCGCCCAGCGCCGTCAACCATTGCCATAAGCTGGTCGCATACAGCAAAGGCGGACGGGAAGGCAGGCGCTCGGTCTGCCTCGCCTCTGCACCAAGCACCGGCGAGTAGTAAAACGGCGTGGCGGGAATATGCAGGTTGACCACCTTCGATTTTCCGACATCAGCAGTGTGACGGGCGATCAAAGCCAGCTCGGGCAAGGACAGCGGCTGCGCCTGTTCCACCGTGGCAAACATCTGCCAGACCAAGGTCAGTTCCCCGCCTTGTTTGCCAGGCTGATACTGTATGTCAGCCAAATCCAGCCAGGGTTTAACCGGCCCGGCCAGCGGCAAGCTATGTGTATCCAGCGTCATTTCCTGTGGCAGATGCAAACGTATTTTTTGCGTCAGAAGATCGCCCAGTTGGTAGCCATGGTGCCTCATCTCGACCTTGACGGCAGGCAATAGCGCACCATCAGGCAAAGCCTGATCTGGGGCAGCCTGCACGGACAGGCTCCACAACCAGCCCACACACGCCCCGCTCACAATCAGTAGAAATCGCTTGTTCATCGCTGGATAAAATACTGTGTCAATGACGGCGCACTGAATGCACCATTGAGTAAAAACAGGCGGCGACCATGCCGCTGACATAGGGCAGCGACTGACTGCACATGCGCAGCCGCACGTTGCTGCAAGGTATTGCGCATGGCCTGATTGACCCAGACAAAACGCTGGCGGCCGCTTTCCATATCCTGCAAGTTGGCAAAACCGCTGGCGGCCTGTGGCTGGCGCTCAGCCGGATCCTCAAGCAATACCGGCACCACATCATGGTGACTCAGGCGCTTTAACAAGGCATTGAGCACGGTGGGTGGCCAGTGAAAGTCTGAGATCAGAAACACCAGCGATTTGCGTTTGGACAACCTGGCCGCGGCTTCAAACAAACCATCTACCCGGTCACCGGCAGGCTGAAACTGCGGCCATTGGCGTTGAATCCACAACGGTGCCGAGCGCGAAATGCGTGGCGGCAAACACAAAGCCGCCTGCAACTGCGCCGCCGCCACCGAACAGCCAAAGGCATCCCCGGCCGCATAAGCCGAGCGCGCCAGTGTAAACAGCAAGTCACCCACCACCTGCGGCCGTGCAACTACGCCCTGATAGCCCATGGAGGCCGAACCATCCACCAGCGCCATCACCTGTATTGCCGTATTGCGTTTAAAGTCGCGCACCCACAGCTTTTCAAACGGATCGCGCAAGGTGGCACGCACATCCAGCCGTCGCGGATCCGGATACTCCAGCCATGGCACCACTGCGCGCAAAGTATCGCCAAGACCGGCGTTGACGCCACTGACCAAGCCCGCCTGATAGCCCGAAGGCTTCCAGCCAAGCCGGTAATGCACCACCGGCATTTCCGCCGCCTGCGCCATCAATGCACCTGTTCCATTAATGTACTTGCTCCAGCAAGGCCTGCGTAAACGCTTTGCTCAGCGTGGCACGTTGCAGCTCGTACATCGGCGTGAAAAACAAACGATGGCTGACCACCGCAGTAAACACCTGCGCAATGTCTTCTGGCATCAGGTGCAAGCGGCCATCCAGCCAGGCGGCGACCCTGGCAGCACGCACCAGCATGCTCGCCCCGCGCGGCCCGATCCCCGCACTGACAAATGCATCCATCTCGATATCCGACAACCGCACGCCAAAATCCTGCGGCCGGTGGCTGGCCTGGCGCAAACGCTCCACCTCATCCTGCAAAGTGGCATTGGCCTGTACCGCAGACTGTATCTGCTCCGCTATCCCGTGCAACTTACGGTAACCCATCTGCTCGGCAGTCACCGCCGTTAATAAACTGGTCGTGTCATGAAAACGGGTATCAAACGTCAGTTGCTTGTGAAGCTCCGCATCGTGCGCAGGCGCAATCTCGATTTCCATTAAAAACCGGTCGCGTGAAGCCCCCGGTAGTTCAAAGGTTTCGTCTTTCTCCACCGCATTACGGTCAGCAAACACCTGCAAATGCGGAAAAGAGTAATCGCGATTAAACGCCGTCACACTGCGCTCGGCCATCACCCGCAACAACAGCGAATGCACCTGTGGCCGCGCCCGGTTAATCTCGTTAAAAAAGAAAATCGACAAATCCTCGCCATGGCCGAGCATCGGCCCGGGGTCGACTTGTGGCCTGCCTTCCTGATTGATATAGGTGTAATAAATCAAATCCTGCGGCATCAGGTCTATGGTGCCTTCAATGCGCTGATACCCGCCGCCAATCCCACGCGCTGCCGCCTTGAGCAAGGTGGTTTTACCCACCCCTACATTGCCCTCCAGCAACACATGCCCACGTGCAAAAATACTGATCAGCAACAAGCGAATGGCAGGGGCCAGCCCCAACACCACACTGTTCAACTCGGATTCAAATTGCAAAGCGCGACTGCGCCAGTCTGCCAGGGATTCTTCTTGTCTGTTCATACGTTTCTCCGTCAGCCGACATTGAACAGAAAATATCGCCCGCTTTGTAGGGAATTTTTCCCTGCGTGAAGCATCAACAGTCAAGGCCGCTTCGATCCATACACGTTGTAACGCAGTCTCACTACCGCCATGATATGAAGATGACAGAAAGGACTGGCCATATCAGCCGAGAGTTTCATCAAGCTTGCTAGGGCTTAAGTGAGTGCAACAAAGAGAAGGTTTATTTATTTTGAATTTGATTGACTTGGCCAATAAACTGTATCAATTCTAGGCTGTTGATGACAGTGACCTACCCCGCTTGGTAATGATGATCACACACCAGGATCAGATCTCGTTAACCATCAATAGCACTCCGTCGTTGCGAGGGCGAAGCCCGTGGCAATCCAGAAGTAAAGCGATAGACTGCCGCGCTTCGCTCGCAGTGACGGCGCTACAAAGTTGGCAAACCGCAAGTGCAGTGAACAATAGGCAGAGTAGCAGTATATGCATGCGATGCATCACACGTGGGTGAGAGTTGCGTAATGAATCATTCACAGGTACCGTTCCCTTACAATCACCATTAAAAAAAACCCGCCAGTAGGCGGGTAAAGAGAGAGCTCTGAAATCGTTTAACCAATCAGGTCTGTGTGGGTAATCCTAGTCGGCGTTGTGTGGCGCCAGGTATGGCCGCTTACCCATAAAATTCATCTGATGCTGGTTATGTTTCATCAAGGCCTTTTCTGCCTGTTCTGGGTCTTGTGTCACCAAACCAGTGCCTTCCCAAGCCTGATTCGCGCCATTTGATTTTTCTTCAGGGGCAACGTTATAAGGACGTTGACCGAAAAAATTGTTTTGGTGCTGGTTACGTACGCCTTGCTTTTGATCAGAAAAGTCGCCTGCATGAGCTTGAGCTACCAACCCAACCGTTAATAATGCTAATAGTAGTTTGTTCATTTGTTCGCTCCAAAATTAATCGTGTTTTTTCTGGCTAGTTTGCAGGCGATTCGCTTGGTATCGCTTAACCTGCAAGTCTCTGTTTAAAACGCACGTTTACCAATCATGTGCAATTTTTGCATCTCATGCACGCTTGCACGTCCATGATTGCCATCCACAACCAGTGTTGCGCCAATCCAGGCTTGTTCACTGTCAGCTTTAGCCAATACTGGCTGTGCATAGGGACGTTTGCTTAAAAAGTGTTGAGCCGTTTGTGTTTTTTCAATACCACTATTTTGTTCAACTGCCACCACTGGGGCGGCAACCATCAAACCAGCAACTAAAGCAACTGTAGAAATAACGTTACGCATATGTGTTCTCCTAATTTTTGATCAGTGTGATGCAAGTTTTTTTGAAACTTTGCTTAATCACGATGGATTGCATTATGCGCGGAGATTGTCTACAAATCGTCTATTGATATAGGTAGGTTGGTATATACCTAACGGCATATTAAATACACCATTGGCATGAGGCTGCATGAGAAAAACGATTGAAATGATGAGCGATAGTCGCCTCTCAACGACAGTAGCGAGGTTTAAGCAATCTTATTTTTACGCAGCGATATGTCACTTAAGCGAACTACTCAGCCTCACAAGGTAATAGCAACTTCAACAAACATTGTGTGTCGTTGTGCTATATTGTGTACATTGTAATTTTGGAGCAAAGCCATGTCCAACACGGTGACCATCCGTTTAGAAGAATCGACCAAAATCAAGCTGGAAAAACTGGCAGCCTCAACCCATCGCACCCGCTCGTTTTTAGCCGCAGAGGCCATTAAAGCTTACGTTGAGAGCAACGAATGGCAAATCAACGAAATCAAACAAGCCATCAGCGAAGCCGAAGCAGGTGACTTTGCCACGCAAGCAGAAGTAGATGCCGTTGCCGAGAAATGGCGCACAAAATAAAGCATGCAGATTGTTTGGCTAAAAAAGGCGCTACAAAATTTGGATGACATTGCAGCTTACATCGCGCAAGACAATCCCTCTGCCGCGAGCCAAGTGGTGGCTTTGATCATTGCGCAAATCGATCCACTGGCAACACAACCAGCCATTGGCCGCCCCGGCAGAGTCATGGGCACACGTGAATTAGTGATTAGCAACAGCCACTACCTTGTGCCCTACCGCATTAAAAATAACCGTGTAGAAATTTTGTGCGTTTTTCACACCTCGCAACAACCGCCGAAAAAATGGTAGCTGCCAACTGATTAAAGACTGGGAGTTGAGTGAACCTATCTCTCACTCTGCCTCAGTTAGTCTTCATACGGCGGACTGTAAATGAATCCGTCTTACCTAGTTGGCGCGACGAAAAGTTTGCCAGGGAGGAATTGTGCGCAATTTTAACGCGTGGGCAACAAGTTACCCACCCTACTAGACTGCAGCGTATTGTTTTAAACAGCGCTAAAAAGCACCAAACCTTTAGAGCTATATACCACTCAGCAAAAAATCAATTGCTGCAATAATCTCTGCCTGGTGTGCTGTTAAAACCTCAACCTCTTTTCCCAGTTCTCGTTGATGAATACCCGCTAATTGCGGGGTAAGCATGCAATATTCTTGACCTTGCACGTTTAGAATTGGCATTAACCTGGTCATGGGTGGATGCGTCATCGTGTTAAGAGGGGTGAGTGGGACCACAACGCAGGTTTGCATGCTGCCAAGTAAATCGGTTTGAATGTTGAGTAAATAGGGGTAAGTGCGCTGTGTGGTTATATTTTTGTTCTGGTAAACGCCAAACTGAGCCATTGCAATGCCCTACCCTTTATAAGCTGCGTTTTTTAAAAGCTACGTAAAGTATCGCTAAATGTGCCTTGCTGATCAACTTGCTGGTTGTAAGCCTCAATGGCTTGCTGGTTTTGCGCCAGCCATGCTTCTTGTTGTTTGGTTTTAATGAGTGCAGCTAAACTTTCTTCCAAGGTGGCTGACAAATTGATATTGTATGCGCGCGCTTGGTTCAGAAGCTCAGTGTTAATGCTTAAATTGGTGGCCCGCTTAGAGGCTTTGCTTGCATAATTTGATTGCATAAATTTACCTTGTACATTCCATGTGCAAACGCAATGTATCTATTTTATGCGCATACTTAATGCGCGTCAAAAATAATACTGGAAAGACCACGCTTCACCCTCAACCAATGTCCCATTTTAAAAAGGGTCAGTCAAATACGGGTTGCCCCACTCTGACCCCAAATATTATGCGCGCCGATAATCCATACGTTTTAGCTTATCGGCGCATCGTTTTCATACGGCGGACTGTAAACGAGTCCGCCCTACGCGGGCTACGCGGGCTAGACTAAGTTTTCTTACTTTTTATTTTTAATGGCCATGTTATGGCTTGACTGGCTTGTATCTTTTATTGCTTTGACTATGTCACTAACACCCTCTGAATGGGATTGCTTTAGCAATTCAATTTCAGCCTTGAGCTGCTTAATATATTCTTCTTTCGTTTTAGCGTCTTCTTTTGCATCTTGGTAGTTAATATAAGAAAAAATACCAGTTACAACCAAACTAATCGTGGCAATCAAAATACTCAGTTGGGTCTGCCATTGAGTTTCTTCTGCATTTTTTACATAATCTGCCTGCATCTTTAAAGCCGCATCGTTCATGCTGCCAATCAAACTGGCACATTGAGCGGCAATTGGTGCAGAATTCGCCAAAATCTCAGCAACTTGATCTAACTTTTCGTTAGTTTTAACTATAGGATTATTAATCTGGGTCAAGCCCACAAGTGGCGATCTTAAAGGCTCAATTTTAAGATCGCTAGACAATCCATACACGCCCTCCAAAGTCTTACGCAACTGCTCCGACAAGTCGAAATTTTTAAGTAGTGCCTCTTGAGTGGATTTGCCGAATATGCCGCCAGATAGAGACTCGAACATCTTTTTTTGTCTTTTTTTATTTTCATCAATGTAGGACTTAAATAGATTTAGCAAGCTATCGCAAGCAGTTTCATTTTCTTGATTTTCAACATTATTTAAAGTGGAGGGCTTAAGTAAAGATTTATTCTCGTCAATTAATTTCTTTGCAAAATCTTCTAATTCAAGAGTGCTTACTTTCTGAAGTTCATCCTCAGTTAAAACTTCCCCGTTGATGTCGTCTCTATCATCAAACTCAATTGCCTCTGGTTTACGCCCTAACAGACCAACCAACCACCTTGCAAACTCATCTCCTTTAATATCCTTTTCCAGCTTTAATTCAATTTCTACAAGATAATTACTATTGATACCAAAAAATCGTACCAATCCAACGCTCTCAAAAGGCAGTCTAAATTGCCCTAGATTCTTGAATTTATTAATGTCAAAAACCATTAAATCACCCTAAACATCTTCGGAATAATTGGGGCCGTAACTCGTAGGGCGGACTCGTTTACAGTCCGCCGTAAATTTTAGTTTCAAAAACCTGTCAATCTTCATATCGCAAAATTCCTTCCGTACCAACACCCCAATCTTGCGCATAGATACCTAGTTTAACCATTTTATGAAAGGTTGAATAAGGCCAATCTTTTACTTGTTTTACCAAGCCATGCTTTAAAGGGTTGATATGCACATAATCCACATGCGCTTGATAATCACACTCGTCTCGAATCAAATGTTCCCAATAGCGCCTTTGCCATATGCCACGCTCGCGCCTTTCGATTCTTGTGTCTGAACGCCTCTCATTTTTTGGGATGCCTTTTGAGAACAACATTTTTATCAACATCCATCGAGTCGCAAAATCTGCATCACCTTCCGGTAGTTCAATCACACAGTGCATGTGCTCGGGTAAAACCACCCATGCCTGAATTACAAATGGATGCGATTTCTTGACGCTAGCAATCACCTCTCGAAGCAAATCTATATTTCTTACCAAGCAATCGTTATCTTTACGTTGCAAGCAATTCACCGTGAAGAAATAGGTGCCTCCTCTGTGCCATGCGCGACGATAATCCATAGGCTTAAGGTTATAGGTACATCATTTTCATACGGCGGACTGTAAACGAGTCCGCCCTACGCGGGCTAATGAATGGTTTAGCCATAGCTACAGACAGACAAAATTTGCAAGGTCACTTTTGCTTGAGCCTGGAACTAACTCAAACCACTTCGTTGGATTTTCTTTGATGGATGATGGCGAAGCTTCGCTGTAGCCCAACTCTCGCATTTGCATTGTTTTGCAATTGGTTTCCGTGAGCGTATAGCCAACACTGTCAAAACCAATGCGCTTATGCAAAGCGCGCACAATGCCCCCGCTTTTTTTCTTTTCAAGAAGGTAATACTTCCCTTTGTCACCTGCAACGCTGCGTGGAATTGGAATCTCGGACGCGGCTATGGATGACGTGGTGATTAAAACGCCAACAAGAAATACAATATTTTTTTGATTTAGCATGCATTCTCCATTATGGCTAACGTAAAGTAAGCATCCGAGAAGACGTAAAACTTTCCGTCATAGATGCTTTTTTGGTTGATAGAAACATTACTTTACTCATACATTTCAATAGATTAGAAAAATTTTTCACTATCTAAACCTAATGAGGCATGCATGATTTATTGAGATCATTAAGAAACTAATAAAAGCTTTTTTGAATAATGCCATAATCAGTCTGATTAAACACGTAACTGAGCGCAGATAGCGCAGCAGTGCAGAAAGTTTGAGCGTATGGATTGCTTCACATGCGTTCGCAAAGACAATCCTTTCCAGTCAACACCAGCGAAGGATTATGAATACATCAGTTTAGCGGGTGGAAACAGCGTTTTTTGGATAGCTGAATTGTTGATTTTCATTGTCTGACGCCTGAATCGCTAACGTTTTCAGTTCAAAAGGGTAGTCTATTTTGAAATAAGGGTTGGCGCTGATGCCTGGGCCGAGTTGCAGCGCCATGACTTTGTTTGCTGCTTCTAACCACTCTATTTTTTGCAGATACCACGCTTTGGCATAGTAGCCATACACGGTGCGCTCAAACCCGGTACGCATGGGGTGTTGAATCTGCAATATCGTGGCCTTGCCTTCTTCAACCTGACGCAATTTGATGTTGCCTGCGCTGGCGCGTAGCGCGGCTTCGTCCTGGCTGACGGCGCCGCCGCAACCGCCGCCCGGGGTTTTGATTTCAACGCTGGTCATGCTGAGGCTGCCATCTGGTTTTTCGGCGACGACCCTGACTTTGCTGTTGGCATCGACACGGATGCGGGTAGATAAGGTCAATGCGCGGGTGGTATCCGGCATGTGTGTGGTGAGGGTGAGCATGATAGGGTTGGCATCGACAAACAGTGACCATCTGGCAATGCCGTGTGCTTCGGCAAACTGGATGCTGATGGGCACCAGCGCCGAGTCTTCGGCCTGTGCCGGGGCGCTGATGACGATATGATTGTCTGCGGCGGGCACTGGCCGGTCTTTATAAAATGCCTCGGCAATCACTGGCCAGTGGTCGATGATGGGGGCGGAGAAGCCTGCACCGGCATGCAGGCAGAGCAGCATGCCGATGAGCCAGTATTGCCAGCGATAGTGACGCACTTGCTTGGGGTTGCAAGAATGTTATCGAATCACAACGCCCCAGGGCAGCGTACCTACAGTGATTTCTTTCAGTACTTTATTACTGGCGGTATCAATCACGCTCACACTGTTGCTGCGGCCATTGGCCACGTACAGTTTTTTGCCATCAGGGGTGATTGCCATGTTCCATGGCCGTTTACCCACGGCAATGGTGGTCAACACGGTGCGGGTAGCGGTATCAATCACGCTGATATTGTGGTCGCCACCGTTGCTGACATAGACGATGCTGCCAGTGGCGTTGACCTTGACGCCGTTGGAACGCAAGCCCACCTTGATACTTTCCTTAACCTTCCAATCGGCGGTGGAAACGATTTCAAGCAGGTTGGCGGCTTCGTTGGCCACATAGGCGAGTTTGCCATCCGGGCTGAAACCGACACCGCGCGGGTGTTTGGTCGCGGCAATCAGGTGCTCGGATTTCATGGTTTTCAGATTGATCACATCGACATTATTGCTTTCCTCGTTGCTGGCCAGTAACCATTGCTGATCAGGCGAGAAGACACAGTGCTCGGGGTTTTTGCCCTGGGTGGGAATGGTTTTGCTCAGTTTCCCAGTGCTCAGGTCCACCAGCGAAACGGCGTTTTCTTCTTCCAGGCAGGCGGCCAGCAGTTTGCCATCGGGTGAGATATCAATGCCTTCGGGTTCGTCGCCAACTTTAATCAGGGCTTCCTGTTTGCCTTGTTGCAGGTTAATCACCGCCACTGCATTTTTATCACGCACCACCACATAGAGTTTTTGCAAGGCTGGATGGACGGCGGCGGCCTGAATTTTTTTACCCAGTGCGCCCTTGGCTGGCAGCGTTTTGACCACTTCATCGGTTTGCGTATCAATCACCGACACGGTGCCATCTTTTTCGTTGGGCACATAGGCCATAGGCTGAGAGACGGCTTGCGCCATAGTCTGTGCTGGGGCAGAGAAAATGCCACTCACCAGTAGCGATGTTAGCAGTAACTGTTTCAGGCGTGTTTGCATAGAATGTCCTTTAAAAAAAACGGCCAGTTGCTACTGCAACTGGCCTGAAACATGGAGATATACTTTATGCAAATCAATTAAATTCAAGAAATTTAAATGATGAATGCATCATAGCCCCAGTTCACTTCGACCAACAGCAGCAGGTTTCCCGAGTTTGCTTGGGAAAACCTCCCAGCATTACTTCTCTATAAATTGTTTTAATCCCGCCGCACCTGCGTTGTAAAACGCATTAATCGCCGCATTGGCGGCCGGGTTATCCTGCCCTGCCGGGGCTTCCATGGTATTGGCCTTGTTGTAAAAACGTGCGGTCCACACTACGGTGGATTCACCCGCGCCGGGGCCCGCCTTGACCTGCATCACCGAGCGGTAGTTACTCACGGCAATGGTGCTTTCAGCGCCATCGACCAGCTTGTAATCCAGCTTCATTTCCTCGTCATTGGCTTCGCGTAACTTTTCGAGCAAGGTGAGGCCGCTGTTGAGTGTGATGGCACGGTGCGGCAGCGTATTGCCCGTTTCTTTATCCACCCGGTTATCGAGTACGAGCTTGGCAATATCAGGGTGCCATTGCCTAATCGCATCAAATTGTTTAATGGCCTGCCAGACTTTTTCAGGCGGGGCTTTAATGGTCACTTCCTTAACCACTTTTTGGCCGCTGGGGCCATGCGCTTGTGCCGTTAACGCCATGCAGGCAAACAGTGCAATCAACCAGTGTTTCATGATGACTTTCCTTAATTTAATTGGCCTGATTTAATTAGGCAGGGATTCAATATAGCTTTTGAGTGCAGGCAAGCCGCTGTCATATACGCCCTCTACTGCTTTGACGGCAGTCTCGTTGTCCTCGCCCGGTTTCGGGTGTACATCATTCGCCTTGTTATAAAAGCGGCCTGTCCAGACGATGGTGGACTCACCAGCACCGGGGCCAGCCTTGACCTGCATATTGGAACGGTAGCCGCTGACCGGCAGCACACCTTCGACAATCCGGTACTCCAGCTTCATTTCTTCATCGCTGTTGATGGTTTGCTTTTCCAGCAGCATGCCACCGCCCTTTAAGGTCAGCGTGCGATGCAGCAACTCGACACCCGCCTCATCGGCTTTGGTTGCGGTGGTGCATTCAGCCACGGCTGGGTGCCACTTGTGAATAGCCCCAAAATCCTTGACCACCGCCCAGGCCTTGGCCGGGCTGGCTTTGACCACCACTTCACGGATGACTTTTTGCTGGCTGGGGGCATTGGCCGCCTGTGCAGACACGCCAAACAAGGCGATGGGAGACAGAATGAGCGCGATGCCCAGGGTTTTGATCAACTGCATATGGGTTCCTCTATAACTGTGATTGGACTGTGTTTAAAACTGTGATTTAACTGTATTTTGATGGGCATTCATCTGAGCCTGGCATACAGGCTGCCAGATCATGGCGATGCCACGGCCTGCGTTTCGACAAACACTTTCAATCCTTGCAAGCCGCTGCGATAAAACGCGGCAATACTGGCCACCGCAGTGGCATTGTCCTGACCGGGCGGGGCCTCCATCTGATTGGCCTGATTATTAAAGCGGCCTGTCCACGTGACCGTGACATGCTGCTGATCCGGCGCCACCTTGAGACGAATCACGCCCCGGTACTGGCTGACCGGGAAAGATCCACCCTGCATGAAACTGTCTTCAAGCACCGCCGCATCTGCATGCTTGCGCAGGGTTTCCTGCAATGTCCAGCCATTACGCAGTTGCAGACTTCTGACCGTTTCCGGCGCACCATCGGCTGTGCTGGTCATTGAAGCGTGTGTGCTGACCGTCTGCACTTGCGGGTGCCAGCGCGGCATCCATTCCGCATGCTGTAACACCTGTGCGATCTGTGCCGGACTGGCCACAATATCGACCTGCTCGATCACACGTTGCGGATCGGGGCCACATGCCCAGAGCGGCGTGCACAAACAACCGATCACCAGCGTCAGCACCTTGCTTGTCATGTTCAATGCGTACTTCCTATAAACTGGCCAAAGGCACGTGGCTGGGCGCCGACTGCAATTGCAGGCAGCAGTTTCAGGCTGCGCGCATCCAGTACGACCAGCACATTATCCATCCAGCTCGCAATCAGTACCTGCTGGTGTTGCGCATCAAAGGCAATGCCCTCGGGCGTGCCGGGCACCCGGACTTTATGGGTTTGTTTTTGGGTGGAGAGGTCGATCACCGAAATAGAGTCTTCACCGGTATTGGTGACAAACAGGCGCTTGCCCTCGGCGTCTGCCACCACGCAGTAGGGGTGGTCGCCCACAGCAATCGTCGCCGTCACCTGGTCAGTGACGGTATCTATCACACTCACGCTATTTGAAAATACATTGACCACGTAGAGCTGTTTGCCATCCGGGCTGATATTGAGGCCAAACGGGTGCTGCCCAACCGGGATGCGATGCAGTTCGCGGGCAGAGCGGGTATCGATTACGCTGACATCGTTGCTATCACGGTTGGCCACATACAGGGTGGTGCCGTCGCGGCTGAGCTGCAAGCCCCCCGGCGCTTTACCCACCACCACTTGCGTCAGCACTTTGCCGCTCGCCGTATCGAGCATCACAATGGCATCGTGATACCAGTCAGCCACATACAAACGGTCGCCACTGCGACTGACGGTCACCCCGACGGGTGCCACCGGCAACGCCAGAGTTTGTATGACCTGCTGACTGTGCATGTCAATCACCGACACCGAGCGGCCTTCGACATTGCTGATATAGGCCTTGTGGTTGATGCTGTCCACCGCTACGCCTACTGGCGCTTTGCCGACGGCGATGGTGCGCGTGACTTTTTGTTGCGCCAGATCCACGACTGACACCGTATGTTCGCCCTGATTGGTGATATACGCCCATGGCGAGGCACACACCGTATGGGCAGCCAGACTCAAACAGACGGCGAACAGCCGCATCACCCAACGGTTACCCTCACGCACGGATATTACCCACACCCCAGACCACATCCATTACCACTTGATGTCTTTGGCATCCCCACGGAAATTGCCGCGGATAAAATAGATAATCCGCCACAAATCATCTTCAGTTTTGACGATTTTGCCGTGTGGTGGCATCGGGCCCACCACGTTCTCACGGCCTTTGCGGGTATATCCCTGCTTCTGCAACTCATCACTGCCCAGCGACACCAGTCTGAACAAGGTGTCGTCATCCGGCCCGTATACCCAGGTGGCATTGGACAACGGTGGACACATACCACCGCCGCCATTGCCACCATGGCAACCATTACAGCTGACGCTCATATACTTTTTGCGACCCGCTTCCACCAGCGCAGGGTCCATCGGCTCATACGCATAAGGATTCTTCAATGTGCCCTTTTCTGCTGCCATGGCCACGTCGTGCGGTGACTTGTCAGAAGCGAGCGGTGGGATATCCGGTGTGGTGGTCTTTTGGCGCTGTGCGGGCAGTCTAAAACCGTCCGCACCCACGGCCTGCTCGGGCTCTGCCACATTTTCTGCCAGCATCAGAGGATGCCTGCCTGAGTTATCGCCTGCTGCCTTTTTAACGGAATCTGCGTTTGCAACGCTGATCAAAGCCATCAAACTGAATCCGATGATCGCTGAAACTTTCATATGCACTTTCACACTATATTGATTAAAAAATGAATTGCTTGATTAAAAATAAGTTATTGGAACAGATGGGCATTTAACGACAAGTCCGAGGTTTGGATGGCAGAATCCATCCCTTAAACCATCAGGAATTATTCCCAAAATGACAATGAATACGCATACACGCGCAAGCTCCCCGAGCAGGTGCGGCGCGGCTTGCACAGCGCCTGCTCGGGCAAGACTAGAGACCAGTCGCGTTACAAGCTGGTCTGTGCTTTCAGCAAGCCTACCGTTTTTTCTGCCTGATTTTCTTCGGCCATCTTGAGTGCGGTCTTGCCGATACTGTCTTTCAAGGCAGGGTCAGCCCCCGATTTCAGCAATAACGACACGATCATGTCCTGATTGTCGAAGGCAGCAATCATCAACGGGGTCAGCCCGGCCGCATTTTTAGCGTTGGGATTAGCCTTGTATTGCAACAGGGTTTGCACCATCTGCAAATTGCCTTTTTTCACTGCCAGCATCATGGCATTGTATTTGGCCTCGCCCATGGCCATGTCAGGGTTGGCCTGATTGTCCAGCATGGCCACGGCCGCATTGGCTTTATTATCAACAATCGCCAGCGCCAGCGCAGTCAGGCCATCTTTGTTGACCTTGTTGAAGTCTGCTTTAAATTTGCCCAGTAAACGAAAGATTTTGGGTTCATTGCTGCGCACCCCATACATGGCGGCAGTCCAGCCATCATGGTCTTGCAGATTGGGGTTGGCCTTGTAGACCAGCAAGCCATTGATAATACTGAGATCACCACTTTTCACTGCGGCCATCAACGGGGTTTGGCCATCCTGATCGCGCGCGTCAATATTGGCGCCACGTTTAAGCACATACTCGATGCGCGGATTGTCACGCGCAATCACAGCGTTAAACAGTTCACCCTCTAGGGTAGCGCCTTGCTTCAGGGCCTCATCGATGCGTGCGGGCAAGGTGGCCACATCCGATTGCGGCGGAATGTCAGCGTGACGGATCACCGGCTGGTAGGGGCCATGCGAAGGAATATCACCAGACACCACGCATTCATCACATTGCACCAGTGGCACGCCATACTCCACAAACACCTGCTTGATGCGGTCTTTCTCCTTGAGCATGACCGCCTCGATTTTGGCCTTGAGGTCTTTGGCACCGCGTTTCATGCCGATGGCCAATGGAAACTCCATCGGCGTACGATCATCCATACGGTTGACCGGCACAATCTCAATCGGCGCGTGCTTCATGGTTTTGTACCAGCCTGCCATCGGCCCCCACAGGGCGGCCACATCCAGCTGGCCATCCAGCATGTTTTGCACATCCATATGCGGCTGGCGCTCGGGACGCAAATCGGCATCGTGGGCAATGGTGCGTACATGGGTGTTTTCGCGCTTCATGCCATGCTCCTGGAGCACCGTGCGTATGGCCGAATGCTGGAATACCCCCACTTTGTAATCGTTGAGCAGCTTGGGATCATCGAGTGAACTGATGTGGATGCCTTGATCATTGCGATAGACCAATACAAAGGTACTTTTGAACAATGGCATGGTGGTGATCATGCGCTCATCATCCGGCGTCATGTCCATCAAAATGTCGCACTCGTTGTTGTCAAAGGTCTGCCGGGTCAGGCCACGGTTTAAATAGGGACGGTAAAAATAACTGACACTGGTGCCCATGCCTTCGGCGATGATGTTGGCAATTTTATTGGAATACCCCTCGCCTTTGTCGTTAGACATCGGCATGTTGCCGGGGTCCGCACACACTCTTAACGGTTCTGCACGTTTGGGCAAACCGGCTTCTTCGGCGCTGGCGACAGTCAGATTACCGGCCATCACCATGCCGCTACACAACATCAATAGTTTATTTATAGTCAATAGCTTATTCATAGACACACGCATTTTTCTTCTCCAAATCCTGCTTGATCAACTCAGACGGTACTTACCAGTCTGGTGAATGCAGTTTGCCCACCGCACTCACCGCACTGTAAAAGCACAAATACCGCGCACTGTGCAGTGCGCGGTATCGGTTTCAACTTAGTACAGGGTCATGCGATTAATCTACACGGAAGGTGAACAAGGTACCGCCTTGTGGAATCTTGTCCAGACCGGAAGCTTTAGCCATGGCAGTCGCGCCAATCGCACCGTATTTGTCATCCATGTCCAGACCTGCGGTCACAGGCAAACCAATCCAGCCACCAATCCCGGTCCATACTGACACGTATTGTTTACCCTTGATTTTGTAGGTAATCGGGTTGCCGATGATGCCGGAAGCCAGTTTGCGTTGCCACAACACCTTGCCGGATTTACGGTCTACCGCACGGAAGTCACCGCCCAGTGAGCCGTAGAATGCCAGCCCGCCGTCAGTCACCAGTGCACCGCCCCAGTTTGGATACGGATCAGGGATTTCCCAGATAGTTTTACCGGAAACCACATCAAACTTTTTGAATTTACCGGTCACGCCTGGTTTTTCAGGATACATATACACGTTGGCAAACACATAGACAGTGCCTTGCTGGGTGTGGGTACGCTCTTGTGGCTCGTCTTCCATGCACCAGTTGTTGGTTGGTACATAGAATACGTTAGGCTCTTTTGGATCCACTGCCGCAGGTTGCTGATCTTTACCACCCATGGCGGAAGGACAGGCTTGCGTATTCACATCACGTGCAAATGGTGAGTGCTCCTTGACCTTGATTGGACGACCACTTTTCAGGTCAACCTTCTCGGCCCAGTTCACAGTCACAAACTTGTTGGCGCGCAACAAAGTACCGTCTTTACGATCCAGCACATAGGCAAAACCGTTACGGTCAAAGTTGACCAGTGCGTCGTGTTTTTTACCGTCGACTTCCAGGCCATCGACAAGAATGTTTTCGTTCACGCCGTCATAGTCCCACTGATCGTAAGGCGTTTTCTGATAAGCCCATACCAGCTCGCCGGTATCGACTTTACGCGCCATGATGGTCATGGACCATTTGTTGTCATAAGCGCCGACATTGGTTTTTGGATCAGGCGTGTTGCATTTCTCATGGGTCAGGTCTTTGCCGGTAAAGCCGCAACGATAGGCTGGCGACCAGTGACCGGGGTTACCGGTGCCCATATAGGCAATACGCAATTTCGGGTCAAAGCTGAACCATGCCCAGGGGGAGCCGCCACCAATTTTCCACTCGTCACCAGGATAGGTTTTGCCGATATTGATACCAGCAACGCCATAGTGCGGATTGGCCTTGTTGGTGTCTTTGGTCATGCACATATCTTCGTCAGAGCCGGTGCTATGGCACTTCCAGACTTCTTTCCCTGTTTTCAGGTCATAAGCCACTACACGGCCACGGGCAGCAAACTCATCCCCGCCAAAACCAGCCAGTACCAGACCTTCTGCCACCATGGCAGGACCAGAGTGCGTTTCACCTTTGTCCGGGAACGCGTGCTTGGTCACCCAGATTTCTTTACCCGTCGTAGCATCCAGCGCAATCAGAAAGCCATCCAGGGTGTGGAACACTACTTTGCCATCGGCATAGTTCAAACCGCGGTTGATGGTATCGCAACAGGCACGTGGCACAGCGGATTCATCACGGTCGGATTTTTTGGTGTAGTTCCAGATTTGTTTTGGATGGTCAGGATCAGACAAATCCAGCGCCTGAACAATATTGGGCCAACCGGACACCATATACATCATCGGCTTGCCATTGTGCTCAACCACCACTGGCTGACCTTCGTGGCCACGCAAGGTGCCTGAAGACTGTGACCAGATCATTTGCAGATTTTTAACGTTACCCGTGTTGATGTCTTTTAACTGGCTATGTCGTTGTAATGCCAGGTTTTGGCCTGGTGCCGCCCACAAATTGTGATTTTGACTGCGCTTGATAATCTCCTCGTTGGCCCAGGTATTGGTACCCATGCCAAACAGGGTGATGGCGCCGACTGCCGCAAACACGGCTTTCATTGTCCATTGTTGCTTCATTGCAACCCTCCTAATGTAATGTTTGTAAGTGTTCCCGGTGTTGCTAACCGAGTAGGCAAACTATAGGTTTTTGTATCAGGCAGGGATTGAGACGAGTTCCCGCATCACGGCAGGAATTTTTCACGCTGGGTTCGGGAGCGCAACCGGTCGACATACCGGTTGTCGCCGTTCAGAAATACTCAGACAGCCGCGTCGGCCGCTGTTGAAAAATGTGCTTCTATCGCAGTCAGATCGAGTGCCGACCACATCTGCAAATGATGATTGAGCTCACGCGCCTGCATGGCGCCGGTGACCATATCAATCACCACCCGCTCACGCACCACCATCAGGGCAGGCACTTGCTTCACCTGAAAGTTGGCGGCCAGATCGGTCGCCACATCCACATCGGCACTGGCGAATAGAATATTCGGAGTGTGCGCAGCGGCAGCCGCCAACACCGGCGCAAACTGCTGGCAGGGTTCACACCAGTCGGCAGTAAACGCCACCACCACAAATGCATGCGCGGCGACCACCTGGTTGAAGGCCTGCTGGCTATCCAGCACCTGTGGCTGGTTCAAAACGGGTTCCATATCTTTTCCTATGTTTGAAATGTCTATCGGGCACTGCTATCAATGGCCTGCCGGTAAGGGCAGCAGGGTCACATGATGGATGGTCCAGTGCTGCGGCCCGGCATTGCTGCGTGAGCACCCCAGTTCAACCTCGGGGTGTTGCGGACTCAGGACATGTTTGGTGTGGTCCGCCGTTTGCACCTGCATAAACCAGCGATCTATCCACACCTCGACAGGCTGCGTGGCATCCTTCAACGCCAGTGAAATCAGCTTTCCATCATTGACCAGGCACTGCGCCTCATCTGTTTCTACCAGCATGACCACGGTTTCGGGCGCAGGCGGCTCGGGCGGTGAGTCTGCCATCGCAGCCGCCGGGGTGCCCAACAGCACAACACCGAGCAGCCAGGCCTGGCAAGCTAGCCAGTGTGTCAGGCGCACCAGTTCAGCCCCCAACGCTTGAAGGTGGGACGCAAAGCCACACAGCAACGGTCAATCAAACCGCGGCTTTTAGCGGCAGACTTGGCTGCGCGGCCTTCTTTCAGGCCTTGCAGCCCTGCTTTCACAAAGCTGTCTACGGCACTTTTTGCGGACTCGTCATCCTGGCCGGCAGGTGGCTCGTTGCCAGTAAACGCGCGGTAATAGCGCGCTGTCCAGCTGATTTTTGCACCACTGCCATCAGGACTGACCTTGATTTTTCCGTTGAGTGAACTGACTGGCAGCGCTTCCAGATCAATCTCGCCAGACAGGCGATAAGAGACCGTCATGTCGGCCTGCGCCACTTCATCGATCTCCTGCAACAGTTGCTTGCCGTTTTTCAGCGTCAGTGTCTGCTGTTTTTCATTGACCGGGCTGCACGCCGTCACCTCAGGGTGCCACTGTGCAATCGCGCAGGGATCACTGACACGCTTCCAGATGTCAGCAGCACTGCTGCCCACCTGCACGGATTCATCGGTTTTTTGCGGCGTCGGGCCATGTGCCAGCACCACAGATGAAACAGATAACCCTAACAACAACATCAACAACTTCATGCTTACTCCTTCAAACGAAAACGGGATGGTAAAAAAGGCTTCACACTGCCACGCACCTGCCTGACTAGGCGGCTTGTGGTCACCCACAGGCCGCTGTCAGCAAAGGTGAGCATCAGGTAAATACAGAACAGCAGCATGGCAGGCACTGCCAGCCATGGCCGTAGATCAGTATTCGCCCAGCGATAGGCGGACAGGCCTATGCCAGTGGCCAAGTCAGGCAATTCTGAAGGCTGTGTCAGCGCAGCATAATCCAGGCCAGTCTGTGACGACAGGCGTTGCAGGTTAGCCGCATCCAGACCCGACAGGTGCGCATTGCTCAATAACTCGGATCCGGCGCCATGCCCTGCATTGCGATCATGTTGCCCTTGCTCCATGGCCAGCACTGACAAGGTTTCCGCCATGCCGAAATTGCCAAAGCGCTGTACTTCTTCCTGTTCCCAGTAGCCAGCCACCGCATCTTTTTCATCCAGTTTGGGAATCGGGCTCGGCGTAGGCTGCCCCATGCCAATCAGATAGCCTTTGACCTCACCGGCCTTGCCTGCAAACGCAGGCATGTATTTGGGATTGGCCGGAGGTGCCTGATGGCCGTCGGTCAGCACCATCAGCCGCATATCTTTGCCCAGGCCCGGCGTTTGCTCAAGCGCGCTGTAGACGCCATGCGCAATAAACGAATCGGCGGCCCAGGCCATGCGCCAGTCCAGCCGGGCAATGGTTTGATCGAGTGCGGCGTAATGGCTGCACACCTCTACCGGACGCACAATATTTAAACTGTTACGCTCGGTAAACAGGCCCAGCGCAACCCGTGAGCCGCAAGGCAGTCGGGCAATGGTTTGCCGCAGGGCTTGTTTGGCCACCTGCAAGCGGCTGACACTTTTTCCGCCCTGCTGGTAATCCTGCACATTCATGCTCTGGGTAATGTCCACCACAAAAAACCAGTCATACACACGGTTAGGCAAAGAAGCTTGCGGGTGCAGCAAGGTCAGGCCCAGCAATAACGCCCCCCACCACAAGCCACGTGCGCGCCAGCGCTGACGCGGCTGAGTGGCATTCAACGACTGGCGCAACGCACGCCAATGCTGTGACAGACTCATGGCATCCCTCGCGGATTACCCGGCATGGCTGGCCAGCCACTGGGTTTTTCTTCCTGCTTGATCTGCTCATCCTCATACTGTGTCGGTCCGTGCATGCCATAGGTGGTCGGCGCCAGGCGCAAGGCCAGTTGATAGTTGTATTTCACCTCGGACCAGGCCGGATCCTGCCGCAAGGCATGCTGGTAACTTTCTTTGGCCAGCGCCACCAGGGGCCCGGCCTCATCCCAGGCGGGCAAGCCCTGCTGCTCCAGCAGGCGGGTCGCCATGCGCATATAGACATTGCCGCTGTTAAAGTAGGCCTGCTTGCGCAAGGGGTCATCCACAGCCACCGTTCTGGCCAGTTGCGCATACAGCGCCAGCGCCTGCTCGGGCTTGCCATGGTCATCCTGATACACCGCATTGGCAAACAGCGCCTGTGCCGTATTTTGGGTGGACACAGTATCCGCGGCAATCAGCACATGTGGTGCCACACTGGCACGATAGTGCAGCGCCTGCATCAGGCGCATGCCTTGCCAGCACAAGCCACTCAAGGCCACCATGGCCAGCAGAATCATCCATGGCAGGATGCGTTGTCGCAGGGAATTCAATTGTTTGAAGAAAGCTGCCACTGTTTCAACTCCAGACGATCAATCACACATAACAGGACGCATGCCAGACAGGCCATGACATAAAAGTAGCCACTCAAATCCACACGGGATACCGGCTCCATATAACGGGTAGGCTTGTTTTTCAGGCGTGCAATATCCTGAATGGCCGCTGCCACGGTCTGCGGATTTTCAGCTTCGTAGACGTGATAGGGCACATGCAGTGACTGAAAATACTCATGCAGCGCATATTCGGGATAGGCGTCCACACTTTCTTCCTGCCCGGGGGCCTGCTTGAGGCTGGCGCCATGTTCAGAGCGCAAATAAATCCAGTACAGGGAGGCCTGCTGCCGCATGAACATGGCGCGCAGCATATCCTGGGTTTTACCATCCAGATGTGCCCCGCCGTCCGAGACCAGCACAATGGCACGCGCACCGGTCACTGGCTGGTCAGAAAAATAATCCAGCGCCATGCCCAAACCGCGCGCCACGGCAGTAAAGCCCATGCCACCGGCTTCGGTGGCTTCGAGCGCGGCCTGCACAAAGCCGCGGTCACTGCCCAGCGGTGCAGCCAGAATCGGCGAGGTACTGAAAGTGACCATCCCCATTAAATCCTCCCGACCCTGCTTGACCATGGTTTTGAGCACATCGCGCGCAGCCACCATTTTGGACACTCTGGCATCCGCGTTACCGCGCTCGGCCCCGGCCGGTTTGGCAAACGGGTCATTCATACTGGCACTGCGGTCCAGCACAATCATCACATGCGCCCCCCGCCCCAGCTTTTCAATCTGCTGTGTGTTGAGTGTCGGGCCCGCCAATGCCACACACAAGGCGGCCAGTAATAATGCGGCTGCACCGCGCCACAGCCTGGCTACCCAAATGGAGAGCGCATCCTCCGGCAAGCCTTGCACCGCGGGATGGGCGAAGGCGACAAACCCTCGCAGGCACAGTGGCAGCAAGGCCAAGGGCAAACACCACAAGGGCCAGTGGCGGCTAAAGCCCCACTGTTGCAACACGTCCCAGCCCATCACGCCTGCCCACACACTGTGCATCATGACAATTCAATCTGGCTCAGTTGACGTGCCAGCGTCCGCAGTTCTGCAAGAGAGTGCAGCGGTGTCCGCCCGGCAAAAAAGGCCTGTTGCACATCAGTATATAAAGCGTCCAAGGCCGTCGCATGCGCAGCCAAACGTGGCTGCTGCTGCAACCATGCGCTTAAATTTTCAGCAGTGATGGCCTGTCCGGCAAACTGGTCCATCGCTTGAGCCAATATGCGCATGGCCTGTTTGCTGGCATTGCGGTCTTGATCTGAAAAACTGCGTATCGTACGCCAGGCCTGGCGAAAGGGCATATGCCGCTCCTGCGGCAATTGAATCCAGCCCATCACCCAGGCCAGATAAGTCAGTGCCAGCAGTAACACGACGCCAAAGCCCAGCATGGACAGCAGCACCGGCTGTAAGGGCCAGGCTGG
This sequence comes from Paenacidovorax caeni, assembly GCA_943367475.1. Taxonomy (GTDB): domain Bacteria; phylum Pseudomonadota; class Gammaproteobacteria; order Burkholderiales; family Methylophilaceae; genus Methylophilus. The sequence goes on along the minus strand of CALRJH020000011.1, from coordinate 83,402 downwards.
CAATGGCGCATCTGCATACAACTTGACGTGCGCATCATCCATTTTGGGCGGTAACAAGCTGGAAACCAGCACCTTGTCGCCCGGCACATCGACATTCAGCGTCTGCTGTTTATTTTTAAACACCAGATGCAAGGGTCGGAGTGGAATATTTTTAACAGCCTCCCAGGCCACAAAGATTTGCCAATCCAGCGACAAGTCATAATGGTCGCCATCGGCTCGACTGGAGCGCGTCCACTGCACATCGCGTAGCTCAATGGCTTCATTGCGGGTTTTCTGCGGCAGTGAGCCCGGGTCCAGCGCCAGTCCGGCAGGGACTCGGATATGTACCTGCTGGTGTGCAATGCTGCCCAGGGTGTAATCGGCTTCACGGGTATGGCTGGTTATACTGACGCCCGGCGGCGCATTGTCTGCCGCCTGCGAGTTCGGCATCCACACGAGTGCCGCCAGCAGCATGGGGGCAATGACAGGTGTAAACATGGCGCAAGCAAAACGCATCATGCACAGGTCTCCAGTAAATGTTGGCTGAGTTGTTCGGGGCGCCACTGGGGCGCCAGCCACAACGGTGGACGCGTGCCATGGCGGGCAAAGGTAGCCGATAACAGCGCACGCTGTTGTTTGGCATGGGCATGCATGCGGGCCTGCAAGGCGGGCCGCATCATCAGGCCAGTTTCCTGCCCGGTCTCCATATCACGCACACGTGCCCAGCCAAAGGCGGGCACCTGCTCAAACGCTGCGGGGTCACGCAATACCAGTGGCACCACATCATGCCCTTCACAGGCCGCCAATGTGCGGGTCAGCAGTTCGGCTGACCAGTAAAAATCGGAAATCAGGAACACCAGGGCACGTTGTGCACCCAGTGCAGCCGCCGCCTGCGGCATGGCGCCGGACTGACACCTCTGGCGCGCCGCGCTGCGCTGTTGCCAGAAGTGGGTACACTGTGTTGCCACTTGCTGCGCCAGTGTTTGCTGATAACCAGTCGGTAGGCTGAGTGCGGTTTGCACGCTGTCATCCGCGGCCAGCAGGCCAAAGGCATCGCCCTGCCGGGTCGTTGACCAGGCAATCGCACTGGCCAGCTCGGTCATTTGCTGACGTAGATCACCCGTGCCCTGAAATTGCATGGAACTGGACACATCAAGCAGCGCAAACACGCGAATCGCGCCACGCTCCAGAAAAGTACGCACCATCAATTGCTGGGGAATAGTCCGCAAACTGGCGCGCACATCCACCCTGCGCGGATCGGGACTGGCCAGCAGGGGTGAGAACCCGGCAAAGTCGCTGCCTGCGCCCTGATGCCGGGTCAGGTAAGCACCGGCATGGTAGGCCACCGAACGCCAGTTCACCTGATAGAAAAACAGCTTGGGGTCAAAGCGGTCATGCAGTGCCTCCACCCCGTCCACTGGCTGCGTCGACGCGGAGGACAAGACAGCACTACGCTCCGTAGCTTCCGGGCTGGCTGACGCAGGCATCGCATTCAACCAGCCTGACAAGGCCTGACTGGCGCGCTTAAATGATTGTTTCACCGGGTTGCTCGTGGTCATTACGCTGGACTTGTACAGACAAAAGCTGGCATGGCACCTTGGGGCCCGCTCAAGGCGCTGACACCTTATCCAGCACCGCCTGCAACAGCTGTGGCGCCAGGCGCTCGCGCTGCATGGCATAGGCGCCATTAAAGAATATACGGTGACCGACGACCACTGGCCAGATGGCACGAATATCATCCGGAGTCAGATAATCGCGGCCTTCCAGCCAGGCGCGCGTACGTGCGCTGCGCATCAGCATGGCCATGCCGCGCGGACTGGCGCCGCCTGCCAGCAGTCTGGACATATCCACATCTTCCAGTTGAATCCCAAAAGCCACCGGGTCTTTCAGCGCACGCCACAAATTCACCGCATACTCCTGCAAACTGTCTTCAGCGCGTACACTGGCTTGCACTGCCGCAGCCACTGCGTTGAGTTGATCGTAAGGCGTGAGTCCGGATGGCAAGGCATTGACCAGCGCATCCACATCATAAAAGCGGGTATCAAACATCAAGGAACGTTGCAGCTCGCGCGACTCCGGCGCCTTGACTGAAATCTCCATCAGAAAACGGTCACGTGCCGCAGCCGGAATCTCAAAGGTTTCCTCGCGTTCCAGCCGGTTACGGTCAGCAAATACCGTCAGGTGTGGAAAGTGATATTCGCGGTTAAAGGCATTCACCGAACGCTCGGCCATTAACCGCAAAAACAAGGCATGTGCCTGTGGCCGTGCCCGGTTAATTTCATTAAAAAAGAACACCGCCAGCGCTTCGTCGTACTGCAGCAAAGGACCAGGTTTAACCGCTGCCTGCCCGCTCTCGTTAATATAGGCGTGATACAGAAAGTCACTGGGCATCAGGTCAATCGCCCCTTCAATCCGTTGATAGCCTCCACCCAGCAATTGTGCGGCCGCCCGCAACAAGGTGGTTTTACCCACGCCCACATCACCTTCCAGCAAGACATGGCCGCGTGAGAAAATAGCAATCGTCAACGCGCGCACCTGCTCGGGCATGCCGACCACCACGGTTTGCAGGGCCTGCTCAAAAGCCATTGCGCGTTCACGCCAGACAGGCAGTTCAATCTTGTTTTGCATACATGATTCCGTTATTCGTGATGACACAGAGGAGTGGCGGCTGGCTATCAACCCACAGTCCTCTGCAACAACATTCAAGGGAGTTTGAAGCTGATATCGCTGCCGATATCAGCCTCATTGGGGGGAAATGACGATCACTTCACATCAAAAACAAAGGTACCTGTTGCTTTGGCATTAGCAATGCGTTTAGCGTTACGTGCATCAATGGCTTTAATGGCTTGCTCTTGTTTGCTGACTTCAGCCGGATCATGTTTCGGGTCATATTTGGAACCCGCAATTTTTTCCGGATAGCCGGGTTTGGCTTCCCAGCAATTGCCTGGCTCTTTACAGTTTTGACCGTCATAAGCCAGAGCCTGATTGGACACAGCCAACACACCGGCTACTGCCAGTAATGTCAATACGTGTTTCATCACTTTCTCCTTTTTTAAATTAACTGGTGTGTATTTTTTAATTACAAGAGATGTCCACCAGCCAAACACCCCTGCAATCCTGTGCATACAAATTCTGGCGAAAGGCATACGCGCAAATATCTAGTCGTGCCTCTGCAGCATGGCATTAGCCATGGTTTGCTGCAGCCCCGCCATTTTTCGCATTCTCTTCGGCCTGATGACGAATCCAGGCAATCACATGCAGAATTTCATCCACGGTCAGGCGACCTTGTTGTGGGCCCATCATGCCGGCCGCACCGCCATAAATGGTTTCAAAAATCCCTTTATCGGTCTCGTTTTTCGGGTAAGTCCAGTAATCATCCGCCAAGGCAGGACCTAGCTTGCCTTCAGCCAGATGGCCATGACATCCAGAACAGGCCGTCGAAAAAATGGTATAGCCTTTATTGACAGCGTCCTGATCACCTCGATAGGGATTCTCACCAGTGGCCAAAAAGTGTTTGGCCTCAGGCGTCACCACCTCGCCTTCCATCGGCGCCATCTCCAGCACATCACCAGACAACGTGCCACGGAACTCCAGCGGCGGGCCGTCTTTCAATGCCAGCTTGGCAGGTGCTGCATTGCCAGCCTTTTCTTGTGCAGGGCCATCGGCCTTGGCACAGGCCACGGTAAAAAATGCGGCCATGACCAACCCTGTGACGCCAAATGTCATGGCAAGCTGTTGGCCGATACGTCGCGGCTGAGGTTGTTGAGATACTTTCAATTCATTACTCCAAAAAACAACAATAAATTAATGACTACCCGTTAATTCACGGGTAACAGCGGGATGCCTTCTTTTTTCAAGATGGCTTCGATCTCAGCGCCATGTTCATCAATGACGCGATCAAGGGCATCACGCAGCTCCGGGGCGGATTTGCGCACACCCATCACCACGCTGTACTGCATCGGAATTTTTTCGCCATTGGCTTTTTTGGCGTTATCTTCCACCAGCACCATTTTTAATGGCACCTCAGCAGCATGCACATAGCGTGCAGCTTCAGGCGCCCATAACATGGCTGCATGCAGATGTTTGTTCACCACGTCGTTCACCAGTCGTGACGGTTCGACACGAATGTAACGGTTACGGGTGGACTGGAAATTCTGGATTTCAGTAAAGTAGTCAAACATGTCGTCAAAGCGGTTGATTTGCAGCAACATGTTTTTGCCTGGGCTATCCGGCATCACACCAATACGGAAATTTCTTTCTTTCAAATAAGGATGATCCCAGGAGGTGATATCAATCTCGCGGTCTTCACGGGTAATGAATACATAACCGGTTCTGTAGTAAGCCTTGGTCGGTAATATGCGTGGATCAGCCGGGTCGGTGCCGATCAATACATCACATTTTTTCTCATCCAGGTCTTTGCCTACCGTCAGCGCATTGGTCCACCAGACAAAATTGACCGGGACATTCAATGCCTTGCCTACCAGTTGTGCAATCGTGTTTTCGAAGCCCTCTTTCTGATCGTTTGAAAATGGCAACTCAGCCTTGCCGGCACATACATTGAGTGGCTCGGCCAATACAGGCACTGCACACACACTCAACACAGCCATGACAGATGCTCGCACTGCCCACTGGCAGCCGCTTGCGAAAATTTGATTCATTACTTTCCTTCTCCATCCAGTTGACACCAGATCCGGCTGGCCAGGCACGATGAAACACACCGGCCAGCCGTCCTGATGATTGACGACAGGGGTAATCTGTCTTGATTACAGGCTAAACACCATCAAACCACCGCCCATTTGTGTGTGGTGTTGCAGTTCTTTGAACGCACCTACCGCACCCAAACCAGCACTTGGGTCTGTCAAGTCAAATACCAGACCTACGCCAGGCCAACCGCCAACACCGTACATGCTGCCAACGTATTGCTTGCCTTTGAAGGAGTAAGTCATAGGAGATCCGATACCACCAGATGGCATTTTGAATTTCCACAGTTCTTTACCGTCTTTGTTGTCCAGCGCTTTCAGGTGACCATCCAGCGTTGCGTACCAGACCAGGCCGCCTTTGGTGTACAAAGTACCGCCCCAGGCTGCAAACTGTTCCCACTTGGTCCATTTGGCTTTACCAGTGGTCAGGTCAAATGCGCGGATCTGACCCATTTCTTTCTTGGTTGGGCCGTTAGGGCCAGGGTACATCGCCAGCGTTGCACCCACGAAGAACTGACCTGCACGGTATGGCAGCATGAACGGCTCCCAATCCATACAAATGTGGTTCAAGCCAGCGTACAAGGTACGGCTTTCAGGATCGTAAGAGTCAACACCCTGGTTGTGGAAGCCCATCGCTGATGGACAAATATTGGTACCTTTGTGGTCCATACGTGTTGCGAACTCTGGATCACGTACGGGTGTACCTGATTTCAAATCCACTTTTTTGAACACGTTAACCGCTGGGTCAACTTTTTCAGCCACAATCAACTTACCTGTTTCACGGTTCAATGTGTACAGGATACCGTTACGGTCAATGTGGCTCAGCAATGGTGTCATTTTGCCGTCAACTGGTTGGTCGGTCAGCACCATCTGGTTCACACCAGCAAAGTCCCACTCGTCATGAGGCGTCTTTTGGTAGCCCCATTTCGCCATACCGGTGTCCAGATCACGGCCCCAGATCGTCATTGTCCATTTGTTGTCGCCAGGACGCATGGTTTCGTTCCATGGTGCCGGGTTGCCTGAACCATAGTAGAACAGGTTCAATTTAGGATCATAGGCATACCAACCCCAGTTTGTACCGCCACCGATTTTCCAGGCATCGCCTTCCCAGGTTTTGGTACCTAAACCAAATTGACCATAGTGTGGGTTTTGGCTGTTGAAATCTTTGGCCAAACGCACTTCTTCGTCAGGACCAGTCGCGAAAGCACGCCACTTCAACTCACCAGTTTTCAAGTCAAATGCGTTAACCGCACCGCGTACACCCAGCTCAGCACCTGAACACCCCATCAATACAGTGTCTTTGGCAACAAATGGCGCCTGGGTCAATGTTGAACCCACTTTTGGATCACATACTTCAACTTCCCAGTTGATTTTGCCTGTTTTCGCATCCAGCGCTAACAAATGACCATTGGCTTGCTTTTTAACAATTTGACCTGCACCATAAGCCAGACCACGGTCAACCACGTCACAGCACATCACTGCTTTGGTTGAAGCATCTTGCTTAGGCTTGTGCTGCCAGACAATCTTGCCTGGATCATTCAGATTCAGTGCATAGGTATTGTTTGGGAACGCAGAGTGGATGTACATCATGTCACCGATGACCAATGGCGCACCTTCGTGACCATTCAATACACCGGTAGAAAATGACCAAGCCGCTTTCACGTTTTTAACGTTGGACTTGTTGATTTGTGCTAATGGGCTGTTATGCTGGCTGTAATAGCCACCGGTAGCGACCGGCCAGGCACCTGCAGTATTCAGCGCCTTGTCGAGATCAGCGTCAGCAAAAGCAAAACCTGATGCAGTTGCGAAAAGCCCTCCAACGACAGCGCCAAGCATGGCACGTGATGATTTCTTCATACTATCTCCTAATCACTAAGAATTGAGTTCTGCGTGTTGTCACTGACACCCCCCCGAATGCCTGCACTTCACGACGGCAATTGTTAATAATTTGTAACAAATGCAACAGATGAAACATTCCTGCATATCCATTCAAGAATTCATTCATGCAAACCAGCCAACAACGGGAATCTTTCACTACTCTCCCGGGAACGTTGTGGACTATAGTGACGCAAGCCTGTGAGGCAGACTCAACGAATATGTCGCGCACAAATTTCGAGCACCCTTGGCAAGGTTTCTTATGCTTTTATCTTTAATCTGGTTTCTCTATTAATCGTGTCTTCTCTTTATCGGTCTATCCCTGTGATTGCAGCATTTAATAAATCCAACACTGATCAATCCGGATTGCACAAGTCCGGCAAGCTCAGCCAATCTGCATGGGATACGTTGGTTGTGATCGCTGGCGTTGTACTGGCTTATACCTGTGCTTTGCTGTTTGATCTGTCGGAAAAACTCAATGCGTGGCTGTCAGGCTATGAATATGCGCAACTGGATGAAATACCGCTTACGCTGTTTGCCTGCGCAGTATTGAGCGTATGGTTCAGCCATAGACGCATGCGTGAAATACGCGCCGAAATTCAACGTCGCATGCTGGCAGAGCAGCAATTACTGACCAGTCAGCGCCTCTACAAAACCTTGTTTGATGGTGATTTGACTGGCAATGTCGTGCTGGATATTCAAGGCAATATCGGCATGCATAACAGCGCATTTGATCGGCTGTGTCACCCGCTGCCAGCAGATTCGAGTGCCCGTAACCTGTTTACCTTTGAATGGATGCCATTCATACAGGAGTTGCAGACACATCAGGAAATCAACTTTAACAAACTGCAAATCAGGCGTCCGGACGGCTTACCCTGTTATGTGGGTGCACGCTTTATTTATGTACATTCTGAAACCATGCTGCACCCGCAGATTCATGGCTACCTGGTGGATATGACCGAGCAGTGTCTGGTGGAACTGGACCTGGAGCGGACACTGAAAGAAAACCGTATCCTTGCCCGCCATGCCATGCAGGTGCAAGAGCAGGAGCGCAAATACATTGCCAGCGAAATTCACGATGAAACCGGTCAATACCTCACCGCTATTCGCATGGATGCCCTTGCATTACAGAAAAGCAGTCCTGACCAGGTCAATGTGATTGCGGTGCGTATTGCCTCCAACACCAGCCATGTGCAGCAATCGGTACGCGCACTGATCAAGCATTTGCGACCACCGGCACTGGATTCACTTGGACTGATCGGGGCGGTCGAAAGACTGGTGGCTGACTGGAAAAAACTGACGCCCGGCATTGCCTGTCAACTGCGACTGGAGATCGGCGAGCAGCCTCTCACCGAAGATATCAATATTGTCGCCTTTCGCGTCGTGCAGGAAGCACTGACCAACATTGCACGTCACGCTGAAGCCACTGAAGTATGGATAGATGCGCAAGTTGTGCTGCGCGCAAACAACCCTATGCTGCAAATAGAGATACGGGATAACGGTAAAGGCATGGACAGCAGCCTGCCGGTCGAGGGTGTCGGGCTGGTCGGCATGCGTGAGCGTATCGAATCCCTGCACGGGACATTCAAACTGATGAGCGGCCCGCAAGCTGGCACGCTGATTACCGGCCTGATTCCATTAACTTCACTGGCAGGCCAGACTTCGGCCTCCACATCACAACCACCTGTTTCCGGAGCACACCATTATGCGACCTCTTAAATGGATCACCTTGCTGACCTTAGCCACTGTATTGCAGACGGCTGCCAACCCGCTGTATGCAAAAGACCTGCTGGTTGAAGAACAGGCCTTTTTGAAAACCTACAGCGGCAAATCGCGTCAGTTTGTAGAAGAGCAACTGGGTAAACCTCTGAAAAAGGAAACAGCGGTCAAACCACAGAATGCTGACCAGATATTGCAGGAAAAAGGCGCCTCGGCGGATGGCAAGGGGGAGCAAATTGAAATGTGGTACTACCGTGGAAAAATTCAGTATGCGCCGAACAAATTTTTCAATGCGGCTGAACTCACCTTTGCAGAAGACAAATGCGTGAACATCACCTTTGCTAACAAAAAATAAGGCACAGAAAGACCCATGTCCAAAGTAATGATTGCTGATGACCACGCCATGCTGCGCCAGGGGCTGCGCACCCTGCTGGAACAAGCCAGTCATCAGGTGCTGACCGATGCACATAACGGTGAGGAAGCCTGCCTGCTGGTTGAAAAACACCATCCGGACCTGCTGATACTCGATCTGGATATGTCAGGCATTGGCGGCCTGGAGACCTTGAAGCGTATTCTGCACCGCAAACCGCAAATGCGCATCCTGATTTTCAGCATGCATGATGATTGTATTTATGCCACACGCGCCATCCAGGCCGGTGCACGCGGTTATGTCACCAAAACCGAACCGCCGGAAGTGATTCTGGAAGCCGTGCAAAAGATACTCAAGGGGGGGCGCTACATCAATAATGAACTGGCGCAGAATCTGTCGATGTACCACCTGGAAAGCCAGGAAAACCCGATCCAGAAACTGTCTCCACGCGAGTTCGAAGTCTTTCGACGCATTGCGCAGGGTGAAGCCCTGGCGACGATTGCCAAGGAAATGCATATCGGCTACAAAACCGTGGCCAATATTCAAACCAGCGTGCGGCAGAAGCTGGGCGTGGAAACCACCGGGCAACTGGTCCATATTGCCGTGCGCTTTGGCATTATCAAAGGCTTGTAGGCAAGGCAGGAGTGGTAAGCATGATGATGATGGTGACACTTGCGCGCAAAGAGCTGAAAAGCCTGTTTGCGTCTCCCATGGGCTGGATATTGCTGGCGATTTCACAAGCGCTGGTAGGCACCTATTACAGCCTGAGTTTTAATCAGTATTTTGAGATCATGTCCAGCGGGCACTGGCAGGTGCAGCGCATCGGCATGACCCAGTTCATGGCAGAAGGCGTGTTTGGCATCGCGGCCTTGTTGCTGATGTTTCTGGTACCGCTGATCTCGATGAAACTGATCAGCGAAGAGCGTAAAAGCCATACCATGGCCTTGCTGATGAGTGCCCCGATCTCCATGACAGAAATTATCCTCGGCAAACTGGCTGGCATTGTCGCCTACCTCAGCCTGCTGATTATCAGCATGGTGGTCATGATCCTGCTGCTTGCGCCCTGGACAGAAATTGATCTGCCCTACCTGCTCACGCATGCCCTAGGTTTATGGCTACTGATGCTGGCCAGCAGCGCGCTTGGGCTGTTTTTTTCGAGCCTGACCAGCAATCCGATTCTGGCCGCCTTCTGCAGCCTGACTGCACTCATGGTGTGGCAAATGCTGGATAAATTCTTCACAGAAAACAGTCAGGCCCTGTTTCATCATTTTTCATTGATGCAGCACTACCGGCAATTTGCACAGGGCATGCTCAACAGTTATGACCTGGTGTTTTTTATGCTATTCACCGTTTTCTTTGTATTACTGGCGATTCGCCGTTTACATGCGGACAAGCTCTATGGCTAATTTTTCCGGTTTACGTTTGCGCATCCGTCAATGCTTGCCCCTCTGGTGGCAACATCCCTTATCCGTTCTGGCAATACTGCTTGTGACACTGGCCATCGGCGCATTGGCAATGCGCTTTAACCTCATGACTGACCAGACCCACAACCAGCGCAATACCTTATCCAGTGCCAGCGTTAAAGTATTAAAAGATTTACCTGGCCGCATCGAGATCACCGCATTTTGCAGTAACAGTCCATTCAAAGGCCGCTATTTCAGAAAATCGATACAGGCACTGCTGCAACGCTACCAGTACCATCAGGCAGACATACATTTGCAATTTGTGGACCCGGCCAGCAACCCGACACTGGCCAGAAGCATGCAGATCAAAAAAGAAGGGGAAATGATTGTCAGCGTCCATGGTCAGCAGGCGCATCTGTATTTACCTTATACCGAGGAAGCCTTTACCAACCTGCTGCTGCAGCTCAAGCATGGCGAGCATTCACCGCTCTGGCTGATGGCAGGCGAGCATGCGCTCAACTTGCAGAATAGCTCCGCACAGGGAGGCAGCCATTTGGCAACGGCAGTCGCAGCGGCCGGATTACATCTGGAAAACGTGGATGTCAGTGATAGTATCCTGTCAGACAAGCGCTTGGCCGGCAAACGGCTACCCACATGGCTACTGGCCGGAAGCCAGCAGCGTTATAGCGAGCAGCAAGTCACTGCACTATTGCAGCACATTCAGGCAGGCGGCAATCTGATCTGGTTAACCACAACGCCAGCGCAACAGGGGCTGGAATCACTCGCCAGGCAACTTGGCCTGCAGGTCAGCGAAGGGCTGGTGATTGATCCGTTAAACCGTGAATATGACATTGCCCCCCATGCCCTGAGTACCCAGCGCTATGCCGGACAGGGGCTGACTCAGGACTTCGCCTTGAGAACATTTTTTGAACAGGCACATGGACTCATGCGGCCGAAAGTGCCAAACGACCCATGGCAGGTCACGCCTTTAGTGGCGGCGGCCGATCACGGCTGGGTCAGCAAGCGTTATCAGCCACAAAATCCCGCACAGGTACCCACCTTTGACGCGCGCACAGACACGGCAGGCCCGGCCACAGTCATGCTGAGCATGGAACGCTTGCGCGCCTCCGGCGACAAGCAGCGCATTCTCGTGATAGGCAGCACCGATTTTCTGAGCAATGCGCAACTGGGGCGAGGTGGCAATCAGGCATTAGCCATGCGTGGGGTTCAATGGGTGTTAAACAATCAACCCAGCGTGACTTTACCCGCCAGCCCACTGCGTGACAGCGTGATTGTGCTGCCTGAAGGACAACAGCAATGGTTATTGATGGTGCTATTCAATAGTTTTCAATTTGGGCTTCCCCTCATATTACTGCTGACCAGCGGCTGGATCTGGCTGCGGAAAAAGCGACAGTAGCTAGCAGGTACTATGTCATGATGACAACCAGAATAAAACAGCACTGAATATAACACCGCCCTAAAACACAAAGCCCCTTGCTAAACACAAGGGGCTTTCATGTTTTATCGTGGCCAGAAAGCGACTACTTACAATCCTGACAAGCCTTTCTGAATCGCCTGATCGTGCTCGCTGGTAGGCGCGTTTTTGTCTATCTTGGCCGCCGGTGCCTCAGCTTTTTCGGCGGCAGGCAACGCCGTGGCTGGTGCCGACTCCAGTTTCATTTGCGAGAAGTCACCGAGAAACTCTACTTTGGCCTCTTTACGCAAGGTCGTCACCTCGTTTTTCACCAGGGCTTGCTGACCTGCATTGACCAAAAACTGCTGGATAGCCAGTTTGGCTTTGTCCATATCCACCGGCTGTCGGTCAACCTTGGCCAAAAACAGCAAAGCGAGTGCATTCTGGCTATTCACAATCAAAGTATCGCCAGCCTTGAGCGTGTTCAATCTTCTGGCGAGTTCAAGCGGCAATTGCTCAGCAGCTTTTCTGCTAGCATTGGCAGTGAATGCGTACCCATGCTCTTTCAGCCACTTGCCTAAATCATCCGCAGTTTTGAGTGGATTGATGCCAGCCTCAATCTCGCCCGCATGCGCACTGCCATCCTGAATAACAAACTCTTGTATCACATACACATTGCGCTCACTGAACAACTCCGGGTGCGCATCATAAAACTTGCTGATCTCGTCTGCAGAAGGCGCCGCCTGTTTGGCGGCTACTTTCTGCAAATAAGCTTGCGCCAGCACCTGCTGGCGCGAAGCCTCTAACACCTGCAACACATTAGGATCACGATCGAGCTTTTCTGCCACAGACTTTTGTTTCAACAGTTCCATATCCACCAGTTGCTGCAAGATTTTCTCGGAGGCCGGTTTAAGTTGGGACTCATCCAGCTTGCCCAGTTTAGACAGCGCAAAATTTAACTGATGCACGGTAATTTCACTGCCGTTGACCTTGGCAACCACTTGAGAAGCGCCTTTACCAGACCCTTCTTCATGTTTGCTACACCCGGCCATTACCAGCAACAATGCTGGCACGATCAATACTGTTTTTTTCATCATCAACCTTTAAATATGTCATTACGTTTGTGTTTTGTGTCTAAAGTGCGCCATCCGCTTCACAAAAAACGGCATGACAAACCACAAAACCATTAATACTTGCGCTTACCAATACAACCAATGTCCCCCTGCAATCACCCACATGCCTAATATAGCATTGGTAGTCATGTGTGCCAGCACGGACATCCAGAGCAGCTGGAATCGACGGTATAACCAGGCATATACCAACCCTGCCAACAGCCCTGCAAACCAGAGCTGATGTTCAACTGCAAATAATACGCTACTTGCCACAACCGCATAAGCACTTGCCGTGACGGGTGACACGGCCATAAAATCAGATGCATCCAGTTTACGCATCAAATACGAACGCCAGAACAGCTCTTCTATGACAGGCACGATCAGCGCAGAGCCTGTCCAACGGCATGCCAGCCAAAACAGGTCCGCAGGATTCCCCATGGTCGGAATGGCAAAACTGCCGGACGCTTTGCTTCCCATCCACTCGGGATAAGGCAGTATCCATAGCACAAACACGATCAAGCCGCTGATCAGCGCCCAAAACACCTGTTCAAGCCTGGGTCTTTGCACAAGCTCTATGTAGTGTTGGCGGTAATAAAAGAGCACACAGACTGCCAGCAGGGTTCGCAGCACATAAGTCAACTGCACGCTCAAGCCGATGGAGGTGAGACCCGTCTTTAGCAGAGGTTCCGCTGCCAGCAGCAAAATAAAGCCAATAAAGGGAAAAACACGTGCGCGTTCTTGTACGCTAAACATAGAAACCGGTCTGAACCATACGATGGAGCCACTTTTCATCAAACCAAACAATCTTGCATCCACATCATCAACTGCGCAACACCAGGAGGATCAAGGCGTGGCTATTGTATCAACTTTACCGGCGTCCAGTTGATCACGCTTTTCCTGTAACAAATTCTCCAGCTCCACCCGCTTTAGCTGAAAAAACGGTTCCTGTCGCAGGATTTTCTGGTAAATGGAAGCATCATCATACAAACTCACCAGCGACTTGCCATAGGCATAAAGCTGACTGTTCTTCTCTTCACAGGATTGCAGTTTCTGATGCATATTGCTGACATTGCTCACCAGTTTTTTTCGCTGCGTATCATTCACACCCAGTGCATTTTTCGTGTCCGTCAATTGCTGGTTGAGCTCAGCCACCAATTGCTGTTGCTCCTGCAACTGCGTTTGCAATTGTGTCAGCTGGCTTTCCATCGCCTGTTTTTCTGCGCGTAAACGATCAGCATCAGACTGTAACTGCTGATTGCGTTTGACCTGCCCTTGCAGCTTGGCCGAGTTGCTACGCTGTACACTTTGGACCGAATTGAGCTGTTCAGTCATGCTCTTTTTCTCTTGCTCCAGCTGTGTTTGCAGCGCGGCTTTTTCAGCCTCCATATCCTGTTTGAGCTTTTGCATCAGAATGGCGGCACGTTTGGCGGCTTTGTCAGGTTTGTCGGCAGCGAATAGCGGCGATGAACAGCTCCAGGCAATCATCGCGACCAAACCAAGAATGAGCGTCTTTTTCATCGAGTCAACCTTAGAAACGGGCGTTCATGTCAACAAAAAAGGTGTCCACCGAAAATGGCAACCCGCTGATTTCGTCGGCACTGATATAGCGTGAAGATAACCACGCATTTTTACCCAATCCGTACTGTGCACCCAAAAAGTAACCTTTGGCATCGGTGCCGCCCAGGCGGAAGTTGGAGTCGGTGAAACCATCCAGCATGGCATCTCTTTCCAAACGCCGGTAGCCACCAAATACCTGCCAGTCATGCAATTTCTTCATCATCGGATGGCCGACCATCAACGCCAACTCATACCCTTCATTTTCTTCATCTAATAAGGTATTCGTTCTACGTAAAATTTCTTGCTGGTCAAAGCCAATATTCTTCACATATGCGCCATGTAAAATCACATGTACCGGATCAAACAAGGCCAAATCAACCTCACCTGTAAAGTTCAACAGTTGAAATTGCGAAGCCAAGCCGCATCGCGAGGGGTTGGTCGCGCTATCACAATTATTAGCAAAAGAATTCAATTTAAAAGTACTGTTTCCCTTTTGTCTCCACAACGGTACGGTCGCATCAAACCTGGTGTCTCCATTAAACTGACTGGCTTCACCCTCGACATTTTTAAAATCGTAATAGGCTACGCCTAACTTGACTTTACTATTGTCACTTGCTGTCCACTCTATGCCGCCTTGCGCTGCATACAACCATTTATCACGTGCCTTATTTGTATCTGATGTCTCAACTTCCTCGATGGGAAATGCACCGACAGAAGAAAATACTTGCCAATGATTATTGATTTTAGGATTAGCTTTGGCGACTAAACCATCAAAGGCCAAATCAGGGTCCCAAATCAAATCCGTACCAAAGACCCGATTACCCGTAAAAAATGGATTGGCAAAACGACCTCCGGTCAATGTGAGCCAATCGTAAGGTTTTGCTTCCAGAAAGGCCCGATCCAGTCCAAACACAAATTTCCCTTGCGAAAAACCCTCGGTCTGATTGGGGGTCACAGGCGTCTGTAATAAGCCGGTAGTAAACCGAATCCCGCCATTTAACCAATCATTAATATGCAAGTTGGCGCCAAATAAAGCGCGAATACGTTGGCGTTCTCGATCTTCAGAAGTGTTATTGACCTGCATATATTGCGTGTTATTGGAGGCCAGGGTGGCAGGACTCACATTGGTATCGCTAAACTGATCCTGCTGATAACGCAAGCGTAGCTCACCTGTCCATTCCACACGGTCTATCCACTCGGGGATACCCAGACGCTCACCTGCCTTGTAATTGAGTTTTTTCATCACTTCCTGCTCAATTTCAGCACGCATTTCATTTTTGACATGCTCAGGCACATATTGCACGCGGATGGATTTGGGCTGACCAGCGTCAGCAGGCGCTGCCGTCTCGACAGGCTGTGAGGCGACCTGTGCAGCGGCCTCTTCCTGGGCTTTTTGCTTTGCCATCTGTGCCTGTTTGAGCAAGGCGTCAGCCTTGTCTTTGGATAACACGCCCTCTTGTACCAGCAATTCAATCAGGCTCATGGTGGTGGCTCGCACCTCTTCCAGCGACTCGCGCTCGCCTGCAACAGCCATCCCTGACTGGCTTGCAAAAATAGCTGCCAATGCCAGTGATAGCTTCCAGTTTTTCAATGTAATCTGCATCATTTTTCCCTGTTTACTCGTTGTCATTCAATGACATTTCCTATATGGGCACTTCCATAAAATCAATTTGCGTCGCGATACTGCGTTGCTCAAAAAAATGCATCCTTACATATCCACTATATGCGGCGTCAGAATTTTTTAATCGCGCCTTGTCTGGCTTAGCAACTTGAATTTACAGAAGCACCCCTATGCGTTTTCTATTAAGACATATTCTGCGAAGTCACCCGGATCACCACTTTTCTGGGCATATCCTCAGGTGCGACCTCGCCGAGTGGCGGGATTCTGGCCAGCACCTTGCGCAGCAAGGCATCGGTCTCGGCATTGCCACTGGAATCCAGCAACTCGGCACGCTCGATGTCACCATGCGCAGTTAAATACACCCGAACGTCTACCTGGTATTTGGTCTTGGCCAGTTCCATATCTGCCGCCAGCGCTTTTTTGATCTGGCTGTCGATCTTGCCGGTAAACCAGGCAAACGCAGCCATGTTTTTCTTGCCACCAATTTTGGGCCCGGTGGTTAAATCGCCTTTTTCGTATTCCTTGGAAACCTGACCGGAAGCAAACGGACTCGGACCATCTCCGGCAGCGCCTTCCATTTTCAGGTTCTCGGCCGGCGGCGCCTCTGCAGGTTTTGGTTCAGGCTCCTTCGGCGCTTCTTTTGGTTGCTCTTTTGGCGTTTCCTTGGGCGGCTCTTTGGGTGGCGGCGGAGGCGGTGGTGGGGGCGTATCCGGCAGCAACTTCACTGTCGTGATTTGCTTTTTGTGCGGGGCCCCGCCCGAGAACAGCTTTTTAATGCCATAGCCAATCGCACCCAGCACTGCCAGCACCAGCAGGGCAATCAGTACTCGACTAAGCCACAAGCGGCTGGCAGAGACAGGGGGTTCCTCGGTCTGGAGATCAAATTGCGTGTCAGCCATCCTTTAGGTCCCAATCTTCCCTGTCACCAGGCCCACATTTTCAATTTCCAGGCGATTGACCAGATCAATCACTGAAATCACCCCGGCATAAGGCGCTTGCGCCTGACCCTTGATCATGACGTTAAACTTGGGGTCCATGGCCTTGGCCTGATTGAGCTGGGTTTCCAGTTCCGCCATGCTGACGCCCACACCATTTATGGTCAGCGACCCGCCCTGCTGTACCTGCACAATTTTCAGATCGTGCTTTTCAGTACTGGGCTTGTTGGATGGCTTGGGCAGGTTCATGGTCAGGCCTTGCACGCCTGCGGTGGTCATCAGGATAAAAATCACCAGCAACACATAAGCCAGATCCAGCATGGGCGTGATGTTGATGGTGTCGTAGGGTTGTGCGTCGTTTTGAACTTGCATGAATTACTCCGTGACCTTTTTGGTCACCAGACCGACTTCGGTAATATCGAGGCGCTTGCAGATTTCCAGCACTTCCGAAATTTTTTCATAGTGGGCGGCGGCATCGCCTTTAAGCACCACTGGCAACTCGGGATTACTGCCCTTGTATTCGGCCAGCCGTTGCTCCAGTTGTGCCATATCCACCGGAAAGGCATCCAGATAAACACTGCCATCACTGGTCACGGTAATCGCCCGCATTTGCGGTTTTGCGAGTGCGGCCGAATTCACGGTATGCGGCATATCGACTTTCACGCCCTGTACCGATGCGGTGGTCATGATGATAAAAATCACTAGCAATACGTACGCCAGATCCAGCATCGGCGTAATATTGATTTCATCGTATAGCTGGTTCTCTTCCTTGACGCCTTCTGACATGGCTTATGCCTATTCCTTGCCGTACAGTTCAGCAGTGCGCGTGATAAATTCATCGACAAAAATCTGCATGGCGATGGTGATGTTTTTGACGCGGCTGGCCAGGTAGTTGTAGCCAAACAGTGCCGGAATCGCCACGGCCAGACCGGCCACCGTTGCCAGCAAGGCAGCGGCAATACCCGGCGCAATCGCGTTGACGTTGACGTCACCTGCTGCTGCAATCGCCGCAAACGTGATCATCACCCCCACCACGGTGCCTAACAGGCCGAGGAAAGGGCCACCAGAAATCGCAATCGTCAGCAACACCATCATGCTGTTCATGCGCTGGGTTTCACGTACCAGATCGGCATCCACTGCGGCCTTGATGGCATCAATCGACGCACCGCCCAGCGAAATTTTGCCGTCAACCTCCCGTTTTTTGATTTCACGCAGACCCGCTTTATACAAGCCGAACAAGGTGGAATGGGTGTAATTGCCAGTGCTGTCCAGACTGAGCAAATCCTTGCCCTGCACTTGCTGAAAGCGCTTGAGAAACAAAGTATTGTCTTTATCGGTACGAGTGACCAGGCGCGCTTTGCTGCCCATCACCCAGACACTGATGGCAAACATGACGGCCAGAATCGCAATCACCACCTTGGCATCCAACGTCAGACTGTTAATCAGAATGCCCATGTAGTTGGCTTCGCCCTCTTCCTCGCCTTCGGCTTCACCGGCAGGCGTCACTTTCACCAGACTGGTCTCGGCGCCTTGTGTCTGCGCGGCCAATAGCAGCCACGAAGCACTGCGTGCAGTCGCGGACAGTTGCAATTCATCGACCTCGGCAGTCAGCCCTTGGCCCAGACTAAACGCGTTATCTGGCTTTGCATCCGTGAGTGCTTGTTGCGCAACCTCATTACCATTGAGGTAAACCATCGCCTTGCCGTTTTGCATCACCAGTGCAATATGCTGCCAGGCAGAAGCCTTGAGTTCGCCTGCCGGGATTTTTGTGCTGCCCGCTTGCAAGGTCAGTGCACTGCCCTCCACTTGCAGACTGATATTGCCAGACTTGAACAACACGCCGGTCTGCGGCAGGCTGGCCGGTTTAAACCAGACTGACCAGGTGGTACCAGCCGCGATATCCGGTGCAGCAGGCAGGTTCACTACCAATGCACTGCCATTCAATTGCGCACTTTCAGCAATCAAACCGGCTTTTTGCACAGCAATTGAGCCACTGGCTGTGAGCTGATTCGGGCCGCTGTCTTTCAACAATGCAGCTTCTGCAAAAGAAAATCTGGCCAGCAGATTGGTCGCATTCAGCACACTGGCATCGCTCGCGGCTTTTCCGCCCTCGTTGCCACTGTACAGGCTGATCGACAAGTCTTTATTGGCTGCGGACAGCTGTGGTAACAGCACCCAGGCGATCGCCAGTTCATTGACCGCATCATATTTTTCCAACTGGAATTTAAGTTCGGTTTTGTCATCGGCTGCAATAAAACGCAGATCGGAACCATCGACATTGGCACCGGTAAAGTCAAAGTTGCCCGAGTGCAGGCGCACCAGCACTGGCGCCTGATTCACTGCTTCTTTCACTGGCGCAGTGTCAATCGTGATTTTTTGTTGGGTGGCCCAGTCAGCATTCCATGCGGCGCTGGCCGAAAAAGAAAGGGGTAAGAAACAGAGGCTGGCCAATAAACCAAGTGTAGACTTCTTCATATCCATCGCAGTCGGGTTAATTCGAGCAGCAAGTCTAATCATTGAATGTTTCAACGAAATTAATAGCGGACTAGGCGGACTAGTCCGTTTTAAAATAAAAAAGCCCAGCAGTGCCGGGCTTGAGTCGATAAAGACTTCGTTATGGTTGACGACGTCTCGCCAAAATCAGGCCGATCAGGCCCAAACCCATCAACATCAAGGCAGAGTGGGTGGGTTCTGGTACTGCGGCAGCATAGGTCAAACTGCCTGCCCCTGAAAGTCCCAGCGTTGTGTCATAAGCCAGAAATGCATCCGAACTGTCCAGGCTGCCTGCGACAAAACTGAAGCCGATGGCAGGGTTGCTGCTGTCGACTGACCATTCAATCCCGCTAAACACGCCATCCTGAAAAACAGCTGTCGCATTTGACAATGCAGGCGTACCCAGATTAAACAGGCTGCCTCCAAAGTTAAAGTTCAAGCTACTCAGGTTGATTAACTCAGTGCCGGAAGCCAGCACGCCCGCATCGTCAAAACTGAACAGGCCCTGATAGCTGGTGCCATTGTAATAGCCCGAATCAACCAGACCGTTAAACTGCATAGACTGAATGGCGGCTTGGGCTGGCATGACCACGGCAAGCAAGGCGACCATGGTGATTTTTTTGATCATATTCATTGCAATATTCCTTTAGTAATAGTATTAAAACCTTGAGTTAAAGTGTGAAATCTCGGGCTGGCATGACTTGTTTTGCGGTCAGTCCTTTAAGCGTCAGCAACGGTTTGGCCACAGCCGGGCCAGTGGCGCCATCAGCATCCACCAGCAGCTGCACGCCACCTGTCACATCCTGCAAGCGCAGATAGCCATCAGCCACAGCGACGTTGGCAGAAATACCCAGTGATGCCAGCAAGCTGCTCAGCTGCAACTTGTCTGCATAAGGGGTGAAATCAGTAATGGTGTCACCCGCCTCACGCATACTGTTAAACACGAATACATCGTTACCTGCACCGCCTGTCAGGGTGTCTACACCCAAGCCGCCATTGATCACATCATCGCCTGCCGTGCCCACCAGCGTATCGCGACTGGCTGACCCGGTGCGTGTGACACCCGGCGTGGTATTGGCAATTGCCAGATCAATCAAACGCCCGCCTTTGTCGTACTGGTTTTCCAGGCCATACATATTGGCGGTAATTTCATCGCCATCTGCATTGCTCAAGCGACCCAGGCCACCCTCGGCTTTCGGTGTTTCAATATAGTTAGCTAGAGCCTCCTGATAGGTAATCGTAAACGGGCTGTTTTCAAACATGACTGCGTTGGCTGCAAATGGATAGCCATCGCCACCGGCGGCAGTAAAGTCTATGGTGGTGAACGAGAACGCGCGGCTGTTATTCACCACCACACCGTTATCAATCAGGACGGTGCCATCATCCAGCACCACACGCTGAATGCGGCTACCAGTGCCCTGTGTCGTTCTGGCAGGATTGCGGCTGTCATATACCACCTGCATGCCAGAAATCTGCGGGAAACGGCCATTGGCTCTGCCGGTCGGGCTGGTATCGCCATAGCCATGCTCCAGCAAGTCTTTCAACTGGGTGGCGTTCATCTCCGGGGCACGTTTTACCAGGTTGGTAAACGGCAACACATTGAAGGTATCCCCAACAGACACATTACCAACACTGGCGATATTGGTACGAATACCCCCACCGTTTTGAATCGCAACATCTGTTTTGCCAGCAAAACGCATAGCATCTGCCACCAGGTTACCCAGGCCGGTTTCAGCGTTACGTACCCCTGCCACAAAAGTACAAGGCAGCGCTCCGCAAGTGGTATGGGTCGGGCCATTCAGCTTGACGGCAGTCGTCCCAATAATCTGTGCGTTCAAGGCTGCAATATAGTTAAGCACCGGGGTCACCACCTGTGCCTGCAAAGTCGCATCGCCAGTCACCCGGTCTGCATCAGCGGCGGCACCGCTTACACGCATCATTTTGCTAGACTCCACACCGGCAAAGGTGCCATGGTCATCATCAATCGTAAAGTTGACCTGACCAACGTAACGATTACCGAAATGGCTGGTCATCACGGGGACCGTACGGCCTTGCGCATCCACCGCATTCACAGGATGTGTGGTGTAAGTCGCTGCCACACCGCCGTTAATCAGTAAATCATCCGGATCCGCCATCAATTCATGCCCGCCGCCGGACAACACCAGATCCACACCGGTCAGCGCCGGAATCACCACATTGATTTCGTTCGCTGCATTTTGCAAATGGCTCATGAGGATGACGGTGGTCACGCCAACTTCATTGCGCAGGCGGCTCACTTCTGCCTGAATCAGCGGAATCAGGGCTTGCAGGTTTTGTGCTTCAGTCTGGCTGGCGTCATAACCGATGACATTGACTGCACCAGGAGAGGAAATGGTGGGGAGCAATGGTGTCGTCGCACCAACCAGCCCGATTTTATGCCCGGCTGCTGTGGTAATCACTTTGGAAGGGGCCACCTGACCACTGGCTTTCAGGGCGCTGAATTCGGCTGTCGCGTCAAAATTCAAATTGCTGGAAAGATACGTACTGCCAGAGACTTTGGCAAAACGGGCAGCGACTTGCGGCCCCAGATCAAACTCGTGATTACCAAACACCATGGCGTCAAAGCCAATCTGGCGTAATGCAATCGCATCGTAAAAATCCTGGCCACCATCGCTGTAGCTATTGGGCAGATTGGCGAGGCTGGCAGTGAAACGCGGGCCTGGTAAAAAAGCATCGCCGGCATTTAACTTCAATACCGTACGGCCCTGGCTGGTCGCCGCGGTTTCTGCATTTTTAATCACAGTGGCCAAACGATCTACACCACCATAAAATGAAATGGCTTGACCTGAGTTATCGCGCAGGTTGCCCTGAGCAGACAGTAACCAGCTCTCCTGATCACCGACATGTAATACAGTCACACCTTCAGCCCAGGCAGCACCGGCCGTCAAAGCCAATGCCACACAAGCTGTTAATTGTTTCAGTTTAAACATTGCATTCTCCAAAAGGTGCCGTGACGCATCACGGCACGCATTCATTCAAGTATTCAAGGATGGGATTAACGTGATTGGCGACGGCGAACCAGGCCCAGGAGACCCAAACCAGCCAGCAACATGGCTGCGCTGTCTGCTTCTGGTACTGGCGTCACGGCAGCCACGGCAAACGCGGTAGTGTTAGGGATCAGCGCCGCAGAAGTACTGTTATTCACGGTGTCTACGTTCCAGTTATTCACATTAGCCACTTGTGCCTTGTAGTCAGCAAAGTTACTCAGACCGTCACGTACACCGTTGTACTCTGCGTAATCAGGGTTGCTTGAAGCCCCGGCTTTCGAGGTCAACTGCACGGCATTGACGCCTGCAGTCAAGCCAGTATTGGTCAGGCTGCCATCTGCGGCAAACGTGCCGTTAGTGATTGCGGTCAGAAAAGTGGTCGGGGCAGTCGCACTGTTGCCCAGAAAGGCATACACGGTTTCATTACTGTTGCTGATGCCCCAGTTGCTGCTGCCACTAACGCTGACGCGAGACAAGGTGCCGACTGAAGCAGACAGGCTGGCCGTGTCATAAGCTGAGAGCCTCACCACGCTACCGGCACTCAATACACTGCCGGAGACCCACTGGTTATAGCTTTCACCGGAATTGAACGCGCTCCCTGTCCACTCGTTATCACTAAAGTAAATAGTGGTGTTGGCGGCAATATCGACAAAGGTCACAAACGATAAGCCATCCTCATCCGCGTTGAACGCAGTAAACATAATGTCTCCCGCATTTAGAGCCGCATTCGCTTGTGCAGATAACAACATGGCCAACATTACACTCAATTTTTTCATCATCAATCCTCTCACTAGGTTCATTAAAAATAATGTTTTGATTTGTTATGGTTTTCTACCAGCGCACATCTCTATGTGCGTCCAGTTGATTCATGGCTAATCCTTTTAAGGTCACCAACGGTCTGGCAGTAGCGGGACCGCTGCTACCGTCGCTGTCGATTTGCAGTTGCACCCCACCGGCTACACTCACCCAGCGGGCAACCCCTTCGGCAAACGGCTGACTACTGTTCACGCCCAGGCTTTGCAGCAGTGCTGTCATGTCCAGCAGGTCTTCACCCGGAGTAAAGTCGGTAATGGTGTCGGTGGCATCACGCATGCTCTGGTAAACAAAAGTGTCGCGTCCTGCGCCGCCAGTTAAGGTGTCAGCACCGATCCCACCAGTCAGTACGTCATCACCGGCCGTACCGACCAACGTGTCACGCTGACCACTGCCTTGCACAGATTTCACCAGTTGCAGACCCACAATCACCGGATCATGGTCAGAAGAACGGTAAGGGGAATCTGTGTACAGGTCCTGCGGTTTGAACTCGGTGTTGTAGTCGATCACGAACGGTTCATCGGCGTTGATATGCCAGTGCACTGTGCCAGCCACTTGCGCTGCCAGATCGGCATTCGCCAGTGCGTGGTCCAGGTATCCGGATTCACCATCAAACACGTAGGAGTAACCATCCTGGCCATTAAAACGTGCAATCTGGTCCTGCAAACCGGCGTTTTCCAGCACCAGCACAGGGTCTTCCTTACCGTAGGCATTCAGGTCACCAATCACCAAAACATCGGGATCGTTCGCCTGGTTTTTAACCGTCTGAATGAATTGCACCAGCTGGTTGGCCTGTGCGAGTCGTTGCGCGTTGTAGCAGCCCTGGCCGTCGCCTTGATCCGCATTTGTGCCACCTGCATCAGAGCAGCTCTTGGACTTGAGGTGGTTGACCAGCACAGAGAACTTCTCACCATTGGCGGCCTGGAAGGTTTGCGCCAGGGTCGGGCGGTTGTTGATACTGTTGGTGTCAGACAATGCCCCCGCAGTCGGTGTCAACCTGGCTGGCTTGTAAATCATCGCCACCTTGATCGCATCCGTACCGGTACCGCTGGATGGGTCAGCAATCACCGCATAGGTATTGGCACCCAATACGGCATTCAGGCCATCCACCAGGTTTTGTGCCGCCGTGGTGCCGTTATTCTGGATTTCCATCAAACCGACTGCATCCGCATTGATGGCTGTCAGTGCACGGATGATCTTGTTACGCTGACGATTGAATTCCACCAGGTTATTGGCACCTCGGCAGTTGGAAGCTGACACGCTGCTACCCAAGCGGCAACCTTGGCCGGTCTGACCGCTGGCTGTTGCACCGTTAGTGAAGGTTGTGAAATAGTTCAGGACATTGAAGCTGGCGACCTTATAATTACCACCAACTTTGGCCGGTGCCGAGGTACGCACATTTTCACGGCTGAATTGCACTGCTTCGGTTGGATGTAATTTGTAATCGCGTGGACCCGGACTAGAAGCGGTAATCAGGCCGTGGTCGATCACACCGGTCAGGTTTTCCACGATATCACCGGCCCGCAGGGTATCGTCTTCACCGATAAATGGAATCGGGTTAGGATTCTGCACACTGCTGCCATCATCCAATACCAGGCGGCGGCGGGCATTGTCATCGGCCACTTGTGCCGCAGCTGTTGAGCTAGCCGGGTGAATATTGCTAGGCTTGATCATGCGACCCTCAGCAGACAGGGTCACTTGACCATAACGGCCCTGGAAGTAGTTCTGCGAAGCAGTCATTGGCGTGGTGATGCGTACCAGCATGCCTTCGTAAGCTTCCAGATCACCTTCAGTCGCTTCTGGCAGGCTGATATCCGTTGGCAGGATGACATTGTTGCTGCTCAACACCTGAAGGCCGCTGATATTGATCAGTTCGGTAATGGTATTGAATTCAGTCACGCTGGCGTTCAAGCGGACTTTCTGGCCTTTGCTCACTGTCGGCGTCACGCCTGAGCCCAGGTAAACAAAAATACCATCGGAAGTGAGCGGGTTGCCATCGCCGGCAGCATCCTGAATGTAAAAACCATTCAGGCCCGGGAACACAGCAGTGACCACGCCTTCGGTAGTCACCGTCTGGCCGTTGAGCGGGCTGACTGAAGCTGTGCCCAATGCGCTACCCTGAATCTCGTAAATACGCGTGATGCTGCTGCTTTGCACGGTAACGTTTACGCTACAGGTTGCTGTTTGCGCTTCGTTATTGGCAAATTTAACTTCAACCGCGTAATTGCCTGCTGGCAGGCTGCCATCCAGTTGCAAACTGGTGCTGGCTGATTGGCCATCGCTGCTGGCAGCGGTAAAGTTATTCAAGGTAACACCTGCTGGTGCAGACGCTAACAGGGTGGCTGCATTTACAACGCTATCTACATCAGAAGCTTGCAATAAAACAGAACCAGCTTCGCCTACTTGCAATGAAACCGCCGGGCAGGAAGTCACGATAGGCTGGTTGCCACCAGTGCTGCCGCCACATACATTGACTGCGCTGCTGGTATTACGTGGTGCTGGTGTACCGGTTGAGAAATCACTACCGTTCTGATTGGTATCCTGACAGCCATTACTTTTGCGCAACAAGGCTGTACTGCTATTGCTTGCAGGGGCCGCCGCACCTTCAGAAAAATTGGCAGAACCATAGCCTACCAGATCGACAATCTGCGCCAACTGGCTGCTACTACAAACCACTGAGCCTCCATTACAAGTCAGGCCTGTGCTGCTATTCACCAGCACCACCTTGCCATTGCTGCCACTCATATCGGTCGCGTTATTCGCCACATCTGTCGTTGGCAATGCCAGACCATTGGCAGCACTGCGCAAGCCCATCAGATAATACTGACCAGGCTGCAATATGCCGGAAAGGGAAGTCACGCCGTTCGCAGAAAAATTACCATTGCCAGTGGCACTGGCATACTGCACAGACCAGCCACTAATATTCACCGCATCTGACCCGTTATTAAACAACTCGACAAAGTCCTGGTTATAGGTGCTGCCCTGCCCACCGTACAACTGACTAATGACCACTCCGGCATTCACCGAAAGGCTCAAGGAAGACAGGCCCAGCAATGCCAGCGCCCACTGCAATTTTTTTAATTTCATTCAAGACTCCGCAAGGTTAATAACCAAACAAACAGCCTGAACAATTTATCAATAATCGGTAGCGCGCTTATTAAGTTTGCAGCCAGACGTATGGGCCATTAGGACTAAAGATGGGAAGTTGTAGAGTGTATTTTTGCGACAGAGACTAGCCAAGGCACATAGTCATGCACAGGCTTTAAAACCACAACGCCCGCAATTGCGGGCGTTGTGGAGACGAAATAAAACTAATCTTCAAGCCGGATGGTTTTCACCGTCACAATCGCAGGCAGCTCTTTTGGCGCTACATTTTGATTGTTCATCTGGTTAGCAAGGTTATCTGTCATATTATTACTTACACCAGCAGCGGTGCTGGTGGCGCTCAGGGCAGCACCAGCCAGACTTCCGGTATCAGCGACGGGGACACCAGAGGAAGCACCCGCAACTGTAATGTTAGTACTATTCAGCACCTGTATAGCCCCCACCAGCAGGTTACCTGCTGCAATACCCGCCTCACCGGCATCAAGCACACCCCGTGGCGCAAACAGTGCGACAGTCCCTAAGTCAGGGGCGAGCAAACTGCCATTCGGTCCGTCTGGATCATACGTCTGCGCACGGATACCAGAGCCTGAAGCGACCCCTTTAACCTCGACAATCACATCCCCGAAAGTGTTGATGCTGACGATACGTTCAGGCACTGAAACAGCCGACTTAGAACCGCGTCCTGCGTCAAGATCCCCTTGATTAGACCATGCGAGAATATCGCCCCCAAACTGGGTAATCACTTTTGACTGGTTAACCAGAAAATTGCCATCAGCAAATATTCCGATATTGCCTCCTTTTTCAGTCACAATCCCAATATCGTGCTGCAAGGTGCCGGTTGCAGCAACACCCGCATTAATCAGCCCGCCAGGCGCAAACATGCTGATACTTCCATCTCTGGATGTCCTGATCTGACTTTGATACATCAAAATATCGCCACTGTAATCCTGAGCAGGAAACAAGGAAGCTATCGCCTGATCGCCCCTGGCTGTACTGGCTGTATTGATATATTCCTTACCGGCATCTAACAATTCAGCCTGAAAGTGCCTGTAGGCAAACACCTCTTTGTGCGTGCTATCCAGCGCAAGGAACTGACTCATGGCCTCTTGCTCAGACAAATCGTTACCCGTCAGCTCTTTAATAAACTGCTGCACGCGTTCACCAGTGGCCTTGCGATATGTGGCCATGGCATCGGCGTCTCCACGCAGTGACTCAGGACCTGCACCGGCAGGCGCTATGTAAGTCGAGATGAAATCCGCAATATTGGTGCCACTCTTGCCCAAACCGGCCAACAGTGTAACGTTTGCACTATTGCGGGCCAGGTTAGGGTTGACAGTGTTTGCCAATGAGAGAATACCGCTGGTGTTGCCAAGATCTATATTTCT
Source organism: Paenacidovorax caeni (assembly GCA_943367475.1). GTDB lineage: Bacteria > Pseudomonadota > Gammaproteobacteria > Burkholderiales > Methylophilaceae > Methylophilus. Next base: position 55,895 of record CALRJH020000011.1, on the reverse strand, counting down.
GCCCGCCTTGACCAGCAACTCACCCGGTCCATTCATATCAATTCTGGCCAACTGCTCTCCATTTTCCATCACAAAGTCGTTACCTGCACTGATCACCGAGATGTCATCTGCCTGATTGTGCTGTATGGAAGCATGCAAAGTCACATTATTGCCTGCGCTGATATAGACCGGTTTGGATGATTTCAAGCCGTAGATATTGGTACTGGTGGCTGTTGGTGTCCCTTGCAGGCTGACATCGCCCTCACGGGCTACGATGGTCGCCACAGTGGGATCATTTTGATGCACGGGGATACCGGAAACACCCGTTTTGATGCTGCCGAGAAGGGAACTAATGTCTCCTGGGCGGCCTGTAGTCGGTGTATATACATTTAAAATGCTGGATAAATCAGCATCTGAAATCAGAATCTGGGCGGTCGGATTAATATTACCTGTAGAAGTCTTGCCGCCAATCACACTGCCTGCGGCCAACAGCGTAAGGTTGCCAGTTGCAGAGGGTGCCAGCACCATTTTATAGGCGGTGATATCTCCGGAAAACGCAGTAGCACTCACCGTTCCAGGGTGAATCGCCCCCAAATCATTCACTGAAGCAATACTGTATCCAGGACTTAAATTGGCGCTGGAAAGTGCATTGCTGGCCTGCAAGCCGAGTTCAATATCACCCGCCAGTGCGGTCGTTGTCACGGCTGACTGCGCACCGTAGGTATTGAAAAAGGTGCTGCTGCCCAACAGTGAGGCTGTGATAGTGTTGCCCTGTATCCATAACGTTGGGTTAAACACGGTTTCAATTTTGATGTCGTTCTTGGCTTTCACCTCGGCAGAGGCGTCCTGCAATGCAATCACTGTACCGGTCGTGCCGGTTTTCAGTACACTGTCACCGGCTTGCAATTGCACATTGCCACGACCAGCATAATACACACCATTCACTAGGTTACCTCCTGCCACCACCGATACATCCCCGCCGCCATTGACGATGGATGCTCCAGTCGGAGTGTCACCAAAGTTATCGTACTGTGCATTGGTGGCCGATACAGCAGAAACGTTCGTGACGTTACCACCTGCCTGTATCTGCACATTGCCGCCACCCAATGCGCCTATGCCTTGCTGGAACAAGTCAGGACGTACCCACCAGCTACTATCCACGCCATTGCCGCCCTGACGCAGCAACCACTGATTGACCGTTTGTGTGGTCGCGGCACCCGTGATATTGCCCTGCACAGTCACGGTAATGTCACCGCCATGATTGACATAGCTGGCGGCATTTGCCACGTTCGTTCCACTCGTCCCCGCGACAAATCCGGCAAGGGTGTTGACGGCTTTACCTACGGTGTAAATCACCGAGGACATATTGCCCAGACTCATGTTGCCGCCAGCGGCAATGGTAATATCGCCTTCGCCGGTTCGAATCAACTTGCCATTGGCGAGTGTAAAGTTACCTGCCCCGGCCACTGTTTCGTTAAGATTGGCGGCACTGTAATCAGCCCCGGCAATCAGGTGGTAGCTAAAGGTTTCAGTATTGGCTTGCAACACACCATTGGCCAGTGCGCTGCTAAACCCGTCACTCAATGAGCCGTTCATGGTCAGATTACCATTGGCACGCAAGGTCAACGCACCGCCGCGGCCTGCCAGCATTGCGCCAAACGACCGAAGATTAGTATCAACGGCAGTGGTCATATTGGTGAGTGTGTCGCCGCTCGTGCTGCGTACCTCGATATGCGGCAGAACCTTCGCCGCCAAGCCATCCTGAGTCATCGCATAATTGCCCGAGGTGGTATTGGCGTTATAAAAGTTATTGGTATCGTTAACCAGTCCGGCAATCGAACTGCTGAAAGTGGTGGCTGTGTAGCTACGCACACCTTCTACGCGTACTTCGCTAGCACCTTTAATCGCTGCCGTGGTATCAAATGCGACGTTGACCGTATTGCTGGTGCCGGTAGTGCCACGCTGACCTCTTAAGGTCACCGAACCATCATAACCATCCACGCCGATATTGCCATTGTCAGAGGCATCATAGCCACTGGTGTCAATCACTGCACCAGACGCAGCTGAGACTGCATTCACTGTACTCAGACTATTGGACGATAACAGCACCGAGCCGCCCGAGCCTGTTTGCAAGTCACCGGCAGACTGGTTTGCCTGCTGGCCGCGAGCCGTGATGTTCGCCGTACTGCTTAATGTCACCAGGCCTTTGGCATATACAGCCACATCACCGCCTTTTTGACCATCAGCATTGATACGGCCAGCAATGCTGGCACTGCCATTATCTACACCCAGCGTAAACTGCTGCGCAGTCACCGTATCATTGGCCGCAATGGTCACGTCGCCGCCACGTACCCTGAGGTCTCTGCTTTGGGTGAAATGGCCGGTTTCCAGCGCCTGATTTACATCACTGAAATTACCCAGACTGCCAACATCCAGCGTAAAGGAGGCGGCTTTCTCACCCGTCGCAGAGGCGCCGTTCAAGGTGTTATCCGCGATAATGAACTGGCCATTCCGGGCATCAACAGCCAGCGTACCGGCATCGCCAGCACTGGCTTCTCCCGAGACATCAATCAGCGCATTGCCCTGCACTGCAACATCGCCTTGATTAGACGTTAATTGAATACTGCCGGCATCTGTGGTCGCCCGATTGTTTGCATCAAATGCGACTGTGGCCGCAGATACATCCAGCACTCCGCCAGAAGCGATTGTGAGATTGCCACTGGTGGCCGTGGCACGCACATCACCAGAATGCATAGTCAGCTTGCCGCCCAACTGCATCTCGGTGGCTGAAACACGCAAACTGGCACCCAACCCGGTTGCAGCACCAGCTTGTTGACCATTGTCTTGTGTCTGCAATAGGCCGCTATTTGTCATGGTGTAATTAGCACCGGAATCAGCCGTGATCACGGCACTGTTTACCGTGGTTTGTGCAGCGTTCACTTGTAACGTGCCGGTGCCAGAGAATGTCACATCTTTGGCTGCCAGCACATTGACCTGATTAAAGCCGTCGATATTGGCAGAGGCCGTACCGGTTTGACCAAACACGACATGGTTGGCGTTCACTGTCAATGCGCCATCACTGCTCAACGCCGGACTAAAACTGCTGGCCAAGGTGTTTTTGAGTGTGAAAGTATCTGCCGTGATCGAGACATCGCCCGCCCCTGCATGACTGAGGCCTGCGGTGTTAAATGTAATCGCCAGTGCGTTGTTACCAAAGTTGGGCGCACCGGTAAAGATAATATTTTGATAACTGTTAAAGGTAATCGCTGACAAACGCCCAAAATCATCCAGCGTCGCGTTATCAATCTGTGTGGCGCCGGACACAGGTTGGTCACCTACCACAAACTGATTGGCACCCAAGGTCACTGAGCCACCATCATCTACATGGATTTCTCCTGACTGGTCAAACGTACTGGTCGCATCCAGTACCATCGAACGTCCAGCCGATAATATGGCGCCCTCTTCCACAGTGAGCTTGCCGCTACTGGTTCCGGCCGTGACATTTGTTCTTGAAAAATCAAAATCATTGTTGGCTGAAAGCGCCAGCAGCGCCCCATCTCCACTGGCAACTAATGTAGTTTTACCCACTGTACCTTGCTGCGTACCGGTGCGTACCACCGCACCTTGATGCAGCGAGATGGTATCTTTGGAGGCAACAATTAATGCATCCAACGCAACCGCATGCGCAGCATCATTGCTAAAGGTCACATTATTTGCAGCCGTTGTCACGGTCTGCACCGAGCCGTTGACTGTGCGGCTACCGCCTAACAAAATCGAGTCAGCACTGATGGTGTTGAGTTGATCAGCCGAAATTTGCAGCACACCAGCCACGCCAGGATCGACTGATGAGACCACACGGATATCACTGGAAGAAATATCCACCAAAGCGCCTCTGGCCCCTTCAGCTTTGCTGGACACAATATCGCCTTCCAGATTAAGCGAGCTATTTGCGGCAAGCACTAACTGGCCGGCATCTGCGGCTACACGTGGAATATCGCGGCCATCTTGCAGGGCACGGTTTTGAATAAAATCGTTACCCGTCGTGATGCGGTAATCAGCCAGTCCTTTGTAGTTTTTGGTCCCATAGTTGGTGTAAAAAGTATTGCCATTCAAAATATTAAAGCTGTTGTACTGATCACGGCTGGTGCCATCCAGCTTGGTAAAATAACCGGAAGAAAGCGTTGAACCATCCAGTTGCGCCAGCTGTGTGTTAAGTTGCATGCTCTGGCCATTTGTTTTGACCAGGTATGCGCCTGGCACTAATGCATAGCGCGCAGGCAACAGAGTATAGGTACCGGCAGCCAGCCCATTGCCGCCAGACAAGTAAATCGCTTGCCCAACGGCCACATCTGAACCGCTGCTCATCAAATAATCATAAGGGGCATACTGATTACCCAGTGAAGGCAACACTGCGTAGTAACCGGATTGCCCCAGAATATCCACCGAACCACCAATTCCTTGTATCCACTCATAGGCGAATGTATCGCCACTGCCAGAAACATCGACACGCGAGCCAGCCTGCATGTCCAGATCATCTGCATTTAAAGTGATTTTCTTCTGATCGATTTTAGTTAGGAAGTTTTGAATAGCGCCAACGCTATCTGCCAACTGCGTGCCGCCCAGCACCGTCACGGCATAGGGAATCAAGCTGCCTTCAGCCGAGACTGAAGTATGACTGTTGGCCGCCAGCACAAGCTGATTGGCGGCATTTAATGTAATCCGCCCCAGGGGGGCCCGCAATGTCCCCGCTTGCAAAATAGAGTCCGCACTCAATGTCATGGACCCAACGGCTGACATCGGTACTTGTGACGCAATATTCTGGCTGTTAAGTACCTCTATACGACTGTCAGGTCCACTGGCCGTAATGGTAAAGTCAGTGGCTGTGGACGGATATATCTGTGCTGCATCGAGGCGAATGGTGCCCAGGCCGGTTAAGGACGCCACACTACCCAATGAAGTTGATATGCCGCGCGCGCGGATATCAGAGCTGCTGGTCAGGCTGGAGCCCGACACATGATCGATAGCAACCTGCCCCTGAATATCAATGAACTTGGCGTTTGCGCTCAACACTCCGCTGCCTGCAACCAGGTCACTGGCGCTGGCAATGATGCCAGATGTATTAGTGAGTACTAACGTGGAGGTATCAATGTGGGCCGCGCCAGACAGGGTTGTCGCATCCAGCGAAATTTGTGATGGCACACTGAGGTTGACACCGCTTGCAAACTGAATGGCATCGCCTGTGTGCGCACTGACGTTATCCACCTTCAACGCCAGGCTATCAAACCCACCTTCACGTATCTGCTCGACTGAAATCTGGCCAACGCCTTTGGCTTCAGTCAGCGATATCGATGTATCAATCAGGTTTGATGTACTACCCCCTGCCACATTGCTGCTCGCCAGCAACTGTTTGGATTGGGTGACCGTCACAATACGATCACCGTTGGCATAAAATAGCGGGGTGTTTGTATTATTCTCTTCACCGGCAGCCGTTTCCCCACCGAGTGCAATGTTTAAAGTACCGCCTTTACCAACACCTGACGACTCCCCAAGCAGCGTACCATCCAGCGCCAATCCATCTCTGGCCGCCAGTGAAATCGTACCGGCGTTCCCAGCCACAGACTCTCGGCTATAGCCTGAAGTGACCGGCAAATCAACGGCACCACTCACCCCGGAAACATCAATCACCGAACCTTCTTTGGCAATAAGTACGCCATTGCCGGCATTCAAAGAAACTTTGCCCGCATGCGCAACAAATGCTGATCGCAAGTTACCATCAGGTGAAGGCGGGCTTATGTATTGGGCGCGCGCAGACAAGTTTGCATTTTCACCCAAATATAAACTGAGGGTATTGTCAAAACTGCTGTTAGGTTGAGTGAGGTCACCTTTATCCGGAATAATCGCTGTAATGTTCAATTGAATGTCAGCCGCAGGCGCGGTGATGTCACCCAAAATAGTCATTTGCCCTTTTGAATTCAGCGTCACGTTGCCTCTGGCGCCAGACTGGCTGATAGGTGTATCAGTCACAATCGAAGCATTACTTGCAAGTGTCAGGTCATCCCCGGCCTTGACAGTGAGACTTGCTGGAGACCGATACCCATCAGCCAGCGTAAATTTCTGGGTAATTGCACTTAAAGCGGTGCCCGTTTGGCTACTGCCTGCGGCAGAGGCGACACTCAGCACTTGTTGTTCCGGTTTAATCACCACGCTATTGTTATTCACATCACCAATCAGGACATCTCCATTAATCCTGCCGGCATTACTGATGCTATAACTTGAAAAACCGCCTTGTTTAAAAAAAGTATCTGCCAACCATAACGTATCAGCCTGCTGCGGATTTGCACCACCAAGCTGAATATGATTGACTAAGCCAGTCCCGCCTTCTTCCTGAAGATTCAAGGTCAAATGCCCGCCTTCGGTGGTAACACCATTCACCAGCAAGCCGTAAGCTTTAAAAGAATTCGCATCTACCTGTGCATCAGCCAGTGTGACTGTCATGTCGCCGCCATGACCAGCGGTCATTTGTTTTGTATTATTGATCCAAAGGCCCGCGCTGGCATCCAGTGTTGCCGCCTGCCCAAGCTTGAGCCCGTGATTAATTGTAATACTGCCGCCATTCACAGCCACCAATCCAGTCATTGCGCCAGACACCCCCGGGGTGTCGTTTGTAAACAAGCCTGAGACATCTAATTTAACCCCGTCGGCCAGCACCACATCAGCGTTCTGGCTGGCAGATAACGTTAAATTGCCGGAAGGAAGTGTGACATTCTGATTGACATTGACACCTCCACTCCCTGCAACAGCCAACTGACCATTAGCCGCAAGCTGCATTGCAGTATTGATGTTCACCTGACCAGTGGCTGAAACTGTCATACGATTAATGCCACCCGAGAGCAACGCCGAGGTATTGAGTTCTGCCACTTGCTGTTGAGCAGCACTCAATGTGCTGTTTTCATTAAAACTGGCATCAAGTAGCGTTTGTGCACTGACAAAATTAAGCGCACCACTATTGTTATAAGTTAACTTGAACTCCCCACCCCGCGGAGTCTGCACACCCTGATAATCACCGCGCTGATATTCACCCACTATGGTGTTGGCAACCACATTCCCCTGCAACGCAATGTTTGAGGCTGTGATAGCAAGGCTACCTGCATCACCGCCCTCTTTATAAGCAGACTGATAGGTGCCATTGCTGTTGTTGGTCAAAAGCCAGGTGCGGGTGCGCCCCCAGCGCGTATTGGTAATCGAATATTTATCGTTAATGCCCTGATAAGCGACCCCTTTGTCAGCTTCTGAGGCCAATATCCATTTATTGTTAAGCAGCAGGCGGCTTTCACGAATGTTACCAGCTTGATAAGTAGTGGTGCCAGCAGACATATCTATGGTTGACCCTGCTTTAGTCACGACATTCACCGCATTAAGGTTGACAGCCCCCCCCCCTGTCATACGCTCGGCAATCGTGCGCGACACCCCGGCAATAGCCTCATCAATCACGTCCTGGCTGATAATATCAGTGCCTTTACGCGCATCCAGATAAAGCACCTCGCCAAATAATGCGCCCCCTCTGAGTGCAGGTGAATCTCTCAGTTGATCTGAAAACAATTGAATAGCGAGTTGATTTCGACTCATGGGGGCTAAAGCGTCAACCCCGGAGACATCAATGACTGCGGTATCGCCTACATAAATACTGCTGTTATTGTTCTGAATGTCTATGCCGGTCACATTGACTTGACCACTGTTGGCAATGACGTTGCCAAAAATATCAATATTTTTGCCTTTAATATCCACAATTGAAGGTGTAATGGCTTGCGCATCAATCACCTCTTCCTTATCGTTCACGTCAATAGTCACGGCGGTGATACTGTTCCTACCCAAAGTAACATTGCCGTAAACATCATCGCCAGGAGTTGTAAGCGATTGTATTTCTTTGGCTTTTAAATAAATTGACCCGTTGGCGCGTACCGAGGTAGAGGCTGAAATACGCCCTTGTTGATTCACCGCCAAGCCAATCATGCTGGCATTGCCATTATTGACGAAAATATCGCCCAGATTGGTCGCCGTGCCGCCGGAACTGACTTCAACCAGCAGGCCCGCAAATTTATCCAGGGTGCTCAGATAAATGGTTTTACCGGCAGCCAGAATAACCTGCCCGTCTGGCGCATGAATTACGCCACTATTTTTCACATCAGGCGCCAGCAGCATGACTCTGCCACCAGTCGTCGTCGTAATCTTGGCAGCCTCTTTGACCACATTGCCTTTTGCATCGACCTCTTTGCCAGCGACATCAATAATGCCAACGGCATCTGCAAACGAAAATACCGGAGCAGTCTTGTCGGACAAAATGCCCTGATTATAAATATTCTCAATGGTGTTATTGGCAATGTTATCAAGCGTGGTGGCAGTCAACGAGCCGACGTTGATTTGTGAGCCAGCCCCAAAATAAATGCCGTTCTGGTTCACAATATAAACATGCCCATTTGAATTAAGCATGCCTTGAATCAGCGAGGCAGAATCACCCATCACGCGGTTGAGCACACTCGCAGCCGTGCTGGGCATATTGAAGTTCACACCGGCATTGGCACCAATGTTGAAACTGTCCCAGCGGATGACCGCCTGATTGGTCGTCGTATTGACATCCATGACATTGTTATTGACGTTGATCACACCGGCACCGGAAACAATATTTCCGTTGGTAGGCAGTGTATTGGCATCCTGAGCCCATAGGGCGCCCGGGGTCAGCGCAAAGCAACCCGCCATCAATAAAGCGGCTTGACCCATAGCCAAACGCCAGAGTGGTGTAATGCGGCGATCAGAGGTGGTGGCTTCGAGTACGGCAGGCTGCGAAACCGAGACGGATTTTTGATGACTGCGCGCAATTTCGGCAATCGGCACCAGCATGCCCAAACGCTTGCTAAATACCAGTTTAAAACGTAATTTATTCATCATCTCACCTCAATTGCAACCACTGATTGTTTTGACGATTACCAGTCAAAACCCACTTTAAAATGCAAGCGCGTATCGTTTCTATCCACCGTACCCACCGAGCGCAAGGCCTGCGCAAAGTCGAGTCGCGCAAACAGGCCGTGCGCCGCTTTGATATCCAGACCTAAGCCATAAGAAGCCAGTACAAAACGCTCGATCTGGGCCGCGCCAGGGTCAGAGACTTTTGCATAACCATAGTCATAAAATGCCAGCAGGCGAACATCGTTAAATCCATCCACCAGGTACTTTTGCAAAGGCGGTGTTTTCAGTTCGAGGGTGGCATTCACCCCTTGATCACCCAAGGCACTGGCTTCCAGATAGCCCCTGACGGTATCCAGCCCTCCCAGAAAATATTGCTCGTTCGAAATCAACCGATCGCCGGTGGCCTGACCACCCAGAGAGCCGTAGGCTTGCCACTGATAAGGCAAGGTGTGGGTATGCTCCAACTGACCGCGCAAATAGGAGAAGTTCTGGCGTGCGAAATCACGCTTGGTGTCAAACTCTTCATCACTGTTGACAAAACTTTTGGTTGAAAAAATAAAGTTCAGATCAAGCTTGGTGGTACTGGCAGCTGTCGCTAAATTGCCTGTATACCCAATCAAAAATGGCAGGTAAGTAATTGGCGTATTAAAGCTGTCTGAGCCCAGTAAAGAAGTTGTCTCTTTAAAGTCTTTGTAATCCACACCCAGGGTCAGGTTATGGTTAAAGCCTTTAATCGGACTGGGCATCGGGTGGATGTAACGCAGGCCATAAATATTACCGTTACCCAATACATTCACGTCGCCCACTGCACTGATATCACTGTTGGAAACCACGCCATACATGGCCCAGTAATCTCCGGCATAAGGAATGACGTAGGTCGCAGAAAAGACTTTGACTTCACTTTGGTCTTCAGGCGTCACCTGAAAACCCATGCCAATACTGTGATCGCTCTGCCACAGGTTGTCGTAACGCAAGTTACCGGACAACCGTGTTTTGGTGGTATTGGGTGTGTAACGATCGTTGTATTCCATGCTGGCGTGCAGGGGGAACTTGTCATCCACCTTCAAATCCACCTCCACCATGCCAGGGGACTTACCAGGTCGCAACACCGGCGCAACCACGCGATCCTGATTGGTATTCACCAAGGCAATCTGCTTTTGCACAGTCGGAAAATGGGGCACATGTCCCTCTTTAAACTCGGTCACATGCTGCTTAATCTTGCCCAGAGAATAATACTTTGAACCAAGCACACTGAGCTTTTCAACCTTGCCTTCAAGTACATCCAGCTTGACCACGCCGCCGTTGACTTCCTGCTCAGGAATATTCACAAACACGGTCAAATAGCCTTCGTCATGAAAGGTTTTTTCAAGTGCACTGCGGGCTTTTTCCACATCCTCAATCGAGCGATTTTCACCAAGATAGGGATAAACTGCTTTTTCGACCTGGCTCACGGTCAGCACGCTGTTGCCATTAACCACATATTCAAAAATATCAAAGCCTTCTGACTTTTCCACAGCGACTTCAGCCGGTGCAATGTGTTGGCTATCTGTCCCCCATGCATTCACCTGTTCAGAGGCTTGCGGGGCAGACTCTTCCGCTTGAACCCGCCAGGAAAACAGTAAACACACCACACAAATCACACGAAGAAACAATTGCATCACCTTTCAAACCCAAATGCTGTGCAGGACAGCGCATTACGAGGCTGTCATTTTGTAAGCGCAACGTGTCACAAAGATGAAATAAGGACTAGTCCGCGCGCTGTTTGCGTTAGTCCGTCCGGGCCATTGCGTATGCCGTGCAGATAGCCAAACAGAGACAAGGCGCAGTAGAGCGGGTCATCGACCCCAAACATCAGCACAGCAAACCGCGCGTATCGTGGTGATAAAACAAGGAAAGATGAAAGCAACGCAAGCGGATCACACGATGAAGCAACTGGCCTGCGGGGAAAATGATGATGCCTGCCGGCAATAAAAAAGCGCACCCGGTGGGGTGCGCTTTTGAGTTTGGTTTGCAGCTTTTGGCCGCAATCAAATCAAATTAGAACAACAATTGTTGTGCCTGGCAGTTGTTACCGAAGCGTGTACCCTTGGCAACCACTTCACCTACTGCACAGCTGGAGCCAGACAATGGATTCAATGTCAGACCACGTGGTAAATCAGCACAATCCAGACCGGCAAAAGCGTTTTTGATATCTGTAATCACTTGTGCACCAAAACTGTCTGCGCTGTCAGCCACAAATGCTTTCAACTCCATGTGGAAGTCATAGTTACCTTGTGCAGCAGTGTAACGAGCATGTGAATCATAAGTCGTGCCTGAACCCGCAACTGGTGTTTCAGGATGGATACCATCAATTTTAACAAAACGGTAACCAGCTGAAGAACCTGAACTTTCGGTACGCCAGTTGTTTTCCAGTGACATGATACCAATTGCAAACTCGGTGCTGGAGGTCAACGCAGTTTTCACGTTACCTGTACCTGAACCTTCAGTCACAATCAAGGTAGCAGAAGAATCAACCGCTTTCACTGGCTGCAAAGCGCCACCCACATTTGGATCACCATTACATGGGTTACGCAGGAAGAATGCGTTGGATGAACCTTGTGTACCGGAAGTAGGTACACGACGTGCCAGGTTTACATTTTTGGTAGAGCCAGGGATCAGACTTGTCCAATCCTGAAAGTTACCCACAATAATTGAAGTGTATTGTGCCTTGCTGAGGCTAGGTGCATTCGCTGGCAAGAAGTCCGGGTCAGCTGACGCAGCAGCCGCTTCAGACGCGTAAATGCCTTGCGCTGCTTGCAATGCACGGTACAGTGGTACAGATGTTGCCACACCGAACACTTGGCCTACCAGTGCATCAGATTCAGTACCGAAACCGGCAGTTGAAACACCAAACAATGCAGCTTCAACATCTGAGAAACCACCCGCTGGTTTAGCAGTTGCACCATCAGCCGCAGTGGCTGGCGTCACAACGCCGCATGAACGATAGCTAGGAATTGCTGACTGGTTAGGCAGAGACAATGTACCGGTTTGTGCCACGCAAGTGGTGTTAACTGTTGAGTTCAGGTTACGGATACGACGCAGATTGGTTGTACCAACAGTACCATCACCGTCCACATCATTAGGAATATGTGGTGCGTAAGCGTTAAAGGAACCACCATCTACAGTATGGTACAACACAGAAACTACACCACCACGCGTACAAGCATAAGCCAGAAAGTTACCGGCAGAAGAAGCACCTGGTTTAGAAACAGCGGTTGCAGTACCTCCGTTAAAAACGGCGACGGTATTAGCATCACAACCTGCTGAAAACCCTTGAAATACATTGTAAGTTGGAGCAGAAGCACCAGAAATCCATGACTCTTGCAATGTACCAGCATTACGTGCTGTAGTGATATTGGCTTGTGTCACAGGTGCGGCCATTACTTGGCCTGCTACCAAAGTGCCAGCAACTGCCAGCAACAATTTATTTAATTTAAACATGTTTCGCTTCCTTGAATAAAAGATTGGATTGACGGCTGACTGTTGGTCAGCCGCTAAATTCATGGCCTTTTTATATTGTTAAAATCAGGCTTTGCGACGACGTACAACCGCAGCAACTACACCCAGACCAGCCAGCAACATGGCATAGCTGTCAGCTTCTGGCACAACGGCTACAGGTACGTTGAAAGACAACACACCAGCACTGCTCAAGGAGAAGCTGTAGTTGCCTTCGGCATTACCCAATGTTGATGTGGTGATACGTGCAGTGTTATTGGCGCCGCTCAAGAGTTGCACAACTGTCATGGACTGATCCAAGCCTGAAGTGGCAATATAGCCTGAAGCATTAACACGTCCACTCGTACCATAAGCCTTGGCATTTTCAGCAAAACCAGCGCCACCGGTAGCAGTACTTGCACCGTTTGAAACAACATCATGATTGCTTGTTGCACCTACTGTACCTAACGCAGTGATGTTATTGTTACCAGCAATATATTCATCAAAACTGGTGATAGATGTCACCAACTGAGTAGTTAATGACAAGTTGCTGCCACCACTAAATGTTGTGATCATGCCGCGTGCACCCACACCGTTACCTGTGCCGTCAGCTGCATAAATTGCCCACTTGGTATCAGCCGCAGAAGCAGTTGCCCAGTATGTGCTCCATGCGTTGGCGTAGTCACCTGTAGTGACATTCCATGCAAACGTACCGCTGTTGGCAGCAGTCACCAGATCGGCAAAGCTGCTGTAGTTGTAGCCCAGATCAAAAGTGGCAGAAATATTGGCATTGTTATCCAACATAGTCAGAATCAGGCTGGAATTACCACTGCCTGCTGTGCTCATTGCCGCTTGTGCAGACAATGATGCGGCAGACATAACCAAGGCAGCTGCCAGTGCTTTTAATTGAAATTTCATAAACTTCTCCCAAATGTAAGTCAAAAAATAGATAAAGAGCAAACTCGAACAACCGTTGAAACATTCCAGTTCAAATTTCAAAACGAATACTGAAGGGTGTGCATGACATCATGATGTTTAGCTGTAGTCTGATGAGACTATGCAGCTTTGCTACCCTATTTCAACTTTCAAGTGTAAGCAGTCAATGTGACGAGACGAATGAAGAGGACTAGTCATATCGGACTAGTCAAAGAGGAAAAGCGGATACTGACTGGACGGCTGCAATCCAGAGTTATTGCTTGCGCTGAATCAACCCCAGTTTGAGCGCCTTGCTGGCGGCCTGGCTGCGGTTCTCGACATCGAGTTTGCGCAGGATGTTTTGTACATGGTTTTTAACGGTGAGAGGACTCACCGAAATAATGCTGGAGATTTCCCAGTTGGTTTTGCCTATTTGCAGCCACTCCAGCACTTCCAGCTCGCGCTTGGTGAGTGGCTGCACACGGCCGTTGCGGGCAGTGGTCGTCAGTACCGAAGGGCATTTATTGGCGGTCACTTTGACGATGGCACAATGCAAATGTGGCATCAGCAATTCGAGCAAGTGTGCAGTGAGGGCATTGGTGGGCGAATTTAAACGGCCAAACATCACCAGGGTGGAAATACGGCTATGTTCATCGCCAAAGCCATGCACAACAAAGCTCTTCAGCTCAGAGGCACGCAGCACTGTCTCATCCATATTCACCACTGAATAGTTATTTTTTTCCTGTGCGGGCGTCTGATAGTCATAAAATACCGGCACGCCGAGCTTGGCCCATTTTTGAAAGGCCTGACTGACGATCCCTTGCGACTCGTGTAACACTGCATCAAATTGCGCATCGCCAAAATAGCGGCTGGAAGTGAGATACTCATAATCGTAACTGGCCCGCTCCACGCCGCGCACACCAACGATCACCACTTCATGCGCCAGCAAACATTGAAAGCCGCGCTGTAACCAGTTAAAGAAATGCGAGCGATGATGCAGGCGCAGGGATTCTTCAATCACCTCCATAAATACCAGACGCTGCTCTTCGCTGAGCGTCAGTTCCCATGGGTCAATCTGATCTTGCGGAGTCGATAGGATGGTCGTCATGTGTTTGCCACATTCATTTAATTTGCGGCAAGTTTGCGCAAGATATGTGACAGAAAAATGATTGCCAGATGTCATTTAGTTGATGGATTGATGACAATAGACCAGATCAGGCTGTAGAACAGCCTGCAATCACACTTCGAAGCATGTCACTAAAAAATATATTTTATTTTTTTATGACGACAGTCTATGTGAAGGAGACGCATGATGAACCTGCAGCACGCAATCATCGCATGGACGCACTTGAAATTGTCATGCTTCTCGAAATTGTCATAGTTCTATGGCATGCTGATAGCCACCATGAAACTCCTTCTGTTCACTTCACTGGGCGCACAATTACTGATGGGCTTGCTGCATGCAGTTTCTGCACATGCGCAAGACACTGCTCACCTGCCGACCACTGCACAACTTGTACAGTTGACCGAACAGGTATGGATGGACAATTCAGGCAGTGAAGAAATCGTGATCAGTAATGAAGAGACAACAGAGGCAGCCCCGACAAGTCTGCCCGCTGCCATGCGCAGACCGAAACAGCGCTGGCAGCTGTCGTCGCCACCTTACCAGCCCGAGGTTTTATCCGCCGCCCGCGATACGCAGATTGAAGCCGCGCTGATCCATGCGGTAATTGCCGTGGAGTCCGGCTACAACCCGCGGGCGATGTCTGCCAAAGGGGCTTACGGGCTAATGCAGGTACTGCCTTCAACCGCACGCAGCTTGAGTACGGTGCCGGTCAAACAGTGGTCAGTTAGTCAGCAGGTGACACTGGGGGCCAGCTATTTAAAACAACTGCTGGCCATGTTCAAGGGTGACGTGGCGCTGGCGCTGGCGGCCTACAATGCGGGGCCGCAAGCCGTTAGAACGCACCGGGACACGATCCCGCCATTCGCCGAAACCCGGCGCTATGTGCCCAGGGTATTGGCTTATTACCATGCTTTCAAACAGCAACTGGCAGACTCGCAAACAATGGTCTACTAATAAAGCAAGTACAAGTAAAGCAAGTACAAGTAAAGCAAGTACAAGTGAAGCAAGTGCAATTGAAGAAACTACGAGTCAGGCAAATATCAGTCAAGTAAGTGTTCTTCGAGCGTGGTTAAGGTATTGGGCTCATACACAAACTGCCATTGCTTATAGTGTTTTGCGCTTTTAAATCCTTCCTGAAACTCCTGATAGCCTGTCTGGCGTATCGGCGCCAGTTCCGACTGGCTGAACACGCCCACAATCCTGCCGTCACGTTGAATCAGCCCTATCGGTCGACGCGGATAAAAGGGATCCGGCAGTATTCTGCGCAAATGCCTTTTGGCTAGCGGAAACCGGCGATCCTCCAGCAATACATCCAGACTTTGCGGATATTGTTTAACCGGCCCCGGACTGGCCTCGTAATAGCGGCCAATCGCCAGACGATAAGCTTCGCCGGTTTCCAGCAGTAGGGCCTCATTGATCCGTTGTGCCTGGTGTTGCCATAGCATGGTGGCCCCCGCCATGCCAATCGCCGCAATCGCCAGCGTAATCAATACCCCAATATACGAAAAGCCATCCTGCCGATCAGCCGCAGTGGTCAAATCGCACACACTACCAGTCCGCATAATTGCTGCCATCTTTGGCCTGGTCTGCCGCACCACTGTGCAGGTTATACACACCACCGGTAAGCGGCAACTCTGGTGGATTAATCACCCAGGTTTCACTGCTCTCAGCAACCGGGTCCCACGGCAGTTTATCCAGATAATGCTTGCTGACCAGGTCCTGCAAGGTGTCCGGATATTGTCCCTGATCGGCATAATACTCATCCAGCGCCTTGCGTGTGGTGGTGAGCTGCTGCTTGAGGGCCTGCTCTTTGGCTCGCTGCACACTCGAAAAGTAGCGCGGGACAGCCAGCGATAACAGCAAGGCCAGAATAGACAGCACCACCAGCAGTTCCATCAGGGTAAATCCCTTGCAAAGAAGGGAGCGCTTCTGGACGATGGGCACATTACCATTGCGCATAAGGCACCCCATTCAAGCCGACTTGCGGGCTTTGTGAATACACGTCATACACATCCTGACTGTAGCGTGGCTGATCTGGCGGACTATCATAACTGCGTAATCCCCAATCACTACCGCCAGTAACAGTACTTTTACGCTGGCTGGGCGGCAATACCGGATCATAAGGAATCCGCCGTAAAAAACGTAGACGTTTATGTTTCACATCCTTAATGTCTTCCACGCCATCGACCAGCACCTGCAAATCTGGGGGATAGCCAGTCGCATCTGCATTTTTCTTGATCCGCCCGTCATCAGCTGCTTTTTTATAGGCATCAATGGCATGGCGAATTTCGCGCAGATGTTCGCGGAGTTGCTGCTCCTTTTGCCGCTGTATGGTCACTTGTATCATGGGCATGGCCACACTCGCCATCACTGCAATAATGGCCAGCGACACCATGATTTCCACCAAGGTAAATCCTCCACTTGAGACTGCCCTTATCTGCATGGCCTGTACCGAAAACCGCATTATGGAATCACCACAGGCTCCACCAGTTTGGACGCTGGCAATTGCTCTGTTTCCAACGCGTTGGCCGCAGGGGTCTCCGAGGGTGATGCGCTTTCGTTATTCACAGGGGTTGCGTTGTCAGAAGTGGCTTGTGAAGACTGGGGGTCCGTATTGGCAGACGGTGTACTGGATGCCGGATCAGCAGTGCTGTTCTGATCCACCACTGCAGGTTCCAGTGTTTCGGCTGCGTTATTCAACTCACGCCTGCGTTGCGATTGCAAATCACGTACTTCCTGCATGCGGTTTGCCGGAGCAGCTGGCGCGGGGGTGTTGTTTAACATAGGCTTGTCAGAGATCACACTATCGGTCCCACTCCAGTATTCCGAGAAACTCGCCTCAGGCAAACTGACGTTACTGATAATTTTAGGCGTAATCGCTAACACAATTTCTGTTTTGTTTTTTTCATCCGAATTATTGGAAAACAAACGCCCCAACAGTGGGATCTCACCCAAACCGGGTACTTTATTGGCGTTTTTCCGTTCCGAATCCTGAATCAAGCCTGCCAGAATTTGTGTTTCACCATGTTTGAGGCGTAATACTGTGCTGGCGTTACGGGTGCCAATGTTATACACCTTGGAGTTATTGCTCAGCGTGATTGCTTCGCCGAGCGAACTCACCTCCAGGCTGACTTTAATACTGATAAAGTCATCCAGCATAATCTTGGGTTCCACATCCAGTTTCAGGCCTACATCAATATACGAAACACTTTCAGAGGTGCCGACATTGGCGGTGGTATTGGTGGTAATCACGGGTACTTTGTTGCCCACCACAACCTTGGCTTTTTCATTGTTTTTGACCCGAATACGCGGGTTGGACAATAAATTCAAATCACTGTCCGTAGTTTTAAATTGCACACCTGGCGCCGGGCTCACCCCGATAGTACTGGATTTGATTGCCTGAATAGTCTCCAGTGTTAACGGACTGTTAAGCACGGTTAAACTCGTGGGATAAGTGATACCCAATTGTTGCAACTTGTTGCGAGTGATTTCAAGCACCTCAATTTCAAGCATCACTTCAGGGTCAGCCAAGTCTTGTGCTCTGATCATTTTTTCAGCCAGAACCAGCACTTCCGGACGATCTCGTATGACCAGCATGTTCAGACGCTCATCCACATAAATGTCTTTAATTTTAAGGATGGTACGCAACATATCGGCACACTGCTTGGCAGTGGTATTGGAGAAATAGAAATTGCGGATCAGCAGATCCTGATAGTCTTTGTTTTTTTGTTGTGTGGCCGGGTACACCAGCACACTGTTGGGTGACAGTACTTTCTTTTGCAGGCCATTGCTGGCAAGCACCATGTCAATGGCATCTTCCACTGGCATTTTCTGCACAAATACCGAGGCCTTGCTTTCGGGTTTGATATCTTTATCCAAGACGAAGTTGATGCCGGTCGCACGTGACAGTGCTTCAAACACTACTTTCACATTGGCGTCACGCAACTCAAGCGAAACCGGCTTGCTGATGTTGCTTTTCAACTGCGGCAGGGCGGTACGGGCGCGCGTATCCATGCCGACCAGTTTATTTTCAAGGGCCTTGGCCTCGGCATTGGCAGGACGCTCCAGTAGAACATCGCGCACTATTTTCTGCGCTTGCTTGGGTTGATCAAGCTGTCGTTTGGCATTTTCTATCTGCTTGTTCAGGGCTTGTTCACGCATACTGAGATTGCCATAATCGGCCGCTTTACGATTATTTGGATCCAGCGTCAAAATCCGGGCATAAATCTCTTTGGCAGCAGCAATGTCTCCGCGTGCATCAGCGGCCTCGGCGGCCCGCGACAAATCATTAATGGTATTTTCACGTTCACGATACCAGCGGTTGCGTAAAGCCACATCACCAGGATGCTCGGCCACTTCTTTGGCCAGCATGTGCACTTTGCCCTCGGGTGACAATTCTGGTGTTTTCTGCCAGGGGTAGCTACTGCAAGCAGACAGCATGAGCAAGGTAGACAAGGCCATTGCATTGGGTCTTATCCATGTCGAACAAATCGTCGAATCAATCCATGGGCGAGGCCATAAAAAGGATGTGATGGCTATATTCTTGATCATTGATTGGCCATTTCTGATGAGTTACTTTCGTAGGGGTCGGTTGTCTGTGGACGCGAAACGACAGGCTTGCCAGTTTTGCTCAACAACTTGGGCTGATTCAGAGGGAGGTAAGTAAAATAAACTGACTGCGCATCTTCACGGTCAAGACGCCACTGCGGCGTCACCTGCGTGCCCATCTTCGGCATCAACAGTTTCTTTTGCTGCATCAGTATCACTGTGTGGCCTTCAGGCATCTCTTCCATGCTGCCCACATAACTAAACGGTAAAGGGGGTGCCACTGGCGGTGGTGGCGGGACGGGTTTAAGCGGTGGAGGCAGCCACGCGTGCGCCTCAAATAAAGGATGACGCACTTTGGGCGCAATCGCAGGGCGTTGCCAGACAAACCCGGTATTGGTAATTGGCGACGCTTGCACATCTGATGGTGCAGCGCCTGTCGCTTTCACCCTCTCAGTAGTGGCTTGACTGTCACTGGCAGGGCGACGCATGACAATATCGTCTGCTTCTGGCACATCATCCGGCGTCTGGCTGACCCAATAGACCAGCCCCAAGGTGACGAGCAGCCCTCCCCACAACAACCAGCCTTGACTGGCGGATTGCGTAATGGATGGACTGATGGCTTTAGCGGATTGCATCGAGGTCTCTCATTAATACCGAGAATGTCAAGGTGGCTTCAATGGTTGGTTGTAGCGTGTCGTTTTTGCGTAACTCCAAGCCGGAAAGCGCCATAGACGGGTAGCGCTGCAATATATCTGCAACAAAACGTCGACAAGTAAGATAGTCAGTCTGAATCGTAAAGCGCATGTCAAACTGCTGGATGTGGCTGGCCTTGTAGGTGGTGGCAGGCTGCCATTGATAGTCACCGACATTGAGCGGAATATGGTGCTTGTGTGCCAGCGCAGCGATCTGCAACATGCGGGAAGACAACTCGGTTACCGCGGGCATGTGCGCCAGCATTGAAGCCACCTCTGCCGTCTCACGCTGCTGCGTATCCATCTGCGCGGTGGCCAAGGCCTGTCGTGCCGGGGCAGCGTTTCCTGTTGCCGACTGGCGCGTCAGCTGCCGGAGTTCTGCCGCAAGGTTAAGCGCTTGCTGCCGGGATTCGGCTGTTTTTAGGGCAAGATTCACCCCGGCCAGCAGGCACACCATAAGCAGCGCCAGCGCCCACCAGCCCACCATACTACTCAGGCGGCGCAACAACCACAGCAGTTGTGCGCCCATGCCAGCATATAAAGCACTCATGGTTGCCATGCCCCCTGCACTTCAAATGCAACCGGACGTTGCGGATGCGCTTCATTCACCTGGTGTTTTTGCAAATGCACATCATGCAAAGCGGACGCCTGCTGCAAACTGCCCACATATTGCAACAAGGTCTGATAGTTTTGCGCCTCGCCAGTCAGGACAAACTGTCCCCGGCCTGCATCCGGCGTCAGTTGTAGTAAGGCGATATGGTCAATTTGGCGGGCTTCGAGCACCTGCAGCAAATCAAACCAGCGGATTGTAAGCAGGTTGGCCATTTTTTCGGCTTCCTTTTTTTGTGCATCAGACAAACCAGCGGTTTGCTGCCCTGCCTGGGTTTGTTTCTGCATCACCACGGTTTGCGATGGTTGCTTCAGCACGGCCTGCGGTTGTTGCTGTGTCATCTGTGCAATCTGCTGCTGCAAGGTCTCGACCGCCTGCGCACTGGCAACCTGCGCCTGCCACAAGTCAGCCAGCCACACACCGGCCAGTGCAAGCAGCAGGCATCCGGCAACGGTCAAGCGCTGCCAGGCAAATGGCGGGCGCGCAAATTCAAACACGAACGCAGGGTTACGCCACATGTGCAAGCTCCTGCCCAATTTCCTGCCATAAAGCGCTGATCACACCTGACGGCGTCAGCATGCGCAGGGATAGCCTGCCCCGCAAACTATCCGACAAGGCACGGCCAGCCGCTTGCGCTGGCCGATGCGTGGTTTCTGCCAGCCAGAAGCAAGGACTATCCGCGCCGCCAAGCAACATACGCTCACGCATCAGCCAGTCTGCGATGGAGGCCGTATCCCGCACATCGCCCGACCAGCTCGCGACATGGGCCACCTGCCCGTGTTGCATATGCAGCAATCGGGTCACAGTATGCTCGGCAATGACAACGGTGCCGTACCCCGGCAAACGGGTATGACTTAACAATGCACCGGCATAGGGTTGTATGGTGTGTGAGAGCCAGTGCTGCTGACCGAACAGTGCCTGTGACTGCAGCCTGTGCGTCTGATACTGGCCCAGCAAGGGGATGGCCGTGAGCAGCGTAGCGGCTGGCAAACGTGGATCTTGCATCCGAAACGGCCAATGTCTGGCCGCATCACCGTAGGTTTGCGCCAGCAGGGCCTGTGCATAGGCCTGCTTATCCGCAGTACTCAAGGCTATCGGCGGTTGTGGTAACAGCATCATATGTACATGCTGGTCAGCCAGATAAAGTGCAATGCGTTGCCAGCGACTGGCAGGCAATGCGGACAGCAGCGACTGCATGGCAGCCTGCAAGTGTGTTGGCTCAGTGCCGGCAAATGCCTGCTGCACAACCTGGCGGCGAGGACGCGGCCCACCCGACAGGTATTCAGCGAGTATCCTGTCAGCGAGTACCAGAACGCGGATAGTGCTAGGCCACAAAGGTGACACGGTTGATCTCCTGCAAACTGGTCATGCCTTCGGCCACAGCACTGATGGCCGCCTCACGGATGGTGCGCATGCCATTTCTAGCGGCAGCTTCTTTTAATTTGCGTATCGGCTCTCGCGCAATAATCATTTCGCGCAACTCATCATTGAGCACCAGCATTTCGGCTACCGCTTTACGCCCTTTGTAGCCAGTGCCACGACACTGTCCGCAGCCTTTGGCATGTAAAAACGTCATGGCCTGCCCTTGTTCAGCAGTGATGCCGGAGTCTTCGAGCAATGCAGCATCCGGCGTAAAAGGCTCGGCACAGTGCGGGCAGAGTGCACGTACCAGCCTCTGAGCAATGATGCCATTCACTGCTGACACAAAATGGTAGGGGTCCACGCCCATATGCATAAAGCGGCCGATCACATCGAGCACGCTGTTGGCATGCACGGTGGAAAACACCAGATGCCCGGTCAAGGCCGCCTGCACCGCAATTTGTGCAGTTTCGCCATCGCGGATTTCACCCACCATGATTTTGTCCGGATCGTGGCGCAGAATCGAGCGCAAGCCGCGGGCGAAGGTCAGGCCTTTTTTTTCATTGACCGGAATCTGCAACACGCCGGGCAATTGATATTCGACCGGGTCTTCGATGGTGATGATTTTATCGAAGCCGGTATTCACCTCAGAAATGGCAGCATACAGCGAAGTGGTCTTACCGCTGCCGGTAGGGCCGGTCACCAGTACCATGCCATAGGGCTCACTGGCCAACTTCCTGAATTTGGCAATCACTTCAGCATCAAAGCCCAGCGCTTTCAGGCTCAGGCCTTGCGCCTGTTCGGTCAGGGCTTTTCTATCCAGCACCCGGAGCACCGCATCTTCGCCAAACGCACTCGGCATGATCGATACCCGGAAATCCACCAGACGCCCCATGGTATTCACTTTAAAACGTCCGTCCTGCGGAATACGGCGTTCGGCAATATCCAGCTGCGCCATCACTTTAATGCGGGAGATCGCCTGTTCGGCGCTGTCCAGCCCCGGGCTGTTGGCAATGCTGGCCATCACCCCGTCAATCCGGTATTTCACTGCCAATCCGCCGGGGTGCGACTCCAGATGAATGTCACTGGCGCCAGTTTTCAGCGCGTCATACAAGGTGGAGTTAATCAGTTTGATAATCGGGTTGGCATCTTCATGGATGGACTTGAGTGAGAGCTGGGTGACCGGCTCTTCGTCGCCATCCTGCGCGCCCGCCTCCGGCAGGCCGACGCCATCCATGGCGCGCATGGTTTCTTCTTCACCGGCCAGGTAGGCGTTGATATCCAACCTGTGGGCCAGCCGCCACTGAAATGGCTGTGTTACTGCATGCTGCACCCACAAAGGCAACTGCCGGTTGAATGGATCCGCAAACACCAGCACCAGCGACTGCGACTCATCATAAAACGCCAGACATTCTTTTTGCTGCGCCTGATTGTACGCAACCACCTCAAAGGCCACTTGCCACGTGCGCAGGTCACGCATGGTCGCCTGCTGGTAATTCAGCAGGCTGGCCAGCGCAGCCACCATGGCATCAGGCTCCAGCGCCAGCATATCTTCGAGCACCTCGATGGCGCGACGTTGCTGCTGTTGCGCCTGCACCTGGGCATCGGCCAGCAGTTTGGCATGCAGTTCCATAGTCTGGCTTAGAGCTTGGCTTATTGGTGTCTGGCTCATTGGACTTGCCCCGCCAGCTCAAAAATTGGCATATACAGCAGCAAGACGACAATGCCGATCACCAGCCCGATAAACAACATCAGCAAGGGTTCAAACAGCTTGGTAAACCAGTCTATCCAGCGCGCCAGCTCTTCATCATAAAAACCGGCAATCCTGTCCATCATTTGCGCCACATTGCCACCACGCTCGCCCACCAGCAGCATGCGCTCACCAATCGGCGTCGTCATGCCCGATACCTGAAACGCATGTGACAAGGGCTGGCCCTGACTGACCAGGCTTTGTGCCTGCTGCAAGCTGGCGGATAAACTGCCATCCAGCAATCCGGCCACTGAAGTGAGGGCCACCATAATCGGTGTCCCGCCACTCAGCAGCATGCCCAATGTGCGATAAAAACGGGCCAGTTGATACATGTGCAATTTCTCACCAATGGCAGGAATACGCCAGATGGCACGCATCACCAGTTGGCGCAAGGCCGGTTGTCGCAGCAAAAAGCCCAAGCCCACCAACACACACACCAGCGCGATCAGCATCTGCTCGCCATGCTCGGCAATCAGCGTGCCCCAGCGCAACATCATTTGTGACATCCAGGGCAAATCGCCCCCCGCACCCTCATACACACTGCTGAATTTTGGCACAACGAAGCCCATCAGGAACAAAATCACCAGGCCACCGACGCCCATCAGCACCACCGGATAAATAGAGGCACTGACAATCTTCTTTTTTAACAGTGAAATTTGGGTATCGTAGGCAATATAACGCGTCAGCGCATTGGCCAGATCGCCGGTGCGCTCGGCGGCTTTCACCGTGGCGATATATAGCACCGGAAACACTTCAGGCTGGCGCTCGAGCGCTGCAGAAAATGCCTTACCCTGTTGCAGGGACAATAAAATACTTTGTAGCACCACGCGCGTATGGTCTTGTCTTAAAGAAAGCGCCTCGATAGCCTCTACCAGATTCAGCCCGGAATCCAGCAGCGCCAATAATTCCTGACTAAACAGGGCAAGCGGAAATTTCTCGCGTGTGCGGCGTTTGCCGGTTTGACGAGAGGTTAAAGAAACCGGAGTGAGCCCTTTAGCCTTGAGCTGGGCGTAGGCCTCCTGCTCGTCATCGGCGTGCAGCTCGATGACGGTTAGCGCCGACCCGTTAAGTACCTTTGCCTGATAGTGCATTGCCTGTTACCAGCTGGTGACATCCTGCGACTCATCACTGCCGCCGACCTGCCCGTCTTTACCCAGACTAAACAGGTCATACTCGCCGTGCTGCCCAGGCATGCGGTATTGATAGGCATGCCCCCACGGGTCATTCGGAACGCCCTTTTTCAGGTAAGGCCCGCCCCAGTTCTGTTCATTGGCCACATTATTCATCAGCGCATTCAAGCCTTGCTCGGTGCCAGGATAGTGTCCGGTGTCAATCCGGTACTGATCCAGTGTTTGCTCCAGTGCAGCAATCTGCGCTTTGGCGGTTTTTACTTCAGACTTGCCAATTTGCTGAAAATATTTTGGTCCGACATAGCCCGCCAACAGGCCGATAATCACCATCACCACCAGCAACTCAAGCAAAGTAAATCCGGCATTCACCCTGACAGACCAACGCGGCATCGCAAACACTCCATGAAAATTTGATGACAATTCTAAGCAGCCGAGATGACAAACAGGTTTCAGAAATATGACCTTGTGTCACAATCCGCCAGAACCTCTGCCACTGGCAAAGCATCAACCGGGCAATACCGCCACGCCCTTATCCACGTAGTTGGCCGGATACACCACCTGCTCACGGGCATCCGTCCAGATCACATCGCAATGTTCATCATCCACATGCAGCATGCGGCCAGTCGTATCCACGCAATACTCCCCGCAGACAATACGCTCTTCAATACGATAATCCTGCCCTACCCGCGTGTAATCAAACAAAATACTGCGAATGACCTGGCTGCCGCGTTGCACATGGCAGCCATTGCTGATCCAGCTGGGACCGACAATTTTAGTGGAATGGTCAACGCGGCTGCCGGAACCGATATACACCGGCCCGACAATATCGGTGTTTTCCCAGTCAATGCGCACATTCAACCCCACCCACACCCCGGGGCGAATCTGCTTGCCCGGCATCGGCATCGAAGCCACCTGGCCCAGCATCATCTGCTGCATCACCTGCCAGTAATCACTCACCACCCCAATGTCTATCCAGTTAAACGGCTGCTTGATCGCATAAAAAGGCAAATCACGCGCCACCAGCAACGGAAACAGGTCCGAACCAATATCAAAGGTACTGCCAGAAGGAATCAAGTCCAGCGCGGCAGGCTCAAAAATATAAATGCCGGTACTGGCCCAATTGGACTTGGCCTCACTCTGCGCAGGTTTTTCCTGAAACGAAACAATCTTGCCATCGTCATCCGTCACCACAATGCCATAACCGGATACCTTGTCGAGTGGCACTTCCATGGTAATCAAACTCACCAGCGCACCCTTTTGCCTGTGCTCGGCCAGTGCCTTATCCAGGTCCAGATCAATCACCGCATCGCCACACAATACAATCGTAGTGTCATCAAAAAAACCGCTGAAATCCTGAATCTTGCGCATGCCACCCGCCGAGCCAACAGGGTTAGGCACAATCTTGCCGTGACTGATATCCCCCTCAAACGAGTAGCCAATGTTCACGCCAAAACGGTGCCCATCCTCAAAGTAATCCTGAATCTTCTCGTGCAGGTAACTCACGTTCACCATAATATCGACCACGCCATACTGCGCCAGATGCTCGATCAGATAAGCCATCACCGGCTTCCCCATCACCGGAATCATCGGCTTAGGTAACTCATAAGTCAGCGGACGCACGCGCGTGCCTTTACCTGCGGCCAGTATCATCGCTTTCATTAAACCTGTTCCTCACAATGTTACGAATCAATGCCCGGCAACAAACCACCAGACAATAAAATTGAAGATTAAAAACAGGAACGAAGCTTAAAACCGAAATATGTCAGCAAGATGTCGAGGAATTAGGTCGACGATCTTTTGTCATGTATTGAAAGTATGAAACGAACTGAGCCGATGTGATTAAGAATTGGCTTTATAAGCCTTTATTTAAAAGGACGATGATATTCCGGAGAGGGTGACAGAAGCATGCACACCGATCACCCGGTCATTTACCACAATATGTTGAGAATGTTTCTGACATTATCGACAGTGAAGTGGAAGTGGTTACGTTCTGGTCAGTGAAGAAAGCCGAAATTCGAGAGAATGGCTTATTTATTGGTCGGGACGGTGTGATTCGAACACACGACCCCTTGCACCCCATGCAAGTGCGCTACCAGGCTGCGCTACGCCCCGACGTTGGATTCAAACGGAGACCCGTTTGAAAAGAAGGCTGCATTATAAAGCAAAACCGCATATTCGCTAAGCGCAATATGCGGTTTTTGTTTGCTATTAAAGCCTTATTTAAACAGCGACTTTGAGCAGTTGTATGACTTGCTGTAATTGTTCACGCAGTGCTGAGACATCAATGGCTGACATTTTTTGTGAGGCATTGGCAAGCACTTCTGCGGCAGCGACCATGGTGTTGTGGGCTTCAACAGCTGCGGCTTTTTCTGCTTTTTCATCTACGCCATCGAGACGGTTACGTGCACCGCTGATGGTAAAGCCCTGCTCGTACAGGAGTTCGCGAATTTTACGGATCAGCAGGACTTCGTGGTGCTGATAGTAGCGGCGATTGCCACGGCGTTTGACGGGTTTCAACTGGGTGAATTCTTGCTCCCAGTAGCGCAGCACATGCGGCTTGACCCCGCACAACTCGCTGACTTCACCAATGGTGAAATAACGTTTGGCAGGGATGGGCGGTAAAATGACTTTTTGCGTTTCGACCATGCGTGTTCAGTTAGGCTTGTGCAACCTGCATCGGTTGTTCGGCGTAATGCTCTTCAACCCGTGTTTTTAATTTTTGACTGGCGTGGAAAGTCACCACGCGGCGGGCAGAAATAGGAATTTCTTCACCGGTTTTCGGGTTGCGTCCGGGACGCTCGGATTTGGTACGCAATTCAAAGTTGCCGAAACCGGACAGTTTTACACTGTCGCCCTGCTCCAGCGCATTGCGTACTTCTTCAAAAAAGGCTTCAACCATATCTTTGGCTTCGCGCTTGTTCAGCCCGACTTGTTCAAATAACAAATCAGCCAAATCAGCTTTTGTGAGTGTCATTCAAATTCCCCTGAACTTCTTATTATTTCCGTACGATGACTGTATCTTGGAGGTGGATTACCGCATGGTGGCAGCGTATTGCGCTGACCAGATTTCGAGGAGTTGTGCAGTGATTGCATCGACTTCCTCATCCACCATGGTCTTGCAAGTATCTTGCATAAGTACCAGAAATGCAAGGCTTTTTTTGTTTTCGGCCACGCCTTTTCCTTGATAAACATCAAACAATTTGACCTGTTGCAGATTGGCAATTTTGGCTTGCATCACGGTATCAATCATTGCTTGCGCGGAGACATCTTGATCAACCACCATGGCCAGATCGCGACGTACCGGCAGGAACTTGCTGACCTCGCTGTAGGCTGGCACTTTGGTATGACTTAAGGCAGCCACATCCAGCTCAAACAGATAACAGGCTTGCGTCAGGCCATACTGTTGCTGCCACTGCGGATGCAGTTTACCCAACCAGCCCACAGCCTGGGTGCCAGCGTAAATACGCGCGGACTGTCCTGGGTGCAAGGCTGGATGCTGCTCAACTACAAAGCGTACAGGTGATGCAAACAAGGCTTCGACATGGGCTTTGGCATCATAAAAATCAAATGCACGCGCTGCGGATGCCCACTGTTCTGGCAACACACTACCGTAGCACAGCCCGGACAGGGTTGCTGTTTCAGCAAAGCCTTGCGCGGTGCGCACATAACGGCTACCGACTTCAAACAGCATCGCGCGGGTTTGCTGACGTTTGAGGTTGTAATCCAGCGCATCGAGCAAACCGCCCCACAAACCGGAACGCATGACGCTCAGGTTGCTGGCAATCGGATTTTTAAGCGCGATCGGCGCGTGATTGCCATATAAATCACGCTCCCAGGCGGCATCGACAAAACTGTAAGTGACCACTTCCTGATAACCGTTTTGCACCATCGCATCACGCAACCAGTGTTTGCTGCGCTGCGATTCAGGTGCTGCCAGCATGGCTTGTGCCGCAACCGGGATGATGGCAGGAATATGCTCGTAGCCATGCAGACGGGCAATTTCTTCAATCAGGTCTTCTTCACGTGCAATATCAAACCGAAAGCTTGGTGCACTGACGGTGAATACACCGTTATTTTCTGTGTAGGCAAAGCCTAGTTGCGTCAGCAATTGGCCGACTTGCGCAATGCTCACCTCGATACCCAGCACAGAGACAAGGCGCGCATGACGCAAGGTGACTTCTTGACGCTGAGGCAACTGTCCCACAACTGCAGTCACTTCGCCAGGCTGACCACCACAAATCTCCAGTACCAGTGCAGTGGCCCGTTCCAGCGCATTGAGCGTATTGCCAAAATCGACGCCGCGCTCAAAGCGGTAGGAGGAATCCGTACTCAACCCCAGACGGCGCGCTTTACCCGCCATCACGTCCGGCGTAAAAAAAGCACTTTCCAGGAAAATAGCTTGGGTCGCATCGGCTACAGAAGTCGGCTTGCCGCCCATCACCCCGGCCAAGGCCACAGGTCCTTGATCATCCGCAATCACCAGATCATCGGCTTTAAGGGTGATTTCAGTGTCATTCAGCAGGGCCAGCTTCTCGCCTGCTGCGGCAAAACGGACCTGTATATCCCCTTGCAACAGATTAAGGTCAAACGCATGCATGGGCTGCCCGAGCTCCAGCAATACATAGTTGGTGATATCCACCAGGGCACTGATACTGCGAATACCGCTACGTTCGAGGCGACGCACCATCCAGTCAGGGGTGGCGGCCTGCGCATTGACGCCTGCAATCACGCGGCCATAATAAGCCGGGCAGGCGGCTGAGGCAGCCACGGTGACGGCTTTGGCTTGTGTGTCTGTAACGGCAGCCGCAACGATTTCCGGCGCATTGAATGGTGCACCAGTCATGGCAACCACATCACGCGCAATGCCCAAAATACTCAGGCAATCGGCACGGTTAGGGGTCAGTTTGAGGGTGTAGGCATGGTCATTTAAATCCAGATATTCACGGATATCCAGTCCTACTGGCGCATCTGCAGGCAACTCTAAAATACCATTGGCTTCACTCGCCAATCCCAGTTCTTTGGATGAACACATCATGCCAAATGACTCGACGCCACGTACCTTGGCCTGCTTGATGCTGATACCCGGCAACTCTGCGCCCACCAATGCGCAGGGCGATTTCAGTCCAGCGCGGGCGTTAGGTGCACCACAGACAATTTGCAGCACTTCGCCACCCACATTGACCTTGCATACTTGCAGGCGATCAGCATCGGGATGTTTGGCAGCTTCCAGTATCTCGGCCACGACAATACGTTCAAAGGCGGGCGCGACCGCTGTCAGTTCTTCGACTTCCAGCCCTGCCATGGTCAGGGCATGCCCCAACTGCGCGGTATCCAAAGCCGGATTCACCATTGTACGTAACCATTGTTCTGAAAACTGCATATGCTCTGTGCCTATTAATTAATGTAGTATTGCCGCGGGATTATTTGATGAATTGCTGTAAAAAGCGCAAATCATTATTAAAGAAATGACGCAAGTCATTGACGCCGTAGCGCAACATGGCCAAACGCTCGACGCCCAGGCCGAATGCAAAACCACGGTATTTTTCGCTGTCGATATTGACGTGCTTGAGCACCTCGGGGTGCACCATGCCACACCCGCCAATTTCCAGCCAGCCACCATTCCAGCTCATATCCATTTCGGCAGAAGGCTCGGTAAACGGAAAGAATGAGGGACGGAAACGCACGGTCAAATCATCGCGTTCAAAGAATTTTTGCAGGAAGTCCTGCACCACCCCTTTCAGGTTGGCAAAGCTGATCTGCTCATCAACCCACAAGCCTTCGACCTGATGGAACATCGGCGAATGTGTAGCATCGGAATCCACGCGATAAACGCGGCCTGGCGCAATAATCTTAAGTGGCGGCGTGTTGTCCTGCATGTAATGCACTTGCACCGGCGACGTATGCGTACGCAGCACATGCTCCATGCTGTCATTGCCACTATCGACATAAAACGTATCATGCATGGCGCGTGCAGGATGATTATCCGGGATATTCAAAGCGGTAAAGTTATAAAAATCCGTTTCAATTTCGGGGCCATCTGCGACGCTAAAGCCAATCGAGTGAAACAGTTCTTCCACCCGGCGCAAGGTCAGCGTGACCGGGTGCAAGCCGCCCACAGACTGGGCACGCCCTGGCAAGGTAATATCAATGGTTTCACTGGCCAGCTGTTTGGCCTGCTCGGCGGCCAGTATGCTGTCACGCCTTGCGTTGAGTGCCTGCTCTACCGCCTGCTTCACCACATTAATCGCTGCACCGGCGGCGGGTCGCTCCTCGGCAGATAATTTGCCCAAGCCTTTCAGCGCATCAGTGAGACTGCCTGTTTTGCCCAGGTATTTTGCTTTTGCATTTTCCAATGCAGGGACATCGTTGCAGGCAGCAAAGTCCTGTTGTGCTTCGGCGATGAGGTGATTGAGATCGGCCATGATAGTTTTCTTGCTTGGTTTTATTGCTTGGGATGAAATAAAAAAAGAGGCCGCAGCCTCTTTTTTTGCTAGGTCAGATTAGGCGCCTAAACCTGTTTTTGCCAATTCTACGAATTTTGCAAAAGCAGCTTTATCAAACACTGCCAAATCAGCCAACACTTTACGGTCAACTTCAACCGCAGCTTTCTTCAGGCCGTTCATGAAACGGCTGTATGTCAAACCGGCTTCGCGGGCTGCCGCGTTGATACGCGCAATCCACAATGTACGGAATTGACGTTTTTTCTGACGACGGTCACGGTAAGCATATTGGCCGGCTTTCATTACCGCCTGTTTGGCAACGCGGTAAACGTTCTTGCGACGACCACGGTAGCCTTTGGCGGCTTTTAATACTTTTTTATGTCTTGCGCGTGCGATGACGCCACGTTTTACTCTAGGCATGTCGGTCTCCTTATTGTGTTGGCATCATTGCGCGAACGCGTTTGACATCAGTTGCAGAAATAATGGAAGTACCGCGCAGCTTACGTTTTTGCTTGGTGGTTTTCTTGGTCAAAATGTGGCGCAAGTGAGAGTGTGTACGCTTCACTTTACCGTTACCCAAGAACTTGAAGCGCTTTTTGGCGCTGCTCTTTGTTTTCATCTTTGGCATTTTTTTCTCCTTAGAGGTTGAATAGAGAGTAACTAGGCAGCCAATTTAGCCGTATTACTCCAAAAAAACTTTTAATGCTTAAACTTTATTGCTTTGTATATTCGGTAAAACACTTACTCTGTGTCTGCTGCCGCTTTGTCATCCGGCTTATCGGATTTTTTAGCGACTGGCACTGCCTTTTTGGCGGGTGCCAGCACCATCACCATTTGGCGGCCTTCCATTTTTGGATACTGCTCAACCAGGGCATACTCTGACAAGTCTGCTTCCAGGCGCTTTAACAGGGCCAACCCAAATTCCTGGTGCGTAATTTCGCGTCCACGGAACCGTAATGTAATCTTTGCTTTGTCACCATCACCCAAAAAACGGATGATGTTGCGTAATTTGATGTTGTAATCGCCATCATCGGTGCCAGGTCTAAATTTGACCTCTTTAATTTGCACCTGTTTTTGCTTCAGTTTCTGTTCGTGTTGACGCTTGCTCTCGGCATATTTGAATTTGCCATAATCCATCAAACGGCACACAGGAGGTGCTGCATTTGGTGCGATTTCAACAATATCGATGTCTGCTTCTTCCGCTTTGGCAAAAGCCTCTTTCAGACTCATAATCCCCAACGGCTCGCCGTCAATACCAACTAAACGTACTTGTGGCGCTGTAATGTCACCATTAATACGTGTATCTTTATCCTGAGCTATAACAATCCCCTAAACAAATAAACAAAGCCGCACGGCTACCAAAGGCACTAGACCTTGTGTTGGATATCCTGCTGTAAACGCGCAATAAACGCATCGACTGTCATGACACCCAGATCTTCACCTTTTCTGGTACGTACGGCCACTTGACCATTTTGCATTTCCTTGTCGCCGACCACAATCAGATACGGCAACTTCTGCAAACTATGCTCACGTATTTTATAGGTAATTTTCTCATTTCTCAAGTCAAAATCGCATCGAATGCCATTTTTCTTTAAATTTTCAATTACTTGGCGCACATAATCGGCTTGACCATCCGAAATATTCAGCACCATGACCTGCACCGGTGCCAACCAGACCGGCATGGCGCCAGCAAAGTTTTCAATCAATATCCCCAGGAAACGTTCCATGGAACCGACAATCGCCCGGTGCAGCATAATAGGTCGCTGGCGCGAGTTATCCTCAGCCACGTATTCAGCGCCCAAGCGTTCAGGCAAGTTCGGATCCAGCTGGATGGTGCCGCATTGCCACATCCGGCCCAACGAATCCTTGAGCGTAAACTCAATTTTCGGACCATAAAAAGCCCCTTCACCCGGTTGATATTCAAACTCGAGGGCATTGGCCCTGATCGCATTCGCCAGGGCGGTCTCTGCCATATCCCAGGCTTCTTCAGTCCCAACCCGCTTTTCCGGACGGGTAGACAGCTTAACGATCACATCATCAAAACCGAAATCCTTGTACACTTCGTACAGCATCTTGATGAAGTCGGCCACCTCGGCTTCCACCTGAGATTCCATACAGAAAATATGGGCGTCATCCTGTGTAAATCCGCGCACGCGCATCAATCCATGCAGGGAACCAGAAGGTTCATTACGATGACATGAGCCAAACTCTGCCAGGCGCAATGGCAAGTCACGGTAACTATGCAGGCTACTATTAAAAATCTGGATATGCCCCGGACAGTTCATCGGCTTGACCGCATAATCGCGATTCTCAGACTGGGTAACAAACATATTGTCACGGTAATTTTGCCAGTGACCTGATTTCTCCCACAGGCTCTTATCCAACACAGTGGGCGTCCGCACTTCCTGGTAATCGTACTCTTTGAATTTGGCACGCATATATTGCTCAACTTCTTGCCAAATCACCCAGCCACGCGGATGCCAGAACACCATGCCCGGCGCGTCGTCTTGCATGTGGTAGAAATCGAGCTGTTTGCCCAATTTGCGGTGGTCACGCTTCTCGGCCTCTTCCAGCATGTGCAGGTACGCCTCAAGCTCTTCTTTATTGCGCCAGGCAGTCCCATACACACGCTGCAACATTTCGTTATTGCTGTCACCGCGCCAGTAGGCGCCTGCCAGCTTCATCAACTTAAACGCCTTGAGCTTGCCGGTATTGGGGACGTGCGGGCCGCGGCACAAGTCGGTAAAATTGCCTTCGCTATATAAAGATACGTCTTCATTGCTTGGAATGCTGGCAATAATTTCAGCCTTGTAATGCTCGTTAATGCCCTTGAAGTAGGCCACAGCTTCGTCACGCGGCAACACCTTGCGCTCGACTTTTTCGTCTTTTTTAGCAAGTTCAGCCATCTTTTTTTCAATCGCCTGCAGATCCTCAGGCGTGAAAGGACGTTTGTAGCTGAAGTCGTAATAAAAGCCGTTATCAATCACCGGGCCGATAGTGACCTGTGCGTCAGGAAACAACTCCTTCACTGCATAGGCCAGCAAATGCGCTGTCGAGTGACGGATAATCTCCAGACCTTCTTCATTTTTGTCTGTGATGATCGCCAGATCCACATCCTGTGCAATCAAATGACTGGTATCTACCAGCCTCGCCTCTTGCCCTGTATACGTGACTTTGCCTGCCAGTGCGGCTTTTGCCAGTCCGGCACCAATATTCATCGCAACTTCAGCCACGGTCACCGCGTTTTCAAAACTTCTGGTTGACCCATCAGGCAAGCGTATTACAGGCATGACTTCCTCTCTTCAAGCATTGAATCCACCATCAAAACAAGCACATGGCACTGTTGGATAGCAAAACGCGGATTATCGCACAGCGCACGAAACCTCCGCAATGCAAATACCCGTACTGCGCAAAAAATCCATGATTTAACGCAGCGCGTCATCAGCGCGCTTGTTGATACAAAGCGATACATACCGATACAAAAACAGACTTCAACCCCTGCTGGACTGGTCGTTAACAGTCATACCATGGCAACTTTTCAAAGCAGGCCATTCACACAAGGAGACTTGAAGATGAGCACAATCAGCTTAAGCAACATCAGCAATCAGATCACCAGCAACATATTCAGTAAACTGGATACCAACAACACGGGGTATATTGACGCCAGCACACTCAGCAAGGCCTTCACTGACGATACTGACCAGGACGTATCCAGTCTGGTCAGCAGCCTGGATAGCGATGGCGACAGCAAAATCACCAAAAGTGAGCTTTCGAAGGGCATAGAAAACCTGTTCAACCAACTGCAAAGCGCTAGCCATCAGGCAAGCAGCGCACAAGGCATGCCCCCACCACCGCCAGGCGGACAAGGCGGCATGCCTCCTCCACCGCCGGGCGGGCAAGAGGAAGACGAAGGGTTGACCAAAGATCAGATGCAGGAAGTGGCCTCCAGCACCGACGACAGTAAACTCAAAGAATTGCTGAATACGGTTTCCAGCAATTTTGACGAAGCAGACACAGATGGCGATGGCAAAGTCACCCGAGTTGAAGCCATGGCCTACCAACAAAGCCAGAATGGTGATAGCACCAGCGTAAGCAGCACCAATAGCACAAACAGTACCAGCAGCCATGCACTTGAGCAGATTGCCAAGTTAATCAAAAGCTATGGCCTGGATGGCGACTCCTCAAGCAGCAGCCTGAGCACCTCCGCCTGAGTGGTACAAAAATACAAAAAGCCACCCGTATGGGGTGGCTGTTTGTGTGACATATGGTAGTCGCGAATGGACTCGAACCATCGACCCCCACCATGTCAAGGTGGTGCTCTAACCAGCTGAGCTACGCGACTAAATGTTGACGCACTGAACACTTGCTTGTGCAAATCAATAAGGTTGCGCATTCTATCCGAAACCGCACAGCTAGGCAATGGCATCTGCGCACATCCCGCTATAATAGTTACATGCGCACGCCAGCCTTAACAAACCCAGCCCTGTTAACCACTATCATCGATCAGTTGTCTGAGCATCACTACTGTGTGATTGACCAGTTTTTAGCAGAATCAATGGTTGCAGAGTTGCATGCACTATCTCAAGCGCGCCACCAAGCAGGATTAACGCACCAGGCTGGCACAGGCAAGTCCGCGACGACAAACCCCAATTTGCGTGGCGACCAGATTGACTGGCTGGAAGCCGAAGATAGGCACCCAGCGCTCCAGCAGTATTTTGCGTTGATGGCAGACTTGCAGCAACAGCTCAACCGCTTGCTGATGCTGGGACTGGACAGTTACGAGACCCACTTCGCCATTTATCCGCCGGGCACGGGCTACACCACCCATATTGACCAGTTCAGGCAGCACAGGATGGCGGCGGCACCCGGCGCCAGAACATTGACCGCGATTATTTATCTGAATCAAAACTGGCCCGACACTGCCGGAGGCGCCCTGCGCTTGTATCTGGACACACATGACACACCGCCCGCGCAAGAGGCGCGTCATCTCGACATTGCGCCACTGGCAGGCCGCCTGGTGCTGTTTTTATCTGCCAGCTTTTGGCACCAGGTATTGCCCGCAAGCCAGGACCGGGTCAGCGTCACCGGCTGGTTTAAAACGCGCTAAAAGGCAGTTTACTGGGTACTGCTGGTCAATCGCGCATACAAAGCAGCGCCCGCATAACCATCTTGCGGCAGCGCCTTACTGGCTTGATAACGGCGGATGGCCGCTTGCGTTTTGGCCCCGGGAAAACCGTCCGGCGGTCCACAATCAAAGCCTTGTGCATTTAATGCCTCTTGCAAGGCCCACATCTGCTGATGACTGAGGGCAGGCGGCTCTGGTGGCATAAACAGGTCATATTCTGCCTGTGCCAGTTGCTGACTTAGCAAGCTTACGCTCAATGCATAGTTAATCGAGCGATTCCATTGCATGATCACATCAAAGTTCGGAAACACCATATAGGCGGGCCCGTCATACCCCTGCGGCAACACAATCGCCGCGCTGGATAACGATAGTGCACTGTCAGGAATGCCAGCCACGCCCAGCTTGGCCCACTCGGCCACCGGTTTTTTTAAGGTTAACTGCGCCAGACTGTAATCGAACAGGGGCGGCAAAGCGACCATGATACTGATTGGCGCACCAGGCTGCCATCCGGCTTGTGACAGATAATTGGCGGCTGAACTAAAGATGTCCGGGTAGGAAGACCAGATATCGATTTTGCCATCCTGATCGGCATCCACACCATATTTGAGCAAGGTGGATGGCATGAACTGCATATGTCCGGTGGCGCCTGCCCAGGAGCCGGTCACTGGCTGATCATACAACTGCTCACGCTCTACCACACGGGTCAGATTCAACAGCTCACGCTTGAAAAACTCGGCGCGACGACCTTCGTAAGCAAGCGTCGCCAGTGCCGATGGCAGGGCAAAGTTACCCAAATAGCCACCATAATTGGTTTCCAGCCCCCAGAAAGCGACCAGCACCTGCTGGGGCACCTGATACAGCTCTTCAACCACGTAAAGCACACCGCCGTAATCCTGCATCATTCGCTTGCCACGCGCCACCACATTCGGGCTGATGCGACGGTTCACATAGGTCGAAAAACTGGTGACAAATTCCGGCTGTTTGCGGTCCAGTTCTATCACACTGGGCAAATAGGTCGCCTGATTCAGCGTTGCGTCTACTGCCTGCGGTGACAACTGCTGGCTCAAAGCCTCTTGCTTAAAGGCAGCCACCCAGGTGCGAAACCCTTCTTCGTCTCCTGCAAACAGATCGCCGATGGCGAGCAACACAAGCACTGACAACCACTGTTTCCACATACTTTATTCAATGTCCCTTTATTGTGATTTAAGTGTATTTAAGATCGGCGTATAACCGGCGCGATAATCTGGAAATTGCAACACATAGCCACTGGCATGCAAACGCTGATTACGCAAACGCTTGCCCGTCACTGGCTGCGAGAGTGGAGTTTCGGGTTGCGGCCAGAACATCTGGGCGGCTATCCATTGCAACACTTCGTGCTGCAATACAGGACTATTATCGCTCAAAATATAATGTGGATGCAGGGATTGTCCTTGTGCGACAGCATCATAAAAATGCATCAGCGCCCCCACCACATCCTGCTCATGAATGCGGTTGGTCCAGTGCGACTGCTGCGGCCAGCTTTGCGGCTGCTGTGCCATCCGTAACAAATACCGCCTGTCAGGTCCATAAATGCCAGAAACCCGCAAAGCGGTGTTGCCACAAGGCAAACTCTCCAGCAAGCGCTCGGCATCCAGCAGCGCCTGCCCTCCTGCATCGGCTGGTACAGCGAATGTGTCATCATGCACCCACTCGCCCGCATGCGCACCATAGACGCGGGTACTGGAAATAAAAAACACCCGTTTCAACCCGGCATCCTGAACGTGGGCAAGCACCTGCTGCAAGCCCTGGTAATACGTTTCGCGATAGGCATCCTCACCACTGCTGGCCGGGGCCAGGCAATACAGCAGAATATCAGGCTGCAAGGTACGCAATAAAGACAAACCAGCGCCACTGACAACATCCACTTGTAACAATTGCGCACCTTCAGGCACAGGCTTATCTGAGCGCCTGGCAATCGTCAATGCATGTCCGCGTGCCAGTGTCGCTTGCGCAATGAGGCTGCCGAGTGCACCGCACCCAATTTGCAATACCTGCATATTTAAACCAGCATTCCCGGCTGCGGATGCTTGCGCAAATAACGCTCTGCCAGCAACATGGCAGACATGGTTTTACTGTCGGTAATTTCACCCGCTTCAATCGCCTGCATGACTTGCGCGAATGGCCAGCAAAACACATCCATGGCTTCGTCAATGTCGCGCTGATGCGCGCCTAATTGCAAGCCGAGCGCCAGATAAATATGGATCACTTCATTGGAATAACCGATACATGGATGCTGAATGCCCAGCTTGATCCACTCACTTGCAGTGTAGCCCGTCTCTTCCAGCAACTCGCGCTGCCCGGTAGTCAGCACAGGTTCACCGGGGTCAATTTTACCTGCAGGCAACTCGATAAACACCTGCTTGAGCGGGTAACGGAATTGTCTTTCAAGCACCACCTCACCCTGGCTGGTTAAGGCAATCACCACTACCGCCCCGGGATGGATCACATATTCCCGGCCACTGGTGGTGCCATTCGGTAACAAGGCCTGGTCATAACGCACCGTCAGCATTTTGCCTTGCGCCATGATTTCACTGGAAAGCGTGGTCTCGGTTAAGTGCTGATCATTTAACGGCTGAATATTTAATGGCTCATTTTGTAACGTGGACATACTGAATTTCCAAACAACTGAATCGATTCTTTATTAAATTGCACCTTTAAACGTGTTGCATGCATTGACATCCCCAGTCTGCAAGCCCTGCTGAAACCAGTGTACACGTTGCTCAGAAGTCCCATGGGTAAAGCTGTCAGGCACCACATAACCCTGCGCCTGCTTTTGCAAAGCATCATCCCCAATGACAGTGGCTGCACGTAGCGCCTCTTCAACATCGCCAGTTTCGAGAATGCGAAACGCCTGATCAGCATGGTGCGCCCATACGCCAGCATAGCAATCCGCCTGCAACTCCAGCCTGACTGAATAGGCATTGGCTGCGGCTTCAGAGCGGGCCTGCTGTCTGGCTTGCTGCACTTTTTCCGAAGTGCCCAACAGATTTTGCACATGGTGGCCGACTTCGTGTGCGATGACATAGGCCTGGGCAAAATCACCTGGCGCCTTGAAGCGTGACTGTAACTCCTGATAAAAGCGCAGGTCGATATACACTTTCTGGTCTGCCGGGCAGTAAAAAGGCCCCATCGCCGCCTGCCCCTGACCACAGGCCGTTTGGGTGGACTCGGTAAAAATCTCGAGTCTGGGTGCTACGTAGGATTGTCCGCCACGTGTAAAAATAGCCTGCCAGACCTGTTCGGTACTCCAGAGGACTTTTGAAACAAACTGCACTTTGGGGTCTTTCTCAGCAGGATCTTGCGCAGCGGATTTGCTGGCAGGTTGCTCAACCCCAGGCGGCTGCACTTGCTGTACGGCATTGAGTATCAGGTTGGGGTCTACGCCAAAATACATGGCGACCAGCGCAATCGCGATGGTACCCAGGCCGATACTGCGTCCACCTAAGGCACTGCCACCACGCCTGTCTTCAATATGCTGACTTTCTTCAAGGTCATCCAATCGCATATGCGCACGCTCCGCTGACTATCCTGCAAAAATGTTTGAATGATGTGATTACTTTAGCATGCGGCACTGATAAAATCACACTATGTTTACCGGAATCATTCAAGCTGTCGGCCGCATTACCGACATCACCGCCAAGGGTGAAGACTATGCACTGACCATCGCAACTGCTGAACTCGATATGCAGGACGTGCAACTGGGGGACAGCATTGCAGTCAATGGTGTATGCCTGACCGTCACCGCATTTGATGCCCACAGCTTCCAGGTCATCGTTTCCAAGGCGACACTGGATGTCACCACCGGACTGGGCAGCCTGTCGGCAGTCAATCTGGAAAAAGCCATGCGCCTGTCAGACCGACTGGGCGGGCATCTGGTGACCGGGCACGTGGATGGCGTGGGTCAAATCACCACGCTCTCGCCAGTTGGCGAGTGCTGGCTGCTCACTATCCGCACACCACATGCCATCAGCAAATACATCGCCAAAAAGGGGTCGCTGTGCGTCAATGGCATCAGCCTGACCGTTAATGAAATTGTCAATGACGAAGTCAGCATCAACCTGATTCCACACACCATGCAACATACCAGCATGCAGCATATGCAGGCTGGTGACCAGGTCAACCTGGAAATCGATTTAATTGCCCGCTACGTAGAACGCATGCAGGCTTGGGAGCAGGAAAAGTGACCACACAAATTAGCCCGATCGAAGCCATTATTGCCGACATCCGTGCCGGCAAGATGGTGATTCTGGTCGACGATGAAAACCGCGAAAACGAAGGAGACTTCGTCATTGCTGCCGAGTTTGTCACGGCCGAACATATCAATTTTATGGCCAAGTACGGTCGCGGCCTGATCTGCCTGACCTTGACCGAGCAGCGTTGCCGCCAGCTCAACCTGCCACCCATGGTGCAAAAAAATGGCACCCGACTGGGCACCAACTTTACCGTCTCGATTGAAGCGGCACAGGGCGTGACCACCGGCATTTCGGCTGCGGACCGTGCCACCACCATACAGGCCGCGGTCGCCAAACAGGCCAACGCCAGCAGCATTGTGAGCCCGGGCCATATCTTCCCGCTGGCAGCGATGAATGGCGGCGTACTGGTGCGGGCAGGCCACACCGAGGCAGGCTGCGATCTGGCACAACTGGCAGGCTGCGAACCGGCCAGTGTCATTTGCGAAATTCTCAAGGATGATGGCGAAATGGCCAGGCTGCCGGATCTCATGCAGGTAGCCGCCGAGCACGACATTAAAATCGGTACGATTGCAGACCTGATTCATTACCGGGCTGCGCATGAAACCCTGATTGAACGTAGCGCCGAACGCAGCATTGAAACCGCGTATGGGCCCATGCAGCTGATTGCCTACCGCGACCATATCGCGCAGGAAACGCATCTGGTGCTGGTCAAAGGTGACCCACGCAGTGCAGACGAAACACTGGTACGCGTACATGAGCCACTCTCGATGATAGACCTGCTTGATAGCAGCCACCAGTCACACAGCTGGAACCTGTTACAGGCCATGCGGGTGATTAATGCGTCTCCTTGCGGCGTGATGGTATTGATCAACCATGACGAAAACGGGTTGGGCCTGACCGACCGCATCCTGCGCGCGGATCAAAAGCTTGTGCTCAATCACGAGCTGCGCAATTACGGCATTGGCTCGCAAATCCTGCTGGATCTCGGTGTAAAAAAAATGCGCCTGATGGCCGCACCGCGCAAAATGCCAAGTATGGATGGCTTTGGCCTGGAAATCAGCGGTTACCTGTCTGCAGAACACTGTCATACAGGGGAACACACCACTTATGAGTGATCAGGCAGCACTGTCCGCGGCCACACCGCGACTCAACCTTACCGGCCAGATCCTCATTGCCATGCCCGCCATGCAGGACCCGTATTTCCGCAAAAGTGTGGTGTTGATCTGTAATCATGACGAAGATGGCGCCATGGGGATTATTCTCAATCATCCGCTTGACCTGAATGTGGGTGATTTGTTTGAACAACTGCAAATGCAATGTGATATTCCGTATCAGGAACAGCGCCCCGTCTATTTTGGAGGCCCGGTGCAAGTTGAACGCGGGTTTGTATTGCACAGCCCCGCCACCGAATTCAACACCACATTAGACTTGTCTGAAGGCTTGGCCCTCACCTCCTCCAAAGACATCCTGGAGGCGGCTTCTCAAGATGCAGCACCACATGAAATGTTCATTGCACTGGGGTATGCTGGCTGGACAGCAGGACAACTTGAAAATGAAATCCAGGATAATGCTTGGTTGAACTTGCAGTTGCCAGATCACAAGCAGTTGCACAAACTGATTTTCAAACTGGCCAGTGACGACAAACTTGCCTGGGCCATGCAACAACTGGGTGTCGATTTTGCAACACTTTCCGAGGTGGCCGGTCATGCCTGATGCAACAACCACACAGTCAGCCATGTCGCAAAGCCATTTACCAGTGACACAAAGACAGTACACCGGCATCAGCGGCACCGTGCTGGCCTTTGACTATGGCGAAAAACGGATCGGGATTGCGATTGGCGATACCCTGCTTAAACTGGCACACCCGCTGCAAACCATCGCGGCTGAAGACAATGCCACCAAATTTGCACGCATAGGTGAAGTGATCAAGGAATGGCAGCCCGCATTACTGGTGGTCGGATTACCGATGTCGCTGGAGGGCGAAGCGCATGCCATGACCGCACTGGCACAAAAATTTGCCCAGCGTCTGGAAGGCCGCTTTCAATTGCCGGTGGCCATGATGGATGAACGCCTGACTTCTGCCGAAGCCTCGCAAGCACTGACGCAAGCGGGGGTGCGTGGGCGCTCACAAAAACAACATTTGGACCAGGTCGCAGCACAAACTATATTACAATCCTTTTTTGATGCATGGCCAAATGCCTGACAACCCATCCACACGATGCCTATGACACTCCCAGACCCAGAACAGTTACTGGAAAACCTGTACCAACAACTATTGCCCAATATCGGTGAACACACTGTACTGGTCGGGATTTATACCGGCGGTGTCTGGCTGATGGAAAAGCTGCTGCCCAGACTGCAGGCAGGAGTAGGACGCGAACTGATTTATGGCAAGCTGGATGCCGCCATGTACCGCGACGATTACGCCAAACGCGGACTGAAAACAAAGTCGGTCAGCGCTTCGATTCCGTTTGATGTCAACGGCAAGCACATTATCCTGATTGATGATATTTTCTACACTGGCCGTACCACGCGCGCAGTCATGAACGAGCTGTTTGACTATGGCCGCCCGGCCAGCATACAACTGGCGGTCCTGATTAACCGTGGCGGTGCCCAGTTACCGATCAGGCCGGACATGACCGGGGCAGACCTGCCACTGGCCGCCCGGCAGTCTTTTGAACTGTCCATGAACACGCAGGGGCGTCTGCACCTGAGCGTGACCGATGCCAGCAATGGAGATTCAGGCGATGTATAACCCGCAACTCAATGCACAAGGCCAGTTGCAGCACCTGCTCAGCATCGAGGGCCTGCCGAAGCGACTGCTCATCGACATTCTGGACACGGCAGAAAGCTTTGTCGGCGTGGCTGAGCGTGAAGTCAAGAAAGTACCATTGTTGCGCGGCAAAACCGTGTGCAATATTTTCTTTGAAAACAGTACCCGTACGCGCACCACTTTTGAAATTGCCGCCAAACGCCTGTCAGCCGATGTGCTTAACCTGAATGTGAGTACGTCCTCGCAATCCAAGGGCGAGACCATTCTGGACACCGTCAACAACCTGATTGCCATGCATGCCGATATGTTTGTGGTGCGCCACCAGCAAAGTGGTGCGGCACATTTTATTGCGCAGCACGTGCCGCCGCACATCAGCGTGATTAACGCCGGTGACGGACGCCATGCGCATCCGACACAAGGCCTGCTGGATGTATTCACCATCCGCAAATACAAACCCGAAATGCACAATCTGCGTGTCGCCATCGTTGGCGATGTGCTGCACTCCCGCGTCGCCCGCAGTGAAATTCATGCCCTGACCACCCTGGGCGTGCCTGAAATACGAGTGATTGCACCGCGCACCTTGCTGCCCACCGATGTCGAAAAGCTCGGCGTACAGGTCTATCACAATATGGCTGAAGGGCTGAAAGATGTCGATGTCGTGATGATGTTGCGTCTGCAAAACGAACGCATGGCTGGCGCGCTGTTGCCCAGCACCCAGGAATTTTTTCAGACCTTCGGCTTGACACCGGAACGGCTGGCACTGGCCAGACCGGATGCTATTGTCATGCATCCCGGCCCCATGAATCGCGGTGTCGAAATTGACTCGGCAGTGGCGGATGGCAAACAATCAGTGATCTTGCCGCAAGTGACGTATGGCATTGCCGTACGCATGGCGGTCATGGCGATTCTGGCAGGAGGCAACGCAGCATGAATATCGTCATTCAACAAGGGCGTATTATTGACGCCAGCCAACAGCTGGACCAGGTAGCAGACCTCTACGTGACCGATGGCAAAATTGCTGCTATCGGTCAGGCGCCTGCCGGATTTCAGGCAGACCAGACCATCGATGCCTCGGGTAAATGGATATTACCGGGACTGGTTGACTTGTGCGCCCGTTTGCGCGAACCCGGTAGCGAATACAAGGCCACGCTTTCCAGTGAGTTGCATGCCGCGATGGCAGGCGGCGTGACCAGCCTCGCTTGCCCGCCGGACACCGACCCCGTGCTCGATGAGCCAGGGCTGGTAGAAATGCTCAAGCACCGTGCCAAATCGCAGGCGCTGGCGCATGTTTATCCGCTGGGCGCAGTCACCCGCCAGCTACAGGGCCAGTTACTG
The DNA here is from genome assembly GCA_943367475.1 of Paenacidovorax caeni. Classification (GTDB taxonomy): domain Bacteria; phylum Pseudomonadota; class Gammaproteobacteria; order Burkholderiales; family Methylophilaceae; genus Methylophilus. The sequence continues at coordinate 11,446 of CALRJH020000011.1, read as the reverse complement.
ACGGAAATGTTTGCATTGACCGAAGCTGGCTGTGTCGGCTTTTCGCAGGCAGATGCGGCGATTGTCGATACACAGGTATTGTGGCGAGCGTTTGAGTATGCGGCGAGTTTTGGCTACACGCTGTTCATGCGGCCCGAAGACCCCTACCTGGCGAAGAATGGGGTTGTCCATGATGGCGAAGTCGCTTCCAGACTCGGATTAAAAGGCATTCCCTCTGCGGCTGAAAGCATTGCCCTGCAAACCATGATACGGGTGGCGCAAGCCACTGGCGCAAAGCTGCATGTCGCCCGCGTATCCACCGCCGAATCCGTGGCACTGATCCGCCTGGCCAAACAGCAAGGCATGGCGATTACCGCGGACACCACGATTCAACACCTGCACCTCACCGAAATGGATATTGGCTTCTTCGACAGCCAAGTGCACTTGAAACCGCCATTACGCACGCAGCGTGACCGTGAAGCCTTAAGAAACGGCTTGCTGGATGGCACACTGGACGCCATCTGCTCCGACCATACACCCGTCGATGATGACGCAAAACTGCTGCCCTTTGCCGAATCACACCCCGGGGCTTCTGCACTGGAACTGTTATTGCCACTGACACTGAAATGGGCGGCACAGGCAAAACTGCCATTGATAGAAGCCATGCGCAAAATTACGCACAATCCGGCCAATATTCTGGGCGTGGCGGCAGGCAGCCTGCAAGCAGGCACCGTGGCCGATGTGGTCATTTATGATCCGGAAGTGGAGTGGCGGGTTGATGGCCGTGCACTGCGCAGCCAGGGCAAAAATACTCCGTTTGTAAACCACACGCTGACAGGCAAAGTGGTGACAACACTGACCAGCGGCAACCTGGTCTATCAGCTAGCTTCGCATTAGGGCATGTGTATCGCCTGTAAGAGGCGATACACAGCACCTTACATCACGAAACTGGCATCACGAAACCGGCATCATGCAATAAGTCTTAGAGAATATCCAGATTGGAAATTCTGCCCTGATCCTGTATGGGCTCTGCCGTTTTGCTGTTGAGTTTGATTTTCAAGCGCAAATCGTTGACTGAGTCGGCATTGCGCAAAGCATCATCGTAAGAAATGCGGCCCTCCTCGAATAAATCAAACAGTGACTGGTCGAAGGTTTGCATGCCGGACTCCCTCGACTTGGCCATCACCTCCTTAATGCCATGCACATCGCCTTTGTAAATCAGGTCTGAAATCAACGGAGAGTGAAGCAATATTTCGATCGCCGCCACCCGGCCAGAGCTGTCAATTTTCGGAATCAGTCGCTGGGAGGCAATACAGCGCAAATTCAGTGACAAATCCATCAATAACTGTTGTCGACGCTCTTCGGGAAAAAAGTTGATGATGCGATCCAGCGCCTGGTTGGTACTGTTGGCGTGCAAGGTGGCCAGACATAAATGGCCGGTTTCTGAAAAGGCAATCGCATAATCCATGGTCTCACGGTCACGAATCTCGCCTATCATGATGACATCGGGAGCCTGGCGCAGCGTGTTTTTTAAGGCCGCATGCCAGTTCTCAGTGTCCACCCCTACTTCACGCTGGGTGACGATACAGTTTTTATGATCATGGATAAACTCTACGGGGTCTTCAATGGTGATGATATGGCCATAACTGTTTTCATTGCGGTAACCGATCATCGCGGCCAGTGAAGTTGATTTGCCCGAGCCAGTACCCCCAACAAAAATAATTAAGCCTCGCTTGGCCATCGAGACATCTTTCAGAATATCTGGCAGATTAAGCTCTTCCAATTTTGGAATTCGGCTATTAATCGTTCGGAATACCAGTCCGGTAGCGCTTCTTTGAACAAAAGTGTTTACCCTGAAGCGCGCGACTTGTGGCAGACTGATTGCAAAGTTGCATTCGTTGCAGGATTGGAACTCCTGTAATTGCTTGGCATTCATCACCGTTTTAGCAATATCGCTGGTTTGTTGTGGCGACAGAATCTGTGAGGAAACGGGGGTTAATTTACCATCAATCTTCATGGCCGGAGGGAATCCGGCAGTAACAAACAAATCCGATGCACTGCGCGCAATCATCATTTTTAGTAAGTCGTGCACAAATTTTTCGGTTTGTGATTGTTCCATGCCTGTATCCATACTCTATTTAAACCTTCACTTACTATCCCATAATCGCATCACGGTTAGCGGCTTTACTGCGCGCCTCCGCAGCACTGATCACATTGCGTTTCACCAGTTCCTGCAGATTCTGGTCCAGCGTCTGCATGCCCATGCTTTGCCCGGTTTGAATAGCCGAATACATTTGCGCGACCTTGTTTTCTCGAATCAGGTTGCGAATGGCAGGCGTGCCGATCATGATCTCATGGGCCGCCACGCGGCCCTGCTCATCCTTGGTTTTACACAAGGTTTGCGAAATCACAGCGCGGAGTGACTCGGAGAGCATGGAGCGCACCATTTCCTTTTCAGCTGCTGGGAACACGTCGACCACACGGTCTATGGTTTTGGCCGCCGAACTGGTGTGCAGGGTGCCAAACACCAGGTGGCCGGTTTCGGCCGCCGTCAGTGCCAGTCGAATGGTTTCCAGATCACGCATTTCACCCACCAGAATCACATCGGGGTCTTCACGCAGCGCTGAACGCAGCGCATTATCAAACGACATGGTATGTGGCCCGACCTCACGCTGGTTGATCAGTGATTTTTTGGACACATGCACAAACTCGATCGGGTCTTCCACCGTCAGGATATGGGACATCTGCGTGTCGTTGATATAGTCAACCATGGCCGCCAGGGTAGTGGACTTACCGGAACCGGTAGGCCCCGTCACCAGCACAATGCCGCGCGGTGTATCTGCAATATCCTTGAATACTCTTGGAGCATTCAGTTGTTCCAGTGTCAGCACGCTGCTCGGAATTGTACGGAATACGGCCCCGGCCCCGCGCTGCTGATTAAATGCATTGACCCGGAAACGCGCCAGTTCGGGAATCTCAAAAGAGAAATCGCACTCCAGGGTTTCTTCATACACCTTGCGCTGACTGTCATTCATGATGTCGTACAGCATGCGATGGACTTCTGTATGGTCCATGGAGGGCAAATTGATTTTGCGGACGTCGCCATGTACACGAATCATCGGTGGCAAGCCGGATGACAGATGCAAGTCTGAAGCTTTATTTTTAACCGAAAACGCCAATAAATCCGAAATATCCACAATCCACTCCAGTGATTATTTATAATGTATCTTTAAAGTTTTAATTTGCATGAAGCTTTAACTTAATGCAAATTTTAAATTTCAGGATTACAACATCTTAACGCCCCATGACTGCCACAAATCCCTTTGATGAACATTCAGCGCTTGCCAGCAATCTTGCAAGCGTACAGCAACAGATTCTGCAGGCCAAATTACAGTTTGAAGCAAGCCAGACAGTCAGCTTATGCGTGGTGAGCAAAGCGCAATCGGCAGAGCGCATCCGTGCCGTGTATGCAGCAGGCCACACCATGTTTGGCGAAAACTATTTGCAGGAAGCCCTGAACAAGCAGGAACAACTGCGCGACTGTGCAATAGCATGGCATTTTATTGGTCCGATTCAAAGCAATAAAACACAACCAATTGCCCGTCATTTCGACTGGGTACACTCGGTTGACCGCCTGAAAATTGCACAGCGTCTTTCTGAAGCACGCCCGCCAGAACTGCCACCACTCAATATTTGCCTGCAAGTGAACATTAGTCACGAGTCAAGCAAAAGTGGTGCCAGTGGTGAAGCATTACTGGAACTTGCCTTACAGATCAAACAATTGCCGCACCTGTATCTGCGCGGATTGATGGCGATTCCGGCGCCCTGCGATGACTTTGACGCACAACGTGACCAATTCCGGCAGGTACGTGAACTATTTGAACAGCTCAACCAGCAGGGCCTGCAACTCGATACCTTATCCATCGGCATGAGTGGTGATTTTGCGGCAGCGATTGCCGAAGGTGCCACGCTGGTCAGGATAGGCACCGCCATTTTTGGCGCACGCCCCGCGCGCCAGCCCTCTACAGATTCAACCAGTTAGGACATCATGCATACTTCTTTTGAACAGACACGACTCTCGTTTATCGGCGGCGGCAATATGGCGCAAGCCCTGATGACAGGCTTGCAACAACGGGCTTTCCCGATGTCGCAGATTACCGTGATTGATCCAGACGAGACCAAGCATGCGGTCTTGCAGCAATCACTTGAGGTGAATACCAGCGCAGCCCTGGATGCAGATTCGGTGGCCGCGGATATCATTATTCTGGCTGTCAAACCGCAACAATTAAAATCCGTCGCCCAGGCACTGGCCCCGCATCTGCAATCACAACTGGTGATTTCCGTAGCGGCAGGTATCCGCAGCGAGGATTTAAGCCGCTGGCTGCAAGGCTATGACACACTGGTGCGTACCATGCCCAACACGCCGGCACAAATCCAGGCTGGTATCACGGGTGCGTTTGCCTTGCCGGCAGTCAGTGCTGAACAGCGCGGACTGGCAGATGCTTTGCTGCAGGCCGCAGGAGAAGTCGTTTGGCTGGAGCAAGAAAGCCAGCTGGATGCTGTCACGGCGATTTCCGGCAGTGGCCCGGCTTATGTGTTTTTGCTGATTGAAGCGCTGACTGCGGCGGGCGTTGCACTGGGGCTGAATGAGTCGCAGGCGCTCAAACTGAGCCTGGCCACGTTCAAAGGCGCCAGCTTGCTGGCATCTAGCAGCAGCACCCCGGTTGCCACCTTGCGTGCGCAGGTCACCTCCAAGGGCGGCACTACAGAGCAGGGCCTGTTAAGCTTGAACCAACACAATATCCATGCGATTATGCAAGACGCTGCCTTACAGGCAGCCAAACGCGCAAAAACCTTGGGCGACGAACTGGGAGGTCAGTAAGCATGTTGGGCAATATCACCGTATTTTTACTTCAAACCGTATTTGGCATACTCACCTTTTTACTGGTGTTGCGCTTTTTAATGCAGTGGACGCGTACTTCGTTTCAAAACCCGGTAGGGCAAATGGCGATGGTGCTGACTGACTTTATCGTTAAACCCACACGCAAACTGATTCCTCCGGTCAAACAGTGGGATCTCTCCACCTTGTTGTTGGCGCTGTTGATGCAGCTTGTGCTGGCGGCTTTATTATCAGTGATGAGTGGCCTGCCTGCGATGCCATTGCTGTGGATATGGCAAGCCGTATTCGGCGTGATCAGCCAGATGGTAGATGTATTTTTTTACGCCATTCTGTTGATGGCTATTTTAAGCTGGGTCAACCCTTTCAGCCCGATTTATGGCGTGCTTAACCAGTTGGCCGCACCTATTTTAAACCCGTTACGCCAGATTTTGCCGCCGATTCAGGGCTTTGATTTTTCAGCGCTGGTTGCATTGATATTGCTGCAAATGATCAGCCGTGTGGTATTACCAGGCCTGGCAGGCGGCCTGCTGTAACCGTAGACTAAGGGTGCGCTGCTACTGCAGCGCACAGCATCCATCTTCACTAAATCCAGACAATATCAAATTCTTCACGCGCATATTGCGTGTCCGGATGCAGTGACACCGGCTTCTTGATAAAGTCCGACAGGTTTGCCAGACTTTGTGACTCTTCATCCAGCAGCATGTTAATCACCTCTGGTGACGCCAGTATCTTGAACTCTTTGGCGTTGTTAAACTGCTTGGATTCACGCATCAGCTCGCGCATGATTTCATAACAAATGGTTTGCGCCGTTTTGAGTTCACCGCGGCCCTGACACACTTTGCACGACTCGCATAGCAGGTGCGCCAGACTCTCGCGGGTACGCTTGCGGGTCAACTCTACCAGCCCCAGGGCTGAAAATCCGTTGACGTTAATGCGGGCACGGTCAACAAATACCGCCTTGCGCAACTCATCTAGCACCGCCTCACGCTGTACATCCTCATCCATGTCAATAAAATCAATGATGATAATGCCACCCAGATTACGCAACCGCAGCTGTCTGGCAATGGTCTGCGCCGCCTCGAGATTGGTTTTGAAGATGGTGTCGGACAGGTTTTTACCACTGACAAAACTGCCGGTGTTCACATCCACGGTGGTGAGTGCTTCGGTCTGGTCGAAAATCAGATAGCCGCCGGATTTTAATTCCACCTTGCGCGCCAGCGCTTTCTCAATTTCTTTTTCGATATCGTAAAAATCAAACAGTGCCCGCTCACCCTTGTAGTGGGTCAGCGGTTTGACCGCATGCGATACATACAACTCGGCGAACTCGCTCAACCGTGCAAACATTTCCTTGGAGTCCACACGGATACTGGTGGTGTCTTTACATACCACATCCCGCAAAATCCGGCGTGGCAGGCTCAAGTCATAAAAAATCAGCGAGCGTTCACCGACGATTTTGCTTTCCGTCTGGATTTTCTCCCACACCCTGCGCAGATATTCAATATCCGCCAGCAATTCTTCATCGGTGGCATTTTCAGACATGGTCCGAATAATATAGCCACCCTTGCGCTCTTCCGGCAATAAATCCAGTAAACGATTGCGCAAAAATTCGCGCTCTTCTTCAATATCAATGCGCTGCGAGACGCCAATATGCTTTTGATAAGGCAAATACACCAAAAAACGGCCCGCAATGCTGATTTCAGTCGTCAACCTGGCACCCTTGGTGCCTATCGGCTCTTTAATCACCTGCACAATAATCGATTGCCCTTCGTGTAGCACCTCCTGAATTGGCTTTTCAACCTTGGCGTCTTCGCCTTCGGGATGACACTCCATGATGTCGGCCACGTGCAGAAAAGCCGCGCGTTGCAAGCCGATTTCAACAAAGGCAGACTGCATGCCTGGCAATACGCGCACCACCGTGCCGCGATAAATATTGCCGACAATCCCCAGTGAAGAAGCGCGCTCGATGTGCAGCTCCTGCACGACCCCTTGCTCCAGAATCGCCACCCGCGTTTCCTGCGGCGTGACGTTAATCAATACTTCCTGTGCCAATGACATAATGCTTTACCTGTAACTTGTTATTCTGCTGACTGCCTCACTGCAACAAAGTTTACCACGCATGTAATAATTGCGCCGTTTCGAAGAGTGGCAAGCCCATCACCCCGCTATAACTGCCCGAAATACGGACGATCCATGCACTGGCGCGCCCCTGGATGCCATAAGCCCCCGCCTTATCCATCGGCTCGCCGCTGGCCACATACGCGGCCAACACCGCCTCGGGCACCGTCATCATTTCCACCATGGTGGAATTTAGCAAACAGCGCACCTCCCCGGACTGTACCACCGCCACCGCGGTGTGAACCGCATGTGTCGTACCACTGAGCCGTTTGAGCATGTACATGGCTTCGGCGGCATCGGCAGGCTTGCCCAAAATATCCATGCCCAGCGCGACCGTGGTGTCTGCCGCCAATATGGGCAAGCCGCGCCCGGCATGCTGCGCAGCAATCGCCATCGCCTTGGCTTGCGCCAGACGCTGTACATACACTGCCGGATCCTCCCCCGGCAGCACCGACTCATCAATATCTGCCGGCAATATTTCGCTGGCAAAGCCCAGTTGCGTGAGCAGTTCCACCCGGCGCGGACTGCGCGAGGCCAAAATAATAGGCTTGTGCTGCATGGTGTTAACGACCCTCATTCATCATATGCAGGCACGGTATCACAAACTGCCCGCTGTTGACCATGAACCGGCACGGCCTTCGCCCCTGCGGGCGGCAGCCGCATTGTGTACAATAGCCGTTTATCTTAAACACATGATTGCACCGATGAATCCCATTGAACATCTGATCGCACGTGCCGAACACTTAATCACCCGACTGGAAACCCTGCTGCCAGCACAAACCACAGCACCCGATTGGCAGGCGGTCGCCTGGCGCTGGGTCAAACACGGCGCACAGGGGCAATTGCAGGCCGTTCAGCAGCCGCACAGCATTGCGCTTGAAAACATTCGTTTTATTGACCGCCAGAAAAATGAAGTGGTCAGAAACACACGGCAATTTTTACAAGGCCTGCCTGCCAACCATGTATTGCTGACAGGTGCGCGTGGCACCGGAAAATCCTCGCTGGTCAAAGCCCTGCTGCATACTTTTGCTGCGGATGGCTTACGCCTGATCGAGGTCGAAAAACAGGACCTCACCGACCTGCCGCAGATTGCGCAGTTGATCCGCCAGCGCCCTGAAAAATTCATTATCTTTTGTGATGACCTGACCTTTGAAGCCAATGATGTCGGCTACAAGGCGCTGAAAGTGATCCTCGATGGCTCCATAGAACATGCCTCGGACAACCTGCTGGTATACGCCACCTCCAACCGCAAAAACCTGATGCCGGAGTTTATGGCTGATAACCAGCCGATCATCGATCAGGGCGAAGTGCGCCCAAGTGACACCATCGATGAAAAGACCGCGCTGGCCGAGCGCTTTGGCCTGTGGCTCTCGTTTTACAGCTTTGACCAGGATGAGTATTTAGCCATTGCAGAACACTGGCTATCCACCTTTGGCCTGGACATGGACGAAGCCGCCAGACAGGCCGCCCTGCAGTTTTACCATACCCGCGGCGCCCGTAGTGGCCGTGTCGCCTACCAGTTTGCCAAAGACTACGCAGGCAAACTGCAACTCAAACCCTGAGCCGCCAAGCATGACCAAGTGTGTACAAGTCGCCGTCGCCATTCTGCAACAAGCCAATGGTGAATACTTACTCGCCAGCCGCCCGCAAGGCAAAGGCTGGGCAGGCTGGTGGGAGTTTCCCGGTGGCAAGATTGAACAAGGCGAAAGCCCCGAACAAGCGTTGATTCGTGAAGCACAGGAAGAACTTGGCATCACCCCTACGCAAATACAGCCGTGGATCAAACGCCGCTACGACTACCCCGCAACCCACGATGCCGAAGCCAAAACCGTGCTATTGCACTTCTTTTTTGTCACCGCCTGGCAAGGCGAACTGCACCCGCACGAAGGCCAGCAATTTGCTTGGCAACACCCGCAAAAGCTGAATGTCAGCCCGGTATTACCCGCCAATGCGCCGATTATGCATGCGCTGTCCTTGCCTTCGGTTTATGCCATCAGCAACGTGGCCGAAATGGGCACAACCGCCTTTCTGGCAGCCCTGCAACGCCAGCTGGATAACGGACTGCAACTGCTGCAAATTCGGGAATCACAACTCGGCGACGATGCGCTCGCCAGCCTTAGTGAAACAATCCTGCACATGTGTGCTCCCTACCATTGCCGCTGCCTGCTTAATGGTACCCCCGAGCAAGCAAAACAAGTCGGTTACCAAGGCGTGCACCTCAACAGCCAGCGCCTGATGGCACTTAGCCAAAAACCGGATCATCTATTAGTGGGTGCCTCATGCCACGACCAGACCCAACTCGCGCACGCACAATCCCTGCAACTGGACTTTGCCCTGCTCTCACCTGTGCTACCGACACCCAGCCACCCGGAAGCCAGTGGATTAGGATGGGAGCGATTTACAGAATGGGTGAATGGATTGGAAATCCCAGTGTATGCGCTGGGTGGCATGCAAACTGCGCATTTGCAGCGAGCGCTGGCGAGCGGTGCGCGTGGCATTGCCATGCAGCGGGCGCTCTGGGAACACACATGACTTTGTCAATTTAGGCATAACATTAATAGTGAGATAAAAAAGCTTCAACTTCTTTGCCACCCATCTCTTTTGGATGCCGCTTGTGATGAAACAAAATGTACCGCTTTGCCCATTGTAAATATTGCGTTTCTGTACGAATGCTGTAATGATTAATACGTATCTTTTCACGCATTAACACAAGTAACTTGGGCGGGTGTGTTTTCTGTTGCAGTTGTGAAGTAGTCATGTAAGTTGACCAAGAAAAAAAACCAATATAAACAATAATTTATTTGAATAATCAACAAAAGTAAACAAATGTTAAATTTAAGTTATACACCGATTTCGGTGTCTACATTACGTTGGACGTCATAAATCATGGATGCATCACTGTTCACACTTCTTTCATCTCTTGGAGAAGCCACCGGTCTTGGCATCCTAATCTGGTTCACGTTCCGATCCCTGCGAACTGAACTAAAAGCCCTTCAAAAGCTTGCAACAACCCAGGAAAAGACACTTGAAGCTATGGAGCGACGAGTTGAGGAGGCTGAGAAGGTGGGCGCTCTCTACAGGAAACTCATAGACGACTTGCCAGCTGATATTGACAAGTATCGTGAAACGCTTAGGCGTCTCAAGGATCAGGTAATTCAAGAGTTAGAAGAGGCCAACAGGCGAAAGGATGACAAACTTGCTGAACTAACGAAGTCTCGGCTTGATGAAATTCAGAAGCAGGAGTCACTTTTGGACGAGCTTCCTGAACTCAGAGAGACAGTCCAAGTTAGCTTTGATAGGCTGGAGTCACGCCTTTCCGTACTGGATTTGTTCCAGCCTGGCACTCCTCTCGGCGACGTCCTCAAGGCATTTGAAAGTAATGCACGTGATCGTAGGAGGGAGAGAGTGGTTCCCGAGCTTGGGTCTCCTCGCGAAGATTAGAAGCTTCGGTTCGCGGAATTGATGTCCAACCTTTCGCTCAACACGGACGTCCTCTAGCACGCTTCGCTTGCTTACGGTCGCCGGTTAGCTTTACGTTAGGGAGCAAAACAAAATGAGCAATTCACCTACACCACAAAATGAAGGCCCCGCGTCCAAAGCCCTTGGAGTCTTTGGCTGGATAGTGGGGGCCGCAGTTGGAAGCTACTCAGGGATCAATTTGTTGATCCCTTTATTCGCGACGGGTGCTGTTTGGTGGGTTGGTGCACGGCTATTGAAAGATGACAAGAAAGTGATTCTTCCTGCCTTCTCCGTTAATGCAGGGCACTGCCTGTGGCTCACACTTGGTGTCTTAATGACAGGGGCTGGTGCATTATCCGCTGTAGGTGGCGATCTCATCGTCTACTCTATCGGACTTATCTGGCTTCTAATAAAACCCAGCCTCGGCCCTTTGTACCTTCTCGGAATTTTTCAGCTTCTATCGCTGGGCGTTAATGGTTATTCCTTTGCTGAGGCAACGGTTGGGAGCGCACCACACAAAGCATTGTTGGTTCACATCATTTGGCGTACTCTGGCTCTATTTTTCATGCTTAAATTATTCCTGATCTTGAAAAAGAAGCCCAAAACTAATGCTGCAATTGCCCCCTAACCCATCATTCAAGCGGGACGCCTAACGGCGCCCCTTAATTCAAACTACAAGGGCTTCCCCATTTTTAGCAATAGTCATCTGCAAGATTTTTGTGTATTTGAATTTTTCAGCGCATAAATATCCTTTGCTGTAGCCAAGATTGAGCGAGAAGGTGAAGGACTGCGGCACTACAACCGGTCATATTGGGCATTATTGGCCCGGACCCTGATGAAAGACGCACGCCGGTGCCTCATTCGTTAGTCGGGATGATCTTGCTCCCCTAGAATTAGTCAGGCACACCCGGCGCGGGTCCAACCCGCTACACATCAACGCTGGCAGTTCAGCTGTGATTCAATCGTACATATTCAATCTGGCTTTAAACTTCA
>CALRJH020000010.1:0-146236 GCA_943367475.1 Paenacidovorax caeni | reverse complement strand
CAGCAAAGAGTACGCAGGTCGCCTGAAAGTGGCCAAGCTCAACATCGATGACAATCAGAACACGCCTCCGAAATATGGTATCCGCGGCATTCCAACCTTAATGCTTTTCAAAAACGGCAATGTGGAAGCCACCAAAGTGGGCGCACTGTCCAAGTCTCAACTCAGCGCTTTCATTGACAGCAACATTTAAGTAAACTCCACCCGGTTTCAAACAACGTCGAAACCGGGTTTCTCTTCCAATATCTAACGCCTCTCCATCTAGCGAGTCACTCAATGCATTTATCTGACCTCAAACACCTGCCTGTCACCGAACTGGTAGAAATGGCTATTTCCAATGAAATAGAAAATGCCAGCCGCATGCGAAAACAGGACTTGATTTTCGCCATTCTGAAAAACAAGGCCAAAAAGGGTGACAGCATTTTTGGAGACGGCACATTGGAAGTATTGCCTGACGGCTTTGGCTTTTTACGTTCGCCAGACACCTCCTACTTGGCTGGCCCGGATGATATTTATGTTTCGCCCTCACAAATCCGTCGCTTCAACCTGCATACAGGTGACACCATTCAGGGTGAAATTCGCACCCCCAAGGATGGTGAGCGTTATTTTGCCCTAGTCAAAGTCGATAGCGTGAATGGCGAAGCACCGGAAAACACCAAACACAAGATTCTGTTTGAAAACCTGACACCGCTGTTCCCAACCGTGCCATTGAAACTTGAGCGCGACATCAAAGGGGAAGAAAACACGACCAGTCGCGTAATTGACATGATTGCGCCGATTGGTAAAGGACAGCGTGCCTTGCTGGTGGCCAGCCCGAAAAGTGGTAAAACCGTGATGTTGCAGAATGTGGCACATGCGATTACTGCCAACCACCCCGACTGTATCCTGATCGTGTTGCTGATTGACGAGCGCCCGGAAGAAGTGACTGAAATGACACGCTCTGTGCGCGGCGAAGTCGTGGCTTCAACCTTTGATGAGCCAGCCACTCGCCACGTGCAGGTCGCCGAGATGGTGCTGGAAAAAGCCAAGCGACTGGTAGAGCATAAAAAGGATGTTGTGATTCTGCTCGACTCCATCACACGTCTGGCACGTGCTTACAACACGGTCATCCCTTCTTCAGGCAAAGTCCTGACCGGCGGGGTGGATGCCAATGCCCTGCAAAAACCAAAACGCTTTTTTGGCGCCGCACGTAATGTAGAAGAAGGCGGCTCACTCACCATTATTGCCACCGCACTGGTCGATACCGGCTCACGCATGGATGACGTGATTTACGAAGAATTCAAGGGCACCGGCAACATGGAAATCCATCTGGATAGACGCATGGCCGAGAAGCGCACTTACCCGGCCATTAACGTCAACAAATCCGGTACTCGCCGCGAGGAGTTACTGCTGGAAAAAGATGTATTGCAGAAAATCTGGGTCTTGCGCAAATTGCTATACCCAATGGACGACCTCGAAGCGATGGAATTCTTGCTGGATAAAATCAAGGCCACCAAAAATAATAACGACTTCTTCGACAGCATGCGTCGCGGTTAAGGTGGCCAACTTGCGGGTTTTTTACAAACCCGCTATTGATAAAAGCAAAAAATTGGTAGATAATTGCGGGTTTACTGCAACTGCTTAAGATTAGAGAGAAAGCATGAAAGCTGAAATTCACCCAAATTACGTTGAAATTAATGTCACATGTAGCTGTGGCAACAAGTTCAAAACCCGTTCTACAAACAGCAAAGACTTGAACATTGAAGTGTGTTCACAATGCCACCCGTTCTACACTGGTAAACAGAAAATTTTAGACACTGCTGGTCGCGTTGAAAAATTCCGTCAAAAATACGGTATGTAACTGGGTGGAATGCTCAAAAAAAGGCAGCTTGGCTGCCTTTTTTATTATGTTTACAACATCTGCATGGTTTGCATCCGTATGGTTTGCGCTACTATGTGGACTCCTTTTCCGTTCGATGTTATCCAGTATTCAACATGCAGTTTTTCATTGATCACGATTGGCAAGAAAACATGGCCACCCCGCGCGCAAAAGTGGGGGAGCGTGCAAAAACGCATTTGCTCATTTTGCTGTGTGCGATCTGGCTATGCGTCGGCCTGATTGGCCACTCTCCCTGGAAACCATTCGAGTCCCAATCGATCAGCATTATCAAGACACTGATGGATCATGCATTCTGGTCCATGGAAAGCTGGCGCCATGGTGACTGGATAGCACCAATCTCAGCTGGCCACCCAAATCTGGAAACGCCGCCGCTATTCTATTGGGTGGCTACCGGGTTCGCACACCTGCTTTCACCCTGGCTACCGGCGCATGACGCTGCCAGACTGAGTGTCGGGTTCTGGATGCTGGTCACGCTATTGATGATGGGACTCAGTGGTCGCGAACTATGGAACCTTGGCATTGGCCGCCAAACCAATTTCATTTTCATAGGCTGCCTTGGCCTGGTGGTGAGCGCACATACCTTAATGCCTGCAGTCGCAGCGCTGACCGGCATGAGTATGGCTTTTTATGCGCTGGCGCTGGTATTGCGCAAACCCTGGCGGGCGATATGGCTACTGGCATTAGGCCTGACCATTGCATTCCTGTCCGAAGGCGTGCTACCGGCAGCAACCATCGTGATTACCACGCTCTGTTTAACCTTGCTGCCAACCTTATGGAGAAATCCACAAGTGCAGCGGGCATTGCTCACCGGGATGTTACTTGCCTTGCCATCTATCTGGTTATGGTGCGCCCTGTGCGCACACTGGGCGCCGGACCTGTGGCAAGCCTGGTGGCAATCGCAGTGGAGTATCAATCAGCCCAGCAAGCATTTTTATTTCCTGAGAACACTGGCCTGGTATGCCTGGCCTGCATTGCCGTTTGCACTGTGGGGACTCTGGAGATTCAGACACAGCTTTTTGCAAACCTACCGCTTTCAATTATGCCTTGCGTTTTTTATTGCCTCTTTTGTACTGATTGGATTTTACAGTGACCGCAGTGAGGTACATGCATTACCTTTACTGATCCCCCTCACAATCCTTGCGGCTGGCAGCATCGAGACACTTAAACGCGGGGCCGCAGGTGCATTGAACTGGTTTGGGCTGATTTTATTTGGCTTGCTGATGGGCATTGCCTGGGTGGGTTGGTGGGCCATGTTGAATGGCAGTCCGGCACGCCTCTATCAGCGCCTCAGTTATTTATCAGGGCTGTCTACCATCAACTTCAACCTGTTTTATGGCGCAATTGCAGTGGCCGTGACATTGATCTGGCTTTCCAGTGTATTACGTTCCAAACACTCCAATCGCTCCAGTGCAACCAATTGGGCCATCGGCATGACCTGCGCATGGACCGTATTCATGAGTTTGTGGCTACCGATGATAGAAGCTGCGCGCACCTACCAACCCATTTTTGAAGACTTACGCAAACATTTGCCAGCCAAATATGCCTGTATCTACAGCAAGAATATTGGCGCATCACAAATTGACCTGCTGCATTACCACACTGGCATCCATGTGGTGCCGGCAGATCGCATGCAAACACGGCATTGCGATCTGTATTTGATTGGGGATGAGCCAGGCAAGCGGCATGCTTTGCCTGGAGAGGCCTGGCAACAGATTTGGGAAGGTGAGCAACGCCGCCAGACCAAAGAGTCATTCCGGCTGTTTCAACGGCAATAATGGCTGTACGAACTACTGTAAGACACAAGCCACCTAAATTGACTACCAACCAGAAATACTGGCGACCGAATAAGCGTTCAGGTCAACGCCAGTTGCAGATTAAGCACTGACATATTGCTGGATAGCCGCAACCACTCTCGGGTGTAACCCTGCGCCCTGTTGTTGCTGCACATGCGCAACAATCGCTTTAATCATCACAGAATTCCAAAACTTTTTTAAATGGCTGGCGATTTCAAGCTTGGCATCCTCAACATCGGGATTAGCTTCAAAGAAATCCCCAATCTGATTAGCCATTTTTACGAGTTTTTCAATATCCATTACAAACACTTTCGATTATCTAGTGTACACGCTGTTCAGTTAAAGCGAGGCTTCAGCCAAGCTGCCATGGTAAACCACGCAGCGCCCAGGCTTGGCAAACCCCACCAGGAGCAGGTGATACTGTTTAGCCAGATTCACTGCCAGTGCAGTGGGTGCTGACATCGCAATCAATCCCTTTCCTCCGGCCATCGCCACCTTCTGCACCATTTCGTAACTGGCGCGGCTGGTCGTCAGGATATATTGTGACTGCTGTAATGCCTGCAACTGCTGCTTGCGCAACAAACTTCCGATTAACTTATCCAGTGCATTATGACGGCCAACATCCTCACGTACAGCCAGCACCATACCTGCATGATCCATTACGGCACAAGCATGCGTCGCCCCCGTTAGTTGTTGCAGGGGTTGCTGCATCTGCAATCGTGCAACGGCTTCATCGATGGCCTGTACTGAAAGCGCCTCAACGGATGCATGGTGAACCAACTGTGGCTGCTTGAACACCTGCTGCAAACTCTCTGCACCACATAAACCGCAACCAGTACGTCCGGTCAGGTTACGCCGCTGCTGCTTGAGCCCGGCAAACTGTGCCGAGGCAAGGGCAATCTGCACCTCTATGCCCTGATATTGCCCGTCATCTCCATAGCGCGCTTGCAGCTCCACACTGTAGATCTGCTCAGCATGACTGATAATGCCTTCGGTAAACGAGAATCCGTAAGCGAAATCCACCAGATCGGCCGGGCTGCACAGCATTACCACATGCGAAAGTCCGTTATAAATCAGCGCAACCGGTACCTCTTGCGCCAGCGCATCGCTCACAGCCTCTGACTGCCCAGACTGCCAGCGTGTAACCTGCTGTTGACTGACCGTGGCAACCGCGTCGACCTCTTCAAGATCGACTGGCTGCTGCACTTCAAACAGGCAAACAGCCTTTTCAGGCACTGAAACAGTCATCAGGAAGCAACCGTGTGTGGATCCATGCCAGTCAACTCGATCTGCGTGTCACTGAACGTACGATATTCTTTCTGCCAATCAGACAACTGGTTCACACGAGACACCTGCACTGCGGTCACTTTGTATTCCGGACAATTGGTCGCCCAGTCCGAGTTATCCGTGGTAATGACATTGGCACCCGACTCCGGATGATGGAACGTGGTATACACCACGCCAGGCTGCACGCGCTCGGTAATTTTGGCGCGCAGCACCGTTTGCCCAGCGCGGCTGCTAATACCCACCCAGTCACCTTCGTGGATGCCACGCTCTTCTGCATCATGCGGATGAATTTCAATCAAATCTTCAGCATGCCAGACCACATTTTGCGTACGACGCGTCTGCGCCCCCACGTTGTATTGCGACAAAATGCGTCCGGTCGTCAAAATCAGCGGGAATTTGGCGTTGACACGCTCAGTGGTGGCGACATACTGCGTAATAAAGAATTTGCCTTTACCCCGCACAAATTCGTCTACGTGCATGGTTGGCGTGCCTTCAGGCGATTCATCATTACATGGCCATTGAATACTGCCCAGTTCATCCAGCTTTTTAAAGCTCACACCTTTAAAGGTAGGGGTCAAAGCCGCAATTTCATCCATAATCTCGCTGGCATGCGCATACTGCATGGGGTAACCCAATGCTGTGGAGAATCTGGCGGTAATTTCCCAGTCCTCCATGCCGTTTTTAGGACTCATCACTTTACGCACAGGCGAAATACGGCGCTCGGCGTTGGTGAAAGTGCCATTTTTCTCAAGGAAAGAAGCGCCCGGGAAGAACACATGGGCAAATTTGGCCGTTTCGTTGAGGAACAGATCCTGCACAATCACGCATTCCATACTTTCCAATGCATGTGTCACGTGCTGGGTATCAGGGTCGGACTGGGCAATATCTTCACCCACGCAGTAGACGGCCTTGAAGCTGCCTTCTGCGGCCAGATCCAGCATATTGGGAATACGCAAGCCAGGATCAGCACTCAGCTTGACACCCCAGGCCTGTTCAAACAGGGCGCGTGTTTCATCATCAGACACATGGCGATAGCCAGGGAACTCATGCGGCATGGACCCCATGTCACATGAACCCTGTACGTTGTTTTGACCGCGCAAAGGATTCACACCAACGCCTTCGCGACCAATATTGCCAGTGGCCATGGCCAGGTTAGCAATCCCCATCACAGTGGTAGAGCCCTGACTATGCTCGGTGACACCCAGGCCATAGTAGATCGCTGCATTGCCGCCGGTAGCAAACAAACGGGCCGCCTCGCGCACCAATTGGGGATCCAGCCCCAGCTCTTTGGCCAGTACTTCAGGCGAATTTTCAGGTTTGGCCACAAAATCGCGCCAGGCGACAAACGAATCCCACTCGCAACGCGCTTTCACAAACGCTTCCTGCACCAGGCCTTCAGTCACAACCACGTGCGCCAGCGCGGTGATTAATGCCACATTGGTACCCGGGCGCAAATTCAAATGATAGTCGGCACGCACATGCGGTGAGTTTTCCACCAGATCAATCGCGCGCGGATCTGCCACAATCAGTTTGGCGCCTTCACGCAAGCGGCGCTTCATCAGGGAACCAAATACCGGATGACCATCGGTCGGGTTGGCCCCCATCACAAAAATCACATCTGATTTCATCACCGAGTCGAAAGTCTGCGTTCCAGCAGATTCACCCAGTGTTTGTTTAAGGCCATAGCCCGTCGGGCTGTGGCAAACGCGGGCACAAGTATCGACGTTGTTGCTACCGAAAACCGCCCGGATCAGTTTTTGGGTAACGTAGACCTCTTCATTGGTACAGCGACTGGAGGTAATCCCGCCCACAGCATCCTTGCCATACTTGGCCTGGATGCGCTGGATTTCACTGGCCGCATAATTGATCGCTTCGTCCCAGCTGACTTTCTGCCATGCATCGTGAATGCTCTTGCGTATCATCGGCGTGGTGATCCGGTCAGCATGGGTGGCATAGCCCCAGGCAAAACGGCCTTTCACACAACTGTGTCCGTGATTGGCACCGCCCTCTTTGCTCGGGGTCATGCGCACCACTTCTTCGCCTTTCATTTCGGCATCAAAGCTGCACCCCACACCACAATAGGCACAAGTGGTGGTCACCTTGTGTTCCGGGGTGCCCGCCTCAATCACGGTTTTTTCCATCAAGGTTGCTGTTGGACAGGCTTGCACACAGGCACCACAAGAAACGCATTCTGAATCGAGAAAATTTTGATTGCCAGCAGAGACTTTACTGTCAAAGCCACGGCCCTGAATCGTCAGCGCGAATGTGCCCTGGGTTTCCTCGCAGGCGCGCACGCAACGCGAGCAGACAATGCACTTGGAGGCGTCAAAAGTAAAATAGGGGTTGGATTCATCTTTGGCCTGGCCGAGATGATTTTCACCTTCATAGCCATAACGCACTTCACGCAAGCCCACTGCGCCTGCCATATCCTGCAACTCGCAATCACCGTTGGCGGCACAGGTGAGACAATCCAGCGGATGATCAGAGATATAGAGCTCCATCACACCGCGGCGGATATCAGCCAGTTTGGGCGTTTGCGTTTTAACTTTAATGCCAGGTGCCACGGGGGTTGTACAGGAAGCCGGATACCCTCGACGACCTTCAATTTCCACCAGACACAAGCGGCAGGAGCCAAAGGGCTCCAGTGAGTCGGTGGCGCACAGCTTGGGCACAGTCACACCACCCAGCTGCGCAGCATGCATGATCGAAGTGCCGTCGGGCACGGTCACATCAACACCATCAATATTGAATGTCACCAGTGTTGTGCTGTCAGATTTGGGCGTACCATAATCCTTGTCTGGATCGTACTTGTTCACACTGGGTTGGGAAGGGGTGTATTTAATATCATCCATGATTCACATCCTTTGCCGCCATCAGGCAGCCGCTTCTTTACTGCTCACACCAAAATCTTCAGGAAAATGGTTGATGGCACTCAACACAGGATAAGGCGTCATCCCGCCCAGCGCACACAAGGACCCATTCAGCATAGTATCGGACAAATCACGCAACACTTGTACGTTCTTTGTATGATTTTTACCAGCCACAATCTTGTCCATGACTTCCACCCCGCGGGTAGAGCCGATACGACAAGGCGTGCATTTGCCACAGCTTTCAACCGCACAAAACTCAAAGGCATACCGCGCCATTTTGGCCATGTCTACCGTGTCATCAAATGCCACAATGCCGCCATGCCCAAGCACTGCCCAAATCTTGGCAAACTCTTCATAGTCCAGCGGCGTATCAAACTGGCTTTCCGGTAAATAGGCGCCCAACGGCCCTCCTACTTGTACGGCGCGAATCGGACGACCGGTGGCTGAACCGCCACCATAGTCATACAACAATTCACGCAGGGTCGCACCAAACGCCAGCTCGACCAGACCAGCCTGCTTGAGATTACCGGCGAGCTGGATAGGCAAAGTGCCGCGTGAGCGCCCCATGCCATAATCAGCGTAAAACTGTGCGCCCTTATCGAGAATAATGGGCACGGTGGCCAGTGAAATCACATTATTGACGATGGTCGGCTTGCCAAACAGGCCTTCAATCGCGGGCAATGGCGGTTTGAAGCGCACCAGCCCGCGCTTGCCTTCCAGACTTTCCAGCAGGGAGGTTTCTTCACCGCAGACATAGGCACCGGCCGCCCGGCGGACTTCGAGATGGAAAATTTTGCCAGAACCAAGAATGTTTTCACCCAGATAGCCAGCCAAATTGGCTTTGCGGATGGCTTCATTGAGGGTTTTTAACGCATGCGGGTACTCACTACGCAAATAAATATAGCCCTGGGTGGCGCCCACCGCAATGCCAGCAATCGTCATCCCTTCAATCAGCACGAACGGATCATCTTCCATCACCATTCGGTCAGAATAGGTGCCGGAATCGCCTTCGTCGGCATTACATACGACATATTTCTGCTCGGCAGGCGCATTAAGCACAGTGTTCCATTTAATGCCGGTTGGGAAAGCGGCACCGCCACGCCCGCGCAAGCCAGAGTCCGTCACTGTTCTGACAATCTCTGCACCTGTCATGGCCAGCGCATTTTTCAGGCCTTTATAGCCATCATGCGCCAGATAATCATCCAGCGAAACCGGGGCAATCACACCCACCCGTGCAAAAGTCAGTCGCTGCTGCTTTTTGAGCCAGGTCAGTTCTTCAGTCAGCCCCAAATATAAGGGATGTGCTTTTGCATTGTCGGACAAGGCATTGAGAAAATCGGCATCAAACAAACCCGGCACATCCTTTGGTTGCACCGGCGCAAAAGCAACACGCCCTTGATCAGTCGCCACTTCCACCATGGGCTCAAGCCAGAACAGGCCGCGAGAACCGTTGCGCACCAGTTCAATCGAAATACCCCGTTTTTGCGCCTCTGCCACAATGGCTTGTGCAGTCCGTCCGGCGCCTAATGACAATGCTGTTGAATCCACAGGTACGTACACCTTAACCATGGCACACCTCACCTATTAATTCGGAGACTTTTTCGGCACTCATGCGTCCATAGACCTCGTCATCAAGCATCACCGCTGGCGAACAGGCACAATTACCCAGGCAATAAACAGGGAGAATAGTGAGCTTGCCATCAGCCGTGGTCTGGTGATAATCCACACCCAAGCGGGCCTTCAGCTCGGACTCCAGCTTTTCTGAGCCCATGGCCTGACAGGATTCGGCACGGCAAATCTGTAATATATGTTGTCCAACCGGGTGTGTTCGGAAATGATGATAAAAAGTGACCACACCATGCACTTCAGCCACAGACAATGCCAGGGCTTTAGATATCTCAGGATAGATGATCTCGGGTACATAGCCGATGTCATCCTGAATCGCATGTAACAATGGCATCAACCCGCCGGGCACATGCTGGTGTGCTTGAATATGTGCCTGTATTTGCACAAGCTGCTCATGGCTTAATGTGTTATCCAAACCGACCTCACATTTTATCTGTTTACAATTTAGTTACATTCTATCACCATCAAATCATAACCTCTATTTATGCCTTGTTAAAGCATGAAAAGGGCATAAAATACTGATTAGTTTAGAATTCATGACCACAATGCAACATACAGCCACCTTCCCTGACACCCTCATCGACCAGTTTGGTCGACGCGTGGACTACATCAGACTGTCGATTACTGACCGTTGCGATTTTCGCTGCCATTACTGCATGGCAGAGGAGATGACTTTTTTACCGCGTGACGAAGTACTGACGCTCGAGGAATGCGCACGACTGGTTAAACTGTTTGTCCGTCTTGGGGTCAGTAAAGTTCGCATTACCGGCGGTGAGCCGCTGGTACGTAAAAATGCAATGTGGTTATTCGAAGAGATTGGCCAACTTGCCGGATTACGAGAGTGTGTGCTCACCACCAACGGCAGCCAGCTGGATAAATTCGCTGCGCAACTCAAAGCTGCCGGCGTCAAGCGTATCAATATTTCACTGGACAGCCTGGATGCCAGCCGATTCCAGCAAATCACGCGAGTGGGCGATGTGCACAAAGTACTCGCCGGACTGGATGCCGCCCTCTCGGCCGGATTTGAAAATATCAAACTCAACACGGTGCTGATGCGCGGCATCAATGATGACGAAGCAGAAGCGCTGGTTAACTTTGCCATTCAAAAGCGGGTGGATATCAGCTTTATTGAAGAGATGCCACTGGGCGAAGTCAACCATGCCCGCAAGAACAGTTGTGTCAGCAATGCAGACACCCTCGACCTGTTAAAAAGCAAATTCTCACTGACCCCCAGTACTCATCAAACAGGGGGGCCGGCACGCTATTGGCAAGTCAACGGCCAGGCAAGCAAAATTGGTTTTATTTCACCGCACAGCCATAATTTCTGTGAAAGCTGTAACCGGGTACGCATTACCTGCAAAGGTGAGCTGTTTCTCTGCCTGGGGCAAGAGGACAAAATTGATTTAATGCCCTTGCTTCGCGCACATCCTCACGATGACGCGCCACTGGTTCAGGCGATTTTGCACGGCATGCGCATCAAACCGAAAGGGCACGATTTTGACCTGCGCCGCGCACAGCCGGCCGTAGTTCGATTTATGTCGCACACAGGCGGCTAAGCATGCAAGTCACTGCAATCATACTGGCGGGCGGCCGTGGCACCCGCATGGGGGGCGCGGACAAAGGCCTGGTGACCTACCAGGGCACACGCATGATAGACCATGTGCTGACACGTATCAGTCCACAGGTAAACAAGGTAATACTCAACGCCAACCGCAACCTGGATATTTACCAAACACTGGGCTATCCAGTCTTTACTGACGCCAGTCCGCACTTTGACGGCCCGCTTGCAGGCATGCAGGCAGGTTTGCACCATGCCGAAACCGACTGGATTGTCAGCGCACCCTGTGACTCGCCCTTGCTGCCACTGGACCTTGTGCAGCGTCTCGGCGCGGCCATCGTCAAAGAAAAAAACTTGATGGCGATCGCCCGTAGCTGCAGCGGCAGCCACCCGGTTTTTTGCCTGATGCACCGCAGCCTGCTGGCCAGTCTGACATCCTTTCTTGACAGTGGTCAGCGCAAAGTGAGTACCTGGCAAATGCAGCATCAGCCTACTTATGTTTTCTTTGAAGAAGAACAGGCATTCACCAACATCAACAGTATCGATGTCACCCAAACCAACACATCGCATTCAAGCAGCCACGCATCATGAACCCATCATTACTTTCTCAACTCGCACATGATCCCTCCTGTATGGAAGACTATGACCCCAATGCCATGTCGGTTACGCAAGCAAGGCAATTTATTACGCAATTTCTGAGCCCGGTAGCCGAAACTGAAATTGTTACCATCAAAGACGGCT
This sequence comes from Paenacidovorax caeni, assembly GCA_943367475.1. Classification (GTDB taxonomy): domain Bacteria; phylum Pseudomonadota; class Gammaproteobacteria; order Burkholderiales; family Methylophilaceae; genus Methylophilus. The sequence goes on along the minus strand of CALRJH020000010.1, from coordinate 134,485 downwards.
TGCACAGGGTATTGGCGCATCCGGTAGTTTCCGCCTCCAACGTGCCCGGCCACAACAACTCGGCGATGGACGGCTTTGCATTTCGCCATGCAGAAGGTCAGGCACCGCTGAAAGTGGTCGGTACGGCGCTGGCTGGCAAGCCATACACAGCAGCCATTCCAGCCAACACCTGCATCAAGATCATGACTGGCGCCGTCATGCCTGCCGATGTGGATACCGTGGTCATGCAGGAGCACACCACGATGGCAGCAGAGGCGATATCGATTGATAACCCCCCCCCGCCGGGCGCGAATGTGCGTTTGGCCGGTGAAGACTTGAAAGTGGGTCAAACCGTATTACAGGCAGGCCATCGTTTGCAGGCCGCAGATCTTGGACTGCTGGCTTCGCTGGGTACGGCCAGCATCAGCGTTTATCGCCGCCTGAAAGTGGCTTTTTTCAGCACAGGCGATGAACTGGTCTCGGTGGGTACACCGCTGCAAGCAGGCCAGATTTATGACAGCAACCGTTACAGTCTGTGGGGCATGCTGCACGCCTTAGACATTGAAGTTTTCGATTTTGGCAATGTGGCAGATGACCCGTCAGTGCTGGAAAAAACGCTGCTAGAAGCAGCAAGCAGCCATGATGCAGTACTGACCAGTGGAGGCGTATCGGTAGGTGAAGCAGACTATATGAAGCAACTGCTGGCCAAACATGGGCAGGTATTATTCTGGAAAATCAACATGAAACCCGGCAGACCGCTCGCCTATGGAAAAATCGGCCATGCGCATTATTTCGGCCTGCCCGGCAACCCGGTTTCCACCATGGTGACCTTTTACCAGTTCGTGCAGGCAGCCCTGAAAGCCCTCTCGGGTGAGTCGGCAGCCCCACAGCCGCAATTCCAGGTGGAATGCGTAGACGCTATTAAAAAAGCGGCGGGCCGTACCGAATTTCAACGCGGGATCTTATTTGATGATCAGGGCGTATGGAAAGTCAAACCCACAGGCGGCCAGGGCTCAGGCATGTTGAGCAGCATGAGTCAGGCGAATTGTTTTATCGTATTGGATGAAAAAACTGGCGCTTTACCATCCGGCAGCATCGTGTCAGTACAACCATTTCACGGCATATATTAATGCTCACCAGAGATATCATCGTTGGTAAGGACTGTCAAAAATCGCTTATAGTGTCGGTTTGCGACGGAGGTTTAGAGTAAGGACTTGGGCGTGCAAGCCGTTTTACAACCATCAAAACAATTCAAACATTTGCTCGAGTGGTGCCTGATTGGTTCAATATTGGCACACCTTGTCATTATGTTTGCCATCTCAAAACCCACCTACGAGGTTAAACATCCACCCAAACAGGAAATCAGGATTGAGCTGGTAAAACAGGTACCGCCACAACCGGTGCACGAAGAAACGCCACAGCAAGAACCGGCAAAACCGGAAATACAGCCGCCGCCTAAACCGACACCAGTCAAGCCCCTGCCCACTCCGGTAGAACCCAAACCTGTCATACCACAAAAGCCGTCGCCCACAGCTGAACCACCTGCTGAATACCGCCCGCAGCCGACAGTTGAATCAATTCAAGCCCAGCCAGTGATCGCGGTCAAACCCACTGCGAGTGAGAGCAAGCCTGAAGTGGTCACGGCGCCCCCCGCACCACCAGCGCCCCCTGAACCAGTGAAAGCAAGCGGACCCAGTGAAGGCGATATTGAAGCTGCACGTAATGCCTTTAGAAACGCTGCGCATCGGGAATTGAAAAAAAATCAGCGCTATCCAAGAATCGCGCAGGATCGTGGCATTGAAGGGGATGTGAAATTAAGCATTAATCTTGATGACCACGGCACAATCACATCAATTGAAGTGATTGAGTCCAGTGGCAATAAAGCCATTGATGATGCAGCAATTGCAGCGGCACAGAAATCACAATTAAAACCACACTTCAATGAAATTTTGCGTGGCAAAATCAACAATATCATTGTCACTGTCAGCTTTAAGTTGAGCAGTTAAACATGCCAAAAGTGAATCATATTTTGAAGCAGGCCACCGTGCAAAAAGTCTTTGGTAAGCCTTTAAGGTTTTTGCTACTTTTTCATGATCTGTATTTTATTGCGCTGATCGTGTTCGCAGTAGGCAGTGGCGCTTACGGAATTTACTTGTGGGACCAGGCCTCCAAACAGTCGCAGCGTATTAACATACTGGTGCAGGAAATATACCTGGTGCGAGGTGACCTTTATCGGCAAATGAAAGAATTATTCGATGCATTTTTCTTGCAGGAGGGCTCGGCACTGGCGGAATACAACCAGTATACAACCTCTATTTTGACGCATCTGGAGCAACTGCAAAAATTTGCGGTTGATGCTGAAGAGCGAGAAGCACTCAATGAAATTGAGGAAAAGTATCGCAAGTTTGTTAATGAAGCGCCCGCCCTGTTCTATCGCTACCAAAGCAATCCTGACCATCAGGCGCAAAAATCGATTTACCAGGATATTGAAACCGGTATTTTTACGCATTACGAAGAGGTCTCAAAGCGCGCAGAACGCTTGCTGATGATCAAGCAGGAGGAGATTAAACAGCGTTTAGATGAAGCCAAGCGACACTCCATCGCGGTGTTATCTTTGCCGATCATACTGGCTTGCATCCTGTTGCTGTTTTCACGTCGTATTCTTAACAATGCCATCGTCAGACCGATTAAAGACATTATGCTGGCCACCAACGCGATCAGTGCCGGCAATCTAACCCACCAGGTACCTGAAGCTGGTGCAGAAGAACTGGCCACCCTCTCACGTGAAATTAATAAAATGGCCGAGGACCTGGCCGCCAGCCGAAATGCACTGGTCAAAAGCGAGAAGCAGGCGGCATTGGGTTTACTGGTGCCGATGCTGGCGCACAATATCCGCAACCCGTTAGCCAGTATTCGCGCGACTGCACAAGTGATTGATGCCCCTGATCTGGATAAAGAAACGCAAGACTCCATTCAAGGCATTATCCACACAGTAGACCGGCTGGAGCGCTGGACAGGTGGATTGCTGTCTTACCTGCACCCCATTAAACCCATGCTGAACCAGCTATCGCTGGCCTCTATTGTGCAAGGCGCCGTCAGCACCTTGCAACCCAAGCTGGTAGAAAAATCGATCAAGATTACTGAAAATAGCAGTCAAATCACGCGCCCCATCCTGACGGATGAACACCTGCTGGAACAAATGCTGTACAACTTGCTGCTCAATGCACTTGAAGCCTCGCCGAAAGGCTCTGAAATTACCATTCAGTGCAGATTCGCCAATCAGGAACTGTTCATATTTATTACCGATCAAGGCCCCGGCATGCCGTTTACACCTGACCCGCATGCCATTACACCCGGCCCGACGACCAAGCGTTTTGGAACGGGGCTCGGTATCCCATTTGCATTTAAAGTGTGCGAGGAACTGGGCGGCACACTGCGCTTTGAGCCTGCACCTGTGCAGGGCACACGCGTGTCCATTTTACTTCCGCAATAGTTTTCTCGGCTTTGGATAATTCAACAATCCGTACTGTCTCAACGCTGGGCTAGCAAATCATTTAAAACTTTCATCTTATTTGGTACTCCATTTATTTGATTTTTTTTGCTTGCTTAATTCTTAATTTTTATCAACAATGTGAGTAAGCAATCGTTATGAATACTATGTTGAATTCACCCCTTCCGGATTTCACGCTGCCAGCCACCTCGGGCTTACAGTTCAAGGCCAGCGACTATTCAGGTAAATTTTTAGTGCTTTATTTTTACCCTAAAGACGCTACGCCAGGCTGTACGACGCAAGGCATCCAGTTTCGCGAAATGTACGATCAATTCAGTGCCGCAAACACAATCATTTTTGGTATTTCGCGCGACAGTCTTAAATCGCATGAAAACTTTAAAGCCAAATACAGTTTCCCGTTTGAATTACTCTCTGACAGTGAAGAGACTGCCTGTCAGTTATTTGGCGTCATCAAAATGAAAAATATGTATGGCAAGCAAGTGAGAGGCATCGAACGCAGCACTTTTATTGTCAGTCCACAAGGCGCTATCGTCAAAGAATGGCGAGGCGTTAAAGTCGATGGTCATGCCGCAGAGGTATTGGCCTGTATACAGTCTTTTCATCCATAAAGCGATTATCTATGGCACGTGCTCCACAAACCAAGTTATTTGTTCTAGATACCAATGTATTGATGCACGATCCTTCCTCGCTGTTCAGATTTGAGGAACACGATGTCTACCTGCCGATGGTCACACTTGAGGAGCTGGATAACAATAAAAAAGGCCTGACCGAAGTTGCGCGCAATGCCCGTCAGGCAAGCCGTTTTCTCGAAGAGATCATGGGCAGCACGGACACTGCCAACCTTGAAGATGGCTGTGCACTCGCCATTCAAGGCAATCGCCATTTAACTGGCAAGCTTTTTTTCCAGACAGAACATGTACCGACTGACTTACCGGGGCTCGCGGGCAGCAAGGCAGACAACCAGATTATCAGCGTGGTGCTATCGCTGCAAAAACAGCAAACTGCACGCAATGTGATTCTGGTCAGCAAAGACATCAATATCCGCATCAAAGCGCGCGCCATGGGTGTGCCTGCAGAGGACTACTTTAACGACAAGGTTCTCGAAGACAGTGACATGCTGTACACCGGCTTGCGCGAACTCCCACATGACTTCTGGGAAACGCACAGCAAAGACATGCACTCGTGGCAAGAGTCTGGCCGCATGTTTTACAAAGTCATGGGGCCACTGGTGAAATCTCTGCTGATTAATGAGTTTGTATTTTATGAGCACGATAAACCTTTTCATGCCATTGTACGCAAACTGGAAGACAATTCAGCGGTACTGGAAGTGGTTCACGACCATGCCAACCCCAAGCATAGTGTATGGGGCATCACTGCGCGTAACCGTGAGCAAAATTTCGCGCTGAATCTGCTGATGGACCCGGAAATTGATTTTGTCACCCTGCTTGGTCAGGCTGGTACTGGTAAAACCTTACTCACACTGGCCGCCGCCCTTACCCAGACGCTGGATAAAAAGCGTTATTCTGAAATTATCATGACACGTGTCACGGTGCCGGTCGGTGAAGATATTGGCTTTTTACCCGGTACAGAAGAAGAAAAAATGGCGCCATGGATGGGCGCGCTGGAAGATAACCTGGATGTGCTTAACAAAACCGATGAAGACGTAGGTGAATGGGGGCGCGCAGCCACTCAGGATTTGATCCGCACCCGCATCAAAATCAAGTCACTTAACTTTATGCGTGGCCGGACCTTTCTCAATAAATTTCTGATTATTGATGAAGCACAAAACCTGACCCCCAAGCAAATGAAAACCCTGATCACGCGTGCCGGCCCGGGTACCAAAGTGGTCTGTCTGGGCAATATCGCCCAGATTGATACGCCTTACCTGACAGAGGGCAGCTCAGGCCTTACCTATGTCGTTGACCGCTTCAAGGGCTGGTCGCACAACGGCCATATCACCCTGGTGCGCGGCGAACGTTCACGCCTGGCCGACTTTGCAGCCGAGGTATTGTAGACCGCTTCGTCTACCCACAGCATATGGCTAAAGGCTTCTACACACTGCTGATTGCGCAGTTTCTTTCAGCAATTGCAGATAATGCATTGCTGTTTGCAGCGATTGCGCTCTTGGCAAAACTCAATGCGCCCAGCTGGCACGAACCCCTGCTTCGTGAATTCTTTGTGATCTCATACATTATTCTGGCGCCTTTTGTCGGCCCCTTTGCCGATGCCTTGCCCAAAGGGCGCGTCATGTTCTTGAGTAACGGCCTTAAATTCGCCGGGTGTGTGATGGCCCTCATCGGCATGCCTCCTCTCTATGCCTACGCCATTGTCGGTGTTGGCGCCGCTGCATATTCTCCAGCAAAATACGGCATCCTGACCGAGATGCTGCCCTCTCATAAACTGATTAAAGCCAATGCCTGGATGGAAGGCACTACAGTGACTGCAATTATTCTTGGGCCTGTACTGGGCGCTTCGATCTCTGCGAACAATCCTTACCTAGGCATCGCCTGCATCACTGTATTTTATTTGCTGGCAGCAGCTTTTAACTATTACATCCCCAAACTGCCTATAGACCATCAGGTACAACAGAAAACATTGTGGTTTTTACTCAGGGATTTCTGGCATGCGTTTATTACATTATGGAAAGATCCGCAAGGCCAGGTGTCGTTAGCCGTCACTACACTGTTCTGGGGTGCCGGGGCTACACTGCAATTTGTCGTATTGAAGTGGGCTGATATCAAGTTAGGATTCTCACCGCAGCAAGCCACTTATTTAATCGCCATTCTTGCAGTGGGCATTGCCGTAGGCTCGGTGATTGCATCGCGTTATGTGCAACTCGAAAATGCTGTCAAAGTGCTGCCTGCAGGCATTTATATGGGTGTACTGGTCATGAGCATGATGCTCATAACCAGCCCGGTGATTGCTGCCATGCTACTCTTTGTAATCGGCATGTTATCCGGCTATTTTCTTGTCCCGCTTAACTCGCTCTTGCAGCATCGTGGCCATCATTTATTAGGTGCTGGGCACTCGATTGCAGTGCAAAATTTTAATGAAAATATTGGTATTCTGTTGCTGCTGGGCGCTTATACATGGATGGTAGGCGAACAGTATGAAATTAATTCGATTGTGGCCATATTTGGTGTGTTTATTATCGTTAGCATGTCGTTGATCACCATTGCTTACCGCAAACGTATACGCATGCCTCAATAACCGCTTAGACTGACCATTCACTTTAAACAAGAAAGGGCGCCTAAGCGCCCTTTCTTGTGGATATGCCGACTGACTTTAGTGCAGCTTCACATGCGGTTCAGTACGTCTTGAAATGATACGGCCGATGGAATGTAGAATGACCGCCAATACGCCATGCAATGCCATCAAGTGCATTTTATAGAGCGAACGGTACATGACGCGTGCAAACATGCCCTGAATATACATGCTACCGCCAGCCACAGCACCCATCAAACTACCCACAGTAGAATATTTACCCAGATTCACCAATGAACCATAGTCATGGTAATGAAACTCCGGCAAGCTATCTTTCCCGGCAACCCGGGCTTTGACAGCCTTAACCAATACTGATGCCTGCTGGTGCGCAGCTTGTGCACGTGGTGGCACAGTGCTGTCATGGCCTAACCATGGGCAAGCAGCGCAATCACCAAATGCAAAAATATTTTCATCTCTGCTGGCTTGCAAATGTTGGTTCACCACCAACTGGTTGATACGGTTCGTTTCCAACCCATCAATATCTTTAAGGAAATCTGGCGCTTTAATGCCAGCAGCCCAAACAACCAGTTCTGCCGGTATAAATCTGCCGCTATGCGTAGTAATCCCTTTAGCAGAGACTTCGGTCACGCGCTCTCCGGTAAAGACATTTACACGCAGTTTACGCAACTCGACATCTACTGCATACGAGAGTTTGGTTGGCAATGCAGGGAGTATGCGATCACTGGCTTCTATCAGCGATATTTTGACGTCACGATCCGGATCAATTTTGTCCAGACCATATGCAGTGAGCTCACGTGTTGTATTGTGCAACTCAGCCGCCAACTCCACACCTGTTGCACCGGCGCCGACAATAGCAACCTCCAGCTGACCAGGCTTCAGGGGCTCGGGCTGCGTTTGTGCACGCAACAAGGCATTGTGCAAATAACGATGGAATTTCTGGGCTTGCGACTGTGTGTCCAATGCAAGCGAGAAATCGCGCGCGCCTTTAATCCCAAAATCATTGGTCGTGCTACCCACCGCAATAATCAGGGTATCGTACTTAAAGGAACGACGTGCAATCACCTCACTGCCATCCTCATCATGGAATGGCGCCAAAAACACTTCTTTCGTTGCGCGATTCAAGCCATCCATGCGGCCAAGACGGAATTTAAAATTGTGCCAATGTGCTTGCGCAAGATATTCAAGCTCATGACGATCCGGATCCATACTACCCGCTGCAATTTCATGCAACAAAGGCTTCCACACATGCGTTCTAGTTGAATCAATCAGGGTAATACGTGCCTTCTTCTTTTTACCCAAAGAGTCACCCAACTTTGTAGCCAACTCAAGGCCGCCTGCGCCACCACCTACGATGATCACATGATGTAAATTATTTTCGTCTGTCACGCTGCTCTCTATCCTTCAATAAAAATGCGCGCCTGCCGTTCCCACAAGCGCGCACAAGACACTGTATTATAACGATTATTCGTTACCAGTAATTTTGGCATGACTTCTAATAAATGCAATGACCTTTAAAACATCATCTGGTTTAAGTCCATCATCCGGTGCCATTAAACCAAAACCCTTGGCCCCCATGCCACCATTCGTTCCATGCCAGATCGTCTCGAACATCCCTTTGTTGGTTGCGTTCTTTGCATAGCGAAAGTTTTCGCCTATCAACCCCGGGCCAACAGCGCCTTCACCATGACCGCCATGACAGGCAACACAGGAAAATAAATTAAACTTTTTCTTGCCTTGTTTAATGGCTTCTTCATTGCCAATATATGGGTTCTTGCCTGTTGCCAAAAACTCCTTTGCCTCTGGCGTATCGAACATTTTCGTATCAATTTGCAGTGGCTGCCCGTCTTGCGTAGTGACGAACTGGATGGCCTTGATATCGGCACTTTCAGACGCAGCCCCACCTGATCCTGATGATTGACTGCCACATCCAGCAACCAAACCTGTCAACAATCCGACATATAAATATTTTTTTAGCATTATCCAAAATCCCCAAGTTTAGATGTTTATAGAAGTGATTTTATTTTCAGTTTTTTATATATAAATCACCATTCTATTTTGCCATAAAAACAAAAAACGGTCACCTTGGCGACCGTTTTTTTGACTGCAACTTAAGGCTTATTCGTTGCCAGTCATTTTTACATTGCTGTTGCTACGAATAAAAGCAATGACTTTCAAAAGCTCATCTGGTGTCAAGCCATCATCTGGAGCCATTAAACCAAAGCCCTTGGCACCCATACCACCGTTAGTACCGTTCCAAATAGTCTCAAACATACCTTTGTTTGTTGCGTTTTTAGCATAACGGAAATTAGAACCGATCAAGCCTGGTCCAACAGCGCCTTCACCTTTACCACCGTGACAAGCTACACAGGAGTACAAGTTGAATTTTTTCTTACCGGCTTTAATTGCATCTTCGTTGCCGACATATGGGTTTTTGCCAGTAGCCAAAAACTCTTTGGCTGCAGGTGTATCGAATGTTGATTTATCGATATCCAATGCTGAACCATCAGTTGTTTTTGAAAAAGTGATATCAGCCATTGCATTGCCAGCCAAAGCCAACAAAGAAATCATTAATGCTGATTTAAGTGTATTGCCTAACATGTCTTCTCCTAATCCAAAACAAAATGAGCGCGAATTAACTTGGTAAATAATTAACAATCAACGCATGCTCATTTAACGAATCGTGCCAGAAACGGTTGACAGAATTTTTCCGGCCACAATAACAGAATTCTTCACACAGCCATTTCAAAACAAGCTTGCGATTCTACTGCGTTTTTTGCCGAATGTCATTACTAACTAACTGTTTACAATACTTTTTCAAACAGCTGTCACTTTTTATACACACTATCACCTTCAACGACCGGTACTGTTGGAATACCGTAGTCTTTCAGGATAGCGTCAATTTTATCTTTATTGCGCTCAAGTGCCTGATTAATCAGGTTCATACGCTCTTTATCTTTATGACGAACCGCGACTGAAATGTTCCAGTATTCTTTACCTTTCAGATTCACCTTGTTGTATTCAGGGATTAACCGGATTTCGAGTGGTACTTTTGATTGTTTTGCGTAATAACCGGCAATAGGCCCCCACATCACGGCCACATCAATCTCACCTTTAATCAGATCATCAATCACAAAGCTGGTAGGTAAGTTCAGGTCGCGCTGCAAACGGTATGGACGGGCATTTCCCATCAAGTTGTAATCGTTAAGAGGAATCGTTGCAGGACTTTTGTCCACAATCCCAATAATACCCTTCTTCAGGTCCGGAGAATCCCAGTTTTCAATGTTGTAATTGCTATCCTTGCGCCAGACAAATACGTGACCAGAGCGATAGTATGGCTTGGATGTTCGCAGCGCATCAAAGTCAGAAGTCATCCCGATAATGACATCACATCGCATGGCATTAATCGTATTTCGCAAGAAGCCCTGGCGGTTGTAGGCATAGGCAAAAGTCAATTTTTTACCCAAATCATCTGCAAGCACCTTGGCAATTTTATCTTCAAAACCTTCTAGCTTGAGGTTTGAATAAGGCATATTATCCGGATCAGCACAAACCTTGAATTCTGAATCATCTGCCACACGCCTGACTTCTCCGATACGTCCCTCGTCCGGATTCAGAGAAGGAATCTCAAGCTCCTCTGCAAATGCAGCAGGCTGCAATGCACACATCAACCCGATCGCACCCAATATATTCCATGCTTTTTTCATTTTCATTTCATCCTTTTTATCTTGATCTCTAACCTGCCATTTTATGAGTCACATCACTCTTAAAAGTTCTGTTAACTTCAGCATAACACCCTATATCTTAGCCTGAACTGACAACATTGTTTAGTTTTGTTTTTTTATCAGCAATACATTTCAGCGATTGCGATTGCTGATAAAAAAACACCCTGCCTAAGCAGGGTGTTTCATAGTGCGAGGTATTGCTTACTGATTACTTAAGACTGGCTTAAATTACAGTGAGAATACGTTCAGTGCACCGCCGCCAGGAGCAGCGTTGTACTTGGTCAACTCTTTGTAACCACCAGCAGCACCCAATGCATCAGTGTCGTTGGTCATACCCAGGTTCATCGCAACACCAGCCCAACCGCCGATACCGGACAGTACGCCAACGTATTGTTTACCTTTGTTACCGTATGTGAACGCATTACCAATCACGCCAGAACCTACTTGGAATTTCCACAGTTCTTTACCTGATTGTGCATCAACAGCTTTAAACCAACGATCCAAAGTACCGTAGAACACGATGTTAGAAGCTGTAGTCAGAGCACCGCCCCAAGCAGAGAACTTCTCTTTGTTATACCAAACTTTTTTGTTGGTCATTGGATCGTAAGCACCGAAACCACCCATTACGCCGTCAGGACCTGCAAACATGGTCAATGTAGCACCAACCCATGGTTGACCAGCAACGTATTTAGACTCAACTGGCTCGTAAGTCATACATACGTGGTTCAATGGTGTGTACATCAAACCAGTTTTTGGAGAGTAAGCAGCAGGCTGTTGGTCTTTAGTACCCAAAGCAGCTGGGCAAACACCCTTAGCGTTGTAGTCTTGGTGAGTAGAAGCAGATGCCAATTTGTCTGGCACACCTGTTTTCAGGTCAACGTTGTTAGCCCAGTTAACAAATGGATGTACTTTTTCAGCAGCAACCAATGAACCGTTACCAGCTTGCCATGTGTAGATGAAACCGTTACGGTCATGGTGCCATGCGTATGTTTTGCCACCTTTGTCGAACAGGATGACTTCGTTAATACCGTCATAGTCCCACTCATCGTGTGGTGTCATTTGCATTGCCCATTTAGCCACACCAGTGTCCAAATCACGCGCAGTAATTGTCATAGACCATTTGTTGTCACCTGGACGTACGTCTGGGTTCCAAACAGATGGGTTACCTGAACCGTAGTAAACCAGGTTTGTTTTAGCATCATACGGCCACCAGCCCCATACGGAACCGCCACCATGTTGCCAGCCATCTTTAACAGCTTGTGGTTTCAACCAAGTACGTGTACCCAGTTCTTTTTCACCAATTTTCAGCTGATCGTTAGGGATACGTTTGAAAGAACCACCCTCTTTGTTACCACCGTTCACGTCTTGGTATACTGACAGAGCGTTGTATTGTGGGTTTTCTTTGTTGGTGTTAGCGTCATGCAGGATTTCGCTGTCTGGACCTGTGGAATATGCTTTCCATGCCAGTGAACCATCTTTGATGTTGTAAGCAACGATAAAGCAACGTACGCCGAACTCAGCACCTGAACAACCAGTCAATACTTTGTCTTTAATAACGTGTGGAGCGTTTGTGTTAGTAGCACCAACTTTTGGGTCAGTGTTTTTAACTTCCCAAGCTTTAGCACCGGTTTTTGCATCTAAAGCAACCAACATACCGTCGTTTTGTTGCAGATAGATTTTGCCGTCGCCGTAGCCCAGACCACGTGAAACGTTGTCACAGCACAGAACTGCTTGAACGCTTGGGTCTTGTTTAGGGAAATAAGACCAAACGATTTTTTGGTTGTCGTTCAAATCCAAAGCGTATACGTTGTTTGGGAATGCTGTATGTACATACATCATGTTGCCCACAACGACTGGAGAACCTTCGTGACCACGGTTTACACCAGTAGCGAATGTCCAGGATGCTTTCAGGTTTTTAACGTTGCCTTTATTGATTTGCGCCAGGGCGCTGTAGCCTTGGTTATTGTGTTGGCCACGTGGGTGTGCCCAGTTGTTAGCATTAGCCATTGCTGCTTCTTGGTCAGCGGCAGCAGATGCAACCATAGGCATCGCAACAGCTACACCAGCAACTAAGCCTAAGGCCAGTTTGATTTTGTTAACTTGCATATTGATCTCCAAAGTTAATACTAAGGGTTTGTATGAAGCACACATTACACTTGACACCACTAGGACTGGTAACTGCACAAGTTATAACGCATACTTTAATCACACTTTCATCAAGGGAAAAATTCTTTCTTTTCGACTGAATCATTCACTTGCATCGCGTGAGGATTGCAATATAGAACATTTTATTTCACATTGCAACAGTTTAGTTACAAATTGGTTACAAATGTTCCGTATTTTTTTGTGTTTTTTTAAACGTAAGATTTAAATGTTTTTTTTATCAATATAATCAATATATTACAGAAGATTAGATTTATGACCAGATTCAATATGTATCCAGAATGCATCCCTTATCAGCACGAAATGTTACAAGTTGATCAAACACACGCTATTTATCTGGAGCAATGTGGCAACCCATCCGGCATCCCGATATTGTTTTTACATGGAGGGCCCGGCAGCGGTTGCAATGTAACTCAGCGTCGTTTTTTTGACCCGATGCATTACAGGATCATTTTATTTGATCAGCGCGGCTGCGGACGCAGTCAGCCTGCGGGTGAGATTGCAAACAATACCACTGCAGACCTCGTCTCGGACATAGAACAAATAAGGACACACCTGGGAATTGATCGTTGGCATATCTTTGGCGGCTCATGGGGCAGCACGCTTGCGCTTGCTTATGCCACATGCCACCCGCAGACAGCCATAAGCCTGACGCTGCGCGGGATATTTCTAAGCAGACCGCATGAACTCTCCTGGTTTCTCGGCCAGGTCGCCCTGTTTTTCCCTGATGCCTGGCAAACGTTGACGCAGGACGCGCCCGTGGACCAGCAGGAAGATATCCTGGCTTATTACAGCAGGCTGGTGTTCAACGCGGACACTGCCATCAGCATCCCAGCCGCCATTCGCTGGAATGCTTTTGAAACCAGCATCATGAGCCTGCTGCCAAAAACTGACAGCGGCAGCATCAATGGGCCGGTGGAGCTTGCACGTGCCCGGATACAACTCCACTACATACAGCATATGTGCTTTGTTGAAGGTGACCAGTTGTTACAGCATGCGCAAGAAAGCTTGAAACACATCCCAACAACGATTGTGCAGGGTCGCTACGATATGGTCTGCCCGCCACAAACCGCCTGGCAACTCAGCCAGCATATGCCACATGCCAGCTTCTTCATGGTTGCTGATGCAGGACATTCTGCAATGGAAGAGGGTACTTGCCAGGCATTGCTAGCCGCCACTGAACATTACAAATCGCTTTCTCCGGCATAGCCCACGCATCCAACATGCTTATTCTAGACGCATACCACGCATGGCTGGACCATTGGCAACAGTTACAAAAATACATATTGCAATATGCGTATCACCCGCCATGGTTTGTCCTTGTCGCCACCCTGCGCGGTATTAGTAGACATAATGTCATGGGCTTGTCAGCCGCATTATCTTTCTATGCCTTGTTTGCGCTGATTCCGCTCATCGTGCTGATTTTCTTTTTAATCAGCCATCTGGTGTATTCGTCTGACTTTGCCATTGTCAAACTGGCCATACTGACCAGCAACCTGCTGCCTGAATTCAGTCAGCGCATCATGATAGAAGTCTATAACAACACACAAACGCGGGCGGCCTGGGGGCTTGTCGGGTTTATGGTGCTGCTATGGACAATCACCCCCCTCGCCGCACACATGCGATCAAGCTTTTACCTGATTGCCAGCCGACGGGATGCCCCGTCATTCTGGAATAAAAAATTCAGGGATGTGCTCGCCGTACTGGGAGTACTCATGGTGTTTTTTTTATTTACTGCAGCCGGGTTCATACTGGAATCGGTGATTCTGTTTTTGGCCACGCACCTGCCTGCCAGCCTGATCTCCGTTGTGGGCAGTCTGCTCTCCTTATTACTGACTGCCGCACTGATTGCCGGGTTTTATCATGCGTTCTGTCCGTTAAATATTGATTGGCGTCATTTAATATTTTCGGCCATGGTCACAGCGACATTATGGATGCTGATGCGGCCGGCATTCGGCTTGTTTCTGAGTATCAATAAAAACTACGGCGCCATTTTTGGCAGCATGAAGGCCATGTTTGTATCAATCAGCTGGCTTTACCTTAACTTTGCTGTGTTCCTCATTGGCATTGAACTCATGGTCACCTTGAGACAAAAAGATGTACTACTTCTGAAAGGGCTGTTTGACGACCTGCCAAATCAACAACATTACCTGCACGCACTGATGCGCAAGTATGGCAAAACCTATGCGAAAGGTGAGGTTGTTTTTGAACAAGAGAGCGAAAACCGCCATTATTACATGGTGCTGGATGGCACCGTGCAACTGGTCAGGCGCGAGCAAAATGGCACATCACAAACACTGCGCCTGCTGCAAAATGGTGATTTCTTTGGTGAGATCGCGCTGTTTTCATCCCAACCAGCCACAGCCAGCGCCATTGTGACCTCGCAACAGGCCACGCTGATTGAAATTTATGCCGAATATATGGACAACCTGCTACAAGAGGATCCCAAAATTGCTGTACGCCTGTTGAAACAACTCTCTGGCAATGCACAAATCAAGCCTGCTTTAAATGCGTTAATTTAAAAAACCGTTCAAAAAAGAGCCTCATTTCAGGAGCACTTGCGGCAGATCAAGCCATCAACATGTTGCAGAATTGTAATATATGTTACAAAATTGTAATGTATTCAGGAATGCACCTTCATGGCCAACACGCTACCACAAGAAATTAACGGACTCATTCAACTGCTTAACCTCGGGCAGTTTGTGAATGTTGTGCAACAGGCACGCCTGCTCATTGCACAACATCCTCGCGAGTTTGTATTGCACCATGTGCTGGCGTTGGCACTGGATCAAAGTCAGCAGTATCCGCAGGCAGCCCAAGCCTATCAGCAGGCGTTAAAGTTACAAGCTTCCGCGCCCGAGTTGTGGTTTAACTATGCCATCGTACTCACACATCTAGGGGAGTTGCAAACAGCCGAACAAGCGTATCGCAAGGCCATTTCGCTGAACCCGCGCTTTTTTGAAGCGCATGGCAATCTGGGAACCCTGCTGCAAAAACAGGGCAAACTGGATGAGGCGATTGCCAGTTATCGCAGCGGACTCAGCATTCAGCCAGAAGATGCCCGTGGCCATTTCAATCTCGGTACGGCGCTGCGCGACAACGGCTTGCTCGCAGAGGCGGTGGCCAGTTACGAACAGGCCATCAGGCTTTTTCCAAACTATACGGACGCTTACAACAATCTTGGGGAAACCTGCCGTGACCAAGGTGACATGACCCAGGCCGTCCACTACTATCAGCAGGCACTCCAGCGTAACGCCCAGCACGCCAATGCCAATTACAATATGGGCGAGTTTTTGTACCTGGCCAAGCGCTTTGAAGAAGCGATTCCCTATTTTGAAGCATCGCAACTGGACGACTGGCAAGCGAGAGTGCTTTATTGTCTATATCGCGCCGAGCAATTTGAAGCATTCAAGCGATTACGCGACACCATCGTTGCACAGCAGCCACATACGGCCCCTTTTATCGCCACCTTATCGACACATTACAGCATCAACCATGGTGAAACCGATCCTTATCAGTTTTGCCCCAACGGACTGTCGTTCGTTTATCACCGCAGCATTCCGGAGCTGGCTCCGGGCAGCGCATTGCTGGAAGAATTGCTCGGCAATATCGCCCAGGCAGACATTGCTGAACGTAAACAGGCACGGCTGACAAACGGCAAGCAATCCGCAGGGAACCTGTTTAAACGGCCAGAAGCCGCCTTCAGGGCGCTGGGCGAGCTGGTCAAGCGTGAATTCAGCCATTACCGGGCACACTTCAAAGAAGCCGATTGTGCATTAATCAGGCATTTTCCGGAGACGCTGGAATTTACCAGTTCGTGGTATGTAAAAATGCATAAGGGTGGGCACCTGGACGCACATATTCATGAAATCGGCTGGATCAGTGGTGCAGTCTATCTGGCGATGCCGGACACATCGGATCCACAAGAAGGCGCTTTCGAATATGGCACGCACGGTGACCAATACCCGCAACAACACACAGACTTTCCGACCGCGTTCATCAAACCGCAAGTCGGGGATATTGTCTTGTTTCCTTCCTCACTTTTTCACCGCACCATTCCGTTCAATGCGGATGCCGAACGTATCTGCGTTGCATTCGACTTGAAGCCTTCCCCGCATTTACAAACATCACATAGCCAGTACTAGCAACACTCTAAATCTGCGTCAATTGCTTGATCAGCCGCAGAATCAGGGGCTTGTTTTTCAAAATGCCTGCACGCGTATGCGCGCACTATATAAGTGCCGCTTACATTACGCACTGTCTCAGCGAGAAATTGATATGACGCAGAAATTACCATGCATGCTATGACCATACCGATAGCTGTCACGCAACCTCATCGGCAGGGCGCAAGGCCGGGATACCGCATTGGATGTTGAGGCAAGATAACGATAACTTACCTGGCGTCTTATTTGAAAAACAAAAAATACAGAAATTGTGTGTGTTTCCTGCCAATCAAAAGTAATGTACAGGTTAAAGGCTGCAATCTATTGTATATTGAGAATGATGGCTCTGAAAAACCGTTAGAATTATTAAAATCCCTGCATCTTCAGAGGCCATTGACCGTCAGGCATGCGGCCAATAGTTGTTGGGAGTACAGCCATGTAGAAATCAGCGCTCAAGATAAGCGCGATCAATGTGTGCTTCAGTTACCTTTATGCTCCACTTAACAAACGGCCAAACAAGCCGGAGTGAGCTTTGATTCACGTCTGATAAAACTTGCGAACCGTATCGATGGCTATTGATTTTTTATGCTGACCTCATTGCGTAACCTCAAAATTGCTCAAAAGCTGCTACTGACCCAGCTGGCATTAATGTCCAGTTCCTTACTGGTGTTTCTGGCGATTGCACTGGGCAGCCAATACCATACCCAGCGCACGCAATTACTGCGCGATGTCAACACGCAGATGGGCGTAGTGGCTGCAGCGATCGGTCCGGCAGTGATGTTCGACGAACTACAGTCCGCCACACAATCAATGATTCCACTCACAGGAAACAAAAATATCCGTATTGTGATGATACTGGATACACAGCAAAAACAACTTGGCAGTTTCGAGCCCAATATCGATGACGCCCCTTCTCCCTGGCAATGGCTATATCGCTATTTTGGCGATCTCACCATCAACACACCCATCATCGTTGATGGCAAGTCCGTCGGCGTATTGGGGACGGTCATTAAACAAAACCAGATTGTAGACAGACTGATTGGGTTTGCCTGGTCGAACGCACTTGCCATCATGGCTGCCATGCTGACAGGCTGGTCAGTCATGTGGATACTCAACCGCTATATTGTGCGTCCCATTCATGCGTTACAACAATTTGTCAGCGACATCACTACCCATCACCACTACGATCAGCGTGTTAGAGTGATCAGTCATGACGAAATAGGCATGCTGGGCAAAGGCATCAACAATATGCTGGAAAGCATCAGCCAGCGCGATGCCCAATTGCAAACCGAATTGCAGCACCGAAAAGACATTGAGAAAAAGCTGCAATTTCTGGCGCACTACGACAAAAATACCCAGCTGTTAAATCGGCATGCGTTTGAAGAGTATATGTCTGCACAGCTGTCGGCAAATACGGATGAAAATACGCACGTTTACCTACTGATGCTGGATCTTGACCGCTTTAAGGCAGTGAATGATGCCTTTGGCCACAATACCGGCGACAAACTCTTGCTTCAAGTTGCACATCGCTTGCGTGGCAATATGTCACAGGATGACAATGTATTTCGTCTGGGTGGCGATGAATTTGCCATCATCCTGCACGCTCCTAGCCGTGCACAGATTGAACGCGTTTGCCAACGCGTCATTGAAACACTCTCTGCAAAGTTCATCGTCGATGAACACGAAATATTGATCGGCGTCAGTATTGGCGTCGCCTACTTCAGACCCGGCGTAGACTCTAAAACCGATATTCTGAAAAATGCCGATGTGGCACTTTACTGGGCAAAAGACGCTGGTCGTAATACTTACCGTTTTTATCTGGATGCCGCTGATGTGAACCCGCAACAGTTAAAGCATTTGCGTGAAGAACTTCATTATGCGGTGCAGAATAATGAGCTCGAACTGTTCTTTCAACCGATTATTCATACGCAACTCCTTAAAATTATCGGCTTTGAAGCGTTACTGAGGTGGCGCCACCCAAGCAAAGACCTGCTGACACCCGACCGTTTCATTCATCTGGCAGAAGGTTCTGGCCTGATCATCAGTATTGGCGAGTGGGTGATTGACCAGGCATTAAAACAATTAGCCATGTGGCAACAAACCTTTGATGCCGATTTGTTTATGAACATTAACATTTCTTCACGCCAGCTGGAAGATGACAGCCTGGCGGCCACCATCAGCCATGCCATCGAGCGTCACCATATTGCGCCACGCACCGTCAATCTTGAAATTACCGAGTCCATGATTATGCGTAATGTCGAGGCCTCCAAGCAGGTGCTATATGCCTTGAAGCAACTGGGTATTGGCATTGCCATTGATGACTTCGGCATTGGCTACTCATCGATGAACTACCTGAAAGAACTGCCGGTAGACATTCTCAAAATTGATAAACAGTTTACTGCCGGGATTCCGCACGACAAGGTAGACATTGCCATTATCGATGCATTGGTGGCCCTGGCAGTCAGCCTCAACCTCAAGGTGGTTGCAGAAGGCGTAGAAAGCAGTATTCAATTTGAGTACCTGCAATACAAGCATTGCCATCATGTACAAGGCTACTTGTTCAGTGCGGCTTTATCCGCCAGCCAAACCACCACATTCCTGGCGGACTTTCCTGAAAGCATCCCGGCAGTCTTCCGCAAAACGGCAACTTCCAACGTTTAAAAATAGTGTTCAGTATTGCAGTAACCGCCTCGTTCTGGCGTCCGGCACCCCACATTTAAATATCCTATGTTATGCTTTGGAAAATTAAAAATAACCAAAGCCGCAGGGGGGATTCAAACCATGTCACGCCGATTGTTATCCGCAATTATTTACAGCCTTCTGGGCGTACATCAAACTGCGGTGCATGCTGCAGGGTTTGGCTTATCCGAACAAAGCGGCAGCGGTCTTGGCAATGCCTATGCCGGTGCTGCAGCGGTTGCTGAAGATGCCAGTACCATCTACTTCAACCCTGCAGGCATGACCTATCTGCAAGGGACGCAATTGGTGGGTGCGCTGTTTGTCATCAAACCTACCGGCGATTTTGACAACACAGGCTCCTCCGGCACGGGCAGTGAAGGTGGAGATTTTGGCGATTGGGCAGTCTTACCCAATCTTTATTACAAGCAGGAGCTTGCCAGCAACCTGCAATTCGGCATCGGCATTTCCAGTCCATTCGGGCTGAAAACAGAATACGATCGCGACTGGATTGGCCGTTTTCAAGGCGTCAAATCAGAACTGAAGACCATTAACATCAACCCCTCCCTGGCCTGGAAAATGAACGATCAATTATCCTTAGGCGTGGGGATTTCGGCCATGTGGGCCAAGGCAGACCTCACCAGTGTAGCTAACCTGACAGGCTTGGGCCTTGGCCAGCCTTTAGTCAGAAACAAAGGCGACGACTGGGGGTTTGGCTTTAACCTCGGAGCCATCTACGAAATCACGCCTGACACACGGATTGGTCTGGCCTATCGTTCAAAGGTGAAGCAAGAACTGAAGGGTAAATCCACATCTTCCTCCACCGCGTTCAACGCACTTCCCAACCGGACATTAAATACCGATATCACCGCGGATATTACCTTGCCTGAAAGCCTGGCATTCAGCACCTTTAGCCGTTTAAATGATCGCTGGGACTTGCTGACAGATATTACCTGGACGCGCTGGAGCCAGTTTAAAACCCTGCGCGTGATTAGAGACAATGGTTCAAATTCAGAGCTTGCGGCTACGACTGAGCATTGGAATAATACCTTGCGCTACTCTCTAGGCCTGAATTACCGCTATTCAGAAACGTTAAAATTACGTACAGGGGTGGCTTATGATCAAGAAGCCATCGACAATAGCCATCGAACAGTCCGCATTCCTGGCAACGACAGAACCTGGTTATCGGCTGGACTTTCCTGGCAATATTCTGCGCAAACGACTTTTGATATTGGATACGCCCATTTATTTATAAAAGACGCCAGTATTGATGATGATTTGCGTGGGCAAACGCCCAGCAAAGGACTGGTTTCGGGTGATTACTCAGGCTACGCAGACATCCTGACGGTACAACTATCGCATCAGTTTTAAAGCATCCCGGTCACAAGTGATACCATTACGCACGAGTTTGCTGCATATAGGTCTTGTTGGCATGTCGCTGTTCAAGCAGCGCCTGGAATTCTCCAGCCGGCAGCGGGGGCGCATAAAAAAATCCCTGGGCATAGTCACAATGAATCTCCCTGAGCAAATCACGTTGCAATGCTGTTTCTACGCCTTCTGCAATCACCTTCAAACCCAGCTTGTGCGCCATCACAATAATGGCTTCACAAAGCACATAGCTTTCATTGCCGGCACTCAAATGGCGGGTAAATGACTGGTCAATTTTCAGGTAGTCAATATCAAACTTGGTCAAGTAAGACAGCGATGAGTAACCTGTGCCAAAATCATCGATGGCCACCTGAATGCCTGCATCCCTGAAATTTAACAATATATTTTCAATTTCCGGATCAGGATTGAGCAGCAATCCTTCGGTGATTTCGACCACAATACGCTTACCTTCTATGCCAAGACTGTTGAGATCACTTACCCAATCATTTTTGCTCAAGCGGTGTCCGGTAAACTGTACAGGGGATTTGTTCACACTGATCGCAAAGTCATCATGCACCAGAAACTGCCATTGCAATATATGCTGTGCGGCCTGCTTAAAAATCCAGTCCCCCATCTCAATAATTGCACCGATTTCCTCAGCCACAGGAATAAATACTGCAGGACTCATCAAGCCGCGCGTCGGATGCTGCCAACGCATTAACACCTCAGCCTTGACGATGTCACCGCTATTCAAATCAACAACCGGCTGATAATAATCACGCAACTCTCCTCTTTCAACGGCCACACGCAAGTCGCGCGCAATGGCTGTCCGTGTTGCCAACGCCTCCTGCATGGCTGGCGTAAATAAACGGAACTGGTTACGTCCGGCATTTTTGGCGTCATACATGGCCTGATCCGAATGACGCATCATTTCAGCCGCAGTCGCGGCATCATCCGGAAAAATACTGACACCGATACTGGCTGTCACAAACACACGCTCACCATCCAGCACATAAGTGCTTGAAAGCGCAGCAAGCAAGCGCTCACATAGCGTAACAAGTGCAGCATCACTGATCACCGGCAAAACAATTGAAAACTCATCTCCCCCCAGCCTGGCCACCGTGGCCTGTGTATCCACCTCGTTGCATATGCGTTGACCAGCCTGAACCAGCAACTCATCTCCTCGGTGATGTCCCAGCGAGTCATTGACCTCCTTGAACCTGTCGAGATCCAGTGCAAGCAAGGCCACTCTCTGTTTGTTATTACCGGCCGCTTCCAGTGCCTGCAACACATGGCGATTGAAATAATGTCGGTTCGGCAGCTGGGTCAGGCCATCATAATTAGCTTGGCGCCAGATCTCTTGTTCGGCTTCCTTTTTTTCCGTGATATCAATATGCGTTCCACTCATCATTAATGGCAAGTGGGCTTCAGAGCGCGCGATAAGCTGCCCTCTATCGGTCACCCAGATCCAGTGCCCCTGTTTATGGCGCATGCGAATGTCACATTCATAAAACTCACTTTCGCCCGCCAGATGCTGCGCAATCAGGCTTTTTGCTTTTTGCCAATCATCGGGGTGAATCAAGCGCCGCGCAGTCTCTTCGGAAAATGGCATTAACTCCTCAGAGGTATAGCCGACCATTTCTGCCCAGCGCGCATTAAACTGACACTCGCCGGTCTGCACATTCCACTCCCAGGAACCTGCACGCGTGGCATCGAGGATGTTCTGCAACCGCGCGCGCTGGTGCTCTATCTCGTAGCGTTTACTCTCAATTTCAAGGGTTTTACGCTTGACCGCGAGGCGCAAGGTTAGAATCGACAGCACCATGATGGCGGCCACAAAGCCTAAACCAAAAATGGTATAAAGCACTCTCCTGGAATAGGAAAAAGTTTGTACATAACTGCCCTTCCACTTCTCTTCCAGCGTTGCCACTTCCAGCGGAGTAATCGCTAACATCCCCTTTTCAACCAGCGCCAGCATTGCCTGATTGTTTTTACTGACAGCCCGGTGAAACTGTCCCTCATACAGGCCAAACGCGCGCCTGATCTGATTTGCATTATCCAGTCGATATAGATAATAACGGGCCGGGTAATCGTCCATACAGACGATTTTCACTTGCTCGCGTAATACCGCCTGAATGATTTCTTCATAACCTTTATAGAGCCTGAATGACTTTACACCGGCCTCTTTGAGTTTAAAGATGCAACCATCCCCCTTTTGCGCACCCACAGTAAATCCGGACAGCGAAGCTGGCGAGGTCAGACCGGTGATACTTTCATGGGCATAAATACCTACGGGCACACGGGCATAGGGTGGAGAAAATGCATAGCTTTTCTCCCTCTCCGGATTCTTAAAAATCATTTCGATCACATCAGCCTGGCCGCTCAACAATTGCTGCTGCGCACTCTCCCAGACGGTCGAGACCAGGGTGACTTTCATCCCGGTTTTTTGCTCCCAGAGCGCCCAGATATCGGCGACGATGCCGACCGTGTTACCGTCTGCATCCTTGAACAAGTAGGGAGGATAATTATCATCGCTGATGACAGTGATCGAGGAAGGTTGTGGAGATGCAGCCTGCACAGACAAGCTGGTCAGAACTGACAATATCGCTACAATAAAACTGCAAACCAACGACAGGCTCGTCATCAAATGGCTATGCATCAACACTCTTAGGCACTCGGCATGTATGCCCTGACACAAGTGCTGCACCATTCAATAAAAACGACATGCTCATTTCGCATACAACTATGAAATGCGTATTGAGCTCTAATCTCGTTTGATAAAACCATCGCATAAACACCCCGTTAACACACTTTAATTATGTATGCATTCAACAGTTTACCTGTGACCAAGACAAACGACGATCCGCGTTATTCAGCCCATGCAAATAATAGCTTAGTGTATCTCATCATAGGATTTTGCTGTGACATGGATGATCTGCCTTTGGATTTTTATCAGAAATTGGCAATTCTTATGCAGGTTGAGTGTTGCAAATACACCAACAACAGCATTGCTCAAGCACGTTGAAAGTTTGATGAATAAGAGACCGGTCAATTGACTGACGTTCCTGTGGTTGCATGACACTGCTGGTCAGCCGAGAAAGGATATCGCCCCGCTCGGATTCGGTCAAAAAATCACGATGCGGTCTGCACACAGACGAATCGCCAGCGACTTGATTTTGATGCATTACTTGCTGATGATGGACGCAATCCTACAGTCTTAATCTGTTGCCAAATATATTAATTGGAGTACAGCTTTCAATTTAGATGTTGGCCGTATCTCCAGTCAATACCGTCCGCTGCCTCAATGGTGTGATTGCCAAGTTTTGCTCCTGGCAGACATGTAAAATGCAGGATGGTGTGAAGAGGCTAGAAGCGGCTGCCGTCAAGTTTAAGTTGCATTTCTAATCAGCGTCACTGCTGCATGTTTGGCGCGAGTCGCAGCACCACTATGCGGAGTCAGCCGCTCCACCAGCGCAGCCCCTTCAAACAAAATCGTGAGTTGCTGCCCCAATGCCTGCGGATCTTTGGCCCCGGCGCGTTCTGCCAGCGCTGACAGGTAGGCTTGCAACTCTGCCGACAATACCACCGAATATTGATTAATCGGATGCTGGGGGTCAGGGAACTCGACCGATGCAATATGAAACGGCAGGCCATGAAACTCTGGTGTGGTAATCCACTGCTCTACCAGCTCACACAGCATAATCAGCATTTCAATTGACTCGGCCTTTTTGGAGGCCAGTTGCGTATTTAACCAGGCATAGAACTTGTCAGATTTATCGCGCAAATAAGCCATGATGAGCTGGTTTTTGCTGGGAAAATGCTTGTACAAGGTGGCTTTGGCAATGCCTGCCTCGACAATGATGGTATCAACCCCGGATGCCTGAATGCCCCTGGTATCAAACAAACTGCTGGCAATGGTAAGTATTTTTTCGCGCATATTCATAGCTATTTCCTTTTAATCCCCGTGCATGGTGACAGAACCATTACGGTCCCTGCCTTGTGGTCGCATCAACGCTTGCGGGTATAAACAATTCACATAGCCAAGGGCTTCCCGAAGGCTCTCGACATGTTCTACATCTACCTTGCCTTCTGTCACAAACAGAATAAAAGCCTCTCTTTGCGCTTCTGGCAGCATGGCTGCCTGCGGCAGCTGGCAGGTGCCGCTTTTCATCTTGCTATACGCCAACTGCAATAAACTGATAGTGACTGGATCGGCGGTACCACCAGTGGCCAACAGCGTATTGTCCTCTGGCAGCGATGTTGCCTTATGCAGCTGGGTCTGTTGCATGTGCGACATTGTCAGCCAGATGGCGCACAGGCTGACCACCAGCCCAAATGACCAGCCACGAAACACCCCTCTGTGATCAACTTGCAGGTGTATCGCCTGATGAAAGCGCTGCCATGCCAGTGTGGAACCGGTTTGTGACTGCACCTGTATGGCGCCGACTGCCAGAAAAAACAGCTGATCCTGCAACACGTCATCCAGTCCTGGCACTGCTGCACGCTGTATCATGGTTTTGATCGTGGCAATATCTTCTACGCTGAATGCAGTGGCGGACCCTACTGCATGCGCATCTGCAACGCGCCGCACATGCCAGGCACGCAACTGGCTGGAGAGCCGATACACAGGCGCATACCTGCCCCATCTACTGCGCACAAACAGCGTAGCCACGTCGGTACAATCGCGGATTACGTTGCGCGCGGGCTGCCTCACAATGCTTTTCAAATGATGTAATAAGCGCACCCTGGTGCCCCCTAAAAATCTTCTTGCTTTTTTTTAACCGGTTGCAGTAGACTAAAAAGTGAACAGACCTGTCTGCATATTAACGTGGCTGGTAAGGGATTGCAATGCATTTCATTACCTTCACTTTCCCAATCTTAATCTCAGGACGATTATGAAACAAGTCAACAGCGAAAACCAATTGACCGACTGGCGTGCCCATGCACTCACGCTGGAGGAAGAGGTGAAAAAAGTTGTCGTCGGTCAGGATAAAGCCATCCGGGCCATCAACATTGCCATTTTTGCCAGAGGCCATGTCCTGCTGGAAGGCGGCGTCGGCGTCGGCAAAACCACTTTGTTACAATCGATTGCCCGTTGCCTGGGCGGTGCTTACCAGCGGATAGAGGGCACGGTAGACCTGATGCCTAACGACCTGATTTACCATACTTTTCTGGGCGAAGATGGTCGCCCGAAAATTGAAGAAGGGCCGTTACTGCAGGCAGGCGAAAAACTTTCGGTATTTTTCTTTAACGAAATCAACCGTGCCCGGCCACAGGTGCACGCATTAATGTTGCGCGTGATGGCTGAACGGAGCATCCATGCCTTCAAGCAAGAATACCGGCTGCCGCACATGCTGGTATTCGCCGACCGTAACCAGGTCGAGAAGAATGAAACATTCGAAATTCCATCTGCAGCACGGGATCGCTTTATGATGGAAATCTCCATTGAAATTCCGGCCGATCGCGCCTTGCGCAAATCACTGATGTTTGATGTCAAGTTTCAGCATGCAGAACAGCTCACACAGCAGGCCAGCTCAAACGTGTTGCAGTATGACCAGCTGAATGCCTTTTCTGATCTGTTGCAAAGCCATATTGGCGCCAGCGATATTCTTGAAGATTACGCGCTCGATTTATGGGAGGCCACGCAAGCGCCAGAAAAATTCGGCATTGTGCTGGACAGCGTCGATGTGAACCGGCTGATACAGGCCGGCGCCAGTCCACGTGGGATGGGCATGCTATTAAAAGCCGCCAGAGTACATGCCTGGCTGATGCAGCGTGATAGCCTCTATCCTGAAGACATTCATGCCGTTTTCCATGAAATTATTGCGCATCGCCTGATACTCAACCCCATGTATGAAAGCCGCAGAACAGCCTTGGCCAGAGAACTGACCAGCCAGATCCTCGCCAAGGTCAGCGTACCTTCCAGGGCCAAAGCAGCATGATTGCAGAGCACGCCCAACCGTTCTACTACCAGATCCCCTGGAAGTCTGCCAGCATACATGCAGGCGAGCATCAGGGGACACAACGCGGGCTGGGTGACGAATTCAAGCAACATCTGTCGCTGATTGATTATCCGGATGCGCGGCGGGTTGATTTGCGGCAAACGCTGCGAGACCCTTATGAGCAGGTGCAGGTCAGGGTCTTTCACCAGGATTCGACCACGCCACTGTATGCCATCTGCGATGTCTCCAGCTCCATGCAGTTTATGGGCAAGCAGCGAAAACTGGATATCGCGATGCAGATTGCGGCCTCGGTCGCTCGCTCTGCCCATGACAATGGAGATTTATTCAGCCTGATCTGCTATGACCAGCAGGTCATTCCACATCTGACCTTTCCACCCAGCCAGCATGCCTACCAGTCTTTTGCCTGTATTACACAGCTCGGCCAATACCGCAAGCGGCGTATCAGCGCCAGTGGCTTACAGGAAGCAGCCAGCACTGTCGGTCAACAAAAAGGGCTGGTGTTCTGGATCTCGGATTTTCATCAACCGATCGCTGATATTGAACATGCTCTGAACCTGCTTGCCAACCATGAGGTCATCCCGCTGGTGCTGTGGGACCCGATGGAATACCAGCGCCTGCCGCGGTTTGGATTTGGGCATTTGCAAGACCCTGAAACTGGCCAGCAAAAAACGGTCTTTTTCCGGCCAGTGCTTAAACAGGCGTTTGCCGAGTTATTCAGCCAGCGCAAAGACACGCTGGACAAACTGTTCCTGCAATACGAAACACAAGCCGTTTATATCGGCGATACCTATGACGCCGACATGATGTCTCGCTACTTTGAAGCACGAATGGCCTAGGCAATTTCAAATCAAGGAAAGTTAAAAGAACGTCGAAAAGAAAGACCAAGATGAAAAAATCATTCACCCGCCTGCTCCTCTGCCTTGGCTTGTCCGCAGCGTCGTTTTCGCTGTACGCGGCAAACACCACAGCCAGCATCCTGACACTGAAAAACCCGACCCATTACTCAGGCATTCAGATTGGCGATGTATTGCAGAGATCGATCACCATTGCAGTCGACAACCCCTATCAGCTTGCCCGCAGTAGCCTGCCGATCAAAGGCCTGAACCGGCAGGGCATTGAGCTCAGGGAGCTCGCGGTGGATAGTGCACAAGCCTCAGGCAAAACCATCTACCATATTACGTTCAGTTATCAGGTATTTGCCAACACGGGCAAACCCATCCAGTTGCAGTTACCTGCGGAGCGCATCCAGTTTTCAGGTGGCCCAACTGACACTACCATTACCATGCCGCCATGGCGATTCTGGTTTGCTGCCCTCTTGCCAGACAAGCTGCTCAAAGCCAAAACCAGTGTCATCCCGCAATACAAACCCACGCTGCTGGACCATACGCAATATGACCGCTGGTTGCTGGCTGGCCTGTTGAGCGCACTGACAGGGTTGGCAGGCTTGTTGTATGTGAATGCAGAAGGTGCAGCCTGGTTACCCTGGATGAATGGCGCATTTGCGCGTGCCAGTCGCCAGATCAAAAAACTGCCCGCCACGCCTGCCGGCCAAAAACAGGCCGCCCTGCTGTTACAGCAGGCGTTTAATACGAGCTGGGGAGTGAATGTGCTGACCAGCAATGTCAGCGAACTGCTGGCGCAACGCCCTCGCTTTCAGCCCCTGGAAGCGGAAATCAAGGCCTTTTTCACGCAAGCCGGTGCTTTGCTCTATGCCGGGCAACCCAGCCAGCCTGATGCCTTCATGCAACAGACCACTATGCTGAGCCGCCGTCTGCGCGATTGCGAGCGGGGTGCCCGATGACTTTGCTGTACCCCTGGTTTTTATTACTGTGTCCGCTCGCGGCGGCACCTTTTGTATTGCATAGCCGCCACGGACAGGCTTGCGCATGGATAGAGATGGTGCCTACTGACGCTTTGTCACAGACCGTGGACAAGGTCATGAAAAGCCTGACTGCCCTGCTCTTGCTGTGCCTGATACTGGCACTTTCCGGCCCGCAAGGACAAAGCCATAAGGAGCAGAAGGTCGGCAAAGGTGCGCAGAGCGTGTTTGTCATAGACCGCAGTGTCAGCATGGATCATCCATTTGCCGGTCAGGCCGTCAATGGCCGTGCAGCCGAAATCAAGTCTGCCGCGGCACGCAGGTTGATTACCGCCTTTATCGATGCCAGGCCGGATGACATGATGGGGGTGGTTGGCTTTACCAACTCGGCGCTCTACGGCATGAAAATCACCAGTAATCGTGATGCGATTCATGCCGCAATCAATGCCGCGACCGGCCCTGCACTCAATCAAACCAATATCGGTGCGGGCATTACCGAAGCCGTCACGCTGTTTGACAAGATACAAAGCACCGGCTCCCGGGCTGTGATTTTGCTTTCGGATGGTGCCGGCAAATTGAGCCCGCGCGTCAAATACAAAATCACCCAGCAACTGGTGGGCAAAAAGCTCAATTTGTACTGGATTGTGCTGCGTGAGCCAGATGACATCAGCATTTTTTCCAAGCGTGAATATGTAGATGACCACCTGCCGGAAGCCATTGCACTGGACCATTTCTTCAAGTCACTCAACATCAAATACAAGGCATTTGAGGCTGATAACGCCACGGCACTGGAATCCGCGCTGCGCGAAATCGACGCCAAGGAAAAAAACGTCATTCAATATGCGGTCATGATCCCGGGACGGGATTATGGGCGTGATTTGATTGTGATCAGTCTGTCATTGGGACTGCTCATCTTACTCATCAAAAATATAAGGATCTACTGATGACCATGCATGCAAAAAAAGCCAATGGATTGTTTGCAGCTTTGCTGGTTGCCGGCCTGATAGGCGCAGCCTATACCGCCTATCAAAGCCACGCCATGCAAGACATCAATCAGGCCATCCGCAAGGGGCAGCAGGTATCCGATGCCGACTACCCTTACATACAGAAATTCATGGCGGCCTATGACCAGGGCAATAAAAACGATTACAAACATGCCGTGCAAACTTACGGCCAGTTACTGGAAATGTCTCCGCCTGCCTCAGAACAAGCGAGGATTCACTTTAATATTGGCAACAACCTGTTTATTTTTGGGTTGATTCGTAAAGTGAACGAAGATGGCAGCTTTCAGGATGAAGCGCGCTATGCTTTTACGCAGGCAAAAATTGCCTATGAGCAATCACTGCGCATAGACCCCCATGACCAGGCAGCTAAATTCAACCTGAGCCTGCTGCATTCAGTCATGGCACGTGGCATGCAGGCAGCCTCCAAAGAGCACTCCACCATGGAGCTCAGCAATTTGCCGATAGGATTACCATGAGTCGCGTGAACGAAACGCTGCAAAAGCATTATGAGCCGATACTCTATATCGCGGCACTGTGCCTGCTTTCACTGGCCTTATTCAAGCCGCATATCCGCCTGAAACAGGAAGTCCACAATTACCTGCTGGTGGCAGATGTGTCACAAAGCATGAATGCAGAAGATGAAACACTCAACCAGAAATCGGCCAGCAGGTTGGCTTACAGCCAGCATTTGATGAAAAAAATTGTGTACCAGTCACCCTGTGGCACCTATTTCAGCCTGGGCATTTTTGCTTCTGACAATGTCGCCCTGTTACTGAATCCGCTGGAAGTCTGTAAAAACCTGGATGCCATTACCGATGCCATTGATCATCTTGAGTGGCGCATGGCATGGAAAGGCAACAGCCGACTGAGCTTTGCCGTGCGGGCGGCAGCCAATGTATTTGATTCACTCAACGTGCCCGCTCAAATGCTGTTTTTTACCGATGGCGATGAAGCGCCTCGTGTCAATGTCACCATCAAGCAAGACTTGAGCGGCATACAGATGGGACAACAGTTTATGTTTGTCGGCGTTGGTGGTGCTGAAAAAGTGGCCATTCCACGCTTTAACTCCGCCAATAAACGCGTGGGCTTTTGGCCTGTCAGCGAGAACAACAATGCGGGTGCAGTGGGAGTGACCTACTCGGACCCGAGTCAGGATGAGCCGGACCCACCTGTAGCTTATGCAGAATATGACAGACAGCTTTCGCAACTTGAAGAAGACTACTTAAAAACACTGGCCTCTGAATTTAACGGCAGTTATCTCAAGGGGCAGGATAATGAAGCCTTTTACCGTCATATCGCCGACACCAAACCAGCTGCCAGCTTTGTATCTGATTACAATATCCGCTGGTTGTACCTGCTGCTGGCACTCGCACTGCTGCTCGCTGTTTATTTTCCGCATTGGTTGTGGCGGCAAGACCCGGTTTAATGGTTAACATCTAGAACACGCGGATCAGGCGCATGCTGAACAGGCTTGTTTCCTTTTTTGGTCCGTCCAGATTGGACAGCGCCCACCCAAGTTGGGCGGTATAAAACTGATTGAGGTCGTAATGCATCTGCGGCGTGACCCGGTAGCGCCACCTGTTGCCGGATTGCACTTCATGATTAAACTCCAGCCCCAGGGTTAAACGGGTGGAAACATCATAGAACACACTGTTATTCAGCAGGGGATCGGTGCGTGTATGCCCGTTCAGGTGATGCATGCGCAGACCCAGCAAACTGACTGATGACCACCGTTCACTCCATCTGAGCGCATGGATATACGTGACATCTGCTGAAATATATTTGCTGCCGTGGTCTTTATACAAAATGGATTGCCAGCCATTGATCATGCCGCTGGCCAGGTCAGTTTCCATGGTTTTTTGCAAACCGAACTTGTATTTGCACAAGTCAGCATTTTCAAATGGCAGCTCAACCTCCAGTGCAAAGCCATCATCGAACGCATACTCCAGCTCGGGTGCCCAGCTTAAACCTCCTGCCCTGGCGTCATAATCTACCAAGGCATTCACTTCCATTTCACCACGTCGCGCGCCCAAAGGCCGCATCAGGTCAAAAATCATCGGTTCCGGGATGCGCATGTAGTGATCTCTATGTGCAGCATTTGGCTCGATAAATGGCATTTCAGTCAGTGACTCCTGGGCATTGGCCAACAAAGGCAGGCAATAAAATACCATTGATGTTAAAAGTTTCTTCACAAGCCGCAAACTATATTTATATCAATACAGTTGAATATACTACCATAGTTTTCAGTCACTTTTTTCGGATGGGCTAGCGCCAAACCCACGGCAGCATAGTCCGGTCGACTAGTCCTGTAAAATGCCCAAAAACCACCTTTAACCTTGCTTTTACAAAGCTTACGCCAAGCTTACATATCGTTAAAAATCATGTATTTAGCCCCATACTGTCACAGAAATGTCATATTCAACATTCAAAATTCGTGTCGGTTAAAAACGAATTTTCAGATGATAGATAAAGGATTTAAAGATGGCCCCAGGCTTTAAAATCAAATGTGCAGTATTGTGTTTCATGTTAAACAATGCGGCACATGCAGCACAACTTAATACCGCGGCTGACGGCCCTCAGAAAAGTGCTGGGAACAACCAGAACAGTACAAACCCGACGGTCACTGACAATACCATCAGTGACTTCATGAATGCTGATGCGCCATTCAGCTATAACTTCAGTTTGGGTGACCACCCTGCCAATGTACAGTTTTACGGCATTATTGATGTTGCGCGCACCAGCATTAACCACTCTTTGCCAGAAAACTACGAATTACCTAACAACTTCTATCCTTACAATGGCGCAAAAAGAACCGCAAGAACCACCTCAAGGACAGAGTGGGTGAATGGCGGCTTGCAGGCCTCCCGCTTGGGCATTAAAGGAGAAGTAGGCAAACTGCGATTGTGGCAACGTGACTTTAAACTCATGTACCAGTTTGAAGCTGGCTTCAACCCACTAGATATGAAGCTGCATGATGCGGCCCAGACCTTGGCAGATAACTCTGGTACTAACGCCAACTCCAGTGTCAGTGCTGACTCCTCATTGAATGGTGAGTTTTTTGCGCGCCAAGCCTGGGTAGGCATTGATGGTGGCAAACTGGGGCGCGTGTCATACGGTACACAATACAACCCCTTCTTTGAAATCACCAACCCATACGATCCTAACGGTAAAGCGGATACGTTCTCTCCACTGGGTGAAAGCGGTACGATTGGCGGCGGCGGCGGCATCTCTGAAAACTCCCGCATGAAAAATAGCTTGAAATATGGCAATACCTACGATGTAGAAGGTGTGGGCAAAATCAACTATGCAGGGATGTACCAGTTTGGCAATACCGCCGGCACCTCCGAAGGCTATGGTTACACAGGTCAGCTGGGCTTTGAAAACAGCCTGTTTGGCGTTCAGTTTGCCCTTAACCGCTTTGACAATGCAGTCAAGGCTGGGGCTGCTGCAGCAGGTAATCCATTAGCCAACGACACCATTTCCGCGGCGCTGTATAACACTGAAGCGACTTTACTTGCCTTTAAATGGACGCCGAACAAGGAAATCAAATTCACAGGTGGCTGGGAATGGTATCGCCTGAAGCCTTCATCAGACCGGACGATCAAATACAATACACTATTTGACCAGACCGTATTTGGTGGCGTTGCCACTTCTGCGCTGCAGCCAGGCTACAAACAAGATAACAATGTGTACTATATCGGTGCCAGCTATGACTTCTCACAGCGTATTCCGGCCCTGGCAGGCCTGACGGCGTCTGTGGGTTACTATGCCACACGATTTGATGCGATTGATGGACCAACCATTTCCACCAACTCTGAAGGTAAAATAGACACTTGGACTTCAGTGATTGACTATCGCTTCAACAAGCGCGTCGACACTTATCTTGCGTATACCAACAACCACTTTTCAGGCGATAAATATCCGCGTGCAACCTGGTATCAGGACGTTAGCGCCCTTGGTGCTGGCGTACGTTTCAAGTTCTAATTAGGCCCATACACTCCCCCTAAAAACCCAAGAATTATATTCTTGGGTTTTTTGTTTTGCTCTTACGCCATTGAGATGACTTTTCAGCGCTGCATGCCCATTTCCTCAACAGCAACCCCGTTTCATTCTCGCAATTGACGTGGTCGCGGTCGTTGGCGTGACGGTCAAGGCAATCACCTTTCCACGCCGCAAAGTCCCATTTGTACCTTGAGCGGCTGCCCAGCCTGTTCAAAATATCGTCCCTATTGAATGCTTCACCCGCTTAATCAAGTCCAAGGCACCTATAGAGAACCGGCTGCCACATCACTTGTATTGTTTGATGCCATTATCACCACACAGTGACGCAGCTAACTGCCCATTGTTGCCGTTATACCTACGCAAAACCATGAATGATGAAGACGCCCGTGTCTGCCGCATCGCATCAGGAAATGGAAATCGGCGCTCGTTCGCAGGCAGAGAAATACAAAATGCATCATAATAATCATAAAGATTCTCCTACACACTCAGGAGCCGTCAAAATTGTTGAGTATTCAGTAAATTGTATTACCCACTTTCAATAATGCACTCATAAAAACAGGATCCAATTTTGTTCAAAAAAACAAGAGAAAGCGCAATCAAGACTCTGGAATTTGACCCACATGATCTTGCCTGCGAGGAGTTGCGCCACGTTTACCGTGGCAAAAGCAGCGACAAGCTTATTGTATTATTCAGCGGCTCGGTGGCTGCCGGCATGCTGGCTTGGGATATCGGCTGGCTATATGCTTGTGCATGGTTTGCCTGGTTGGTGCTTGCGCATGCCTGGCACTGGTGGTTAGGCCGTTTGAATATGCTTTCAGTCAATGTCAGTATCGAACTGGCGCGTATCAATCGCCATGTGATGGCGGCTGCCATGGCTGGCCTGGGTTGGGGTGCACTCTCAATCGCGTTGCCGCTACTGAGCCGCCCCAATAAAGCTGGCATTCTGATCATTATGTTAATCGCAGTCATCATGAAGCTGCCGCGTCTTGTGGTGTTTTTACCTATTTTCTTTGCATTTGCGGCAGGGGTATATATACCCCTGTTACTGGCTACTCCCTTTCTGGATTTTGAAACCATGCATATGGTAATCGTCATGCTACTGGTTGTTGGGTCCACGCTATGGGCATCAGCAGGTGAAGTACGCAAGGTTTTGATTGATGTGCTACTTAAACAGGTCACCTCAGAACAAGCGTCGATGAAAGACAGACTCACAGGGATTGGCAATCGGCGAAGCTTTGATATCAATCTGGCCACCACCTGGGCACAGGCAACGCGTACCAAAGTGCCGCTCTCGCTTATGATGGTGGACGTGGATTTTTTCAAAAAATTCAATGACAGCTACGGACATCAGGCCGGGGATGTCTGCCTGCAGAAAGTGGCTTCCAGCCTCTATGGATGTGTTCGGCGTGCCGGCGATTCCGTTACCCGCTATGGAGGCGAGGAGTTTACCGTAATTCTCTTTCATACCTCATTAAACGAAGCACGGTATGTAAGCGAAGATATGTTGAAAGCGATCCGAAAGCTACAGATACTCAATGAACAATCTCCACACAAAATTGTGACTATTTCTATTGGCATTGCCACCATTATGCCAGGGGTTGAGGATGACATGCACCAGCTTGTGGAAGCCGCCGATAAATGTCTATATCGTGCAAAAGAGAATGGGCGCAACAGGGCTGAATGGTTAGTCATGGATAACATACAGTAAGCACGCGCCAGCATCTGGCAACACATGATTCACGCCTCTCAGTCTGTCATTTTTTGTCAGGACCACCCCTGAGAAGCTGACAGAAACTTGCCGCACTATTCAAAAACAATATTTTTTTTACTAAAAATAAATTAAAATCAAAAAGTTATTTATAATTTACAAAAAAATAAAGTTTATTACAAAATATGGGCGTAATTTTTGCTTAATAAAAAAATCGCATCATAGAAAAAGCATAGTGGCTGTCTGTCAAAATGTGTGTTGCGACTTAACTCTGCATTTGAGCAAGTGGAAACACCTCTTCACCAGCCACAGATTTACTGTGTAATCAGCCGCTGATTACATGCATAACTCAATTAACAATAGAGTGGGGATCATCATGAAAAACCTGATTAAAACAGTCACTTCAAAATTTGTACGCGACGAAGAAGGCGCAAGCGCGATTGAGTATGCCTTGATTGCAGCCATGGTGGCTATCGTACTGATTAACTTCATTACACCAATTAATAATGCTGTTACCGGCATTTTCACTCGCATCCAGCAAGCACTTACCTTGTAATCGCTCTTACTTTAATGGCTAAGCGCACAAAGCCATTAATGACGGATACATGATATGTCTATCGCAGAAAGCATCGTGGCAATCTGGTGCCTCAGTGTTGGCCTGACCGACTTGTATGCACGCCGCCTGCCCAATACCTTGACCCTGGGCATTTGCTGCATTGCTCTGGCATGGTTGTTTGTGACTGGGTACACCCTGCTTAATGCAAGCTGGCAGTCGGCACTTTACGCAGCGCTCATCAGCCAACTACTCACCTTACCGGCCTATGCGGCGCGCATATTAGGGGCGGGGGATGTTAAATTATTATTGGCGATTGCCCTGATTGCTGGCAAAGACTTAACACTGCTGACTTTTGTCATCGCAGCCATATTGGTCATGGTGTTTGGCCTTATTTATTTTTTATTCACCCAATTCAACACGCCTGCAGTGCGCAGCAAAAGATGGATCCCTTTTGGCGCGGCCTTCAGCGCTGGCTTACTTTGTGCCATAGGCATGGCTAAATGATAGGCACCACTTTTCCCGCCGGACAGGCACCGCGATTACGCCCGCAGCAAGGTGCAGTCGCGATTGAGTTTGTCATGTTGTTTCTACTGCTGTTTACACTGTTTTATGCCATGGTCAATTATGCGATGGTAATGATGATGCAATCCGCTTTTGTACATGCGGCTGAAGAAGGTGCCCGCGCTGCGATTGCCGTAGACCGCCTGGCATACCCGAACAATTCAACCTATCTGGGTAATGGCATTGACCCAAGAGTACGCAGCGTGGTCAGCAATTCGCTCAATTGGTTACCACCCACGCTAAAAAATAAAGTACTTGGTGCGGGCAACAGCCAGATACAACTGGCCATGAATGGCAATCAGCTCACGGTCAGTGTTGTGTACCGGAACTATGCCTCCGATCCCATGCTTCCAGTGTTAACACTCCCGATGATTGGCCAAGTACCTAAGCTCCCTACCGATTTGGCAGGTGAGGCGGTCATCGAACTTTAGCAGACTATTAAGAACGGAAGGTCATGAATAGTACATTTCTGCGTGTATTGGCAATACTGATGGGAGTCGCTGCGATTGCAACGGCATCACTAGGTTATCGGATGAGCCAAAAAAAACCGACCGAGCCAATCAAGCTTGTTGTCCCCTCCTACACACAAGTCATTGCGCAACATGATATTCCGGCAGGCCATGTGTTGGCTATGGAAGATCTGGAAGTGGCTACCACCCCTCAACTAGACAAGCAGTCTTTCAGTGATCCGCAGAGCCTGATTGGCAAAGCCACCATAGCCTCTGTAGCGAAAGGTGCGCCTTTTCGCAGTGAAGACTTTCATGCCCATAGTGTATTGGGGCAGGCACTTGCATCCAATGAGCGTGCAATCGCCATCAAGGTCAGCGAGGTCATCGGCGTGGGCGGCTTTATCAAACCTGGCGACCATGTTGATGTTTTACTGTATTTACGCACAGATCGTGAAACCGGAGAGGTGAGCTCAGCACAGGTTGTTCTAAGCAATGTCAAAGTGCTTGCTTATGGCCCCCTCACGCTTGAAACGGCATCACCGAAAAGCGCGCTGCCTGCCCGGACTGACACAGACAAGTTTGGCAGCGAACGTAGCCAACCTGGCCTCAATAGCAGCCCTCTCATCGACAATAATAAAGACAGCCGCTCTGCCATCCTGGCAGTCCCGTCAAAAGATATTTCCAAGCTAATGCTCGCTGACAGTACAGGAATATTGCGTTTGGCTTTGCGAGGCGAATCCTTTTCTGAGCCTGCCCCTACATCGGCAGGAAATCAGTTTATCCGGCTCAAAGAGATCTCCCAACCATCGGGGAATCCGCCATCAACCCCATCGACGGAATCCGCTCCAATACATGCAAGGAAGGGGCCTGTTGCCCCTGTAACCAAGCGTGAACAGGTGATTGTGCATCGCGGCGAAAAAGTAGACATTGTCAACGTGTCAAAATAATAATCAGAATGCCAGGAACCTAATTATGTCGAATGTTAAATATATCTGGTTGATACTTTTCACATACCTCAACTGCCTGACTGCATATGCCAAAACCGCCAATACGGATGAATTGTCCTTTGTCGTGGGCGACCAGTACGTCTACGTACACGCAAAACCGGTAAAGCGGATCGCGATAGGCAACCCGGATATTGTGAATGTGGAGATGATGAGCTCACGTAACATCATGATGACTTGCAAGCAAGCGGGCGTCACTGAGATTTCCCTTTGGGAGAATGAAAAGACTGCGTATCCCAACAAGCTGATCAAGGTCATGGTGAAAGTCAACACTGAACTCCAAAAGCAGCGTTTACAATTTTCAAAAGCCATCAAAGTACTCCCTTCTGGCAACCAGGTGGCAATTGCTGGTGATGCCGAGTCTTTGGAAGAGCATGCAATGGCGGTGGAAGCAATAGAAACGGGAAAACCCGCGCCCATGGATGCCACGTTGACCGGATTTATCAATCAGGTACAAATTGATATCAAAGTAGTGGAAGTCAGCAAGCAGAATATGATGCGCGCCGGTTTTTTTCTGGGAAAGAATACCAGCAACTCCACGTTGGCCATTGGCACGCCTGGCAACCTCACTGGAATACAAAGTGAAAACGGGCTATTTACGCTCAACAGTGCCTCAGGATTTTTGCCTGCACAGAGCGCATTCAATTTTATCGCGGGTAATGCCAGCCGTGGCTTGCTGGGTACGCTGAGCATTCTTGAGTCAAACGGTTTTGCTTACACCCTGGCTGAACCAAGCCTAACTGCGATTTCCGGTCAAAGTGCCAGCTTTTTGGCGGGGGGCGAATTTCCTATTCCGATCCAGTCAGGCGCGGGCGGCCTGGGCGCAGTGACCATACGCTACAAAGAGTATGGCGTTCGTCTTATGCTCACGCCCACAGTATTGGCCAGCAACAGGATTTTTCTGAAAGTGTCCCCTGAAGTCAGTGAAATCGACTTTTCCAATGCAGTACAAAGCGGCGGCGTCGCCGTACCCGGCCTACGTGTTCGCAGAACGGACACCAGTGTTTCATTAGGAGATGGCGAAAGCTTTGTCATTAGTGGTCTGGTTAGTCGCAATACGCTGCAAAATGTCGACAAATTCCCCGGACTGGGCAATTTACCGATTATCGGTGCATTTTTCCGCTCAACACGCTTCGACCGAGAAGACAAAGAGTTGCTCATGATCGTAACGCCTCACTTGGTCAGCCCGATCGCCAAAGATGCGGCACGCCCTGCACTGCCTGGTGAGCATCTCCGCGAGTACAATCCCAGCTTTAGCGACTTATTCTTCCAGACAGGTCCCAAGCCTGGGGCTGGCACTCCTGCCACGGGTTTCTCGAGGTAACCTGAAAATGAGCGAACGTACTTGTTTTATTACCATTACTTACACGCAGGAGTGCCAGCAGTGGCTGGTTCAGTCACTCAGAGATGAGGGTGAAGTGATTCCCGCGGATGCCCCTTCGGTTGAGCGCGTGGTACAGCTACTGGATGCTACAGGGGCTTCTACGGTGTTTGTGCAGCTCAATCCGGCTGACTACCGACAAGAGGCATTGCTGATTGAGGGCATTATTGCAGCCAAACCCTTTTTACCGGTGATTGTCGTTGCAGACTCTTTTGACCAGAATTTACTGTTAACCGTAATACGCCTGGGCGCACGTGACTTTATCAAAACGGGCACCCGGGCCAGTGAAGTGGTGGCTGAAGTCAAACGGTTAACGCCCCGAGATGCCGTCCTATCCGAAACACAAGGAAACGATAGGCGAGGCAAGATTACTGCATTGATTAGTGCCCGGCCCGGGAGCCACTCTCCCATGCTGGCCCTTCACCTTGCCCTGGCAATTCAAGAGACCGAGCCCACATTATTGCTTGACCTGGGTGTGCCGCATGGGGATGCCATGCTTTATCTGGGCCTCACCTCTTCCTATAGCTTTATTGATGCCATACGCAGCCTACGCAGAATCGATTCCACCCTCATTCAAACCGGGTTCGGCAGGCATAAAAGCGGCCTGACGGTCCTCTCCATGCCGGAAGATCCTCGCGCAGGTTCTCAATTCACAGCAGCCGATGTGAGTGTGCTGATACGCAGTTTACGCAGACATTTTTCCAGAATCATTGTTAATCTGGGCGGCATGATCAACTCTGATTTTATGCTGCTTTTGATGGGCAGCGTGGATCAGACCGTACTTTTGGTAGAACAAAGTGTTCCGAGTTGCAGACAGAATATGCAACTGGTCAAAAATCTGCGTGAGGAAAAAATACTCCTTACTAACACGGGCGTAGTCGTAGATCATTACCTGCCAAAAATGCCACCCGATGCAGAAAGTATTGCACAGTCATTTGGTCTGCCCTTACTTTCTACCTTACCCTCATCTGGCATGGCACGCCTGGCAACAATGAACTCAGGAGAAAGCATGTTTGAGCTATCTCCCAATGATCCATACAGCATCAGTGTACGCAAACTTGCGGAAAAGCTATTAGATGCACCCGCTTCTCAATCAGGCAAAAAGCCTAGCGCCCTGCACAAACTGATTTCTGCAATCCTGCCAATCCAACATCACTCGGGGGGCTGAGCATGCATTTACAGTCACTTGGATTTGACTATGGCCTGAAACAGTCACAAGACTACCAGGAACTAAAGTTTCAACTGCATCAACACCTGATTTCTGAAATTGAGCGTGATCATCTCGCACTGATGGACATGGTGCGTAGTGAAATAGCAGATTATGTACGCGAAAAAGTGATGACTTACATCTCTGAGCGGCGTTTACCCATAAGTGGCTATGATCTCGAAAACCTGGTGGAAGAAGTCGTGGATGAACTGGCTGGCTATGGTCCATTGGAAAGCCTGATTGCTGATGACCGCATTAACGACATTCTGGTCAATGGCCCCAAAAGAATTTTTATAGAGCGCGATGGACGCCTGGAAAGCAGCACTTTGCGCTTTATTGATGATGACCATGTCCTGCGTGTAATTCGGCGTATTCTTGCCCCATTGGGACGCAGGATTGATGAAGCCAGCCCGATGGTCGATGCGCGCCTTCCTGATGGCAGCCGTGTGAATGCGATTATTCCACCTCTGGCACTGGATGGCCCGTGTCTTTCCATTCGTAAATTCCGCAAGCAACCCTTACTGTCTGCAGACCTGCTTCAATACGGTACGCTGGACAACGATATGCTGGCTTTCTTGACGGCCGCCGTTGAGCGCCGCTGCAATCTGATTGTGAGTGGTGGTACAGGCGCCGGTAAAACCACCTTACTCAATGTATTGAGCCGTTTCATTCCGCGCAATGAGCGCATCGTCACCATCGAAGACGCAGCCGAGTTGCAACTGGAACATGAGCATGTTGTGCGACTTGAAACCAGACCTAACAATATCGACAATAACGGTGAAATCACCTCTCGTGACCTGGTCAAAAACTCTCTGCGGATGCGGCCCGACCGTATTGTATTGGGTGAGGTCCGCGGTGAAGAAGTCATGGATGTACTTCAGGCAATGAACACCGGGCATGACGGATGTATGAGTACAGTACACTCAAACAGCCCGAAAGACGCCATGTTGCGCCTGGAAATGCTGGCGGGATTGGCCAAGTTTCAGGGTAGCGAAGATACTTTGCGCAAAATGATTGCCGCAGCGATTGAATTGGTCGTACAAATTACCCGCATGCCCAACGGGCAACGCAAAGTCACTTCAATTACCGAGATCGTGGGTATACGGGATGGCCAATTTGTACTCAATGAGTTATTCGCTTATGACTCGACAATAGCGCAATTTACAAACTCCGGAGTAAGTCCCTGTAATAAAAAATTACAGGATTTCCTGCTCAGGAGACAGAGATGAGCACACTGGCAATCTCATTTATTTTAATAGCAACCATCATGCTAATGTTGTCTATATGGATGTTAAGGCAAAGCAAAAAGACCCGTATACAAGAGCGCATGAGACAACACTTTAAACAGATGCTACCTGATGGCGCCACTGTATCAGGGCTTGCGCCCGGAGCCAAACCGACTGTCTTGCAGGGACTAAAGGCACGCGCCTCTATCTATGTCGGGTTTGAACTGAAAAAGAAACATATCGTTATTATTTCAGCAGCATTGACTTTCACTGGGATTATCGGTTGGCTGGTCAAAGGTTTTGCGGGGGCCACGCTGATAGTGAGTACCATCATTTTTATTTTCGGATTTTTACTGCCACATAATCGTTTACGTCGCCGCCAGATGCAGATCATCGCACAGATCCCCCACTTTATTGACCAGATGTTACGTAGTCTGAGCACCGGCCGCAGTCTGGAAAGTGCAATTCGTTTTGCTGCAGACGAAGCATCTCCGCCCTTGCGATACGTCATTGATCGCGTGATTCGTGCAGCAGACCTGGGAGCCGATATGGTCGAAGGGCTCACAGAGGCGGCCAAGCTGCATCAGTTGCGTGAACTCAACCTGATTGCCCTTGCCATGCGTATCAGCAATAACCATGGGAGCAGTCCCCGAGAAATGTTAGAAAGCATCGTAAAAATGGTGCGCCAGCAGGAACTTGCTCGTCGGGAACTATCAGCAATGACAGGAGAAACCAGAGTTTCAGCCTGGACACTGGGGTTAACCCCCATTCTGATTGCCGCCTACATTATGATAATGAATCCTGGCTATCTGAACTTGCTGCTGGAAGACCCCTCAGGCCAAACCATGATGATGGTAGCACTGGTGTTGCAAGGACTAGGTGCTTTTATACTTTGGCGGATGTTACGGAGCGTTTAGAGATGCATACTTTATGGACAGTATCCATTACGCTCATGCTGCTGGCAGCAGCACTGCTACTTTATAGCGCAGAGAAAAACAATCACCCAAAGCACATCCAGCGACGCTTTCGTGAGGCTTTGAAGCACGAAGGGATTAATATCTCGGGAAAACTTGGGCCACGGAATCTTGAAGAGGTTTTGCAAGAGATGCTGGCAAAGGTCTCACGGAGTGAAATAGAGGAAATTCAGCGCTTGTTAATTCAGGCAGGCTGGCCCGGGGCCAGGGCGAAATTTATATTTTTGTTAATCGCTTGGATGCTTCCACTTTTGCTTGGCACCATCGCAGCAGGCTATGCATTATTGAACCACAACAGCTGGATGCAGGTGTTTTTTCATTTGCTGTTTACCTTCTCAGCCGTGTTTGTTGCCAGTCGCCGCATACTGCGCTGGAAAGCAAAAAAACGTCAGCAGGCTATTCGAAAAGAGGTCATTCCCTTTCTGCATTTACTGCGCATGCTGTTTGAAGCGGGGCTTTCGATGGAGCATATTCTATTGATCATAGAGCAACAAGGTAAAGACCTGATTCCGAACATGGCAAATGAATTACATTGGGTAATTAAACGCATCCAGTCTGGTCAGGACAGGGCCGAGGCACTGGTCGAGATGGCTTCGTTATTAGAAGTCACCGAGTTAAGCGACACCATCGCGATGCTAAAACAGGTCACCCGCTATGGGGGCAATATTAAAGACTCTTTAGCAGAATATACGGCATTGGTTGAGCAGCATCAGATTTCGGAATTACGCGAATATGTGAGCAAACTGTCCGCCAAAATGACGATTGTCATGATCATTTTCTTATTCCCGGCGCTGATGATCTTTCTGGCAGGACCGGGATTTATTGGCTTAGCCAAGGCGCTGACAGGAGTGAACGGTTCATGAAATTGATCACAGTACTGGGGCTATTCGCATGCATGCTGGCATTCCCTTTGCAACAGGCAATCGCCGCTGACAATACGACAAAGCCGCCAATACAGGCTAAAGACATTGTAGATAAAGCATGTCCAGATACTTCACCTGAAGAAACCACGAGATTGGCGCTTATTCAGCAAATGTTAAATGATGGCAAACCGCATGCGGCCATTGCTTATCTGGATGCGGCCAAAATCAAGAATGCGCAGGCTGAATTGCTGAGGGCACATGGATTACGCCAGACAGGGCGACCATTGCAGGCAAAAGTCATTTACGAACAATTAGTAAAAACCTGTGTCTCCGGTCATGCCTATCGGGGTTTGGGCCTGCTTGCCAGCAACGCTGGCAACATGCAGGAGTCATTGCGTTACCTTAAAGCCGCCAGCCAAGCCCTGCCTACCGAATATACCATCCGTAACGATCTTGGTTACGTCCTGATGCAATCAGGCCAGCCGGAGCCCGCTTTACACGAATTTTTAACCGCCGTGGAACTGGCACCTGACTATCGCCAGGCTGCCCACAATCTTATCCTGCTACTTTACCAACAGGGCGACACCGCCAGGGCTGAAGCATTTGCAAAACAATTCGGGATCGAAGCGGAAGAATTGCAACATTTAAAAAAAATGACGAATGCAAGTCGTCAAGCTGTACCTTAAAAACCACTCAACAATACCATGGAGGTTGCCATGAAACGCATCCCGATTCTAATGCTTGCTGGATTTCTTCATATAGACAGCGCCTTGTCAGAGGATAGCCATGCCACAATGCCAGCATCGGCTTCGGAGACGCGGACCCTATCGTCCACCGAACAATGGCTGGAACTGCAGCGCTCCGGAAAATCAGCCTCATCCCGTGCGCAACCCCTCTCAGGCGAAGTCATGGATAAAGTGCACAAACGCTATATCAAAAGCTTTGAAAAGCCTATCCCGGAATTCTTTGAGCATGAAACGCGGGTCGCTCGCTAATTATCCATATCAACGCGGGGCCATTGGCTTCGTGGGGATACTCGTCATGCTCATGACATTGCTGTTGACTGCTGTGGTAGTCGACAGTGGTCGCCTCTGGTTGCAGCAGAGAAAACTGCAAACGATCGCTGATGTCGCTG
This sequence comes from Paenacidovorax caeni, assembly GCA_943367475.1. Taxonomy (GTDB): domain Bacteria; phylum Pseudomonadota; class Gammaproteobacteria; order Burkholderiales; family Methylophilaceae; genus Methylophilus. The sequence continues at coordinate 89,826 of CALRJH020000010.1, read as the reverse complement.
CGATGAATGCTGCCCGCCACATTGGTTGTAACGCCGATTTGCAAAATGTGATTCAAATGGCCCAGCTTGCGGCTGCCCAGAATGGCTTCACCGGTCAACTATCTGCCAACCCAAACCAGGTATTGCTGGGAAGACTCAGTCACTTGCAGGGCGTGCGTCAATTTACCGCAGATGGCAGCAATGAAGCTGTTTATGTCAGAGCCACCGAAGTGGTTCCCAGCAGCCTGATCGCCGGGGGATTGATGAGGGGTACAGTGACCCTGCACGCAGAGGCAGTCTCCCTTTCCGATCCACCATTGGCAATATTGAGCGTGGGAAGTAATACCATTAACCTCAACACGCAACAATCTGTGCTACTCAATGGATTGCTGGGCGGCATTCTTGGTGGACCGCTCAGTTTGGACGCGTTAACTTATCGAGGCATCGCAGCCACCAAACTCACACTCCAAGATATTCTGGCTGTTTCTGAGCAGGTCGGCACGCTTGAAGGCTTGTTGAATACCAATATGCAGGTTGGACAAATACTTGAACTGATTGCAAATGCTGTAGACAGAACAGGGGTTGCTGATGTCAGAGCAGCCTCAGGCATGCATACCATTGCCGCGCTTGCCGTGAAAAATGCAACCCTCAAACTAGGCGATGTGCTTGCGCTGACCAGCCCCAATACTGAGGCAGCAGCCACAGTGGGCTTAAATGCATTATCACTGATTACCACCACTGCAATGATCGCCAATGGCGTCAATGCAATCAATCTACCTTTAGGCATTAACCTGCCCTCTATTGCGCAGATTAATGCTCAAGTGAATATTATTGAACCGCCACAACTGGCGATAGGCCCAGCCGCAGGCGCGGGTACTGTGTGCACTGTCGCAAAATCAGCGCAAGTCAGAACGCGTGTCACCGTGTTGGTCAACATTCCTCTGCTTGCGAGCATAGACCTTGCACTTGGTGTCGAAGTTGCGCAAGGCTCTGCTGGGCTGCGCAGCATTCAGCATAATGACGATCATTCAGACGTTGTAATAGAGGCAACCCCTGGTATCGCAGCGCTTTCATTGACGAATACTGCGGGAACGGGACCGGCAAGGATTTCAACATTACTAGGTATTCCACTTGCAGACATCGGATTAAACCTTCCGCTGCAACCCGGTAGCGCGCAAACGCTGGAATATACTGTCGCACATCCGGTCAAGGCCAATCTGCCACAGACACAATCGATTGCCAGTGCGCTTGGCAGTAGCCTGGAGAACGCCTTGGGGCAACCGAACACACTGCATGTGACCCTTTTAGGCATATTGAATCTAGGGGTTGTGAATAGTCTTGTTTCCACCATAGTCAGCCCCTTATTAGCAGAGATTGGACGGGCCTTGCTAGATCCGCTTCTGGATTTACTAGGCATCCGGGTGGGGGGCCTGGATGTCACATTGGATGACTTGCAATACCGTCAGGCCAAACCCCTCGCTATTTAAAACGACGCTGACTGGCTCGCCCAACCCTTGCCGCCATACATGTACCGCATACTTACCTTAAACAAGTATGTGATTCAGCTCGCAAGCATTCACGGCAAAATACGATGAGGAGATTGAAAATATTTCAGCAGCCGAACAAATGCCATTAGAAACAGACGCTCAAATCAGCCTGATTAAAAATGCATAGAAAAAGCGGCTGAGCGCTTGACGATAATGGCCGAGAACAACTAAGGGATATCATTTCTGAGAAGCACGAATTTCAGCCAGGGTCTCGGTCAATTGAGATCTTAACTGTGCATGCTCACCTGCCAGCTGCAAGCCCTTTTCCACAATGGCCTCAGCCTCGGCGATATTTTTCTGTGCCAGCAATACAGTCGCTAAATTATTATAGGCCACCGCAGCCTCCGGATGCACTTGAATCACCTGCCGGAATGTATTGCCGGCTAAAGGCAAATCACCTGCTGCATAAGCCGCATTACCCAATCCCATTAACAGCACCAAATGATCCGGCCATTTTTCAACCGCTGATTGATAAGCCTGTTTTCGGGCCGCTGGGGGTGCATTTTTTTCGTAAGCAATCAGCGAATTGGCGACATTTTCGGCAGTTGCACTGACTGGCAACCTGCCCGGTGGCAGTGCAACAAATGCCCAGTATTCGCTCCGCGCCCAGGTGCGCTGAAATGCACTTAACGATATTTCAAAACGCTGGTACGTCCCGGAGCGCAACCACAATAATTCGCGGTCCAGATCGTAGCCGACTACCACGGCGTAATGCCACGAAGGGACCCATGAAAGGCCCAGGTTTTGCATCACCACCACCACATTCCCGGCGGCCACTTCTTGCATGATGGCATCAAGTTGCGGAGGAATCTGCACTGCAACAGCCCCATGACGGCGTGCCGCGGCAAGCATTTCAATCTGTAAACTGCCTTGGCGGCCAGGCACATAGACTTCGGGGGTTAATTGCTCAGGCCTTACCTGGAAACCTGCGGCGGTTAACGCAGTCGCTAAAGCGGCAGGCCCGCACTGATACTGTTCCTGAGGAAAGAATGGCGTCCCAGTCAACTCGGCACGCCTTGGTAAATGTGTATTCTGTGTAGCTTCGCGTACGCCAGTCGCTGCACAGGACGCCAACAGACATAACAAAGCCAGCATACACAAACGAAGCATACTGGCTTTCATGACTGGTTTACCCTTGAGACTGAATGACTGTACTTAGCAAACATCAACGTACTGATACAGCGTTAGCGTACCGACCGTGTGAACGGGAAGATTTTGGTAAAGCCAAGAATATCGGTCAGCAACAGCACCAAAAACACCAGCACGATTGCGCCAATAATACCGCCACCTGCCGGCGCCTTATCCAGCTGTGTGGCAAGATGACTGGCCTCGTCATCCGTCAAAGCGGCGACGCGCGATTTGGCTTCTGCAGGATCAATGCCTTTTGCGACAAGCGCTGACTGCACTTCATCACGCGAAAGCATGCTCACGATCTTCTCCCTGTCATGCTCACCTTTTGCAGTGACCGTAGTTTGCACGACCTGCTCGGTGCTGATCATGGCCGCCTGTGCGGTTTGAATAAACCCTGTGAATACAATTGAAGCCGCCAGGAATGCGCTTAAGAAACGTTTAGCCATCATCATGATTTTCCCTTTTTTCTAAAAGTTGAAGTAAAAACTTTGAAGTAAAAAACTACCGTGAAATAGTCTAAAAAAGCAGCCATTGAAATGACTGTTTTTCGCACATCAATACATAGAGGCAACCTTACGTCAGGCATGCAGTTTGCACTGTCAGGATTATGATGAAATCAGCGTAGGAATAGACCTACGCTTTAAACGCATTTGCGCCGTAAAACTAATCGACGAGCATATTTATTCATGCACAGTAGCTTTTAAGTTACTATGTGATGGCATAAAGTCATAAAGTAGCTGCGGTCATTCATTTCACGCCAGCGAATATTAATCAAACATTAGCCTCAAGCAGATAGCCTAGTATCCTTTGCCGGTATTTATTTACCAGGTATTGATTTAATTGAGCCGCGCCAAACACTTAATTAACCCATGGGAATAACAGGAGTCTCTAAATGAGCACAAAAACGCTTTTAATACTTGATAATGATGATGAGATTGCAAATATCATCTCCCGCGAGGCCGAGAGTCTTGGCTTCGAAGTGCATGTCTGCAAAGACCAACAGTCCTTTATTGACCAAATTTCGATACTGAGCCCCTCTCATCTGGCGATCGATTTAGTCATGCCATCTATCGATGGTCTTGAACTGCTGAAAACCCTGATTCGCCTCAATTGCAAGTCCTCAATCATCCTCACCAGTGGTATCGGTACAAGCACGCTTCCTGCCGCACAGCGCACAGCCATTCAACACAATTTAAATGTGCGGGGCATTTTAAACAGGCCATTTAACCATTTGATTTTAAAAAACATGCTGTCAGATCTGGTCTCTGTAGACCTGTTCGCAGATTCAAATGCCGGGCCGCGCGGACAAAAATTCGTAGTCGATCACGCGCCCCTCCAGGACGCCATTCATCACAGCCAGTTCATCCTGTATTACCAGCCTCAAATAAATCTAATGAACGGAAAAATTATCGGCCTGGAAGGCCTGATGCGATGGAATCATCCGCAATCTGGCATCAAGCTCCCTGAAGTGTTTATCCCCATTGCGGAAGAAACCGGCCTGATTGACCAATTAACGGAGGTAGCGATAGCACAGGGGTTTGAATTTATTAGGCAACTCCCCTCCGCACTCTCGCTTTCCTTGAACATTTCTGCAAAAAGCATCAAAGACAATAATCTTGTGCAAGTGCTTAACAAGTACTGTCAACAATTTGAAATCACGCCGAGAAGAGTCGTGCTGGAGCTCACGGAAACCACCACAATGAAAGACCCGGAGAAAGCACAGGACATTCTTGCGCATCTGAGAGAAAAAGGCTTCAGGCTGAGTATTGATGACTTTGGAACCGGGTACTCTTCTATGGCTCAACTCGCCCAACTGCCTTTTACCGAGCTTAAAATTGATAAATCCTTTGTCACCACCATGGAGCACTCGCCCAAATCCATCAAGGTCATTGCCTCCACCATCAATCTTGCACAGAGTCTGGGGATGGCCACCATTGCTGAAGGCATTGAAAACAGTACGGCAGCGATAGGCTTGCGTGAACTGGGTTGCCAGTTTGGCCAAGGCTATTATTTTGCACGGCCCATGGATCCACAGGCAACATTACAATGGCTGGAAAACTGGGGCACGCCATGACGCGGGCTCCCGAATCCAATCCTGCAAAAAATATGTTAAATAATTACAGTTCTGCCAACCTTTTACCAACCTTGGTGGTAAAAACAGCCTGCAAATAGCAGGCTGTACACACAACATCCACTTATTGAATGACACCTAATTGTTTAAATAGGCCATAAGCATCAATCACGTCCCAGTGCTCGGCCAGTTTGCCGTTTTCAATGCGGAAGATATCCACGGCATGCATACTGTATTGCTTGCCAGTGGCTGGAATACCTAACCAGTCACCTTGCTGGGTGCCTGAAAAGACCCCATATGCCCACACGGTATCGCCTTCAGCCACGATTTTTTCCAATCGATAATTCCAGTCCGGGACTGCCTTGAACCAGTCTGCAAAAAACTGTTGAAAACCGGACAGCCCTTGCGGCACCAGCGGATTATGCTGGATATAGTCCTCTCGCAAATAACGTTGCAAGTGTGTGAGGTCTTTTTGTACAAACACTTCATTGGCAAAATTTGCCAGTAACTGTTTGTTTTGTTGAGATAAATCTTGGGCCATGGCGGACTCTCCGTAAATAAACGACAGGTAAAAAACAAATGCTCTTAACATCACGCTAAACAACTTCATAAAACACTCCTCAAAAGCAGTTCTCGATACGAACTGGAAAATGGAGTTGCGGATATTACTTTCATTAGTTACTATTAGTAAGTAGGCACCTAAAAGTAACATAGAGACTCAAAATAAACTATGAACGACCTCAACGATCATGCATTGAAGATTTCCAATAGCTGGGATGCCTATCAGGCACAATGCCCGACGCGCCTGATGCTGAACAGAATTGCAGATAAATGGACGGTATTAGTACTGGGGTTACTTGAACAGGAAACAAAAAGATTTAGCACTTTGCAACGCGAGATTGGCGGTATTTCGCAAAAGATGCTCACACAAACGCTGCGCGGGCTGGAACGGGATGGCTTGATACAACGGAGGGTCTATCCTTCAGTGCCGCCTAAGGTCGAGTATACGATTACCCCACTGGGCAACACGCTGGTCGGGCTGTTGGCCGCCATTCGCTTATGGTCAGAAACACATATTGAAGCCGTACTGGCAGCGCAATCAGTCTATGACAACACGCAGCAAGCAGAAGTCAGCCAGGAAACACAACCGGCTGTGCGGAGAATTACGTTTAACAAGCGCTAAACGAGACGAACTGCCCGGCTCAGGAATCAAACCCGTGCGAGAGTATGAGTCTGTCCAGCTCAGTGATATTTTCCGAGGTGTGGCATTTCAATATGCCCACATCGCGCTCATGAAAACTGAGCTTTTCTACAGTATTGATATTGCTGGCGAACCTGTTATCCAGCTCGCCACATTTTCGCGTGCGCCTGTTCACAAAATTCAGATAATCTTTTTTTCTTGCATCTGCCTGCACCTGCGGAATAGCACTGTCGTTCATTAGTTTGGTGTAAGCGCCCCTGAGCCGCAATTCTGAAACACTCCAGATATTAAACACAATGATATTGCGTGATGCATCGTTTTGCGGAGTCGGTTCAGGCTCAGCCTGAACCGACTGGACCGTTGGAGCCACTGGTACAGGGAGCACAGTCTCATTTGCAGGCAAAGGAGCAGGCACTTCACTCTTTTTACGCTGTTTATTGATCACCTTTGATTCTGTTTTTGGCGGAGACGCCTGCTCCACCGAGGTTTCCGGTGTCTCCTGAGGCTGCTCTGCCATCCCTTCCGAAGTCGATTCCGGCTGTATTTGCACGGATTGACTGTAAACGGTTGCACGCCCCTCCTCTTTCGATACTTTTGAAATGAGGCCAATCACGATCAAGCCGATCAGACCAATTAAAATAATATTTATTTTTCCAATTTCAATGATGCCACTTTCGTAATATGGATGCTTCAGAGAGCATTTCTTATCTCTCTGAAAGCATGCACATTCATACTTTGTGCATAAGTGCTGTGATCTAGGGGAATGACTCATTCATTTAGTCCAATAACCAGGAATACGGGCTAATACTGATTTAATTTATAACAATGCCTTAATAACCCACAATATTCAAGAATTCAGCACATCTCAAGAGAGAAAAGACGCACTCTTTGTGCATGTTATTTAATATCGTGGCTGTTTTTATCTATAATAAAAGAGGTGGTGATGAGGAAAAATCATGGATTTTAAAGTATTTTCTGCGTTCTATTTAGTGCCTTTGATCATCTCGGCGATTGGTGGATTAATTGAATTTCGCAACTGCGAATTTGATACGGCAAAGCATGCCCTTGGCAAAGCCTTCTTCCTCACATTCAGGAGCATGGTGCCAGTGCTGAATATTTTTTCGGCTATTTTATATATGATCACCTGCGGTACCTTTACCTGGAAAAGGTCACGCTTTTCACAAAAATAGTTTAAAAATAAAATCAGTGTATCGCCAAATCTCCGACGTCGTCACATCACCACTTGATGTACAACCCAACCCACGGCATGCAGTAACTGTTGCCCATAGGCATGTGCAAGCCCATTCACCAGCAGCAAATTGATCACCACCGCCATCCAGAACCAGACTTGAAAACGTAGTTTGCGTGTTTTGTGCCTTAACACGCCCTGCGCTAACAGGGCGCCCGGCCAGCCACCCAACACACTCAACCACTGCAAGGTTCTTTCAGGAATACGCCATTCCCTGAACTGCGCAGCATCCTTATCCAGCCAGTACACCAGAAAAGTGACCAGGCTCAGCAGCGCCAGCCATATCAAACAATGAGCCGGGAGCTGTGTCCGATAAACCAGCACCGGTAGCGTGCCCAATGCCATGAGGCTTAACATCACGCGCAACCCTGTTGGCATCACCGCCTTCTTTTCAATCCGGGATTGATTAACCCGTCCTCTCATACGCTCCCCTGCCCCGCAAACTGCAAGCATATTAAACCAATATGATGACGCTGGCCGACTAAAGCATGTACTTAAAGAGCGCGTGTTGTATGCATCGCCTGGCCCAAAAGCAAAAGGCATCTCCTGAGAGATGCCTTTTTAGCATTGAGATCAATATGCAGTTAATCGAATGCAGGTAGGGTTTGGTTCACCCCGTTCAAAACAAGTTACCTTGTTTCTAGCGGTCCTAGTGGCAAATCAAGCCCTCAACGCAATAATGAAGGGAAGCACTCTCAATGCCTATAGGAGATTTTCCCGAATGTTGAATTAGTACAATTTATTTGGCTACACGCATGACACTTGGCATGTCACCTGGAATGATCCGCTGCAAAGGGTGGTCTGCGATAAAAGCAGAGTCTGTTTCTCCCGGCATGGGTGTCCGTGTATCCACAACAGTAATATGCGCCCCGTTTTCGGCAGCAGCATGCGCAATTTGATACAGCGCTTCTGCTGATATGTACTTTGTGTCTAGCGTGAACCCAAGCCCTGCTTTTGCAATTCTGAGCAAAACATCAGTAGGTTTGTGATTGAAGCGCATGGTGTATGTCCTTCCGTAAAAACTGAATCGGAATACTTACATCACTTGATTCCCAACACTGCAGAAACGAGGAAGTGCAAGTAGGCTGGCACATCAGGCGCGATCAAGCAGGCACTCAGCCCCTAATGAACACTCACCATACGCCACTTATTGCGTGATCATTAGCGCCTAGCGAACATAAGGGTAAAATCCCTGTGCATCCACAAAAAAGACCCAAGACATGCGCCTTAAGTCTTTCTTACCTTGCTCAAAACAAGCACACTTAATGGGCAGGCGCTTCAGTCCACTCCTGCATGGCCTCTTCTCCAGGCCGGTCAACCACAACCTTTCCGTCCTCAACCTTGGTCACCCAACTGGTTGGAATATAGTGGTGCTTGCCATCCTTGTCTTTGTTCAACTTAATAGAACTACTGCCCTCCAGATGATCTACGGTAGCAAACTGGCCGCCCTGTGAACAGACCACTGGCATTTCTGGGACAATCTGACTTGTATTCATTGCTTTCTCCTCGGATAAACCGGCGTTTCCGGCATCCGTACAGAATAGTTTGAATACGCGCATGCTGTTATAAGTGGTTTCTGATAATGCTGTAGGAGTTATTGATGCATGACGCGCTAGAAACAAGCCTCTTATCTCCGATAGCGCTTGAAAACCAGTGCAATCAATCGGCTGAACAGTATCTGCAGAATTTAGTGAAGATTGATTTTGTAAACAATTGCAGCGCAGACAATCACAATTGTCTCGCCATCACTGACTGAATCAAGGTTTTATTTTCTGAGGGTACCTCAAGAAACTCTAAATTGGTTCTGAAACCCTTCATGCCACACAGTGATGAAAAAATAACCCGACAATTAAATCTGTAATGGCGAAGTGCTGACCCGTCAAAGACCGGCACTTCAATATCACACACCTGTCCAGGCGTGTACTGCTTGTCCGCAAAAAGACTCATACCAGTCAACGAGATGTCGTGGGTGAGTACCACGCATTTATTGCCGGTACTATCGACCAACTGAGATTTTTTATGCCATGAACGACGATTAGTGTTTGTTTGGGCGTTGTTAAAACTACTGGAAGACATGCATTAAACTACTTTCCTGACTATCCCCCATTATATATTGATATCTATGTAATATGAACGCGCGCACGCGCTGTTTACAGACGATTAAACCCATTAACAGTATCGCACTTCACGCAACCAGCTCGGCAAATAGCAATAGTAAAGCTACCTGGCATACCCCAACAAAAAGACCCAAGGCGTTAACCTTGAGCCTCTCTACAATGCCCCCCCCCTGTGAGTCGAACACAGCACTAAATGATTATGAGTTTACTTTTTTTCGATGCTGCATAAGACCAATTAACCCCAATCCCATCAAAAACAATCCAAAGCTTTCTGGCTCTGGCACTGTGGTTATAAAACTACCTGATAACCTTACTGCAGTGGAACCGAATGCAAAATATGGATCACCTTGAGATGGTGTCGAAACTACCAGTCCAAAACCACTGTAAACGGGGACTCCGAAATTTGAATCGCCAAAATAGTAAACGGTGTAGTCACCGCCCCCTAAACTAAAAGGTGTAAACGTTGCATGTATATTATAGATAGGGCTTGGATCGGAAAGAATTGCTGTCTGGATATATTGAAGTGAATTAAAAGTCTGAGAATAAACCAGCGTATTTGAAACATCATAAAAAGCAATGGTTATGTCTGAAAGAGGTGCAGTGGCTGCACCGAATATACCCTTATGAAAATCAATATTGCTAATGACTACATCGGATGAGATTGAGAAGAACTCTCCAAAGTAACGCTCGCCGAAGCCAGGAATACCATAATCCGGGCAATTAGCGCTTGAACATGCTGTATCGCCTGGAAGGCTGTTAGCCCCGTAAGCGGCTGATTGATAGATTACATTTGCAGCATGACTCAATTGCGTTATGAGCACCAAACCTAAAGCTAATAACCACTTCATTATTTTTCCCTGAAAAAAGTATTAATTTGAATAAAGGGTGTTACTTAGTTTAAATCAGCATTGCTGAACAATACTCTCTATTCTCGAGACAAATAAGATCTTAATAGTGGGAATTTTTCCCGACATTCTTGGGAACAAAAAGTCTTCTTTGACAGTGAATGCGTGAATAATTATATTTGAAGCACATCCCCACCTTTACCAAGGATCCAGATGGCTAAGACTCAGCACTCCTCCGAATGCTATGTTCCTTTATTGCTTCAAAGTTACTCAGTTCTGTTTAGACATTATGATTTATCCGGCAGGGCAGATGAAGTTCGCTCCAAACCATGTATGACGCGCCATCAAGTGCAGCAAGCGTTTTGATTTTTGTAGCATTCAGGTTAAGTATATTCAATGGTAAGATAAAATTTCAGGGGCATGTTAATAGAAAATAGCTTTATAACTGTTCAACATGCGAGCTTTTAACTCAATCGACCAATAATAAAAATGATCACTAAAACTCAAATTCTTACAATCTCATCCATTTCCATTTTGCTCTCCGGGTGTGCGGGCGAGCCGGTTCAAATTTCTAAAATAATGAAGGATAAGCAGGCTTATCTAAACCAAGATTTTTCTACGAAATCGGTTTCTGAAAATGTGCTTAAAAAGATACCTCTTGAACAGAATGCAAGAGTGTTTAGCGACACCAAAATGGTTTTCGAGTCCAAAACAACTGAGGGTGATAAAACAACCATCAAAAAAGAAATCCATACCTACTCTGGCCTAGGCAATGGGCTCTTTCAACGCGACATTGAATACATCTCGAATGATATTACTAGCGGGCATAATTTCAGCATCAACTATAAAGGGTTACATGATATTAAATGGACGTACGCCAGCACTAACACTGCTTACTCAGACACACCGTATGAAATAAAAGAAGTCAAACAATGGGACCCTCTTGGAATTAAAGAAGGTGATCAAGCCATAATTGATTTCAAATGGAATCCTGTAATAGTGATTGTCAACCCCGATGATGGGCGATATAGATGTACTGTCACCAAAATATCTGAAGCCAAAGAGATTCATCCAAAGCTTTCAGGTCAAGTCAGATATTTAGACTGTGATAAAACCAAGAATGGGAATGTGTTTGCACGTGGCAAGAATGCATACCTCGTAGACCTTGGCTTTTCGATTCCCGTTGACTTAACTACCGCCAACTATAAATTCGAATTTAAGCTGGTCGACATCATTAATCCGTAAAGCTCAAAACAAGCCCTGCTCAAGTGGGGCTTTTTTATTCCCCCCCAAAACAGAAAGACCCAAGGCGTTAACCTTGAGTCTCTTTAATCATTGCTGGCCTGTCTGCGGGTCAGACACAGCACCTAGCTCGGATACTAAACTCTAGGATGCTTTCCTCTCAAACCTATTGAGTGTAGGTTGCATATTAAATTTGGCCATATTGCGGGCCTTTGAACTCAGTTCTGCCGTCCCTTCATTGGGCGACGTTTTAAACCCGCTCACAGCCACCAGCATCTGCGCTGCCTGGTCCATCAACGACTCAGCGGCTGCCGCGGCCTCCTCAACCAAGGCAGAGTTTTGCTGTGTTGTCTCATCCATGGTGCTGACTGCGGCGTTCACTTGTTCAATGCCACTGCTTTGCGCCTGCGATGCCGCACTGATTTCATTAATGATTTCTGACACGCGCTTAACTGACACTACTATTTCATCCATGGTGCTAGCCGCAGTTTCCACTTGTTTTGTCCCCTCAGCCGTTTTTGTGACTGAATCCTCAATAAGCTCTTTAATTTCTTTCGCCGCGCTGGCAGACCGTTGCGCCAGGCTGCGTACCTCCCCTGCCACGACTGCAAACCCTTTCCCTTGTTCGCCTGCACGCGCCGCTTCTACCGCTGCATTCAAGGCTAATATATTGGTTTGAAATGCAATGCCATCAATCACCGAAATAATATCCTCAATTTTTTTAGAGCTGTCATTGATTGCCACCATACTATTGATGACCTCCGCCACGACCCCGCCACCCCTCACGGCGATAATGGAGGCTTCATCCGCTAAGTGATTTGCTTGTAGCGCATGTTCTGCATTTTGCTTGACCGTAGAGGAGAGCTCTTCCATGCTTGTTGCGGTTTCCTCTAAAGAAGAAGCTTGTTCTTCAGTGCGTTGAGAAAGCGCATTATTGCCTGATGCAATCTCTTGGGCCGCATCATTAATGGTTTCTGCCGCCTGTTTAATCGTAATAATCGGCTCAGCGATGAGTTCTAAGGTTTGATTCACCCCCTCAACAATCTTCCTGAAATCGCCCTGATGCATATGAACGTCTGCACGCACATAAATCTTGCCGTCTTTTGCTGAGGCCGCTAAATAATGTGCATCTTTGATTAAAAGTTGAATGGCATGAATACAGGTATTGAGATTGTTTTTGATTTTAATAAAATCGCCTTGGTATTGCTCCTGAATCGGTTCAGGAATGTCACCTCTCGCAATACGGTCCATGCATTCGGCAGCGAAACTGAGCGGCTTAATCACAGCATCTAGCGTATTGTTAAACCCCATCACGATCTGTTTGTAATCCCCCCAATGTTTAGACGCATCTGCCCGTACAGACAACTGCCCTTGAGACGCCGCTTCAGCAAGCATCTGCGCATCAGCAACCATCGCTGTTAACGCTTGCACACAGGCATTGATGTTTTGCTTTAACACATCAAAGTCGCCGCTAAAGCGTTCATTGATCGGCTTAGGAATGTTACCTTCCGCAATATGTTGAATATAGTCAGCTGCCACCCCGATAGGCCCAACCACAGCATCCAATGTTGCGTTAAAGCCTTCTACAATTTTTCGAAAATCGCCATGATGCTTTGTATTATCGGCGCGTATGGACAAGTTTCCTGCGACCGCAGCTGCTGACAATGTATCCACATCCGCCATCAAGCTTTTCAGGTTAGCTCTCACCTGCTCAACGGTGTGATTAATCATGACCTTTTTGCCAGGAAAAACCGCAAGTGGAGCGTTAAAATCCCCCTCGCCAAACGACTTCACCACGGCCATCGCTTTATTGTTCATCTCGAGATGGCCACTCACCATGGTGTTAATCCCGATCACCAGAGTATTGAATGCGCCTTCAAACTGCGCTGATTTTAAGACATGGTCAATCTCACCCTCGTCATGCTTTTTAGACATCTGATTAAGCTCATTTACGATGGTCTTAATCACATCACTCATGTGCTGCATTTCTTTGAGCAACTGACCAGTTTCGTCATCATAAAAGTGCTCAACCGTATTATCTAGCCTGCCTTTGGCAATATTCTGAGAGATAATTAAAGCCTTTTTCAACGGATTAGTAATCGAGTAAGTAATCAACAACGCCGTTCCAAAGCCTAAAACGATTGCAATCACTGCAAACATTTCGATTTCAAACACAGTTTTTTGGACAATCTCACTAAACGCCTGCGAAGATACCTGCGTGCTTTCATTGTTCAGCTTCATCAACGCTTTGAGCGCCTGCCCCAACGGCTTATCCGCCCCTTTAATAGAGGCATCGATCTCAGTAATGGTTTTTTGATTGGCTTTCAACTGAACAGCTGACACCATCGACTTTCTATAAACGCTGACGCCCTCAACAATCGCGTTAATCTGTTCTAACTCTTCAGGCGTGACCGCTCCAAGCGCCTGATACTGATTGGCTGAGTCAACAATCGTATCCATGTGTTGATAAAACTTTTGCTCATAATCACCGCCTCGAAGCACATAATTCTTAAAATAATGTACCCCACCGCCAAGCGCATTAGAAGCCTCCTCAATGTAGGCTCTTTTTTGTAGCGTTACTTTTTCAAAGCTTGTCCAGGTACTTTGCACCCGCTTAAAACCTTGAAATGAGAGCACCGAAATTAAAATTGTGAGCCCAATAATAATTACATAACTAATACTGAGTCTCGATTTAACAGATAGATTCATGAATCTAGAAAACATATACTTCCCTTAGAAATGCTGGATTCTTGGGTTAATCGCATGCAATCCCTTTAAACCACTCCTAAGCGGCAGACACATGGGCGCATCTCACGTTAGTTTATAAAAACATTCCAAAAACTAATTGCTTGATAAGAAACATATTTATCGCTCGAATCACCCGTTTTAAGGTCATATAGGCAGATCAATGGCTTTACATGAAAAATCGCTCAGACCTCCCCATGCAAAAGAGCTTGAATTGAGAGCAAACCTCTACGTGAAGAGTCCTGGCAAAATTAGAAACTTTTAATTGGTAGGGCAAACGGAAGGCAGGCCAACAGCGGAAGCCGATGCGAATTAAAAAACTGAAGATTCCCCCGACGCTGATCAGGGGATTTTTGAAAAAATCAGGGGTTTGGGGGCTTAGGTTTGCTTAGAGTAATGTCAACAACTGGACTAAGTGATTGTATTTAAATTGGCGTGATGTTTTGACTTGCGAAACATCGCCACAAAATCATGAGGATGGATTAGCTAAACTTCTTTGCATTTAAATTTAATGCATCATGAATCAGCTCTAATCTCACAACTGGGCTATCAATCTGCATCAAGCGTTGCTTCTGAATTAAAGGCAAATCCAGTAACTCAACCCACCTATTTGAAACCCACGCCGCATCGTTGTATTCATAAGGCTTAAGAATCGGAATATCATTTTCTGATATCCCTTGGAGTGGCAACGACTCAATGAGATGTTGCAAATGCTCACTGACACTCTTTAAATCATCAGGGATCGGGATCTGCAAATCATTCTCAATGTCCGAAACATTGCCCATGACAAGACCATCCGCTTGAATACTAAACCCATTGATATGAATCCTGTGGCTTCCGCGACAGCTCACCAAAATGAGCCCGACTGTAGTGACATCAGCATCTAAAATTTCTAACACCGTACCCACGCTTGCAAAGGGTAAATGGCTGGATTTATCTGACTGCGTATCTGGTTGCGCCGCAACAAGTCCAAAACCTGTTCGCTCACGAAGGCAGGCTTTGATCATATCTAAATACCTCGCCTCAAATATACGCAGATTCATAAGCCCTTTAGGGCAAACCACCACGTTGAGCGGGAAAAGCGGTAATTGGTAGGATTCCATAATCTGATATGGCTATTTCAGTGCGTTTTCGTTCAAGTTTTGCATCATAAAAATTCAAGGCGTTTGATAACAAAGCCAGACTTCAGCTTAACCAAATCAATCGAATCTGACCCCATTGATCTTACTGGTAATCCAGCACTGGTTAAACTCGGTGCTGCTATTCGTACTGCGAGATTAGATAAACAGTTGTCTCAAGAGGCGCTGGCAGATAAAGCCAATATTGATAGGTCTTATATCGGTGGGGTAGAACGTGGCGAGCATAATGTCGCTGTGATTAATCTACTGAAAATTGCAGATGCTTTAGATTTGAAGCTGAGTGATGTATTGAGTAGTTGTGATCTTTAAATATTAGTCTCCTAATGTTATGGTGAATATGAGTTTATTTAAGCCCTTATTGGTTGCAGTATTTATCTTTCTATCAGCGACTGCGCACGCAGACATTGACATCAAACCTATTCAACATCCAATTGATGCGTGGTATGAAGCCAAAATGGCTGAAGAGACAGTTTCATCAACTGCTGACATGCGTAACATTACTAATGAAGCCAAGGTTAAGTGGGACTCAGAAATGAATATAGTCTACAAGCGGCTCATGAAAAGATTGAATTCGACCCAGCAAGTGGCGCTCAGGAAAGCTCAACAACAATGGCTGAAGTACAGAGATACTGAAGGTAAAGCTATTAGTGAAATTGTCTCATCACAGCAAGGCACTATTCACCAATTAACTGGCACAAACTTAGGCATGCAGCTAGTGCGTTCCCGAACATTGAACCTAATCGCATATGAACAAGAGTTTGCGAAATAATATAATCAAACTTCCATCTCCCGCCTAGATAAATCCAAACTCCAACGCCAAGCCAACATAACGGCCAACGATCTCACTCGGTATTACCGTCTTATCAGACAGCCCCTGATTGTTAGGCTATGGCTCAAGGCGTGCGGCTATGGGTAAGAGTTGGGGCTGCGAGTAGATGAGTTTCTGGAGAAAAGTTGAGTATTGGCGACTCGACGACCTGATTGACCCGACGCTGCCCATTCAGCCATATAGTGCATCGAAAAGTGACAAGTCGTCGGGTGCGTCGGTGAAAGTCAAGCTAACAATTACATGCAACTGTAATCTATAATTTTTACTGAATTTTGTATCCCTTTAGGTTGGGAGAAATAAATAAAAAATTCTACATTGGCGCAATACTTGAAACTAAAGTCCCTAGCACTGTTACCTTCACCTGCAATTTAACAAATTCGATACCATCATAACTATTTTCGGATTTACCCGCTTTGCAAAATCCACCTCCCATTGGATTGGATTCCGCTAGTACCAATCGATACCCACAACGATTGGACCAATAATAATAAGAAACAATTTTTCCTTTTGTTTGATCAGGTTTACCAACAAGATTAGTAACGAAAGCCGCAAGCCCTATCATGCCCAAAAAGATAGAAATACCAAAAATAGCTGGCATGCAATTAACCCTAAAAACGCTATCTTTATTTTTTCTAGTGCTTAGATAAAAACACAATACCACACCGATAGATATCAAAAATGCAACTAGCAGAAAGCTATATTTTGGTATGAACCATTTGAAAATAAATAACTGTATGAATCCAAAAAGAATTAATAATGAGGGTAAGAAGGCAACGATATGCTTACTCTTCAGTTTTTGAGTCATTATTGATTAGTTAGTTAAGATTTAATCAGTACTAGTTTACCTCACCCCAAAACAAAAAAGACCCAAGGCGTTAACCTTGAGTCTCTCTGTAAATGGTGGCCCCTCTGTGAGTCGAACACAGCACCAACGGATTATGAGTCCGCTGCTCTAACCAAGCATGAGCTAAGGGGCCGGAAAGCGAGTGATTATAAACTAATCTTGTCCGTTTTCTAAGAAGCTGCGCAGGCGCTCCGAACGGGTCGGGTGGCGCAGTTTGCGCAGTGCTTTTGCTTCGATCTGACGGATACGTTCACGGGTCACGTCAAACTGTTTGCCCACTTCTTCCAGCGTGTGGTCGGTGTTCATTTCGATACCAAAACGCATACGCAGCACTTTGGCTTCGCGTGGCGTCAGTGATTCCAGCACTTCACTGGTGGCGTCGCGCAGGCTGGCGTACACGGCGGCATCCATAGGCGCCAATGTAGTGTTGTCTTCGATAAAGTCGCCCAAGTGGCTATCTTCATCGTCACCAATCGGTGTTTCCATCGAGATCGGCTCTTTGCTGATTTTGAGGATTTTGCGGATTTTTTCTTCCGGCATTTCCATTTTTTCAGCCAAAGTTGCTGGGTCAGGCTCCAGGCCAGTTTCTTGCAGGATCTGGCGGCTGATACGGTTCATCTTGTTGATGGTTTCAATCATGTGTACCGGGATACGGATGGTACGTGCCTGGTCAGCAATCGAACGCGTAATCGCCTGACGAATCCACCATGTTGCGTAGGTGGAGAACTTGTAACCACGGCGGTATTCAAATTTATCCACGGCTTTCATCAGGCCGATGTTGCCTTCCTGAATCAAATCAAGGAACTGCAAACCACGGTTGGTGTATTTTTTGGCAATGGAGATCACCAGACGCAGGTTGGCCTCGATCATTTCGCGTTTGGCGCGACGGGCACGGGCTTCGCCGGTGGTCATTTGCTTGTTGATGTCGCGCAGCTCTTTAATCGGCAAACCAACCCGGTTTTGCAGGTTTTGCAGGCGCTCTTGCTGGTCGAGAATAGAGTGTCTGAAACGTTCCAGACGCTCGCCGTAGGCGGGGTTACCGGTCAGTTCGTTTTCCAGCCATTGCAGGTTGATTTCGTTGCCAACAAAGCTCTTGATAAATTGCTGACGTGGCATACCAGCCTTGTCTACACAAAATTCCATGATCTTGCGCTCGTGGGTACGCACTTCTTCAACCATATGGCGTACCTGGTCACACAACGCTTCAACCTGTTTGGCAGAAAAGCGGAATGCGGTCAACTCATCAAGCACTTGCTGATGCAGGGTTTTGTATTCTGCATCTTGCGTGCCCTTGGCCTCGCGAATCGTGTTCATTTGGGTGTTGGCGGCACGAATGATGGCAAAACGCGCAAGCACTTCTTCTTTCAGCTTGGCAATGACTTCAGCGGATAAAGCAGATGCTTTTGCATCACTGTCTTCATCATCCTCATCTTCATCCTCGTCAGCGGACTCTTCTTCTTCGTCCTCTTCCACCGCGAGGGCGTCATCCAGACCAATGTCGCTATCGATCAAGCCGTCTACCAGCTCATCGACACTCATTTCGTCTTTTTCTACTTTATCCACCATGTCCAGTAACTGGGCGATGGTGGTTGGACAGGCGGCAATCGCCTGCACCATGTGCTTGAGACCATCCTCAATGCGTTTGGCAATTTCAATTTCGCCTTCACGGGTCAGCAGGTCCACTGTACCCATTTCACGCATGTACATACGTACCGGGTCGGTGGTACGGCCAAATTCTGAGTCTACAGTGGCCAATGCCTGTTCGGCTTCTTCAGCAGCATCTTCGTCAGCCACGGCTGGCGGCGCATCAGACATCAACAATACTTCAGCATCAGGCGCTTCTTCATACACCTGAATACCCATGTCGTTGATCATGCCGATAATGCTCTCGATCTGCTCGGAGTCTTGCACGTCATCCGGCAGGTGGTCATTAATTTCGGCGTAGGTGAGGTAACCGCGCTCTTTGCCCAATACAATCAGGGTTTTCAAGCGGGTACGGCGTGCTTCGGCATCAAGGGCCTGTGTAGCAGGATCTCTGGGTGTGTCGACTTCGTTGATTCCGAGCTCTTTATCTAAACTTTTATCTGCTTTTGGTCTGGCCATGGCCGATTCCACCTCTAAAATAATTGTTATCCAGCAGTCGCCACGACTTCGATCACACTGCTTGATTTAACATTACGGGAAACCCTATATTTTACCCGATTTTTGCACTTTTTTTAAGCACCTGACACCGGCTTTTTTGAGTATTGCAGCAAAAACCTGCTAGCGTTTGGATGTTAATTGCCTTAATGCCTCACGTTCAGCATCGCTAAGTGCAGAAAATGGCTTTTCTGTGAGTTCGTTGAGTAAGGTTTTGTCGCGCTTGTTCAGCGCCATATCGGCTAATTGGGTACGCGTGCCTTCAAATTCAAGTGCAAAGTCGAGTGATTCATCTAACAGAGACAACTCCCTGTGCAATTGATTGCGCAAAACCTCTGAAATATAAGGCGCAATCATTTGCAGCAACACCACCGGGCGTGATTGCGGCTGACTGATCGCAGCTTTCATCAGCACCCGCAGCATGTTTTCCTCTTCGCCCTCGCCGGTCACATACGCCAGCAAGTCTTGCGTTGCCCACTGCGGCTGCATCAGCAAGATCAAGGCCAGCCGCACATAAATCGAGAGCGTGGTGCGTGCACGCTGCCTGACGGCTTTCTGCTGCGCTTTGGCCGGGTTGGGCAACTTGAGCATGCGTTGCATTTCCCCTTCACCCAGACCAGTCAGTTCAGCCACTTTCTTGCGCAACAGGGTGGCATAGCGCGGCGCCTGAATCTGCTTGAGAATGGGTTCGGCATCATTTAAAAACTGCACCTTGTCTTCTTGGGAGGCCAGCGGATTGTGCTCACCGAGGTGCTGAATAATGTATTGCGACAGCGGCATGGCTTTATTCATTTCCGCTTCAAATGCAGCCTTGCCAAATTCACGCACAAAACTGTCAGGGTCATGCTCTTGTGGCAAAAACAAAAAACGCAATTTCAGGCCATCTTTGATTGCGGGCAAGGCATTCATCACGGCACGCCAGGCCGCTGTTCGCCCGGCCTTGTCACCGTCAAAACTGAAGACAATTTCATCGGTTTGCCGCATCAACTTGGCGACATGAAACGGCGTCGTCGCCGTGCCCAACGCAGCCACGGCATACTCGATGCCATATTGTGCCAGCGCCACCACATCCATATACCCTTCCACCACCAGCACCCGACCGGCATCGCGGATGGCGCGCCGCGCCATGAACAAGCCATACAGCTCATGCCCCTTTTGAAACAGCGGCGTTTCTGGCGAGTTGTAGTATTTGGGGGTATCTTCCGGGTTAATCACGCGCCCGCCAAACCCGATCACTTCACCCTTTTGGTTATAAATAGGAAACATGATGCGGTCGCGGAAGCGATCATAACGGCGCCCCTGCTCGTTTTGCACTACCAGCCCGGCAGTTTCCAGCGCCTCGGCCTCATACTGCGGAAACACGGTTTGCAGATTCTGCCAGCCAGCCGGGGCATAGCCAATTTGAAACTTGGCGGCAATCTGGCCGCTCAAGCCACGGGCTTTCAGGTACTCAATGGCGCGGGTGGATTTTTTAAGCTCGGCTTTGTAATAGGCTGCTGCCTGCTGCAGGGTTTCCTGCAAACTGAGCATCACCGCTTTACTGGGCGGCGCGGGCTGACTGGGGTCGCGCTGCTCCTGTGGCACAATCATGCCGATATTTTTTGCCAGATCATGAATCGCCTCCACAAAGCTGAGACCGTTATATTCCATGAGAAAACTGATCGCGCTGCCATGCGCACCACAGCCAAAACAGTGATAAAACTGCTTGGTCGGGCTGACGGTAAAACTGGGGGATTTTTCATTATGAAACGGGCAGCAGGCCGAATAATTGGCCCCGGCTTTTTTCAATGGCACTGCCTTGTCGATCACTTCGACAATATCCACACGGTTGAGCAGTTCTTGAATAAAACTTTCTGGAATCATAAACGCAAGTATCGCATATCAGGTCATGGCTGACGACTCGGCAAGACGGCAGTCAATAAAAGCGCGAAATAAAAAAGGCGCTGCACGCGCCTTTTGTGAGCTTGCCGAACGGACGAATTTAACCCAGTGCAGCCTTAATCAAGCCGGATACCTTGGCCATATCTGCTTTGCCAGCCACCAGCGGCTTCACCGCACCCACCACTTTGCCCATGTCTTTGGCACCGGCAGCTCCGGTCTCGGCAATCACTTTGGCGATAATGGCATTGATTTCATCTTCGCTCATCTGTGCGGGCAAATAACCTTGCAATACAGTGACTTCAAACTTTTCCTGATCCGCCAAATCCATACGATTGGCACCTTCATAGGCGGCAATCGAATCACGGCGCTGTTTAAGCATCTTTTCAATTGCCGTGATCACCGCGGCATCATCCAGCTCGATACGCTCATCAACTTCACGCTGCTTGATCGCAGCTTGCAACAAACGAATCACACCCAAACGCTGCATATCCTTCGCGCGCATGGCGGTTTTCATGTCTTCGGTAATTTGTGCTTTTAAGCTCATCAGAGTGTCCCGTAATAATGATGCCTGCAAACAGCAGACGAAATCGGCTAGCCTACAAATAGCTAAAGGTTGTGGCATGCCACAACCTTTGCAATATTCGGTTAACGCGTAAATAGTTAACCGGAAAAACCACCCTACAACTTAGTAGAGTTTTGTTGGCAACTGTTGGTTGCGCAGACGACGATACTGACGTTTAACCGCAGCAGCCGCTTTACGCTTACGTTCCCAAGTTGGCTTTTCGTAAAACTCGCGAGCGCGCAAGTCGTTCAACAAACCTGTTTTTTCAATCAAACGTTTGAAACGACGCATTGCCACGTCAAACGGCTCGTTCTCTTTCACACGAATAGCGGTCATGTAATCCCTATCCTTCAAAAATGGTTATCAAATCGTGCTTGCGCATTGATGCAGCACTGAAAACCGCGTATTCTATCGCGCTTATCCGGATTTATCAATCACTTCCGCAAAAAAATCTATGCGAGACCGTTCTTAATGTTGGTGCTGGGCTTTGAATCCTCCTGCGACGAAACTGGCGTCGCGCTTTACGATACCGAGCAAGGCCTGCTGGCGCATGCCCTGCATTCGCAAATCGCCATGCATGCCGCCTATGGTGGCGTGGTACCTGAACTGGCCTCGCGTGACCATATCCGCCGCGCGCTGCCACTCACGCAGCAAGTGCTGGCACAAGCCAATAAAACGCTGCAAGAGATTGATGGCATTGCCTATACGCAGGGCCCTGGCCTTGCCGGAGCCCTGCTGGTCGGCACCAGCATTGCACAATCATTGGCCTTTGCGCTAGAAGTGCCTTCTGTCGGCGTACATCACTTAGAAGGCCATTTACTCGCCCCCCTGCTGGAACAAAACCCGCCTGCTTTTCCGTTTGTGGCATTACTGGTGTCTGGCGGCCATAGCCAACTCATGCGCGTAGACGGTATTGGCCAATACGCACTGCTCGGCGATACGCTGGATGACGCCGCAGGCGAAGCCTTTGATAAAACCGCCAAATTACTGGGCCTGGGCTACCCGGGCGGCCCGACACTTTCCAGACTGGCGGACCTTGGCCAAGCGCGCTTTCAACTGCCGCGCCCCATGCTCAACAGCCCGGATTTGAATTTCAGCTTCAGCGGACTCAAAACAGCAGTGCTCACCCTCGTCAACAAGCAAGCACAGCTCGATGAGCAAACGGTCAGAGACATCGCGTTTGAGTTTCAGGAATCGGTCACCGAAATTTTGACGCTTAAATGCATGAAAGCGCTCAAGCAGACCAAGCTGAAGCGACTGGTGGTGTCAGGTGGTGTGGGGGCCAACACACGCCTGCGCCAACGCCTGAATGAAGCCGCTGCCAAGCGTGGCGCACAGGTCAGCTACCCCAGACTGGAATTTTGCACCGACAACGGCGCCATGATTGCCTTTGCAGGTGCCATGCGACTCAAGGCCATGCAGACACACACCGAAAGCTCGACCCAGGCATACAGCTTTAGTGTACGCCCGCGCTGGGACTTGGCCGAATTGAAAGCCCCCGCCTAGCCAACAGGCAAGTGCTTACTTTTTGCCAAACCGGGTTTCAGTCCCAGCGAGTATTTTGGCAATATTTGACTGGTGACGAATGATCAGAAAAGCCGCCATGACCACCACGACTGCCACGTACACCGGATAAGGCGACAAAAACTGCCAGGCAATCAGCGGTGACAATAGCGCAGCCACCAATGCAGACAATGAAGAAATACGGCTGATCAGAAACACCGCCAGCCAGACAGCGATCACGCTCAGTGCCAACCAACCAGAAAATGCAATCATCACCCCCAGCGCAGTCGCCACCCCTTTACCGCCTTTAAACTTGTGATAAATCGGGTATAAATGCCCTAAAAACACTGCCAGCCCGACCAGCGCCACCACATCCATCAACATGCCCGCATGCAAGGCCAACCACACCGGCAGCCAGCCTTTAAACGCATCCCCCGCCAAGGTTAAAATCGCCGCCGATTTTTTACCACTGCGCGCCACATTGGTCGCGCCGATATTGCCACTCCCCACAGTGCGCGGGTCAGGCAAGCGGTATAACTTGCTGACAATAATGCCGAAAGCAATCGAGCCGATCAAATAGCCCGCAATAATCCAGACCAGCGCCTCAATATCAAACCCAATTTCGTTCATGCTTAAAATCCCGGAGAAATACAGCCGCTTATGCCAGCCACTGCACGATGTTGTATGATGCCGAATCATACTGGATTCCGGCCTGCGCGGAAATAAAAGGACATCGATTCATGGACACAATTTTTCTAGAACAAGTCAAAGTGCAAACCAAACTTGGCGTCCCAGAATGGGAGCGCACCGTCCCGCAGACCATCATTCTGGATATTGAAATTGGCTATGACTTTAGCCAGGCCTGCCAGACCGATGCGATTGAAGATACGATTGATTATGGCATGGTCGTCAGTCGTATTCGCGAGACCTTGAAGGAACATAGCTTTAAACTGGTTGAGGCTTTAGGTGAACATGTTTGCCAACTGATTTTGCAGGAATTTAAAGCGCAAAATGTGAAATTGAAAGTGAGCAAACCGGGGATATTGCCGGGGTTGAAAGCGTTGGGGATTGCTATTTTCCGGACTGCTTAAAAGTTTATATCAAAGCAACACTCCTTTTCGCCTTTAGGCGACCATTCTTTCTTATGCTTGTCCATAAGAAAGAAGGCAAAGAACTAGACACCCCAGCTTCCGCTTATTTCCTGCGTTGCTCGGTTTAGGACTTTCGTCCGTTGCTTTGTCGGACTTAGGCATAAGCGCTCGCGAAACTCATCCTAGCGGCCTGCACACTTCGCAGGCCGCCGCGGGATTCAGACAGCCGCTCGCTTCATCTTATTTTGCCTGCGGTACTCGGCGCGGCAGATGGGGCCCCGAACACCATGCGAGCGCCACCGTCATTGAATTTAACAAAAGAATGGGTGTTTTAAACCGTCCAAACTTCTGCAATGTACAGTTTGGTGAGATCAATCCCATCCCATCGCGCTGAGTAGCGGAGACGAAATAAGAGTAGAGGGAGCGACTGTCCGAATCCCGCAGCAGCTCACGTGTTGTGTGAGCTGCCAGGTTGAGTTTCGTGACCGGCTTATTTTGTTGAGCACCGCAAGGGAGCCGAAGGCCGTGATGGCTGGGTGTCGTCCTCTTTGGTTACTTTCTGGGGGACAAGCACCAGAAAGTGACTCGCCGAGAGGCGAAACAAGCAGATCCTCCATCCAGAAGCGATTCAAAAGCGAAAAGCAAGCTGTCGAGAAACAACATGCATTTACAAAACCGTCACTCAATTGGATTCCGGCATACGCCGTAATGACGATACAGAGGAATTACCCCCTCGGATGATGCACCTTATGCAACTGCTGCAGCCTTTCTCTCGCCACATGCGTATAAATCTGCGTGGTCGAAATATCTGCATGCCCCAGCAACATCTGTACTACACGCAAATCGGCACCGTGGTTCAATAAGTGTGTCGCAAACGCATGGCGCAACACATGCGGACTGATATGTTGGGCAATCCCCGCCTGCAAGGCATAGCGCTGAATCAAGTGCCAGAACGCGTGCCGCGTCATGGCTTCACCGCGATTGGTCACAAACACTGCATTGCTCAAACCGCCTTTGAGTATTTCGGTGCGCGCCTGCGCAAGATAGCGGTCTATCCACTCCGCAGCCTCTTGCCCCATCGGCACCAGCCGCGTCTTGCTGCCTTTGCCGGTCACGCGTACCACGCCGTCCTGCGTACTGACTTCGGCAATCGTGATATTCACCAGCTCGGAAACACGCAAGCCGCTGGCATACAGAAGTTCCAGCATGGCACGGTCGCGCATGCCCAAGGGTGTACTCACCTCCGGGGCATTGAGCAGGTCTTCGACTTGTGACTCACTCATGGTTTTGGGCAGCTGTTTGGGCATTTTCGGCGCTTCGATATGCAGCGTGGGATCCTGTTTGATCAGGCTGCCCGCCAGCGCATAGCGATAAAACCGGCGCAAGGTGGCAATCAGCCGATTAATGCTGCGCACTTTGACCATGGGAAAGCGCACGGCCAGATATTCCTGCACATGCCGTGATTGCACGTCCCACAGGGTGAGCGGGTACTGGTGACACCACTCGGCAAAGCCTTTTAAATCATTGCGATAGCTTGAGAGTGTGTTGGCGGAAAGGCCATCCTCCAGCCAAAGCTGATCGATAAACGTATCGATTTCAGGAAAAGCCATCGCACTTGATGAAGAATTGTGTTCTTGCGGCATCTGTTGTTATTGTGTGCTTTGCTGCTCATGTGCCAGCAACCAGCGTTTGATCTCCAGCCCTTGTGCGACGCCTTGCATAAAGCCACCCAGCCCATGCGTAGCCACCACGCGGTGACATGGATTAAACAAGGGCAAGGGGTTGGCGCCACAGGCATTGGCGACTGCGCGCGGACCAGACTGCACGGCGGCAGCCAGCTGCGCATAGGTGCGGGTTTCGCCGACCGGAATCTCGCGCATGGCTTGCCAGACACGCTGCTGAAACGCAGTACCGCGACTGGATGCAATGGCTTGCCATTGCATGTGCGGATTATCGAGATAAGCTACAACCTGATCTGCAATCCTTCGCGCGCGAGGGTGGGGAGCGTCTTTGAGTGGCAAGGCATGCAATAGCAGTTGCAGCGCATCCCCTGCTTCGTCGCAGCGCACACCGACAAACCCAAAAGGGGCGGAAATGAGTGCATCCAGTGGATTGTTTGAAGGAGTCTTCATGGTCACCATTAAACTGTAATCCTGCGCGGCATGCAACCGCCAATAAAAAAGCCCTTCCGGAGAAGGGCTTTTGCAGTTACAGACTGTACAGTCAGCAATCTTAGCTGTTGTCCACAGCGATTTCTTTCTCGCGGGCAACCAGTTTTTCTTTAATACGTGCAGATTTACCTGAACGCTCACGCAAGTAGTACAGTTTTGCACGGCGTACATCACCACGGCGTTTCACTTCGATAGAAGCGATCAGTGGAGAGTAAGTCTGGAATGTACGCTCAACACCTTCACCTGAAGAGATTTTACGCACGATGAATGAGGAGTTCAGACCACGGTTACGTTTGGCAATGACCACGCCTTCGTAAGCCTGCACACGTTTACGGGTACCTTCCACCACGTTTACACCAACAACGACAGTGTCGCCTGGGGCAAATGAAGGGATGGTTTTGTTCAAGCGAGCAATTTCTTCTTGCTCCAACATTTTGATAATGTCAGCCATGTTACTTCCTTTCGTTCCTTTTAATTGTAAAGAGCTCGTACCTACTCTTGCTTGCCGAGTAGCCTAGCCTCTTCCTTCGTCAACGGCCTTGCGGCCAGTAAATCCGGGCGTTTTGCCCTGGTTAGTAACAGCGATTGCTGTAATCGCCATTGTCTAATCTTTTCGTGGTGCCCGGATAATAACACTTCGGGCACCTTTAAACCTGCAAATTCTTCCGGGCGCGTGTAGTGCGGATAATCGAGCAGGCCGTTTACAAACGAATCTTCCTGCGCCGAATCTGCATCGCCCAACGCGCCTGGCAGTTGGCGGATAATCGCATCCAGCAAAACCATGGCGGGCAACTCACCGCCACTGAGCACATAGTCGCCAATCGACAACTCTTCATCCACCAGCGTATCCAGCACCCGCTGGTCCACGCCCTCATAGCGGCTGGCCAACAGCAACAGCCCCGAACATTCTTTTAATTCCATCACCTTGGCATGCGTCAGCGCTGGCCCACGGGGTGAAAGGTGTATCACCCTTGGCGTCAGCCCTTGTGCCTGCAACCGTGCTTTGGCATCGGTAATTGCAGCCGCCAGTGGCTCTGCCAGCATCACCATCCCCGGGCCACCGCCATAAGGCCGGTCATCCACCGTATGATGCACATCCTGCGTATACTGACGCGGATTGGTCAGCGTCAGTTGATACAGGCCGCGTTGTCTGGCGCGACTGGTAATGCCATGGTCAGTCAGCGCGGTAAACATCTCCGGGAACAAACTGATCACTTCAATCTGCATCATGCGCGTGCTGTCCTTCCAAACGCCAGCCCCTCTAAACGACAGGCCGCTTTAAAAATCAGCATCCCAATCCACCAGCACCGTCCCGGCTTGCAGATTCACATCCGGCACCGCCTCACTGGTAAACGGGATCAGGCGTTCACGATATTCTTCGTGCAGCTTGCCGTCTTTTCCCTGCACAGCGGTTGCCTGTTCTTCCCGTACCACCAATACATCATTGGCACCGGTTTCAAACACCTGGGTAATTTTCCCAAACACGACTCCCTGCGTATTGGTCACCTGCAAACCAACCAGGTCAGACCAGTAATACTCGCCTTCATCCGGCTCGGGCAGGGCTTCACGCGGCACGGCGATCTGTTGCCCTTTCAGGCCAAATGCCTGATCACGGTCAGAAACACCAGCAAATTTAATCAGCAACACATCGTTATGAATTTTGGCTTGCTCGACGGTGACTTCACGCCAGTTGGGCGCTTTACCGACCCACCAGGCATCATAATCCAGCAAGCCATCAAGTGCCTCGGTATCCGGGACAACTTTCACCCACCCATAAACGCCATATGGGGCGACAATGCGCCCCATCACAACCATGTTTTCAAACGCCATATGATTTCAGGCGTTGAAACAATTACTCAGCAGCTGGCGCTTCAGCGGCGGCAGCTTCTGCAGCAGCAGCGTCAGCCTCTGCTTTGGCCTTGGCAGCAGCTTCAGCCGCGGCGGCATCCGCCTCAGCTTTTACTTTTGCAGCAGCATCAGCAATCGCTTTAGCCTTGGCAGCTTCAGCTTTGGCAGCATCTTTAGCTTTAACAGCAGCCATGCCTTCAGCGCCTTTAGCGTGGAATTTAACCAGACGTGCAACGGTGTCAGACAATTGTGCACCATTGTCAACCCAGTATTGAGTACGTGCTTCATCGATACGCAAGGCTTCAGCGCCAGCGCGCGCAGATGGATTGTAGAAACCAACGCGCTCGATAAAACGACCGTCACGACGATTGCGGGAATCTGCCACAACCAGGCTGTAAAACGGAGTCTTTTTGGAGCCACCACGTGATAAACGAATAACGACCATAATCTTGTTTTCTCTTAAAAATGAATTCTTTGCAGAAAGGCGCGGATTATACTGGAGAATTGCAAGCCGTGGCAAGCTTTTTATATCAGCCTTTCGGCATCGCGATAGAGCGTTGGGTCTGCCAGCCCGGCCTGCGCGAAGCCAGCTTTACGAAAACGGCAGGAATCGCAGACGCCACACGCTGCACCACGGCTATCCGCCTGATAACACGACACTGTCAGACCATAATCCAACTCCAGAGCATGACCAGCTTGAATAATCTCGGCCTTGGTCATATCAATCAATGGCGCATGCACGGTAATGGTTTGTCCTTCAACCGCAGCTTTGGTTGCCAGATTGGCCATTTGCTGGAAAGCGTTAACGTATTCACCACGGCAATCCGGATAACCGGAATAATCCAGGGCATTCACCCCAATAAAAATATCCCGCGACTTCAGCACCTCTGCCCAGGCCAGCGCCAGTGACAGCATAATGGTGTTACGTGCAGGCACATAGGTCACAGGAATGCCCTGCGTTTCGTGCTCAGGAACAGCGATATTATTATCCGTGAGCGCCGAGCCGCCGAACAAGGACAGATCGAGCTGTACGGTTTTATGTTCTTGTGAGCCCAGCGCTTTGGCCACACGCTGTGCTGCCAGCAATTCAACGTTGTGGCGCTGGTGATAATCCAGACTTAAACAATAACATGCATAGCCTTGCGCTTTGGCAATCGCCAGTACGGTACTGGAATCGAGTCCACCTGAAAGTAAAATCACCGCTTTGGGTGCGTTTGCTTGCACTGTCATACCCCTTGCTTTTCTCCCCACAAAATTTTATGTAGCTGTAACTGCATACGCACCTTCAGCTGATCCTGCAAAATCCAGCTGGCCAGCGCTTCACCGCTCACCTCATGAAAACTCGGTGAAAATAAATGATCGCAGTGCGCAGGAAATGGCTGCACATCCAGCATATCCTTGGCCCACTCATAATCTTCCCGGCTACAGAGCACCCACTTCACTTCATCTCCTGCTTTTAAAAGCGAGAGGTTGGCCCAACGATTCTGATGCACTTCACCCGAACCCGGCGTTTTGATATCCATGATAATTTTAACGTGCGAATTCACCATGGAGATATCCAGCGCACCACTGGTTTCAAGCGAGACCTGAAAGCCGGCATCCGTCAACCCGTCAAGCAGGTCAATGCAGTTTTTTTGGGCCAGCGGCTCCCCGCCGGTGACACACACAAATTGCGTCCCATAGCTGGCGACCTGCTGCAAGATATCCTCTACTGACATGACGCCGCCCCCCTCAAACGCGTACTCGGTATCACAGTATCCGCAGCGTAATGGGCAGCCAGTGAGCCGCACAAATACGGTCGGCAACCCGACACGCGAACTCTCGCCTTGCAAGGAGTAAAAAATTTCAAAAATTCTGAGTGTAGTCATGAGGATATTAAAATAAAAAGGGCAGATATTGCTATCTGCCCGTTATTATCGCCCAAGCTTGGCAAAACTGCTATTTAATGCTTTCCAGCACTTTCAGGCGCTTTTGTGCACTGGACGTGACTTCAGCAGACGGGTAGGTGGAAATCAGATTTTTGAGCGTTTTTTTTGCTTCAGGAATCTGGCCCAGCTGAATCTGGCTATTCGCCATATTCATCATCGCATTCGCAGCCAACGGATGCGCTGGATAGTTTTCAAGAAATTTTTGCTGGGTTGAAATGGCCGATTTGTAGTTCTTCAGTCCAAATTGGCTATACCCCATCCCGTACATCGCATCCGGTGCCAGCTTGCTGCCTGAGTATGTTTTCAGAAAAGCATCATAAGCATTAAATGCTTCTTTATACTTGCCCGCCTGATTGAAAGACTCAGCGTCAGAAAAAGCGCGCGACTCCTGCTGTGCGGCTTCTGACGATTTTGCATCAGTAGCCGCATCGGCGGTTGTCGCGCCCTGTGCAGACCCTGCTAACGCACCTGACTCCAATTTGCGCAAGCGGGTATCGAGGTCAGTGTATAAGGTATTTTGCTTGGCACGCATTTCTTCCAGCTGATGCGTCACCACTTCAAGATCCCCTTTAAGCTGCGCCACATCCTGACGCATAAGCTCCAGCTGGTTTTGCATATCCAGCAGGCCTTTGCCATTAATCAGAGCTTCCAGACTTTGTACACGTTTCTCCAGGCTTTTCTGCACACGGGTCAGGTCACCAATCGCAGTTTGCTGCGCGTCATGATCCGCCGTTTGCTTGGTCTCAACCTCAAGAATACGTTTTCTCGCCTCTGTATCATCAAACAATGCCGCATGACTGGCTGAATGAACAGCCAGCCCCAGACACATTAATGCGACAGAAAAGCCAGCGCGAGAATTACTGACCAGCATACACAATGTCTACACGGCGGTCATACTGGAAGCAGTCTTCTTCAGCACAATTTTGCTTGGAACGCTCTTCACCGTAGCTCACAGTTTCGATCTGACTGTCTGGCACGCCCAACACATTCAATGCCTTTTTCACTGCTACTGAACGGCGTTGACCCAATGCCAGGTTGTACTCATGGGTACCACGCTCATCCGTGTTGCCTTGCAGCACAACCTTGGTTTGCGGGTGCGCCACCAGATACTTGGCATGGTTGGCAATCAAGCCACTGTATTCTGCACGAATCGCATCGCTGTCGTAGTCAAAAAATACTTGACGCTTTGCCAGCTCAGCCGCATCCATCTGGCTGTTCTTGTCTGCATCCACATCTACAGTCTTCATGCTGATTCTGTCGGTACTGGCAGAGCTGTCAGCAGAGGATTGTGACTCAGCCTTTGGAATCGGACGGGTGACACTGGCGTCTTCCACTTTCGCCGGGTTCATTGGGGTACTTTTACAAGCTGACAGAACCAGCGCCAATACTGCTACTTTCCAGATATTTTTCATCATTTCTCCTTTAAATTACGTTTAAAACCAAATAAAACTGCATGTTAATTGCCATTCTTCATGGCTTGGGCAGGCCCCCAGGCCGGCTCGCGAATATCGCCACCAGCTTCTGACAAGCGTTGCCGCACTAAACCATCTACCGTGACCGTCGCCAATGTGCCACGCCCACCTACCCGGGTAGCATACATCAGCGTACGTCCATTTGGGGCAAAACTGGGTGACTCATCCTGCGACCCGGTACTGAGCAGCTTGACATCACCCGTGCCCAAATCCTGTAACGCAACTTTGAATGAACCGCCATCATTACGGATATAAGTTAAATAACGCCCATCTGGTGAAAAGCGCGGGCTGACATTGTAGCCGCCTTCAAAAGTGACACGGCTTGGCGAGCCGCCAGAAGCCGGGACTTTGTAAATTTGCGGGCGACCACCCCGGTCAGAACTGAAATAGATCCACTGACCATCGGGTGAAAACGCAGGCTCGGTATCAATAGCATTGCTCTTGGTCACCTGCTGCAAATTAGAGCCATCCTGCGAGATGGTGTAGATTTGCGAGTTAGCGCCATAAGTCAGCACCACTGCCAGCTTGCTGCCATCCGGCGCCCAGGCAGGTGCACTGTTGTTCCCTTTAAAATTGGCAACGACCTTGCGCTCACCGGTATACAGTGACTGCACAAATACCACCGGCTTTTTCTTTTCAAACGAAACATAGGCCATTCTGTTGCCATCAGGCGACCATGTAGGCGAAATAATCGGTTCATTCGAGGCAACCAGCGTTTGTGCATTAAATCCATCTGCATCAGCCACCTGCAGGGTAAAACGCTTGCCGACTTTGGTTACATAAGCGATACGGGTGGCAAACGAACCAGGCTGACCCGTGAATTTCTCGTAAATCTGATCCGCAATCAAATGCGCCACATGGCGATATTGGGTAGGCGGAATGGTGTAATTAAGCTGTAAAAGCGGCGCTTGGCGCAATACATCCATCACCTGTACAGAAACTTTCAGATTACCATTGGGCAATGGCTGGACATCGCCCAGACTTAAACCCTGTGCCTTGAGTGCCGTCCAGTCGGTATAACGAATTTGTGCAGGACTGGTCGGCAGTGCAGGCATGCCACTGGTGTTAATGATACGGAACAGGCCACTGCCTTTGAGATCGTTGCTGATAATCTCATGTAAACGGCTTTTACCTTGCACACTGGCAGATTCAGCCATCGGTAAAATGGCAATGGGCACCTGTATTGCGCTGCCACCACTAATTTCAATTTCCAACGCAGCTTTTGCCGGCATTGCAGTCAACCAGATGAGTACACTGGCAGCCAAGGTATCCCAGAATGCCTGACGAGAAAAACGCAAGCGGCTTTTTACAGTATTCATGCTCACAATGTTATTCATTTTAAAATAGCCCGTTAATCGAGAATTATAACGAAAAGCCCTGACGACGTCATGACTTAACCACGAGGCCTGAATTTCAGGCGAATCTGTTCCAGCATTCTCTTGCGCTCTGCAGGATGGTCGTCCCCGGGCAAATCAAATGGTTTGGCAGCCAGAATGGCACGCAACACGGCATCATCACAGACTGCATCGCCGGAACCTTTGGCCAGTTTAGGCATGCCTGAAATATCGCCCGCAGGTGTGAGTTGCATATCTACCAGCAACTCAGGATTGGTCACCGGACATAAGCCGGGATTCACAGTACCCCGGATTTTACGCTCCATCAGCTTCACGTAATAACCCAGCACAGAGGGATCCACTGTTGCAGAAGCGGCTGCCTGCTGTGCAGCCAGATCTTGCTGACGCATGGCCTCCTGGATTTTTTTCAGCTTGTCTTCTTCCTCTTGTTTGCGCAACGCTTCCTGGATTTTTTTCAGTTTTTCTTCCCGTTTTTTATTTTCTTCCTCTTTTTTCTCCTCTTCAATCTTGCGCTTTTTCTCTTCTTCAAGCTTTTTGAGTGCAATTTCGGCCTCTTGTTCCGCCTGATTGACTTGCGGCTCGGGTGGCGTCACCTTTTTGGGTGGCTCAGGCTCGGGCTTCGGGGGAGGCTCGGACACAGGCGGCGGCGGTGGAGGCGTCGGCTCAGGGGGTTTAGTCACTGGCTCAGGGGGCGCCTTACTGGGCAAACTATCCCATAAAGTAGCCTCCATCACCGAAGGATTCACATGCGCGTCTTTCCAGTCCACCATAAAAATCATGGCTGCCAGAAGAAACACATGCATGACCACCGACAGTATGGCGGCACGTCTGCGTATTGCCTGGTCTTGTCTATTGATGTGCTGAGTCATGCCAGAAGTCGCTTCCAGTGATTACTTTTCGTTCTGAAACAGCAGCCCAACCTGGGTGACCTGTGCCTGTTTGAGCAAGTCCATGACAGAAACCACCTCGCCATACGGCGTATCTTTGTCTGCTGCGACCACCACCGGCTTGTTGGACTCGGCCAGACGCTGACGCACCAGCGCCAGCATGTCATCTCGCTCCATCTCCTTGCCATCCAGCTGGACTGAGCCTTCTTTTTTAACAGTGACCACAATAGGATCACCACTCTGCTTGAGGGCTTGGCCGACTTTTGGCAATTCAACCATGCCGGGATTGGTCATGGGTGCAGTCACCATGAAAATCACCAGCAACACCAGGGTGACATCAATGTAAGGCACCACATTGATCTGGTTCATCAGGCGCCGTTTACGCGTTCTGCTCATAAGCGCTCCTGTCAGGCTCTGCGTTGCAGAATATTGGTAAATTCTTCAATAAAGCTTTCGTAACGCACCGAGAGCCGGTCCACCCCTGCCGCAAAACGGTTGTAGGCAATCACCGCCGGAATGGCCGCAAACAATCCAATTGCAGTGGCCACCAGCGCTTCTGCAATGCCGGGCGCGACCTGACTCAAGGTTGCCTGCGCCACGGTGGATAAGCCGCGGAACGCATTCATAATGCCCCAGACGGTACCGAACAAACCAATATAAGGGCTGACGGAACCGACCGATGCCAGAAACGGCAAATGCGAGTCAAGGTAATCCAGCTCGCGATTATAGGCCGCGCGCATGGCACGCCGTGTGGCTTCCATCACATCGCTGACTTCGGTATCTTTTTGCTGCTTGTACCGTATAAATTCTTTTAAGCCAGCCTGAAAAATACTTGCCATGCCCTGCGGCGTTTTATGCCCAGCCGAAATACGCTCATACAGGTCATTCAAATCGCCACCCGCCCAGAATTGTGCTTCAAACTGGTCAATATTTTCGGTAGCAGCCTTGAGAGAAAACACCTTGATAAAGATATACCACCATGAGATCAGGGAAGTGATGAGCAAAATCAACATGACCAGCTGCACCGGCAAGCTGGCACCAGTGATCAGGGTGAATATTGACATATCGTTTGTTACATTCATGAAGACTCCAGTGCTATTTTGATACGGGCTGGAATACCCGTGGGTTTAAATGAATCTGCGTGCACACAGGCAATTTTGACCTGCGCCTCCAATAAAACAACCTCATCCCGCAGTATCTTCTGCTGACAGGTAAAACTGCTGCGGCCCATGACCATCAGCTGCGAAGACACCTGCAAGGCGTCATCAAATCTGGCTGGTTTTTTATAGTGCAACTGCATACTGTGCACCACAAACAATACCTGTTCCTGCTGGCGCAACAGGGTTTGCGCAAAACCAAGGCTGCGTAACCACTCGGTTCGCGCACGCTCCATAAAGTTTAAATACTGGCTGTGGTAAACCACGCCACCGGCATCAGTATCTTCGTAATACACGCGGACGGGAAACACAAACATGCTATTGCGCCGACGCTTGCCAAGGCTCCCCACCGACCATGCTGGCGGGTGGTTTTAATCCAAAATGCTGGTAAGCAAGCATGGTCGCGACACGTCCACGCGGGGTCCGCATTAAATAGCCTTGCTGAATCAGATAGGGCTCCAGCACATCTTCTATGGTGTCACGCTCTTCGCCAATGGCTGCGGCCAGATTATCCAGGCCAACAGGGCCGCCGCCAAACTTTTCCAGTACGGCTTGCAACAGTTTTCGGTCCATCACATCAAAACCGAGCTGATCCACATCGAGCATTTTAAGCGCAGCATCGGCAATGGTGTCAGTCACCACGCCATCAGATTTCACCTGGGCATAATCACGTACCCGTCGCAACAATCGGTTGGCGATTCTAGGTGTGCCGCGCGCCCTGCGCGCAATTTCGGAGGCGCCTGCCGCCTGCATTTCCACTTCAAGCAATCCGGCAGAACGGACGACGATTTTAGCCAGCTCATCGTGGGTATAAAATTCAAGGCGTGCCACAATGCCAAAACGGTCACGCAAAGGATTGGTCAGCATTCCGGCACGCGTAGTGGCACCGATCAGGGTAAAGGGTGGCAGGTCCAGCCGTACACTGCGTGCCGCAGGACCTTCACCGATCATGATGTCCAGCCGATAGTCTTCCATGGCAGGATATAAAATCTCTTCAACCACCGGACTCAAGCGGTGAATTTCATCGATAAACAACACATCATTGGGTTCGAGATTGGTCAGCAATGCGGCCAGATCACCAGCACGCTCCAATACCGGGCCTGAAGTCATGCGCAAATTGACGCCCATTTCTTTGGCAATGATGTGTGCAAGGGTAGTTTTGCCCAGACCGGGCGGGCCAAACAGCAACACATGGTCGAGCGCTTCGCTGCGACCACGGGCGGCATTGATAAAAATTTCCAGTTGACCGCGAGCTTTTTCCTGTCCGACATACTCATCCAGCAACTTCGGACGTAAAGCACGCTCCAGCGCTTCTTCCTGAACGCCTACGGCAGCGGGTGCGACAAGTCTATCGGTTTCTATCATGGGTCATCGGCTACGGTGGTTGACTACAGACTGCACACTTGCCGCATTTAAATTCGTTATTTCTATCATCTTATCATGGTTGACATTGATTATTGAATGCCAACCGATACAAGCCTTGAGGGCTGGCTTACTTTGATAAATATTTCAATGCCTGTCTGATGCCTTCACTCACGCCTGTGCCCGGCTCTAAAAGCTTGACGGTGGCGGCTGCTTCCCGCTCATGGTAACCCAAGGCCAGCAATGCATTCAGAATATCATCGGTCGCCGCTTTGATCGTCGGCTGCGCAGAGGTCGAGCCGGAGACCACAAATTTGTCCTTCAACTCCAGCAACAAGCGTTCGGCCGTTTTTTTGCCAATGCCGGGAATACGCGTCAGCAGTCCGACTTCCTGCTGGTTGACTGCCAGCATCAAATCACTGACGCTGACACCACTCAATATCGACAAGGCTGATTTGGCACCAATGCCATTGACTTTGAGCAACTGCTTGAAGGTATTTTTTTCCTGCTCACTGCCAAACCCGTACAACAATTGCGCATCTTCGCGCACCACCATATGCGTGAGTATCTGCACTGGCTGACCCAGTTCCGGCAGGTTGAAAAAAGTACTCATGGGCACTTCCACCTCATAGCCGACCCCATTGCAATCAATGATAATCAAGGGTGGGGATTTTTCCAGCAGGCGTCCGTTGAGGCGTGCAATCATATTAACCTTCCGTTTTTCACTCTAAAGCCAGCCGTTGCCAGCGCCCCCAGGCCTTGACCGCCATGTGCATGGCAAATGGCACAGGCCAGCGCATCTGCCGAATCGGGACTGGGATTGGCGGGCAGCTTCAACAAGCGCTTGACCATTTCCTGCACCTGTTCTTTTTGTGCATGCCCGTTACCAACCACTGACTGCTTGACCTGCAAAGCGGTATATTCCGCCACCGGCAATTGCTTGATAACTGCCGCCGAAATCGCCGCGCCGCGGGCTTGTCCAAGTAGCAGGGTTGATTGGGGATTGACGTTGACGAAGACCTTTTCAATGGCCACCTGCGCAGGCTGATAGGTCGTGATGACTTCAAACAATCCATCGAGAATCACTTTGATGCGTTCTGGCAAAGCCTCCCTCTCGGCTTCGCCATGCGCACTTTTTTTGGCTGATGCCGTTTTAATGACACCACTGGCCACATAGTTTAATTTGCCATCAACAGCCTCGATGACACCGAAGCCGGTGACCCGCAAGCCCGGATCTATGCCTAATATACGGTATGTGGCCATTGAGTGAGCTGATCAGCTCTCGTCAATCACAGCCGAGGTATACACCTCTTGCACATCATCCAGATCTTCCAGCATATCAAGGATTTTTTGCATTTTGACAGCATCTTCACCGGTAAACACCACTTCATTCAACGGCTTCATGGTCACTTGTGCCATCACGGCTTTCAGGCTGGCCGCTTCAAGCGCCTCTTTCACTGTAACAAAGTCCCCAGGCGCGGTAATCACTTCGATGCTGCCATCTTCATCCGTACTAATGTCTTCGGCACCCGCTTCCAGCGCCGCTTCCATCACTGCATCTTCAGACACGCCAGGCTCAAACACCAACTGACCACAGTGCTTGAACATAAAGGCCACGCTGCCATCTGTACCGAGATTGCCACCATGCTTGGTCAGCGCATGACGCACATCCATCACGGCACGCTGACGGTTATCGGTCAGGCAATCAATAATAATGGCCGCGCCATTAATGCCATAACCTTCATAACGGATTTCCTCGTAACTGACGCCCTCCAGCTCACCGGTGCCCTTTTTAATGGCACGCGTAATATTGTCCGAAGGCATGTTTTCTTCTTTGGCAGCCGCAACTGCTGCACGCAAGCGTGGATTCATGGCGGTGTCGCCGCCACCCATACGCGCTGAAACCGTAATTTCCTTAATCAGCTTGGTAAAAATTTTGCCACGTTTGGCATCTTGACGGCCCTTGCGGTGCTGAATATTGGCCCATTTACTATGTCCTGCCATGAGAGTTCCTTGTCGATTATTTTGACAACACTTGTTAAATCTGAAAAAAGCGATTTTACCACAGGCCCGCCACTTACTTTGGCGAGTGCAGCCGAGTTCTGTGCACAGGCGGAAAACGCGTATTTTTACACCTGCAAACAGCAATTAAAAATTAATTTTATTAAAAAATAGTAATGTTTGTGTTAGGATTTTTACTCTTTTGTTTACATTACATAACCATATATGCAAAAGAGATAACATCTGCCGCATCAAGCCTGTTTCATGGGCAGGCAGTGTGAATGGAGAAGCTACAACGATTCAACCGAAACTTAGGAGAAGTCTATGGCACTATTTAAAGGTTTAACCAGCAGTCTGTTCGGAACGATCAATACCTTGATTGATTCGGTACAGACGAAACTATCCTCAACAACTACGGGCTTGGGAGCGCAATTAGATACCACCGTGGGTGACTTGACAGGCAGCGTCAGCGGCCTGCTTGACACCAGCAAACTCACCGAAACCCTCAACGCCACTACCGGCGCATTGATCCAGACGACAACAGCCACCCTTGCACAAACGACCAGCACGGTGGGTGACCTGACCGGGGCCGCTACCAATACGGTTGACGCCCTGTTGTCTGAAGTTTCAAACATTGTTGATGCTGTCACTGACATTGTTGACAATGTGGTCGGCACGGCAGATGGTCTGGTAGAAGAAACCTCCGACCTGCTTCTGGAGGCAACGGATACCGTCGGCGGCTTGCTCAACGCGACAACCGGCACACTCACTGAAGCAGTCGGAGGGCTGGTCAGCAGCGCCGCCATTATTTTAAATGACACCTCGGACAGCGTAGGTCAACTGCTAGGGAGCGTGACAGACACCTTGGACACGCTCTTACCTGACAATAGCCTGGTGGATGGATTAACCGACGTCATTGACAATGTGGCGGTCGTCGCTGATGACCTTGTAGAAACGACATCCGGCATTTTACTGGTCACAACAGATGCTGTGGGCGGTGCGCTCAATACGACAGTCGGCCTGGTCACAGAAACGGTGGGTGGCCTGGTAAGTACCACAACGATTGTGCTGAACGATGCAACAGACGGCGTTGGCGCACTTGTAAGCGAAGTGACCAGTACCGTTGATACGCTGGTTGCCCAAGTGGTCAATACGATTGATACCCTGGATGTCGCTGCTGTGGCCGTTGGCGTGATTGAAACAGGCTCTGGCCTGCTGGCAGATGCCACGGGTACCGTAGGTGATGTACTGGATTCAGCAACTGGTCTGGTTGACCTGGATGGGCTGCTGGGTACAGTGACCGGGCTGGTCGATGTCAACGGCGTGTTAAACACAGTGAGTACAACAGTAAACACAACGGCTGGCGATGTGCTGAATGTTGCAGATGTATTGCTTGATACCTCTGGCGACTTGCTGGGTGGCCTGCTGGGAGATACGACAACAGTGCCCGCTGTCACTGCAGATATTAGCCATGCGGTGGGGGATATTGTGCATGCAGTAGGTGATATTGGCTCTGCATTGAGCGGATTACTGGGTGGCTTAACAAACGGCCACGAACTGGTATAAGCTTTACGTGCATCAAGCTGAAAAGGACCTGAGCAATCAGGTCCTTTTTTATTATGGACATCAATAGGCTTGTACCCGTACTGGCTGAAGCGGTTCGGATTAGCCGTGGGGACTTGCTCCTGCGCCCATCATCTCTGCCTGCTGAGCCTGCACTTTTACCGCATCCGGCCGCAGCATCAGCCATGAAATCAGCGTCAGGGAAAAAATAATCAACAGCATGCCCGTCATTTCCATGGCATCCGGCACCTCTCCCAACTGCAGCCAGGCAGCAATTACGCCGATGACAGGTGCCAGCATAGAAGCCATGCTGGCAACGCCTGCGGGCAATCTTTGCAAGGCAAACAACCATAACATCCAGGCCAGTGCTCCGCACAAAAGCACATTAAACAGCACAGCCCCAATCAGGTAAGTCGTCCACTGCATGGGCGCAGCCGGCACCCACCAGGCAATCAAGACCATAGGCAATGAGCCCAGCAGCATCGGCCATGCCGTCAGATTCATCAAATCGAGGTCAGGCAGTCTGCGATGTAATTGCTTGGTCATGATGGCAGACAATGCCCAACAAACGCCTGACAATACAGCCAGAGCCATGCTGAAAAGATCAGCCTTGAGATGCAGGGGATCAAAGATAAACAACATGCCCAATACTGCCGACAGTACCGCCAGCCACTGCCAGCCATGGACACGTTCTCCCAGCAGCGGCCATGCAAACAGCATCACCCAGAACGGCATGGTGTAAGTCAGCACGGCCGTTTTACCGGCGCCGCCCTCTACCAGCGCCCACATCAGCACACCGGTAAAGCCGACATTTTGCAGAATACCCAGCACCAGCATCGTTGGAAACGCTTGCAGCCGCATCGGTCTTTTCGCGAAATACATCACCAAAAACAGTACCAATGCCCCAAAAAACGTGCGCATGGCGGCGAACTGGAAGGGGCCAGCATATTGCAGCGCACTTTTCATCACGACCCAGTTGTAACCCCATATCAGGGTTAACAACAGCAAGGCTGCCAATGCTTGTGACCGCTGTTTTGCCAGTTGCTCCATCTCAGATCTTCCGTTTCCTTAACGACTGAACCATTAGTTCCAGATATGGGCAACCGCCAGCCAATGGCCCTCAGCCTGTTTTTGGTAGGTCACTTGCACATTGCCACCAAATTGCTGCCTGACACCATCCTCACCCACCATGGCCGCTGCCCATTGGCCAAACTGGGTGGCTAACGTTTCCGAAACCACCACCTGAGTCATGGTCAACTGGTGATCAATCACACCCGCTGCAATCAATCCGCCAAAAAAGTCAGCCACTGCCTGGCGACCAACAACTGGCTGACCAGCAGGCGCTGGCATCACAGTGGCATCCGCTGCATATAATGCTGCGATTGCTTGTGTATTTTTGCTATTAAAGGCAGCATCAAACTGCTGGTTTAATTGAATAAAAGTCTCTGCTAATGTAGTCATGTCACACGCTCCTGTTTCATTGTTAAATTTCCTGCCTGTGTATCCCAGGCAGGCATTCCTTGCACGATCATGCCGAGTATGTTCTGTAATTCTGCATGTTGTTGTTCTGGCAATTGCTGCATACACAATCTGACGCGGGCATAATAATCCGGCATCACCGCATCAAGTTTGGACTGGCCAGCTGCACTCAACTGCACCTGCACACTGCGCCTGTCTGCCTGACTAAACACACGCTTTACCAGCCCCCCCTGCTCCAGCCCATCCAGCAAACCAGTCATGGTCGCGCGTGAGACGCCGAGCTTTTCTGCCAGCACTGAAGGCGTAGAGGTCAGGCTATCTTCACGCATGAGTAAAATCAGCACCCACCAGCGCCCCTGTAGCAAGCCATGTTTGCTGAGACAGGCATCCAGCGCCAGCGACAAATCAGTGGCAACACGCAAGAGCATGAGAAAACTGGAAATCGCAGTGACGTCTGCTTCAGGATAACGCTGAACAAACTTCTGCAATATTTCAGGGGTGGGAAGGTCTCTGAGCTGTAACATAATTAGCTTCATTATAGTTAGCTACCTAATTATGTCAATAGCCAGCACTGTTTTTCTCTACAGCAGATCGGTGTATATTATGCATTCGCATGTAAGCAGAACAGGGAGAAGTGATGAAAACTCTTCAACAGATTCTAAGCAACAAGCACCATCAGGGCATGATCAGCATTGCCCCCAGTCGGCCAGTGTATGACGCACTGGTAATTCTGGCCGAGTATGAAATCGGTGCACTGGCTGTGATCAAGGATGGCAAACTGGTGGGTATTTTTTCTGAGCGCGACTACGCCAGGGAAATTATTCTGCAAGGCCGCTCATCCAAGTCCACGCTGATCAGCGAAGTCATGACCGACAAGGTGATTACCGCCAAACCGGCTGACCTCGTAGAGAGCGCCATGAACACCATGCTGGAAAAGCGCATACGCCACTTGCCTGTGGTTGAGAACGGAAAAATGCTGGGCATGCTCTCGATTGGCGATGTACTCAAAGAAACAATTGACTATCAACAGGAACTGATCAGGCAGCTGGAAAGCTATATTCACAGTTAGCCGCATTCACTTACGCAAGCGAAAAAGGGGAGCATGGCTCCCCTTTTTTATTGGCTAACCTAAATATGCTAGCTCAAATACCTGGCGACCATCGCATTATGCAAGGCCTCAGCCACTAGCGGCAATTTGACAAAGTGGCCACTGCCTGACGCTTCCTGTATGGACTCACCTTTTTTGTTAAATAATTGTTCCACGACAATATCCCGATTGCCACTGGGATGGATCAGTTGCAATTTATCGCCCACGCCAAACTTGTTGCGGGCCTGAATGGAAGCCAACCCTTGTGCTTGGTCGTAGTCAACAATATCCCCTACATAAAGGCTACGGTTTGCACTGGAATGCCCCTGCACATAATTCTGATGCTCAGCGGTATGGTGACGCTGATAAAAGCCGTCGGTATAGCCACGATTGGCGAGGTTTTCCAGCTCACCAAGCAGGCGCCAGTCAAACGGGCGCCCGGCCAAGGCATCATCGATTGCCTGCCTGTAATTTTGGCAGGTACGTGCCACATAATAGCGGGATTTGGTACGACCTTCGATTTTCAGCGAATCTACGCCCAGCGCAATCAGTTTTTCAACATGTTCGATGGCACGTAAATCCTTGCTGTTCATGATATAGGTGCCGTGCTCGTCTTCCATCATCGGCAGCAACTCACCAGGACGGCCTTTTTCCTCAATCAGATAGACCTGGTCGGCAGCCGGATGGCGTGGCAAGGCGCCGCAGGACGAAAGATTGCTTTTTTCCATCTCGGTCTGGAAATCAAAGTCCTTGAGACGGATGACGCCTGCCGCATCTGGCTCGGCGTCATGCACTTTGTAATCCCAGCGGCAGCTATTGGTACAAGTGCCCTGATTAGGGTCACGCGAGTTGAAATACCCGGAGAGCAAACAGCGGCCAGAGTAGGCAATGCACAAGGCGCCATGTACAAAGACCTCCAACTCCATCTCTGGGCATTCCTGACGGATTTCGGCGATTTCATCCAGCGACAATTCACGCGACAGTATCACGCGCGTCAGACCCATACGCTGCCAGAATTTCACCGAGGCATAGTTGACGGCATTAGCCTGCACCGACAGGTGGATGGGCATGTCCGGCCATTGTTCGCGCACCATCATGATCAGGCCGGGATCGGCCATAATCAGCGCATCGGGCTGCATGGCAATCACCGGCGCCATGTCGCGCATATAGGTTTTGACTTTGGCGTTGTGCGGTGAAATATTGCTGGCGACAAAAAATTTTTTGCCGCGGGCATGGGCTTCCTGGATGCCGATGGCCAGATTTTCCAGTGAAAAATCATTCTCGCGCACACGTAAACTATAACGCGGCTGGCCAGCATAGACAGCATCCGCGCCATAATCAAACGCGGTACGCATACGATCAAGGTCGCCAGCTGGCGCCAATAACTCAGGGAACGTCATCTAAGCTGTTTCCATTTAAAAATTAAACAGCCAGGCTAAGTAGAGGGTGTTGCTCCCTGCTACATGGCCCGGCTGCAGTTATTCACCAATAATTTTAACCAGCACACGCTTGTTGCGTCTGCCATCAAATTCACCATAAAAAATCTGTTCCCAGGGGCCAAAATCGAGCTGGCCTTCGGTGATGGCAACGACCACTTCACGCCCCATGATCTGGCGTTTGATATGCGCATCAGCATTGTCTTCGCCGGTATCGTTATGCCGGTAGCCGCTCACCGGCTCATGTGGCGCCAGCTTCTCCAGCCACACCTTGTAATCATGATGCAATCCACGTTCATCATCATTAATAAACACACTGGCCGAAATATGCATGGCGTTAATCAATACCAACCCCTCCCGGACCCCGCTTTCACGCACACAGGCAATCACGTCACTGGTGATGTTTTTGAAGTCCATACGGGCCGGAATGTTGAACCACAACTCTTTACGAAAACTTTTCATGCCAAATCTCCTTACTCAGGTTAGGGTATTTTATCATTTTCTGCTGCCACCAAAAAACAAAAAGGCCTCTTCCGAGGCCTTGGTATACAGTCGACAAATAGTTAGCTGTTGACATCAATCGATTTGCTAAAGGTTTTGCCTTCGTTATCGGTCGCCACCACTTCCAGCGTCCCTGGTGCATCCGGGATAAAGCTGAATTTCATGTACGGATCTTCACTGGTGCCGACACCTACATCCACCGTCATCAGCTCTTTACCATTATAGCTAAACACTGTTTTATTGATGTAAAAGGCTGGCACATAGCCTTGTGATACCAGGTCACGCTGCAGCCCGGTCCGCATCACGTGCTTGATGTTGA
Organism: Paenacidovorax caeni; assembly: GCA_943367475.1. Lineage (GTDB taxonomy): Bacteria > Pseudomonadota > Gammaproteobacteria > Burkholderiales > Methylophilaceae > Methylophilus. The sequence continues at coordinate 45,145 of CALRJH020000010.1, read as the reverse complement.
AGGTCGTTGTTGCAGCTTCGCCAAATTTAGGGATATCTGCACTCAACTTGATCTTACCCGCAGCTGCACGCACTTCTGACTCATTGTTGTCGACTGTCCCGCCACAGCCACCGGCTGCACGAATTTCGCGCTTGCCCATGTACAGCTTGCCATCTGCAGTTTCACCAATCAAACGTACAAAAGAATCGGTTTCCTGCCGGATGCGGGTAGACATCTGGAACCCGCCCAGCATATCGGTCAGGTGATAGGTGGAGGCTAACTGGATGGGGTTGGCATCCACAATCACATACAGCTTCTTGAGTACAACCCCATTGGCAGCCGCCTTGTCATAGGTAAAGGTCACAGGCACTTGTGCACCGCTCTCTGCACGTTTAGGCCCATCCACCTTGAGAAAGTCAACTTCCTGAATGTCTCGCTTGGGAAAAAAGGCTTCCTTCACCACTGACCACAGCTTTGGGTCAGCCTCGGCCTGCGCCCATCCCGACACCCACAAGGCAGACGTTGCTGCCAGCACTATCCATATTTTTTTCATCACTTCCCCCGATAATCATTCATTGATACGACAATCATGTCTGCAGCATATTCTTAATCGAAATCCCTGCGGGATATGTGATTCACATCACAAAGCCCGCTAAGCCAGCTTGCTCGGGTCTCCCGACGGACGCATCACATAGGCAGGATCACGGTATTCCTCAAAGTTGAGTTCCACCCCATTACCTGCAGGGTCTTTCAGATTGATTTGACGTACACCGTTAGTCAAGGTTCGCGTGGTATAGGTCATATTATATGCCTGCAAATGCGCTTCCATCGCTGGCATGTCAGTACAGGTAAATGACACATGGTCATAGGTGCCATGTACATGCAGTTGTGGTGGTTCCGGTGTTTTGTATTCGGCCAGATGGATGACGTCGTTGTTACCAATATATAACCAGTAGCCATAGGTGGTGCTGGCCACGCGCTTCCCCACCGTCAAGCCCAGCACGTTACAATAAAAGTCTCGCAACAGATGCATGGTTTCGCGGTCAGTGCGAAAATTCACGTGGTTAATTTCAGTCAGTGGCATGATGCTCCCGTCTTTAAGAATAGATCCATGGCATGGACAACGCAGATGATATCAACACTAGTGTCCGTCAAATTGACACAAGGCAAAGGTTTCGACGCCTGCAGACTGCAATTGTTGCAAACCACCAAGCGCGGGCAAGTCAATCACAAACGCGGCATGTTGCACCACGCCACCCAATCGCCTGACCAGCGTCATTGCAGCCAAGGCCGTTCCACCAGTGGCAATCAGATCATCAACCAGCAACAAGCGCTCGCCCGCTGTCACAGCATCCACATGCACTTCCAGCGCATCTTCGCCATACTCCAGCGTATAGGATTGCATAATGGTCTCAGCCGGTAATTTTCCGCGCTTGCGTACCGGGACAAACCCCACCTCCAGCTTACTGGCCAGTGCTGCTCCAATAATAAACCCCCTCGATTCTATTGCCGCAATTTTATCCAGGTGTACATCTGCATAATGGAGCGCCAATGCATCGACCATGGCATTAAAAGCCACGCGGTCTTTAAGCAAGGTTGTAATATCCCGGAACTGTATGCCTGGTTTCGGATAATCCGCAATGGTACGAATAGTGGATGCAAACATGAAAGTCCCCGAGCGTTCAATAAAAAACGCGCCTACACAATGACAGGCGCGTTCCAAATCAAGCAGCTGGCTGCACTTGATTAGCCAGCGACGTTTTGCGTACGCACACGTATGTGCAATTCGCGCAGCTGCTTCTCATCCACTTCGTTCGGCGCATTGGTCATCAGACATTGCGCGCGCTGGGTTTTCGGGAAGGCAATCACATCACGGATGGACTCGGCACCGGTCATCAGTGTGACCAAACGATCCAGCCCAAAGGCCAGGCCACCATGCGGAGGCGCGCCATATTGCAGGGCATCCAGCAGGAAGCCGAATTTTTCCTGGGCTTCTTCGCGGCTGATTTTAAGGGCGTCGAAAACTTTGGATTGCACTTCCTGCTTGTGGATACGTACTGAACCGCCGCCGACTTCCCAGCCGTTGAGCACCATGTCGTAGGCTTTAGACAAGCATGCGCCTGGGTTGGTGGCGAGCATGTCTTCGTGGCCTTCTTTTGGCGCGGTAAACGGATGGTGAAGCGCGACCCAGCGGTCATTTTCTTCGTCGTGTTCAAACATGGGGAAGTCAACCACCCACAATGGTGCCCAGGCACGGCCATCGACGTGGCCTTTTTCGTGACCGACTTTAGTGCGCAATGCACCCAAGGCCTCGTTGACGATTTTAGCTTTGTCGGCACCAAAGAACACGATGTCGCCGTTTTGTGCGCCAGTGCGGTCGATGATGGCTTGTAAGGCTGTAACATGAATGTTTTTCACAATCGGGCTTTGCAGGCCTTCTTCATTCCATTTGGTGATGTCGTTGATCTTGATATAAGCCAGACCTTTGGCACCGTAGATTTTGACAAACTCGGTGTAAGCGTCGATTTCTGAACGGCTAATCGCAGCACCATTGGGCACGCGAATCGCCGCCACACGTCCACCTGCCATATTGGCAGCACCTGCGAACACTTTAAAGTCAACGTCTTTCATCACGTCTGAAAGCTCAGTGATTTCAAGCGTCACGCGCATGTCTGGTTTGTCTGAGCCGTAACGGTTCATGGCTTCAGAGAATGGCATGCGTGGGAATTTGGCTGGCAAATCCACGTCTTGGACTTTTTTGAGCATGCGACGGATCATTTCTTCAACGATGTCCATGATCTCGTTTTCTTCCAAGAAGGAAGTCTCGATATCCACCTGGGTGAATTCGGGTTGGCGGTCTGCACGCAGATCTTCGTCACGGAAGCATTTGGTGATCTGGAAGTAGCGATCAAAACCTGACACCATCAGCAACTGTTTAAACAGCTGCGGAGATTGTGGCAGCGCAAAGAACTGGCCATGGTGCACACGGCTGGGCACCAGATAATCACGCGCACCTTCTGGCGTGGAGCGAGTCAACATCGGCGTTTCGACTTCGATAAAGCCGTTTTCATCCAGGTAATCACGCAGGTTTTTGGCTACCTTGTAGCGCAGCATCAGGTTTTTCTGCATGGCTGGACGGCGCAGATCTATATAGCGATGTTCCAGACGTACGGTTTCGGTCAGATTGTCATCATCCAGCATAAACGGCGGTGTCAGTGAAGGGTTGAGCACTTCAATTTCGGTCGCCAGCATTTCAACTTCACCCGTTGGTAAGTTAGGGTTTACTGTGCCTTCAGGACGCGCACGCACTTTACAGGTGACTTTGAGTACAAACTCACTGCGCACGGTTTCCGCCATTGCAAATGCATCTTTGGTGTCCGGATCAATGACAATTTGCGCCAGGCCTTCACGGTCACGCAAATCAATAAAAATCACGCCCCCGTGATCACGACGACGGTGGGCCCAGCCACACAACGTCACGGTTTGTCCAATATGTTCGCGGTTCAGGTGACCGCAGTAATGTGTACGCATCATAATAGTTTTAAATAATTGAAAGAATTGCGAATTAATGGTTTTTGAGCGAAGGCGCCACTGTACCCATGCTGATGATGTATTTCAAGGCTTGATCCACACTCATATCCAGCGCGATGACGTCAGACTTGGGTAGCATCAGAAAGAAACCTGAAGTGGGATTAGGCGTAGTGGGAACATACACACTCACATACTCACCCTGCAAATGATTGGCGACATCCCCGCCGGGGGTGCCAGTTAAAAAGGCAATTGTCCAGACCCCTTCACGCGGATACTGAATCAGCAAGGCCTGACGAAATGCATTGCCGGAATCTGAAAACAAGGTATCGGACACTTGCTTGACACTGGAATAAATGGACTTGACCACCGGCACCCTGACCAGCAGGCCTTCCCACAACACGATCAACTGCTGGCCAAAAATATTGGTAGCTACCAGCCCTACCGCCAGCACAATGGCGACGGTCAAAATCACACCAAAACCAGGAATATCTATGCCCAGCAGCGCCTCGGGACGCCACGCAGCCGGCAGCAACAAAAGGCTTTGGTCTAATGTCTGGACTAAAGTTTTAAGCACCCACACCGTAATGAATAGTGGGACCAAGACAAGCAAACCGGTAATGAAATATTTTTTCATGGGATCACCGGGTCAGTGACAAGCGCAGCCTGGCGCACATTTGGCGGCCGTACTGTCGGACTCTGCCGGTTTGGCGCTGGCACTTGTATTGTTTTTGAAATCGGTTGCATACCAGCCACTTCCGGTGAGCTGAAAGTTAGGCGCCGAGACTTTTTTGACGAATGTGGGTTGATGGCATTGCGGACAAGTGTCCACTGCAGGTGCAGAGACCTTGCGCAACAGCTCCTGCTGACAACCACATTGACTGCATTCAAAATCGTAGATAGGCATATTTAGAAAGTGCGACTCATAAAACGTCAAGGAAAAATACATGCGGATTATAACCGATTCACATTCGGAATCGTGAAAATCGATGTGATGTGATTGAATTAAAAAGACTTTAGGAGCGAAACATGCAACACCACTTAAAAACAAGCAGCATGCTTGGGGCACTGATATTTTTAGGGCTGTCCAGCCGCGACCTGAATACACATTTACCGCTGCCCAGCTTGCGCCTGAATCAGGCAACAAACAACAGCCAAACGGTATTGGCGCAAAATGTACCGAGGCTGATGATGAGCAAAAAAATGCAGGCTGATTTATAACTGCTGTTGATAGCCTGACGCATCTGAAAGAGCCGCCTCACCAATGGCATCCGGCGCAAGCTTAAAAATCCAGGCACTGTAAGGGTGATCATTGAGCTTTTCAGGGTTAGCCAGCACATCGTCATTCACAGCCAGCACGACACCGGTCAAAGGCGCATACAAATCAGAGCCCGTTTTGACTGACTCGACCAATCCGCATACAGCAAACTGTTGCACAGTCGCCCCGACTTTAGGTGGATCAATAAAAACAACATCCCCGAGCATATCTTGCGCATAGTCGGTAATGCCAACCAGCCAGGCACCGTCGTCATGACGAGCTGCCCAGGTATGATCTTTTGAAAAGAAGTATTGCGACATCGTTGACATATGAATTAAAAATCAAAAGTTTAAGCAATAATTATTGTGCCACAGTCCATGAACCGGGCCAAAACTTATTACAAAGCAAGATGTAAAATGTTTAATTTTTTACAAGAATAAATGGTGATAAGTGATTGACGATGAATAACAATTGGGCAATAATGGCTTCGCATTCAGGAAGGTTGATTATGAGTTTTTTCACAAGATGTTTTCAGTTATTACTTGTCAGTTCACTCGCGTTTGCGCCGATTGAACATGCTGCGGCCAAGTCACCTGTAAAAAAACAGCATGCTTCAGCCAGCAAGCAAAAGAAATACGCGGCGCGCGTTTCACCTGAATATCGCGTGAACCAGGAAAGAACCCGGGCGATGCGTCCAGCAAAATTGCATGCACATGTCCGTAAATCTGCCAGACCAGCCATCGCCTCCGACATGTATGATGCCTACGAGGGCAAATCAAGCGTCACCAACCTTGCCATTGCCTCAACCAAGGCACTGGTGATGAACCAGAACACCCACGAAATCATTTATTCCAAAAATCTTGACACCCCCACCCCCATCGCTTCGGTGACCAAACTGATGACAGCCATGGTCGTGCTGGACGCAAAGCTGGATTTACGTGAGCAGGTTTCGATTACTGAAATGGATGTTGACTACCTTAAAGGCACTTCATCCCGCCTGCCGGTGGGCACCACCATGACGCGTGAAGACCTGCTGAACCTGGCCTTGATTGCGTCAGAAAACCGTGCAGCCTCGGCGTTAGCCACGCATTACCCGGGTGGCAAACAACGTTTTATACAGGACATGAACACCAAGGCGGCCAGTCTGGGCATGATGAATACACACTTTGAAGACTCCACCGGACTCACCAGCAACAACGTTTCCACGGCGTCAGATTTGGCAAAAATGGTACATGCGGCTTATCAGTATCCGCTCATTCGTCAAATCACCACCACCGCCGATTATGATTTGCAGGTCGCACGCAGACAACAGCCCATGCACTTCCACAACACCAATGCACTGGTTCGCAGCGAACAAAGCAATTGGGAAATTGGTTTATCCAAAACTGGCTACATCAGTGAGGCAGGTCGCTGCCTGGTGATGCAAGCCACCATTGCCGGCGAGCCTTTCATCATGGTTTTACTGGATTCGGTTGGAAAATTGACCCGAATTGGCGATGCGAGACGGATCAAAAAATGGATGGAGCATCATTACAATACCTTATCCTCGGTCAATGAGCATGGGGACATTGTGTTGACCGGCCTGTCGATGAGCAAATCGCTGAATGACAATGCAAACTAAACAGGCTCTACCTATTAAAAAAGCCCGCAACTGCGGGCTTTTTTAATAGGTATCGACAAAACATCTCACATTCAAGGATCGACACCGTCAAACTCGGGATCATAGCCTTCACTGGCAGCGGCTTTGCGTTGATGCTCTTTCCATTGTTTACGCAACGCCTCCTTTTTTTCGGGACTTAAACTCTGGAATTGCTGATACCGCTTGCGCGCATTTTCACGCTCATAAGGCGTCATACGGCTCCACTTGACCAACCTGTGCTGGATACGCTGCTGTTTTTGCGTATCCATTTTGGGATACTCTTTGGCAATATCGAGCATCTTCTCGCGCTGCCATGGGCGCAAACTGTCCCACTCCGAGGCCAAAGGTGAAAGCACTGAGCGCTGCTGATCTGTTAACTGTACCCAGGTTAGATTCGCCGCCGGATCATTAGGTGTCAATTCACTTTTAATAGTACCGATATCGCCCATTGCCAGCAATGTAGAGGGCGCAGCCTCATTTGCATAAGGACTCCCCATCAGAAAGCATTGACTGATACAAAAAATCAGCGCTACCCTCTGCCATGCTACGGAATGATTTTGCATCATTTCTCGTTATCCAATCCAAAATAAAAACCGCTCATATCGCCAGTTAAACCAAGCCAGACCCATCAGATCTGATCAGAATAATGCCAAGGCTCGAAACCGTTATCAACAAAAGCTTCCAGCGGCAAATCAGCACCGAGCAACATCGCATCCTCGGGTTGACTCACCATCATCAGCATTGCCCCCACGACCAGACACACAGACAAAGCTGCCGCCCCCACCATACGCGGGTGACCAAATGAAGCCCAGCCCAACACATCAGCCAATCGCTGAGTGTTGTTTTTTTGCGCCGCAAAGCGCCTCAAAGCCACCTGCCTTGCTTCTGTCAAACGCAACTCTACCGAAGGGCTCAGGGGCAGTGCCTCTGTTTGCTTCAGATTATCCACATATTGGCGCAAAGGAACAGGCAACTCGTCTTCCGGATGAAGTTGATTCCTCATGTCTTTACTCCTGTCTTTTTTAACTCTTGACGTCCCAGACCCATCTGCATCAGTGACTGTGACAATGCACTCACCGCCCTCGAGCAATGTGTTTTTACACTGCCTTCAGAACAGCCCATGGCTTCGGCAGTTTCGGCAACGTCCAACTCCTCCCAGTAACGCAGGACGAAGGCTTCCCGTTGACGTGCCGGCAGTCTGGTTAATGCCTTTTCTATCATAGCCATGGTTTGCGCCTGTTCCAGTTGACCAGAAGGTTCAGTACCCGCCTGCTCAACCTCGAGCGTTTCGAGCGGATCATACTCTTCGTCCTCTTGGCTTCCAAACGAAGAAAACAAGGAAGTCCACATGTTTCGGACTTTTTGCCTGCGCCAGTAATCGCGCATAGTGTTTTGCAAAATACGCTGGAACAGCATGGGGTATTCGGTGATGGGTTTGCTATGATATTTTTCTGCCAGCTTCAACATGGCATCCTGCACAATATCCAGCGCAGCATGATCATCACGCACAGCAAAGGCTGTTTGCCTGAACGCCTTCTTTTCTACCTGACGTAAAAAATCTGATATTTCTTGCGCACTCGCCACTACTCTTCCCGATCCCCTGGCTTATTGATGCCAATCAAGCCTGGCATGTCCGCCCCGCCGCTTTAAAACAATGGCGATGGCTAATCATCAAATAATTAGCGTACAGCCCGTGTTAGTTTCCCATGTCGGCAGAGTATATCAGTTTTAATTTTAATTACTGTTAGAATAAGCGCAAGTGCCATCATAGTCATGAGGCTGCGCGGTTCAACAAGGCAGTGACCAGATTTTACTCCAAGAAAAAGCTTAAATGAGCAAACCATCGCTACAAAAAATGCCGGATACGCAACACGTTAAACTGTATAGTCTTTTCAGGCTATGCGCATCCGGCACCTTGCTCGGTAGCCAACTCTGGCCATACTGGCGCCAACACTCAGAGCTGTCCCCAGCCATTTTCTGGACATTGGTCATCTACTTTGTCTATGCCATTGTCATGAGTGTGCGCACGAAGCGACTGCAGCTTTCACATGGCAATTTTCTAAAAGCACAAACCATCATCGACATTACTTTCATTGTCATGGTGATGCACTTCCTGCATGGCAATCAGAGTGGTATCGGTTTGCTGCTGGTCATTAATATTGTATTTGCCAGCTTAATCAGTGATGGCAGATTCGCCATGTTTTATGCCGCTATTGCAACGATTGGCATACTACTGGATAACACTTACCAGATACTGGTGCGCAATATTCCCGGCAACGATTACGGCAACGCAGTACTGTTGTCGCTCAGTTGCTTTGCGACTGCCTGGCTGGCACAATCACTCACTGTGCGCATGCAGAGTAGTGAAAAACTGGCCACACAAAGAGGTCAGGATATTGAGCACATGGCAAAAACCAACGCCCTCATTACCCAGGAAATGCCGAATGGCGTGCTGGTCATAGACCAGAATCAGCAACTCAAGCATTTCAACCTGCAAGCGTGCAAGTTGCTCGGTCTGAATGAAGCACAGTTGCAGGAAGCCCTGGAAATCAATACACCCATCGAGGTACTCATTCCGGCGGTCATGCAATTGTTGCATAGCTACCCCGAGCGCAGACTCTCTCCGCAGGACGCAATCCGCTTCAGCATGAACAACCGCGATCTGGGTATCCGCTTTCATGCCATTTCCGAGGATATTGAAAACGGCGTTGTGATCTTTATTGAGGACTGGTCACAAATTCAAACACAGGCGCATCAGGTAAAACTGGCAGCACTGGGCCGGTTAACCGCTAACATTGCACATGAAATTCGCAATCCGCTGAGTGCAATCAGCCATGCCACACAATTACTGCAAGAAGACTCACAACAAACCGGTACACTGCGGATGTTGCAGATTATTTCTGACAACGTGCAGCGTCTGGATCAGATTATTAAAGATGTACTGGAGCTTAATCGTCGCGACCGGACCAATCAGGAACTGTTTAATATCAACAGTTTTGTACAAGAGTTTTATCAACAGTTTTGTGCGGTTGAAAAAATTGATCCCCACCATTTCACACTGCAGGGACTGGATGAAGAATGTGCCATCGTGTTTGACCGGCGGCATATTAATCAAATCTTGTGGAATTTATGTAAAAATGGATGGCGGCACTGCCAGCAGGAGATGCAAAGCCTGAAACTGAATATCATCATTGACAAAAGCGGCCAGTTTGTCCAGCTTTTGATCGTGGATGATGGCAGTGGCATTGATGCGAAAATTCAGCCACACCTGTTTGAACCCTTTATGACAACCGAAAAAACCGGTACCGGCCTCGGGCTGTTTATTGCCCGCGAACTGGCAGAAGCCAATGGTGCAAAGCTGTCCTACACCAGCACGCCCAAAGGCACACAATTTTCACTGACAATTAAAAAGGCAATCGCTTAAATGGCAACTACATATCGCTGCCTGGTGGTCGACGACGAGACAGATATTCGTGAGCTGGTCGTTCTGACCCTCGAACGCATGGGCATACAAGCCGAGAGTGCCGGCAACGTGACTGATGCCAAGCACATGCTGCAATCCTTTGGCTATGACCTCTGCCTGACCGACATGCGGCTGCCTGACGGCCTTGGCCTGGAGCTGGTACAACATATCAACCTGCACTTTCCCGGCCTGCCTGTCGCTGTGATCACCGCTTATGGCAGTGCAGAGAACGCAGTCTCGGCGCTGAAGGCGGGGGCGTTTGACTATATCACCAAACCCATTTCACTGAAGCAACTGCGTCCATTGGTAGAGTCCGCGCTCAAGCTTTCGTCGCAAAAGGAATCCCAGGGTACGAATACGGTAGACCTGATTGGTGGCTCCCCCGCCATGAGCAATGTGCGCACCATGATTGCCAAACTGGCACGCAGTCAGGCGCCGGTGTATATCAGCGGCGAATCAGGGAGCGGTAAAGAACTGGCGGCACGCCTGATCCATCAAAACAGTTCACGCCGCGACCAGGCCTTTATTGCAGTGAACTGTGGCGCAATTCCAGAAAATCTGATGGAAAGTGAATTTTTTGGCTATAAGAAAGGCGCATTCACCGGCGCCATCCAGGATACACAAGGCTTGTTTCAGGCGGCCAATGGGGGCACATTATTTCTGGATGAAGTCGCTGACCTGCCTCTGGCCATGCAAGTCAAACTGTTGCGCGCCATTCAGGAGAAGAAAGTACGCGTGGTTGGCAGCACCATAGAAGAAACCGTAGATGTGCGCATTATTTCTGCCACCCACAAAAACCTGAATGCGATGATGGAAAAAGGCGAGTTCAGGCAAGACCTGTACTATCGCCTCAATGTGATTCAGTTAAAAATGCCAGCCTTGCGTGAACGCGTGGAAGACATTCCCGAACTGACCGAACGCCTGCTGACCAAGCTGAGTCTGGCGCAAGGCATTCATCCCCCGGTGATATCGGCAGAAGCCCGTATTTACATACAGCAGTTATTGTTCCCCGGCAATGTGCGCGAGCTGGAAAATATGCTGGAACGTGCACTCGCACTCTGTGACGGGCAAACCATTACTATTGAAGACTTGTCACTGGATGAACTACCCGCTGCGCTGATTGAAAGGCGAACAACAGTGATGGAAGCGACCGAGAACACGACGTGGGTGTCCAGCCAACCGGCAATTGCACAATCCACTATTACTCCGGCCATCCCTCCCGCCACACCGGTACCGGCTGCGCTCTTTTCAACGGGTGATATGTTACCCAAAGATGTCAGCCTGTCAGACTATCTTGAAGAAATCGAGAAACGCACGATTTTGCAGGCGCTGGAAAAAACCAACAATAACAAAACGGCAGCGGCCAAATTACTGGGCATCAGTTTTAGAACATTGCGCTATCGGCTCTCCAAACTGGGATTGTCTAAAGAACAGGATATTGATGATTCAGAGGGTGAAGAAGAATAAGCTGGTGCAAAAAACAACCCCGCAATGCGGGGTTGTTTTTATCATGGCCTAACTTAACACCATCACCAGATAGAAGATGTAAAACAGTCCATTCAATAACAAATGCCAGACCAGCAGGCCGCCTTTGGCAACCCGGTAACGCACCCATAGCGCAGCCAGTAGCGTCACCACAATTCCCAGCGCCACTTCATGTCTGGGCGTCCACTCCGTCAACATAATGCCGATGGCGGGTAATAAAGTCCCCTGAAACACCATCGCACCGGTGATATTACCAAAAGCCAGCGTGTCCTTGCCTTTGCGTATCCATAAGATACTGTTCACTTTTTCGGGCAGCTCGGTTGCAATTGGAATAATCAGCAATGACAACAATAATGCTGAAACACCCAGAATTGCAGCGGCTGTTTCAACTTCATTAATAAACCCTTTGGCCCCTGCAATCAGCAAGCCCAGACCCAATGCCAGTTGTATCAGGATCGTGACCATATTGGTCGGCAGTCCCAGCTTGGCCAGCATCATGACATCCTCAGCCTCGGTCGCATGCCCTTCTTCGACCAGCGCCTTGGACGCCTGGATCGTCATCAGTACATAAATAAAATAAATCAAAATCATCACAATGCCGATGCCATAACGCACCAGCGCTTCTTCATGCGGAATAAACATGGCAGCAGCTGCAAAGATAAAGGCAAGGATGAAGAAGTTCAGATCTCGCACCAGACCTGTGCGCTCGGGGCGGATATGTCCTTTCAAACCGCGACGCTTCCAGACCGACAGTGCCATCAGGCTGATCGACAAGGTGCCTAGCATCAATGGTGCCCCCAAAATCGCCCCCACGCCGATATCATGGCCGGCATGACTGTCGCCACTGGCCGAGGTATAGGAAAAAATCGCCAGTAAGGGCACCAGCGTTTCAGGCAAGGCAGTGCCCACTGCTGCGAAAATAGACCCGGTGACACCTTCGGAAATCCCCAGACGCTCGCCCAGATGCTCCAATGCATTGGTGAACACCTCGGCAGCCACCAGAATCAGCAGCAACATCAATAATAACTGTAGAAAAACCATGTGAAACCTCATCTGGCGGTGATAAGAAGGCATGTCGCGATCCGCCGCACGCAAACGCTGACATGTGCACAGCCCATTTATGGCGGTGCGGGCGAAATCATAGCGCAATTTGAGCGAATTCACCTACAATGTTGCAATGTCTGACAGATTATCCAGCACACTGATGATTGATGACGATGGCTTTGCGCAGCCATGCCGTCAGGTACTTTCGCCGAATGTGGATGCGCGTCCGGCCAACACCGTCATCGACATGATCGTGATTCACAATATCAGCCTGCCCCCGCAACAATACGGTGGCAATGGCATTATGGCGCTGTTTACCAATCAGCTGGACCCGGCAGAGCACCCTTATTATGCGGAAATTGCACATCTCAAAGTATCCTCCCACTTTTTGATTCGGCGGGATGGCGAACTCATTCAGTTTGCGGCCTGTGCGCAACGCGCCTGGCATGCCGGACTTTCCAGCTGGCAGGGCCGCGAACGCTGCAATGATTTCTCGATTGGCATAGAACTGGAAGGCAGCGACTTTGAAGCCTTTACCGAGGCACAATATCTAGCACTGCAAACCTTATTAACGGCGTTAAAACTGCGTTACCCCATTACACATATTGTCGGACATTCCGAGATTGCGCCGGGGCGTAAGACTGACCCCGGCCCTTTCTTTGACTGGCAGCGGATTGTTTAGGCCGACTCGGCCTGCACACTGACAGCGACCACACCCGCCAGTACCAGCACGGTGCCCGCAGCCTGAATCCAGGACAACTGCTCTCCCAGAAACAGATAGGCCATGACGATGGTGGCTACCGGCCCAATTGCGCTGATCAGCGCAGCACGCCGGCTACCCAGATGCTGTATGCCCAGATTCATCAGGACAGAAGGCAAGACCGTTGCCACGATAGCCATCAGCATGGCCAGGCCATACACCGCTAAAGGCAAATGTGTCAGCGCACTGACTGGCTCACTGAGGCTGAAATGCATGGCACTCGCCAGTGTCGCCAGCGTCATGCTCAGCGCGGTAAAACGGCTGGCCCCCAACTTGGGGATCAACTGTCCGCTGACCAGTAAATAGGCCGCATATACAATGGCACTTAACAGCACCAGTCCGGCGCCATACAAGGTATCGGCAGACTGCAGGCCAGACAACTCGACATCATGCCAAACGACCAGCACAACCCCGGCATACCCTGTCAGCATGGCAAACCACTCGCGACGTGTAATGGTGTGCTGCAGAAACAGCGCACTCATGGCAACCACCAGCGTCGGGTAAAGAAACAAAATCACCCGTTCCAGCCCCGCTGAAACATAGCGCAAGCCTTCAAAGTTGAGCCACATGGATCCATAGCCGCCGATCACCGCCAATACCGCTAGCGTCAGCCAGTCGCGTGCTGTCATGCGCAAGGCAGCGCCGTCTCGCATCGCCCACCAGCCCAGCCCGACAAAAAACGGTATCGCAAACGCCATGCGCAAGGCAATCAGGGTCGCCGCATCGATGTGATACACATAAGCCAGCTTGACCATAATCGCTTTGGACGAAAAGGCAATAGAGGACAGCAGTACCAGTAAGGCACCAGAATACGGGATTGAAGAGTGTTTCATATTGAGCCCTGAATGTGGGGCTCTGCGGGGAGAAGACGACAAGATCAACCGCGGAGAGCCCGCGGTTGCATGTAATTTACGACAAGCAGCAACCGCAGCACGATGTGGCGACTAGCCACAATGCTGTTCGGTGCATCGCAATCACTGAGGTTGATGAGCATTGCTTGTTCATAAGGCTCCGCACTTTACGCGGCTTTGGCTGGCGGGTCAAGACAAGCAGACAAGAGGTTCAGGCCAACTCGGGCAAGAACTTTTGCCGAATGTGGGTGTGCGTCCGGCCAACATCGACATGCTCGTAATTCACAACAGCCTTACACCGCAACAATACGGTGGTAATGGCATTGCAACCCTTATTAAAGGGGTTGAAACTGCGTTACCAGAATGCGCATGTTGTGGGACATTCCGAGATTGCGTCAGGGCGTAAAACTGACCCCGGGCCATTTTTTGACTGGTCGCGCATCGGCACTGATTAAACAAACTGCTGAACGTCAATCCGGTTTACTACCCGGCCCTTGAAATTAATTTGGCCATGTATTGCAAATTCAGCCCCTCGACTTTGGGTTGCCACAACTCAGATTTTTCTGGAAAAGCCACAAACTCGCCCGTCCGTTCATAGCCAAGCTTTTCATAAAACTCAATCAAGGAATGCCTTATTGAAATCACAGCCATGTGATACCCGACCACACGCCATCTTCTGGCCGTCATCGCCTCTGCCGCCGCGATCATCGCTTTGCCATAGCCTTTGTTTTGCAATTTGGGCTTGACGGCAATCATGCCAAAATGAGCGGTATTGTGCCCCGCCAGTGCCTGCCACTCGCAACAAATACTTGCCACGATTTCATCACGCTCGACACCAATCAAAATAAAAGCATCTTCACGTTGAATGATGCTGGCGACTTCCTGCGTGGTGGTGCGCAACCCCTCCAGCAAATCTGCTTCGGTGGTCCAGCCTGCGCGACTGGTTTCGCCGCGATAAGCACTATTTACGAGTTGGGCAATATCGCCGGCTTCACTGAGCTCGGCTTGATGAAATAACAGCATACTTTTGAAAACTTTCAGGAAATCATTTTTTGTACGACTAAACTGCCCACCATGTCACCCTCGACATTCACCGTAGTCCGCAAGGTATCCAGCAAACGGTCAATCGGCAGCAAAATGGCAATGGCTTCGACAGGCAAGCCCACACTTTGCAACACCATCACCATGGTCACCATGCCTGCACTGGGGATGCCTGGCGCGCCCATGGCGGCGATCATGGCGGTGAGGCACACCACCAGTTGCTGGGCCAGGTTTAAATCCACGCCCGCCAGTTGCGCAATAAACAAGGCTGCTGCCGCTTCATACAATGCAGTCCCATCCATATTCATGGTAGCGCCCAGCGGGATCACAAACCCGGCAATTTCCGGCTTGACATGCAAATGCTGCGTCACACAGCGCAAGGTCACCGGCAAGGTCGCACTGCTCGAACTGGTGGCAAACGCAGTCACCAGCGCCTCGCGCGCGCCTCGCCAAAACCACAAGGGGGAATGTCGGGTAAACAGCCACAGGACAAGCGGCAATACCACCAAGCCATGCAGCAAGGTAGAGCCAACCACCACGGCCGCAAACGTGGCCAACACCTGCAACATGCCAATATCCTGTTGCGCCACCAGTTTGAACAGCAACGCGGCCACACCCAGCGGCGCCAGTCGCATGATCCAACCCACCAGCCGCATACACAAAGCCAAGCCTTGCTCAAACAAGCCGCGCAAACCATCAAACTCAGCCCCGCCCATCACCAGCGCAATACCGCTCAACAAGGCAAACATCACCACCGCCAGAATATTGCCCTCAGCCAGCGCCTTAAAAGGGTTCATAAACAAACCATGCAAAAAGCTGGCAAAAAAGTCCGGCAAGCTCATGGACTTGGCCTCAAACTGCTGAATCGCCCCTTCAAACATCGCCATCTGCAAACCAGTACCAGGTTTGAACAGATTGCTGGCCGTCAGGCCAATCACAATCGCCACCAGCATACTGCTGATAAAAAACAGCAAAGAAAAGCGCCAGACTTTGTGCATCTGCTGATGTTGGCGCAAATTGGCAATGCCCACCACAATGCTGCAAAACACCAGTGGCACCAACACCATTTTGAGCAAATCAATAAATACAGTGCCTAAAAGATTAGCGGCATAAAGCGCTGTTTCATGTGCACCGCCGTGCGCCAGCCAACCGAAAAACACGCCCAGAATGGCAGCGATGAATATTTGGGCGTTTAGGCTGGGGAGTTTCATGATGTGGATTTTAAGCTTGCAAATCATTAGGTTCATCATACTTTAACTTGCGCGACAAAATACAATCAATCTAGCAATACTGGCACCATGATTGTTGTTTGAATACAAAAAATGTATGGAAAATCCTGCTTGAAATACAGAATTGGCAAGAATAGACTAAAGCAAAAGTGGAGTGAGATGATGCAAACAGTCAACATTCTAGAAGCAAAAACCACCCTTTCCAGGTTGGTCGAATCCGTAGAAAGTGGTGAAACCGAGGCCGTGATTATTTCCAGAAACGGCAGACCTGCCGCCAAACTGGTGGCCATCGATTCAGTCAATGCACATCAGCGTCTGGGTGTCGCCAAAGGCAAGTTTGTGGTGCCTGAGAGTATTGATACGCAAAACTCAGAAGTGGCTAACATGATGCTCAGTTGGCTGGGGTATAGCGATATGATTATTAGGGGTTAATAATCGAATGAGACTGACCCTTTTTCCGAAAACTCAAGGAGTCTGGCGGTGTCGCTATGCATGGCTATTAGTCAATTGGGGCTTGGGATGGGAAAAAATATCAGAAGTCTTATAGTCAACAAAAGACTTCTAACCTCCATTATTTGCTTGAATCGTGTAAACATTCTGCGTAACGCAAGCGGGTACGCCCTACGAACTGAATAGATCAAAATTTTTATATTTAGACAAACAGTAACGTGCCCTTTTGGAATCTAACTGCTTTTTTACGTTTATTGTCTAGACCTTTGTAGGCTCATCTCATCTGGCGCTACGCCCTTGGCTATGTAGGCATGAATCAGGCGAGTTGGGGGGATTTAAAAGTTTACTTCCATCCATCGAGCTAGGTGATTGGTACGCTAGGGTTGATGTTTATTGCTTGGTATTTGCATAGGCATTTTAAGCATATTAAGTGACTATCTAATCTCATTAGATAGTCACTTAATATGCAAAAGATTCACAATTAACATTAATGTTTGCTGTATGCTAAATGTATATTTAAATAAATTTAGTAGAGGGCTTGCGATGTTAAAGAAACTTAGTAAGATTTTAATTTGCACAGCACTGATATTCTCTACTATCACAAATGCACAAGCTTTAAGTTCAAATGGCGCTGATGGTGCGTTTCTTTTGAATAGCGAATTAACCCTAAGCGTATTGGATGGCCAAGTGTTTAATTACACTACAATAGATATTGGGGTAAATGGCATTCTTAACTTGTTTGGTACGACAGCAGGCTCAACCTTTAGCATGTTAGCTTCTGGTGATATTAATATTGCAGGTATAGTGAATTTTTTTACCAATACCAATATAGTGAGTGATGGTGCAATTAATATTAGTGGAACATTTGATATAAAGAATGGTTCGGCGCTAACCTTGATTAGTACAAATGCTACTAATATATCTGGAAACCTTTTAATAAATGGTAATCCATTACCTGCTTCAGATGGTGTGCTAGTCGGCTTGAACCCAATGATCCCTATTCAACCACCAGTATTGGTAGCTGTGCCAGAGTCAGATGTTTACAGTTTCTTATTGTTGGGTCTTTGTTTAATCGGCCTGACATTGAGAAATAAAACTATTTACTGTTAATTTAGCGGGGGTGGGTAACTTGTTGTACACGTAATAAGCTATCAATCGCCAGGGGCACACACATTTTAAGCCTAGTGGACTGCAAAACAATCTGCTGAAATTCCAGTGCGCTGTGTAATATTGGGGCTATCAAAACATGACTTGAGGGTGTCCTGAATTTTGTGTAAACGGCAGTTGATTACTGCCAAAGTATTCTGTCCTCGAACTGTATGGTAAACCTGGTTAGCGCAGGTTTCCAATCCCTTAGTGGCATAGACCACTTTTCACTGATGTTCTGCAAGGCAAGATAAAACAATTTAATCAGCGACTCGTCGTTCGGAAACGAGCCTCGATTCTCGTACCATCGGGGCCAGGTCTTGCAAAACCACATTTACCTTGTTCGCACGGCAGCATAAGAGATAGACATCTTCACTTAACTCCAATGACTTATGTTCATAAAATCACCCTTAGTTTTAAACCTTGAAACAAAAAACCCGACTTTAGGTCGGGTTTCTGTCATTTCAGCCTGAGCTAAAATTATTTGTTCATCACGTACATCGTTACTTCAAAGCCAAAACGCATTTCGGTAGCAGCTGGTTTAGTCCACATGGTGTTTCTCCTAAAATTTGTTTATCGGTACAACGTGTGAACAGTATGGACGTAATCAAGCTGCTTGTTGAGGGCTGTTTTACTTGAATCTGGCTCATGATTTTCAGCAGTGATGGCTACGTATTAAGCAGCCTTTTCAAACACCGCCGCAAAAAAGCCATCTGTACCATGCAGGTGTGGCAGTAACTTCAAATAGTCGCCAGTGTTCAGCTCGATATGCTGCTGCGCCAGCACTTCGTGTGCGGGGATGAGTTTAAATTCCGGGTGCGCGGCCAGAAAGGCTTCGGCAATCGCTTCATTTTCATCACGCAACAGGCTGCAAGTCGCGTAGACCACGCGGCCACCGGCTTTGCAGAGCTTGGCAGCGCGGGCGAGGATGTTGCTTTGTTTGACATTGAGTTCGGCCACATCCTGCTCGGTTTGGCGCCATTTTAAATCTGGATTTCTTCTCAAGGTGCCCAAGCCGCTACAGGGGGCATCGACCAGCACGCGGTCAAACTTGCCGTTGAGGCGTTTGAGTTTGAGGTCGTTTTCGTTATTAATCAGTTGCGCCTGCAAGTTGGAAAGGCCGGAGCGTTTCAGGCGTTTGCCGAGGTTGTTGAGGCGTTTTTCTGAAACATCAAAGGCATATAAGCGGCCGGTGTTTTTCATGAGTGCGCCCAGGGCCAGCGTTTTGCCGCCCGCCCCTGCACAGAGGTCGGCCACCATTTGCCCGCGCTTGGGGGCGACCAGGTAGCTGAGCAACTGGCTGCCTTCGTCCTGCACTTCTATCTGGCCTTCGGTAAACAAAATATGTTTACTGATATTGAGACGCGCGCCCATGCGGATGCCGACAGGCGAGTAAGGGGTGACGGCAATCACATTGTCTTTGACCGTATTTTCGGCCAACATGCGGGTGAGCACGTCTTCGCGACTGGCTTTGATGGTATTGACGCGTAAATCTAGGCTGGCTTGCTCAAACATGCTGCGGCAGATGGTCATTGCCTCAATTTCGCCGTATTGTGCGACCAGTTTTTCCCAGAACCAGTCACGCACATCAGCCAGGGCAGCGGGGCTCAAGCCTTCGCTGTTTTTGCTTTTAATCGTGACAGCCCATTCTTTCTGGCGTTCATCGAGTACATCTTCAAGGTCGCGTATGCTTTTGCCTTCGATTTTCATCAACCAGGCTAAAATCAGTTTGCGGGCATCTTCGGTCGCGTCTTCATCGTTATTGGCGGTGATTTCACTCAAATACCGGTAGCGGCGCAAAATACCATAGGCGGTTTCGGCGATCCATGCGCGGTCCTTGGTGCCCAAATCGCGATGTTCTCTGAAATAGGCGCCCACCACGGCATCAGCCGGACTTTCAAAAGTCAGCAACTGGGTGAGTAATACTGCCGTCTGGCGCATTAAATAGGGGGTCATTGTGTGCTCTCTATGCTATGTTTTTTAAATTAACGGGCTTGAATATGGGTCGCTACCTGCTCGATCACCATGCCGTTTTTTTCAACTTTACGGATTTTGACTGGCACATAGCGATAATCGCTGGCCAGCCACAATTCTATTTTTTCATCGGTATCGCCACGGCTATGGGCAATATGGATGGTTTGCACGGTGAGCTCCCCCAACTGCAGGGGCTCTTCACCTTCAAACGCGTAATCATATTCTCCCAGCCGCTTGCCATTGGTCAGCGCCACATGCATTTCCTGCAAGGGTGGCACAAACATAAACTGGTACATAAAGCTCAGGATATCCAGCGTGTTGGCGGGTAAATCATGACTTTGCTCGCCTTTGCCCGTTTTAAGGGTCAGCAAACGCGTTTCCCAATCAAACCTTGCCTCATAGGTTTTATCTGCACGGCTACCAAAGGCATAACGATAGTACTCGGGTTTCAAACCACGCGGCCCCACCGTACCCCGGCTTTCCTGCACCAGTTTGGGGTAAAGCAATTTTAACAGGCCACGCCCTTCAACCGTCCACGCCAGGGTGTATTGCTGATCGGGCGTCACTGCATATTCAATACTGGCTTTACCCGCTGCGCTGGTTTCACCATTCACAAACACATCATAGTGGGTACTCACCTGCTGATATGGGGTAGGCTGTTCAGCATCATCCACCGCCTGATCAAGCTCGGCCACACGCGTTTCGTCCTCGGCCTGCATCTCTGTTTCTGTATCCGGTTGCGCAGTGTCAGAAATCGGTGCTTCAGGCAGTGCTGGCGGTTGCTGCTGCGCAATCGCAGACTCCGGCACAGGCGGCGCAGGTAAAGCCTTTTTGACGGCTGGCGCAGGGATGCGCACTGGCGGTGGCACGGGAGTTGAAGCGGCTGGTGGGGTTGGTGGGATCACCAGCCGCGCTTGCAATACCGAAGGCGCGTCATCGTCCCCTGAAAACAAACTGATCCAGCCACTTTGTGACAACACACACAGATGCACAATCAGTGAAAGTAGCAGACCCAGCCCAAGCTGCCACGAAACACGTGCCTTTATCCACTTGAGCATGCCGATCATGCGCCATCCTGTCACGCTGGTTAATTACTGTCCGGTGACACGGGTAATCACCTGTTCCATACGCTTGTTATCATCGATCACCACCAGCTTTACCGGCAAATAGCCTTTATCTTTGGCCAGATAGAGTATTTTTTCACCATCACTGTCCGCCAGCTTGATCACGTTAAAGCGACCTGCTGCGGTTTCCATCGGTGTTTTTTCTTCTGTGATGACAAATTTGCGTGGCGTCAATTTTTTACCATTGGCGACTGGCAGCATGATTTGCCCGATTTTGGGTGTTTGCCACATCCAGGCATACATCACGCTGAGCAAGTCCTGCGCACCCTTGGTCAGCGGCACACTTTCCTGCGCGCCCTTGATTTGCATATTCAGCGTTTTCTTGCCCCAGTCAAAATCACTGATCAAGGCCTTGTTCGGATGGCTAGATTGCAACGATTCAAAATGGCCCGGACGCAAGGCATTGCCAACAACCTGCCCTTGACTGGAGAGTGTGCGCTCACCCATGAGCTTGTATATGCCAATGCCTTCAGTCAGGGATGTAATTTTGTACTGATTACCGGTCACAGTCAGTGCATCGTGCACGGTCCCGACTGTCACGCCTTGTTGCAGTAAGTCATACTCAACCTTCAGTTGTTTGGGCGCAGCATGGGCTGAGTGTGCCAACAGCAGCCCAACCGCCGTTAACATAGTGACGGCTACCCATTGCCAACGCAAAAAATGCATTACACCACCACGGTAGGCGCTTCACCTGCCTGTTGCGGACGAATCTGGCCAATGCGGTAAACCGTTTCACCATTGGCTTCAAGTAGCGCTTGCGCCTGTGCAGCATGCTCGGCCGCTACAATCACCGCCATGCCGATGCCGCAGTTGAAGGTGCGATACATTTCAATGGGCTCGATATTGCCCTGTGCCTGTAACCATTGGAACAAAGGCGGCAGACTCCAGCTGGACTTCTGAATTTCGGCAGTGAGGCCTGCTGGCAATACGCGTGGAATATTTTCCGTGATGCCGCCACCGGTAATATGTGCCATGCCTTTGACTGGCAAGGTTTCCAGCAATTTTAGAATAGACTTCACGTAGAGTTTGGTAGGCGCCATCACTACATCTTTAAAGCTGCGGCCATGGAAATCAGATTCCATGTCGATACCGGATTTTTCAATCAGTTTGCGAATCAGTGAATACCCATTGGAGTGCGCACCGCTGGAAGCCAGCCCCAGTACCACGTCACCATTTTGTATGGTAGAACCATCAATAATATTGGCCTTATCCACGCAACCGACCGCAAACCCGGCCAGATCATACTCGCCTGCCGGATACATGCCGGGCATTTCAGCCGTTTCACCGCCCACCAGCGCACAGCCTGATTCTTCACAACCCTGGGCAATGCCTTTAATCACTGCAGCCGCAGTCCCGACTTCAAGCTTGCCACAGGCAAAATAATCCAGGAAAAACAGCGGCTCGGCGCCTTGCACCAGAATATCATTGACACTCATCGCCACCAGGTCGATGCCCACGGTGTCATGCTTGTCCAGTTGAAAGGCCAGTTTCAGTTTAGTGCCCACGCCATCGGTGCCAGATACCAGTACCGGCTCCTTGAATTTTTTCGGCATGGCAAACAATGAACCAAAACCACCAATACCGCCCATCACTTCGGGGCGCATGGTACGCTTGGCAAAAGGCTTGATCTGCTCTACCAGAGCATCCCCGGCTTCCATATCCACGCCGGCATCACGATAGGTGATAGAAGTTTTATCAGAAGAAGTCGTCAAAATCAGCTCGTTTCTATTAATTCGATATCAGGATCGCACCACTGCGTTGACCGCTTGTTGCAGTGAATGATTGCAACAATCCGTAATGCAGTGACGAAATTCAGTATAATTTTAAAATAATCATTATTTTAACGCATCTTGTCCGTTCGACCTATGCCGGATTACACAGGATGCGCCCCAACCCCACATGCCCGATATTGAACACCCGAAAGCTGGCGCCACCCGATTTATCAGTGACCATCGCTGGTGGCTGGTCATCGGTGCATTTGTCTATGTGTTTTATTTGCTGGAACCGATCCTGACGCCCTTTCTGGCAGCCGCTGTGATTGCTTACATGCTGGACCCGCTGGTAGACCGCCTGAGCGAAGCCGGATCCGGTCGCTGGACAATCGGCCGCACACCCGCCACCCTGCTGGTCATGACTGGCGTGATCCTCGCACTGTTTGGCCTGTTGCTGATTTTGATTCCGCTACTACAGCAACAGTCATTACTGATTGCGCAACGCTTGCCTTTGTTGATTGATCACTTTCACCAGCAAGTCGAGCCATGGCTGTTGCAGCAGTTTGGAATACACCTGAACATCAACCATGACTACGTTCAAAAACTGATCAGCGAGCATTGGCAAACCGCGGGCAGTCTGCTGGGGAGTGTATTGCTGAGCGCAGGACAGAAAGGACTCAGCCTGATCGGCATGTTTGCCAATATTTGCCTGTTACCTGTGGTGTTGTTTTACTTTCTACGTGATTGGGACCATATGGTCACGCAAGTAGGCGAACTGATTCCGCGTGACTGGATCGATCGGGCACACACAATCGGCCAAGATATTGATAACGTAGTTGCGGAGTTTCTACGCGGCCAGCTCTCTGTCATGCTGTCATTATGTGTGTTTTACAGTGCGGGATTATGGCTGGTCGGGTTAGACATGGCACTTTCCATCGGCATGATCGCAGGCCTGCTCAGTTTTGTACCCTACCTGGGATTTGCGCTGGCATTTTTGATGGCAGTGGTGTTGGCATTACTGCAATTTGCCTCGTTTCCTGAGGTGTTTCCAGTACTGATGGTATTTGGTATCGGACAAGTGGTTGAAAGTTTTATCCTGACCCCGCTACTGGTTGGCGACCGTATTGGCTTGCATCCGGTGATTGTGATTCTGGCATTGATGGCAGGCGGCCAACTGTTCGGCTTTGCCGGCGTATTGCTGGCATTGCCGGTGAGTGCAGCGATTGCTGTGGGGTTGCGTTATACCAAACAAAGTTATTTACGTAGCGACGCCTATCGCCGGGGGGAGCCTAACATCATTCAAACCCCGCAAGATTACTGAGCACCCCCGTCACCAACCAATCGACATTTGAGAACCCTCGTCTTGAAACAGCTGCTACTCAATATACAACCTCCGGCAGCGCCCAGCTTTGACAATTTTATTGTTGGTCAAAACGCTGAGGTGCTTCGTAGTCTTCACGATGTAATGAATGATCGCGCCACCACGCGTTTTCTTTACGTGTGGGGTGAGCACGGCAGTGGCAAAACACACTTGTTGCTGGCAGCCCAAGCCATGGGCGCCCATATCGCGGATGATGTGCAGTCACTGGATGATGAGGCGCAAATCACGCTGTTTGATACGTTTAACCATATCAAAGCCGAAGGTGGCGTATTAGTCACCGCCGGGCAGCACGCCCCCAGCCAGATGGGCTTGCGTGAAGACCTGGCCACGCGATTGGCATGGGGGCTGGTTTATCAGTTGCAGCCATTAAGTGACGATGAAAAAGCCGACGCGCTGCGTGCGCATGCACGTGACCGCGGCATGAAGCTCCCAGATGAAGTGATTGCTTACTGCCTGCGCTATCTGCGCCGGGACTTGCAGACACTCATGGCAGTACTGGAAGCGCTTGATAAATGGTCACTGACGACCAAAAAACCGGTGACAGTGCCCCTGCTTAAGAAAATGCTGCAATTAGCGCCAGAAATGTAATTTTCTGGCAATGTCATTTAAAGTGGCGCAAGTTTAATTTCGGGGTAACAAACGTATTCACGCTTATTCGGCAACAAAGCTGTAACGATTTTTACCATTCTGCTTGGAGACATACATTGCCTTGTCCGCAGCAAGTAACAGCTGCTTTATTTGTTGGCCATGGTGCGGATATTCCGCAATCCCGATACTGACACCAATCTCAAGTGGCGTATTTCTGACCACAACCGGTTGTGCAAACAGCTGTATTAATCGCTGTGCCAACTGTATCAGCTCGGCACGATGCAAATAGCTGCTCACCACCAGTACAAACTCATCGCCACCTTGTCGCGCCAAAAAGTCGGTTTGTCGCAGGATTTTTTTAAACAGACCAGCGACCTCCACCAACAGCGCGTCACCCAGTGCATGGCCATATTGATCATTCACCTTCTTAAAGCCATCCAAATCCATAAAAAATATAGCGAATGGCCGCGAAGTGTTTCTCGACAGTTGATGAATATGTTCGAGATGGGCATCCACACTGCGCCTGTTAGGCAAACCGGTGAGCAAATCGTGTTCCGCATGATGACTAAGCTGCTCGGCCACCGCCTGATTTTTAATCACCTGCTCAATTAAATGCATGGTGCTGCGATATGAAAATATCAACACGCTGATAATCAACATGCCCAACAGAATTGCCCCAATCACCGAGGCCACCATGCGCTCCCGAATCTGTTGCTCATAGTCTGCCCGCAGAGACGCAAGCCTGCCATCCGCCTCAGTTAACAAATGGTTAATCTGCATCATCAAGGCATGACCTTTGTCTTTACTCAACGATAAATGCGAAGCATAAGAACCGGCACTTAACTGCACTTGAATGCCGCGATCCATTACATCGAATTTCTCATGCACCAACTGGTTTATTCTCTTCAACTGAGGACTAATTTCAGCGAGCTGATCGGCATGTTGATCAAACCGGGCCATGACATTTTTTGCCTCTAGCCGCCCTTGCTCCATCGTATCCAAAAACAAAGTATGTCCAGTCAGCAAATAACCACGCTGACCACTTTCAGCATTGGTAATGGCTTTGCCCAATTCGACAACATCGTAACGCTGGCGATCCACCAGATCTTTCAGCTCAGAGTAGTAGACCAGCTGATACATGGCGATAAATAGCCCGACCATTGCCAGGCACAAAAGTGCAGCAGCAATAATTAGCGGAACAACTATTCGTCGCTTGTAATTAAACATACAAATATATATCGTCAATCTCTTAGCCAGATTAACCCCAAGCCTAATGAAAATCTAGCCTAAGACGCTGACGAATGTAATAAAATACGTTTTTTGATAGATAACCACTATCCAAGAGATCTTAATGTTACGTATTACCGAACTCAAACTTCCTATCGAGCAAGCCGATACCCTGATTCATCAGGACGAACAAATCCAGGCCGCAATACTCAAGCGGCTGGAAATCCCGGCCACTGAGCTCATCCGCTTTGAGATTTTCAAACGCGGCGTGGATGCGCGCAAATCGCACGCGATTTTGTATGTATATACACTGGACATCGAAGTGAAAAGCGAAGCCAGGCTATTGGCAAAGTTTAAAAAAGACCCGCACATCAAACCCTCGCCGGACATCAGTTACAAGTTTGTGACCACAGGAGACCATACCGCCAAGCAACGGCCAGTGGTGGTGGGGTTTGGCCCTGCCGGTATTTTTGCCGCGTTGATATTGGCCCAAGCCGGATTTAAACCGATTGTGCTGGAACGGGGCAAAGAAGTACGTAAACGCACCCAAGATACCTGGGGCTTGTGGCGCAAACGGACGTTGAACCCGGAATCAAATGTACAGTTTGGCGAAGGCGGCGCAGGCACTTTCTCCGATGGCAAACTCTACAGCCAGATTAAAGACCCCAAGCATTACGGTCGCAAAGTGTTGCAGGAATTCGTCAAAGCGGGTGCGCCTGAAGAAATTTTATATGTCAGCCACCCGCATATTGGCACCTTCCGGCTGGTCGGTATGGTCGAAGAAATGCGCAACAACATTATCGCGCTCGGTGGAGAAATCCGCTTTGAAAGCCGGGTAACGGATATCGCTATTCAAGACAATCAGGTACAGGGTGTCACTTTGCATACAGGCGAATACCTGGCGACCAGCCACCTGGTGCTGGCAGTGGGTCATAGTGCGCGCGATACCTTTGAAATGGTCCATGAAAAAGGCATTTACGTGGAAGCCAAACCTTTTTCGGTCGGCTTCCGCATCGAGCATCCGCAAAGCCTGATTGATCGTGCACGGTATGGTAAAAGCTACAGCGACGACATTCTGAAAAAACTCGGCGCTGCCGATTACAAACTGGTACATCACGCCAGCAATGGCCGCAGCGTGTACAGCTTCTGCATGTGCCCTGGCGGCACGGTCGTCGCAGCGGCTTCAGAGCCGCATCGGGTCGTGACCAATGGCATGAGCCAGTACTCGCGCAACGAGCGCAACGCCAATGCGGGGATTGTGGTGGGCATCACACCTGAAGTCGATTATCCAGGCCACCCACTCGCTGGCATGGAATTTCAGCGCCAGCTGGAAAGCAGCGCCTATGTGCTGGGTGGCAGCAACTATTCAGCGCCAGGCCAACTGATTGGTGATTTTTTAGCTAACCGCCCATCCACAGCGTTTGGTGAGGTCATGCCCTCTTATACCCCTGGTGTGCACCTCACCAATCTTGACAGCGCCCTGCCGGAATTTGCCATTAGCGCCATGCGTGAAGCGATTCCGGCATTTGCCAAACAGGTGGCAGGATTTGATCTGGCCGATGGCATACTTACCGGCGTCGAAACCCGCACCTCCAGCCCGATCCGCATTAAACGGGATGACGACACTTTGCAAAGCATCAACACCAAAGGCTTGTTCCCGTGCGGTGAAGGCGCAGGGTATGCAGGAGGAATTTTATCAGCAGCGGTTGATGGGATTAAAATTGCAGAAGCCGTTTCGCTATCGCTCATGCAGTGACAAACACACTTTAGGCACAATAAAAAAACCTGCCGAAGCAGGTTTTTTTATCAGCGCTTTTACTGGCGAATCAGGTAATCAAATGCGCCCAGTGCCGCGTTCGAACCCTCCCCCATCGCAATAATGATTTGCTTGTAAGGAATCGTCGTCACATCCCCGGCAGCAAACACGCCTGGCAGCGAAGTCGCATTATGGCTGTTAATTTCGATTTCGCCATACTTGCTCAAATTAACCGTGCCTTTTAACCAGTCGCTATTGGGCACCAGGCCAATCTGGATAAATACGCCTTCGAGCGCAACATGCTTGCTTTCACCGGTCACCCGGTCCGTGTAGGTGAGCCCGTTGACACGGGTGCCATCACCAGTCACTTCAGTGGTTTGCGCACTGGTCAGAATGGTCACATTCTCCAGTGTGCGCAGCTTGCGTTGCAATACCGCATCGGCCTTGAGTTCAGTGTCAAATTGCAGCAAAGTGACATGGCCGACCACACCTGCCAGGTCAATCGCCGCTTCAACGCCCGAATTACCACCCCCGATCACTGCCACGTGCTTGCCTTTAAACAAGGGGCCGTCACAGTGTGGACAATACGCCACGCCTTTGTTTTTGTAGGCTTCTTCACCGGGCACATTCAGGTTGCGCCAGCGTGCGCCGGTCGCCAGTATCACGGACTTACTGCGTAAGGTCGCACCACTTTCCAGCTTCACTTCAATCAGCCCGGCATGCTTGCTGTCCGTTTTTTCCGGTTCAGCCAGGCCCGCCGCACGTTGCAACGGCATAATATCCACATCATAGCTTTTGACGTGCTCTTCAAGCGCCATGACCAGTTTCGGACCATCGGTTTCTTTGACTGAAATAAAGTTTTCAATCGCCAGTGTGTCATTCACCTGGCCGCCAAAACGCTCGGCAACAATACCGGTACGGATGCCTTTACGCGCCGCATAAATCGCTGCAGCTGCGCCCGCAGGACCGCCACCTACGACCAATACATCATAAGGGGCTTTGGCGTTGAGTTTTTCGGCTTCCTTGGCGATGACACCTGTATCCACTTTTGCCAGAATCTCTTCCACCAGCATGCGGCCGGAGGCAAACATTTCGCCGTTCATGAAGGTGGCAGGCACCGCCATGATATTGCGATCATTCACTTCATCCTGAAACAGCGCGCCATCAATCACGGTTGTCTGGATGCGCGGGTTAAACACCGCCATCAGGGTGGTGGCCTGCACCACATCTGGACAGTTGTGGCATGACAAACTCATGTAGACTTCAAAGTTCAGGTCACGATCGAGCGCCCTGATCTGGTCCAGCACGTCCTGCTCGACTTTGGGCGGATGGCCGCCAGTCCATAACAAGGCCAGCACCAGTGAGGTAAACTCATGGCCCAGCGGAATGGCCGCAAAGCGCACACCATGGGTTTCGCCCTCCCGCGCAATCACAAATGAAGGCTTGCGTGCATCATCACCATTTTCGTCCAGCATCACTTTGTCAGACAGGCTGGCAATCTCCTGCAGCAATGTACGCATTTCTGACGCATTGGCGCTGCCATCCAGGCTGGCAATCAGCCGGATAGGCTGGCGCAGCATGCCCAAATACGTTTGCAGTTGTCCTTTTAAGGTGTCGTCTAACATGTCAATCTCCATTTCTTGAGGGTGCAAGCACCCGTCACCAGTCTGTGGTGTTTAAATTCGTTGTGGGGGATTCGCTGAGGGGAACACACCAGTGGATGTACTCCCCTCAGCGCCCTGAAATGAAGATGAGACATTTCAGGGGCGAGGCTGTTTCAGACTTCAGTCTTTTGAACCTCCGTCCGCACAGTTAACTTAGATCTTGCCTACCAGATCCAATGAAGGAGTCAATGTTTTCGCGCCTTCGTTCCATTTTGCCGGGCACACCTGACCTGGGTTGGCAGCGGTGTATTGTGCCGCTTTCAATTTACGCAATGTTTCTTTCACATCACGCGCAATTTCGTTACTGTGCACTTCAACAGTTTTGATCACGCCATCTGGGTTGATCACGAACGTACCGCGCAATGCCAAGCCTTCTTCAGGAATGTGCACGCCAAATGCATTGGTCAACTGGTGCGTTGGATCACCTACCAGTGGGAACTTGGCTTTACCTACGGCAGGTGAAGTCTCGTGCCAAACTTTGTGTGAGAAGTGTGTATCAGTGGTCACAATATACACTTCAGCGCCGGCTTTCTGGAACTCGGCATAGTTGTCAGCAGCATCTTCCACTTCGGTTGGGCAGTTGAAAGTAAATGCAGCTGGCATGAAAATCAATACAGACCATTTGCCTTTCAAGCTTTCGTCGGATACTTCGATAAATTTGCCGTTGTGAAACGCCTGCGCTTTAAACGGTTGTACTTGTGTATTAATCAATGACATGTAGTTCTCCTTTAGAGTGATGTAAAAACACGGGTTAACGTAAAATTGGCTGTGTGTAATCAGCGAATGGATGCATTGTAGACACACACAAACAATATGTAAAATTGATTATATTAATTCAATCGATAAATATAATTAATGCATAAGTCTGGTAATTTTAAGCGCTGACCGTCACTTGGCCATGGCCCTCATAACCGCGGTTGTCCTGCCAGTTGACTGCAATCACGTCTCCGACCCTGGTATCACGCAAATAAAAGGTGAAGTAGGGGTTACGCGAGATCGCAGTACCGGTTTGTGCATCCACCACCACCTGATTATTCAACAGCACCTGCATCATCTGCATAAAATGCGCCGGAACGAGTTGACCATCATCACCCTTGCTGCGCCCGGTACGCATGGGATGCAGGATAATGATTTTAAGCTCCACCACATCGGCGTCCAGCGGCCGCGCACGCATTTTAATACTGCTGGCAAAGGGTTCTTCGCGCTCATTGCTGGCGCAGCCATCCTCCAGCACAATCACCTGCCGACGCTGTTGCTGCAATTGCCCTGAGGACTGTTGCACCAGCGCAATAATCTCGCCAGACTGCGCCAACTTGATACGCGTGACCAGTTTGGGCAACACCTGCTTGCCTAATTCAAAACTGGCCACCAGCGGAGTCGGGTTGGCATCAGCCAGCAAGCGTATACTTTTCACCTCACCTACGGCGGCTGGAGATGCAATTTCCACCTGCACCACCGCACCATTTTCGGCTTTCTGCGGCGCCTCCATGCGAATTTCTGGCGCTAGCGGGACGGCAGTTGCATGGTATGCCGTCATCACATCTGCCGTTTTTTTAGCCTCAAACGCTTGTGCAAACCATGGCGCGGCCTGCAACTTGCCAACCAGCAACGTGAGTGGCAAGCTGGCCCAAACCAGCAAGCCTTTCAACAGCGTTCTTCTTTGCATCCTGTACTCCCTGTCAGTTTCTGCGGGCATCAGCCCTTGGGGTCCTGTTCACGCTGTAATTGCTGGCGCAGCGTTTTGAGTCTGGCTTCGACCTTGGATTGTAAATAAAAATCCCCGTCTTTGGTTTTGCTGGCAATTTCAAACTGGTCTATCGCACGTGGCAAATCATATTTGCGCACATAAGACTCGCCCAAGGCCTGGTGGCGTTGCATCTGCTTACCCAAGCCTTGATAAGCAACCGCCAGCCAATCGTATAATCTGGCGTCTTCAGGAAACGTATTGAGCTGCTTCTGAATATGCGTCACGGCGGCTGCCCATTGATTGCTGCTGATCAGCAACTCGGCTTCTCCCAGTGCCAGCGCGCGGTGCTGCGGATATTGCTGCAGCCCCTGCATAAACTGCGTTTGAGCCTGCGCAATTTGTCCCAGCTTGACCAACGTCAGTGCTTTCAGCGTCACCAGATAAGGGCTTACCATGCGATGCTGTTCCAGCCATTGCACCTGTTGCTGTGCTTGCGACGCCTGATTTGCCCGCAGGTAAGCGTAGGCCAGCCCAAAATGCTCGGCCTGCTCGTTTTGATAACGGCCATCGGCGATATTATTGTTAAACTCCTCAATGGCTTGCGCCGGCATGCCTTGAAAGGCCCGAATTTTTGCGCGCATCAGTGAGAAAGCCGGACTCTCGCTCGCCTGTTTGTACGGGCGGTTTTGTACCCGGTTTCCAATATCGGCAATGCGCTCACTGGTCAGCGGGTGGGTACGTAAATAGCTCGGCATACTGCCATCCGAAAACCGGGTCGCCCGCTGCATGGTGGTAAAAAAGGCGGGCATCGCACGCACATCAAACCCTGCATCCTCCAGAATCGTCAACCCTACCCGGTCTGCTTCACGTTCATGTTCACGCGTGTAATCGATCTGACGCTGAATACCGGCAGCAGAAGCCGCAGTCAGCGCGCCTGCACCGGCTTGCGGATTGGAGCGGGCTACCAGCAAGGCCAGCGCTGTCGCGGCAATATTTTTAAACATGTCATATTTTTGCGAGGCCAGCATGCGTGCCAGATGATGCTGGGTGACATGGCCAATTTCATGGCCAAGTACACTCGCCAGCTCCGACTCACTGTTAGCCGCTAAAAACAATCCTGTATGCACCCCAATCACGCCACCCGGCATGGCAAAGGCATTGATCGTTTTATCCTGCACCACAAAAAAATGAAACGCCTGCTGT
Organism: Paenacidovorax caeni; assembly: GCA_943367475.1. GTDB lineage: Bacteria > Pseudomonadota > Gammaproteobacteria > Burkholderiales > Methylophilaceae > Methylophilus. The sequence goes on along the minus strand of CALRJH020000010.1, from coordinate 12,956 downwards.
TTATCCGGGCTGCTTTTACCCAGTCGTTGCCCCAGCGCCTGCAAATAATCGGTCACCTCGGCATCATCCAGCACCTCTTCACTGGTCGCCACCTGCTTTAAAATCTGGTTCGCGATTTTTTCTTCATCCAGCAGCGACAACACCGTTTGCGACGCATCGCCAAGCTCGGGCAATTGATTGGAGGAGTCTGACGGCAAACTGATATCCAGCTCTGGCTCGTAAGGCTTGCCAGAATAGAGCCCGGTAGAATCACCCGCCATCACAAGCGATCCGCCAGGCACAGACATGGCGACACCTGCCAGCCAGGGCAACAGGCAGGAGGACAAGCGATAACGAGATGACTTGAGTAATGAGCGCGAACGCATAAAAATATTAAATAACCATGTTCTGCCCGCACACTGCGTGGCAGTCAGTTAAACTTGTTATGATAACGGCTTCAGCACTTGAGTTCACCCTTTTTAACCTTAAGCCTATTTCAACATGTCCGAATTAACGCACTTCAACGCACAGGGCCACGCCCATATGGTCGACATCAGCGACAAGGCGCATAGCAAACGCATTGCCATCGCCGAAGGGCGCATTGACATGCTGCCTGCCACATTCCAGACCATCGCCCTTGGCAATGCAAAAAAAGGGGATGTGCTTGGCATTGCCCGTATTGCCGCCATCCAGGCCAGCAAAAAAACCAGCGACCTTATTCCCCTGTGCCACCCGCTCAGTTTAAGCCGGGTCGATGTCAGTTTTGTGGCTGACGAAGCGACCTCGAGCATTATATGCCGCGTGCAATGCGAGACCACCGGACAAACCGGCGTAGAAATGGAAGCCTTAACTGCAGTGCAGGTGGGATTGCTGACGATATACGATATGTGTAAAGCCATAGACCGCGGCATGACCATGCACGGCATTCGCCTGCTGGAAAAACAGGGTGGAAAAAGCGGTGGCTGGCAAGCAAGTGACGTTAAACCAGCCTAATGCGCAAGGTCAATAGCCGCCACAATGCGCCGGGCACATTCTGGTGCCATGGTCACACCATAGCGGAAATGGCCGGTGTTTAAATACAGATTATTGATGTGTGGATGCTGACCGATGGTGGGGATATTGTGCGGGGTGCCCGGGCGCAAACCGCTCCAGTGTTTAATCACTGGCTGCCCACGCAAGGCGGGCAACATGGCTTCTGCCTTTTGCAGCATTTCCTGCCGCATACTGTCTGTCACCCCGGTATCAAAACCAACGTCTTCCAGACTGCTGCCCGCCAGCAAATGTCCGTCACGCCGTTGCAACATATAAAACCCGTCGCGGTAGAGTATATGGGGCAACAAGCCAGGGGCCATCTGGTACAACAGCATTTGCCCGCGCATGGGTTTGATATCCAGTTGCAGGGCGGTTTGCTTGAGCAATTCAAAGCTCCACGCTCCCGAGGTCACCACATACATATCCGCCTGCAAGGTTTCACCACGGGTGGTTTGCCAGCCACGGATGGCGGAATGCCCTTCCTGTAATGGCATTAACTGGGTCTGTTCGCGCAACTCGACCCCCTGTTTAACTAACCAGGCTTTGAGTGATTGCAGTAAACGCGGATTGCGGATTTGCACCACCTCCGGGATCAGCAGGTTGTCCCCTTGTTGCTGATAGGCAAGACCAAAGCGCGTGCACCAGTCGATGGCTTGCGCAAGGTCAAACGGTGGCTGAATCAGCATGCCACTGCGCGTACATTCCGGGTCTATGCCTGTTTCTGTAAACAACTCGGCGCTGACTGCCGGATAGGCGCTAGCACCCGCCAGCGCCAATGTATTGACTACGTCCTGATAAAACCACGGCAGTAAGGGAAAAGCGATGCCAGCACCCGCCCAGGAAGATTCGCCCGAGGTTTGCGCAGCGATCACATTGCGCTCAACCAGCGTGACCGCAAAGCCCTGCTTGTGCAGCTGCATTGCCGTCATACAGCCGACAATGCCGCCGCCTACAACCACTACCGTTGGTTTAGCCATCAGAAAAGCTTTAACAATGTATGAAGGGGAAGCATGGCCGATTCAGTCCTGAACACGGTTATGGCCGGCGACCGGAAATCAAATACACTTCCATCGCAATCAGCGCCGTATTGCTGCCCAACAGCACCAGCACGTCACCTTCGGCAAGCACAATATCCGGACGCGGTGACACAGGCTCTGGCATATTGATGCGGCGCAGTTGCTTCACTTCGACAGCAAAATCTCCGAACGGGATATGATCGAGACGCAAGCCATGCGCATAGAAATTCTTGTACATCTCGACCGAATGCAATTGTGGCAAGGCGGCTGTCGTGTTATCGGTATCGCTCACGCCGCGGAAATAGCCTTTGAACATTTTGTAGCGTTCTTCACGAAACAGGCGAATACGTTTGACCACCCGATTAAGCGGCACACCCAACGTCACCAGCGCATGCGACGCCAGCATCAAGCTGCCTTCCAGGATTTCCGGCACCACTTCTGCTGCGCCGGCATCCCGCAACACATCCATGTCACTGTCATCATGCGTACGCACAATCACCGGCAAATTGGGATGGCCTTCTTTGATGACATGCAGCACTTTCATCGTGCCCCGGGTTTCGGCATAACTGATAATCACCGCCTTGGCGCGAGTCAGGCCTGCGGCCTCAAGCACTGCACGCCGCCCGGCGTCACCATAAATCACGTTCTCACCGGCAGAAGCGGCCTCCTGTACGCGGCTGGCATCCATATCCAGCGCCACAAACGGGATGTTTTCCTCACGCAAAAAACGCCCCAGATATTGTCCGCTACGGCCATAGCCACAAATAATGACGTGGTCACGCAACTCCAGACTGTGTTCCTGGATATTATCGACCACCTTACTGCTGTTGCGGGTGTAGCTTTTAACCAGCTTGCGTGCGATCTTGCCGTTGTATTGAATAATGAATGGTGCAACCAGCATGGAAAGTACCGCTACCGACAATACCAGTTGCAAGGCATCCCCGCTGATCAGGTGCGTTTGCAAACCCAGGGCCAGAATCACAAAACTGAATTCGCCCGCCTGCCCCAAAATGATGCCGGTACGGATGCCTACGCCCATTTCAAAGCCATAAAACCGGGTGAGCATGGCCACCAGGCCAACTTTAAACAACAGGAACAGGGCCAGCAACAACACAATCAGCAGAATATGGTCAAACAACACCGAGACATCTAGCAGCATGCCTACACTGATAAAAAACAGGCCCAGCAAAATGTCACGGAAAGGCGCAATATCCGACTCCACCTGATAGCGGTATTTGGTTTCGGAAATCAGCATCCCGGCTACAAAAGCACCCAAGGCATAAGACAATCCGGCAAAGTTGGTCGCTGCCGACATCAGCAACGTAATCATCAGCACATTCAGCACAAACAACTCGCGCGAGCGTTGCTTGGCAACCAGCTCAAACCAGAAATTGAGAATGTTCTTACCAAATTTGAACAATAGAAATAATAGGATAGAAGACTTCAGCAAAGTCAGTCCAAGCACATCCAGCCAGTTATCGCTATGAGAGCCTAAGGTCTGTATCAAGACCAGAATCGGAATCACGGCCAGATCCTGAAACAGCAATACACCAATACTCAGGCGACCATGGCGCGAGTTCAGGTCTACACGCTCCATCAGGATTTTGGAAACAATGGCGGTGGATGACATGGTAAGTGCCGCGCCGATAATAAAGGCGCTGGTCAGGCTGAGACCAGCCAGCTTGCCCAGCAGCAAACTCGCCAGCAAAGTCAGTACCACTTGGCCGCCACCCAATCCAAACAGGGTTTTACGCATGGCATAGAGCTTGGGCAGGCTGAACTCCAGCCCGATACTGAACATGAGGAAGACGATGCCAAACTCTGCCACCTGGCGGCCCGATTCTTCATCCTGCAGCAATCCAAGCGCATGCGGACCGAGCACGATGCCAATCATGGAGTATGCCAGCATGGCGGGCAGGCCGAGAATACGGAACAATCCGACGGCAAATACCGAACTAGTCAGCAATAAAAGCAAGTTAATCAGGGAATCAAACATGTAAAGCTCTTGGCAATTTTTAATAATAATGGCTTGCGCCGGCAAGCACACTCGCCACGTAAAAAGGCACGCGCAAGCGCATGGCTGTTAGGGCTAAGGCAATACAGGCGGCTAACATCCTGCCACAAACTTATAATTTATGCAAAAAATGTGCCTGATATAAAATATTCATGGAAAAAAGTGGAGTTTTACTTTTTGCCCACGCACTCACTTGCTATACTATTTGGCCATGAGTATAGCAAAACCAAGTGACAGTCTTGTGAATAAACCCGACGTGCTGCAGAGAGCCCGGCACGTGCTGTTACACGAAGCCGAGGAAATCCGTCAGCTGGCAGGACGTGTCAATCATGACTTCGAAGCGGCTGTGCAACTGATTCTGGAATGTCATGGCCGCGTTGTCGTGACCGGCATGGGAAAATCAGGCCATATTGGCGGCAAAATAGCCGCCACACTCGCAAGCACCGGCACCCCGGCATTCTTCATGCATCCAGCCGAAGCCAGCCATGGTGATCTTGGCATGATTACGGCAGAGGATGTGGTCATCGCCTTATCAAACTCCGGTGAAAGCGATGAAATTATTAATATTCTGCCGGCAATTCGCCGCATAGGCGCACGCGTTTTAAGCATCACCGGCACTGTAGATTCCACCTTGTCACGAGAATCCGACGTGCACCTCAGTGCAGCAGTCAGCCACGAGGCCTGCCCACTGGGACTTGCACCCACGGCCAGCACAACCGCAGCGCTGGCACTTGGTGACGCGCTTGCCTTGTGTGTACTTGACTTGCGTGCATTTACAGCTGAAGACTTTGCCCGCTCACATCCGGGTGGCAGCCTGGGGCGCCGTTTGTTAGTGCGGGTGAAAGACGTGATGCGCACAGGGAATGCGATTCCGAGCATCCATATAAAAGCCAGCATTCAACAGGCCATTCAGGAAATCAGCCATAAAGGCATGGGGTTTACCGCAGTGACTGACGACACAGATGTTCCGGTCGGCATTTTTACCGATGGTGATTTGCGCCGCCTGTTTATACAGGGACAAACAGATGGCAACACCCCCATCATGGAGGTGATGAATCATCATCCGAGACTATTGAGTACCCAGCAAATGGCCGTAGACGCCGTGAACATGATGGAAGAATATAAGATCAATGGATTTTTAGCGGTAGATGCGTCCCGACAATTGGTGGGGGCCTTTAATATGCATGACCTGCTCAAGGCAAAAGTGGTATAACAACGCATGCTAAAGCAGCCGATTATTTTACCCATTGCCTTGTTGCTGTTTCTGGCATTGCTGACGTTCTGGATTAACCAGACCGTGCAGGAGCAAGGTGGCAGACTCAGCAGCCAGGGCAGGCATGACCCGGACTACATGCTGTACAATTTTGTGAGTACGCGTACGGATGCGAGCGGTTTCATCAAATATGTACTGGCAGCCTCGCAAATGCGCCACTACCCCGACAGTGACACCACAGAGTTGCAGCGACCACGCTTTACCCAGTTTGGGCAAGACAAACCCTATACCCAGATTCATGGCCAGCGTGGCAAAATTTCTGCAAACGGTAAACTGGTGGAGTTTAACCAGCATGTAAAGGTCATCCGCCAGGGCACGCCAACCAAGGGTGAAATGCAATTGACGACAGACCAGCTCATGCTGGAGCCAGATCAGGAAACCGCACATACGGATCGGCCGGTCGTCATCAAACAGCAACCCGCGACAGTGATCACTGCCACCGGGATGACGTTTGACAATAAAGCCAGCACCATACAATTATTTAATCGGGTACACGTGCATTACGAGCGTGCACCCAATCCTGGTAAAACAACCTCGCTAGCCAAAACAACGGCTGATCAATCCCCGGCCAGGCTACGTTAATGATGGAGACTGTTTTGAATATGCGTAAGCACCTTTTTATAAAAAACTGTTTGGTTCTGTGGCTAGCGCTGACGCAACTCGCGCAAGTGCATGCCGAGGAATCTGACCGTGATCAGCCGATTGAGCTGGAAGCAGATACAGTCACGGTCAATGATGCCAAGAAAATCAGCATATACACCGGGAACGTCATCCTCAATCAGGGCACCTTGCAGATCAAGGCAGACAAAATGATTGTGCGCGAAGACCAGGATGGCTTTCAGCACAGCACCTGTACGGGCAACCCCACCACCTTCAAGCAAAAGCGCACAGGTAAGGATGAGTGGATGCAAGGCAGTGCACAACGTATTGAATATAACGGCCGCATGGACAAGGTGCAGCTTTACACCAAAGCCTGGGTAAAGCGCGGGGAAGATATCGTGAATGGTGATTACATCAGCTATGACGCCAATGCCGAATATGCAGAAGTGATCGGCGGCACCAAAGCCAACCCGAATGGCACCGCAAACAGTCGTGTGAAGGCCACCATACAACCCAAAAACAAAACAACACCGCCTGTCATAGACAACAAACCCGCTAGCCAGCAAGGTCTTAAAATGAACCGCGCGTTGCAGTTCAAGGTTGAGCCGGCACCAGCAGAACCAGAAGCAAAACCTTAAGGTGATGAATATGCAAGCCACGCTTTCTGACGGTCACAATCACCTGCGCGTCAGCCATCTGAAAAAATCCTACCAGGGTCGAACTGTCGTCAGGAACACCACACTAGAACTCCGCAGTGGTGAAGTGATTGGCCTGCTAGGCCCCAATGGCGCTGGCAAGACCACCAGCTTCTACATGATCGTCGGCCTGGTCGCGCTGGATGACGGCAGCATCACCATGAATGATATTGATGTGAGCCATGCCCCGATGCACGAGCGTGCACGCATGGGCCTGGCCTACCTGCCACAAGAAGCTTCCATATTCAGAAAAATGTCTGTCAGCGACAACATCATGGCGATTCTCGAAACACGCGAAAGCACACTGGAAGCGCGGGAAGCCAAACTGGAATCACTACTGGACCAATTGCATATCCAGCATATTCGTAACAGCCAGGCAGTCAGCCTGTCTGGCGGCGAACGGCGCAGGGTAGAAATTGCCCGCTGCCTGGCCACTGAACCAAAATTCATTTTGCTGGATGAACCGTTTGCCGGGATTGACCCAATTGCCGTTATCGAGATCCAGAAGATTATTCGCTACCTGAGCAGTCAGCAGATTGGCATCCTGATTACTGACCATAATGTGCGTGAAACGCTGGATATCTGTGACCGGGCCTATATTGTGAATGATGGTGCCATATTTGCAGCAGGCACACCGGACGAAATCATTGAGAACGAAGGTGTACGTGAAGTGTATCTGGGCAAGAACTTTAGGCTGTAATCACTGATGAAACAAAACCTGCAATTACGTATTTCGCAAAACCTCGCGCTGACCCCGCAGCTACAGCAGTCTATCCGACTGTTGCAACTGTCCACCCTGGAGCTGAACCAGGAGCTGGAGGCCATTTTGCAAGAAAACCCGTTGCTGGAAATGGCAGAGGGGGAAGAGGGAGAATTTGAAGACACCTCAGCCCTCAGCAACACATCGACACAAACCTCCACGGAAGACGCCAGCTCTTTCGATGTTGCGACGCAGCAGGACATCGCGGCCCCTTCAGAAACATTACGCGAAGAGTTGCATGAGGACCTCGGCGGCACAGAAGGTGAGCAGCCCAACCTCAACGAAGAGTTCTCCCCTCCCGAGTTTGAAGACAGTTACGAAGAGTTTGGCAGCACCAGCAACTGGGACGAATCTGGACGTAGCAACCATGACGATGATGACAGTGATTTTACCCGTCAGGACACCCACAGCATCAGCCTGCGCGAACATCTGATAGACCAAATGCAGCTGGCGCATTTGTCACAGCGTGACATGAGTCTGGTCAAACTCATGCTGGACAGCATCAATGATGACGGCTATCTGGAACTGGACTTGCAGGAAATTGTTGAGCAACTCCCGCCGGAACTGGAAGTGGAACTGCTGGAACTGGAAACTGCGCTCAAACTGATTCAAAATCTCGACCCGGTCGGCGTAGGGGCCCGTGATCTGCGTGAATGCCTGCTGCTGCAATTGCAGCGACTGGATGCCGCAACGCCTTATCTGGCACAAGCGACTGCGATTGCCAAAGACCATCTCGCCCTGCTGGCAAACAAGGACTTTGTCAAACTGCGCAAACTGCTGGCATGCGATGAACAAACGCTCAAAGGCGCACAACAACTGATACGCCAGCAAAACCCCAAACCTGGCAGCGAATTTTCCTCATTCAGTCATGATCACTTTATTCAGCATGATGTGGTGGTCAAAAAAATCAAAGGCATCTGGATTGCTACGCTCAACGACGGGGCCATTCCAAAACTGCGCATCAACCAGATGTATGCCGATATTTTGAAACGTAACCGTGAAAATTCAGGGCAATATCTGCAAAGCCAGATGCAGGAAGCCAAATGGATGATTAAAAACATCCAGCAACGCTTCTCGACCATTCTGCGGGTATCACAGGCGATTGTAGATCGTCAGCGCAACTTCTTTGAGCATGGGGATATTGCCATGCGCCCGCTGGTGCTGCGCGAAATCGCCGAAGAGCTCGACCTGCACGAAAGTACAGTTTCACGAGTGACCACGCATAAGTATATGCTCACTCCGCGCGGTGTCTATGAGCTCAAATACTTCTTTGGCAGCTCGGTCGCCACCGATGCAGGCGGCTCCTGCTCAGCCACTGCGATCCGTGCCTTGATCAAGCAAATGGTGGCGGAAGAAAACCCCAAGAAGCCGTTGTCTGATAACCAGATTACCGACACCCTCGCACAGCAGGGCATTGTGGTCGCGCGCAGGACGATTGCAAAATATCGGGAATCACTCAGCATTCCTCCAGCCAATCTGCGTAAATCACTTTGATTCCAGATTTTGACCAGGTTACTGTGGCACAATAAAAAAGGGCTCTGAGAGCCCTTTTTTATTGTCAGGCAAAATGCCTGAGCCACTATTTCAATGTAATCTTTGCAAATTTCCTTTTACCCACTTGAGCAACCACTATCTCCCCTTTGCTGAGTTGCAAGTTTTTATCTTCCACCTTCACGCTATCGAGTTTCACACCACCCTGTTGAATCGCGCGCATCGCCTCACTGCTACTTTCTACCAGCCCGGCCATTTTTAATAATTGACTGATCCCTATGCTGTCAGCGTCAAGGATCACCTCAACCTCAGGCACGTCGTCAGGAATCCCGCCTTTTGCCCGGGTCTGAAAGTCCAGCAGCGCTTTTTCAGCAGCGGCTTGCCCATGAAAACGGGCGACGATTTCCTGCGCAAAACCCACTTTGATATTGCGCGGATTTTCACCCGCGGCCACTTGCGCTTTCCATTGTGCAATGATTTCCAGTGAAGCAAAGGAGAGTAAATCGATATAGCGCCACATCAGCTGGTCTGAAACGGACATGAGTTTGGCAAAAATAATCTCGGGGGCTTCGTGAATGCCAATATAGTTGCCCAGCGACTTGGACATTTTGTTGACGCCGTCCAGCCCTTCCAGCAATGGCATCATCAACACACACTGTTGCGATTGACCTGCCTGTTTCTGCAACTCGCGCCCCATGAGCAGGTTAAATTTCTGGTCGGTGCCACCCAACTCCAAATCGGCATTGAGGGCCACTGAATCGTAGCCTTGTAACAGGGGGTATAAAAACTCATGAATCGCGATAGGCTGGTTGCCCTTAAAGCGCTTAGAAAAATCATCGCGCTCCAGCATACGTGCAACGGTATGGCTGGCAGCGAGTTTGAGCATGCCTGCTGCTCCTAACTCTGTGAGCCATTGCGAGTTAAATACAATCTCGGTCTTGTTGGGGTCCAGGATTTTAAATACCTGGGTAGCGTAAGACTTGGCATTCTCGGCTACCTGCTCTTTGGTAAGCGGTGGACGCGTGGTACTTTTGCCGGTGGGGTCGCCGATCATGCCAGTGAAATCACCAATCAAGAACAGTACCTGGTGACCCAGGTCTTGCAATTGTCTTAACTTGTTGATGAGTACGGTATGGCCCAAGTGCAAATCAGGCGCTGTCGGGTCAAATCCAGCCTTCACGCGCAACGGCTTGCCTGTTTTCAGCTTTTCAATCAGTTCCTGCTCGATCAGCAACTCATCTGCACCACGCTTGATGATGGCGAGTGCCTGTTTTAAGGCAGGGTCGAGGCTGGATGTCTCTTTTGAGTGATCTGCGGTGTTGGCTTGTGTTGCATCTGTCATATGGGCTGTGCATGCACACTGAATGCTGTTACATGCAGGTGCTTTGTCGAAGGTATAAAAGCTGCTATTTTAGCGTAATCCCGTGCTTAACTGTAGGCAAGCCGATCGGGAATGTTACTATTACATGCAATGAACACAGCAACACATCCCCCTCACCGCTATTTTATCGGCATGATGTCTGGCACCAGTCTTGATGGTGTTGATACCGTGCTTGTGCAACAGACTGCAGAGGGCGTTCGTCAACTGGCCGAGCACTTCCTGCCCTACCCTGAAAACATCAAGCAGACACTGCTTGCGCTGCATCACCCCGCGATCAACGAACTGCATGAGGCAGCGATCACAGCAAACGTACTGGCCCGCCTGTATGCTGAATCGGTACATCAACTGCTGGCGAAAACAGAGATCCCGGCCACAGCGATTACTGCGATTGGCTGTCACGGTCAAACGATACGCCACTGTCCTGACTTGCAAGACGGGCTGGCCTACACCAGCCAAATCGGCAACCTGGCCAGACTGGCCGAACTGACTAATATCACCGTCGTCGGTGACTTTCGCAGTCGCGACATCGCGGCGGGCGGTCAAGGTGCGCCATTGGTGCCGGCATTTCATCAGGCCGTATTTGCGCATGCAACAAACAACCGTGCCATTATCAACATTGGCGGCATTGCCAATATCAGCTGGTTGCCAGCGCAAGGGACAGTGACGGGGTTTGATTCTGGCCCGGGCAATATGCTGCTGGACCAGTGGGTCTACCAGCATACCGGCCAGCCTTACGATGCAGGCGGGGCATGGTCTGCCAGCGGCACAGTGAATCAGGCCTTATTGCAGGCCATGCTGGCCGAGCCCTATTTGCATATTGCCCCGCCCAAAAGCACTGGCCGGGACCTGTTTAATCAGGACTGGCTGGCGCACCATTTGCAGCGCATTACAGACGCCCCGCATAACATTGCGCGCACGCTGCTTGAATTGACGGCACTGACGATTGCCGATGCCATCCATAACCACTGTACGGACGTGCATGAGCTATTTGCTTGTGGCGGTGGCGTACATAATGGCATGCTGATGTCACGCATCGCGTCTGCCATCGGCATGCCGGTGCAAAAAACGGAAGCGCTGGGCATTGGCGCTGACTGGGTAGAAGCCGTGGCTTTCGCCTGGCTGGCACAACGCTGCATGGATGGATTAAGCAGCAATCTGCCAGCAGTCACCGGCGCAGCCGGACCACGGATTTTAGGGGCGATTTATCCTGCCTAACGGGCCCCAGCTCTCACATTCACTTATCCAGTGCAATCGCACACTCCGTTTGTTTTAATCTGGTGCATGATTTTGAGTGATTTTTTATGTTTTCTTTGCCCAAGGCTTGCCCAGTCCCCATTTGCTGAGTTGATTGCGTATAATTTAGCCTAATCCCATCTACAAACAGAGTGCGTTATGGCAACCAAAGCGACCATTTCTTTTGATAACAATAGTCCGTCAATTGATCTCCCTATCCTGAAAGGCTCCCTTGGCACCGATGTCATCGACATTCGCAATCTGGGTAAACACGGCTATTTCACTTACGACCCGGGCTTCATGTCGACGGCTGCCTGCAACTCGGCGATTACCTTCATCGATGGCGAGCAGGGCCTGCTTTACTATCGCGGCTATCCGATTGAGGATCTGGCTGAGAACTGTGACTTTCTGGAGGTTTCGCACCTGTTGCTGCACGGGGAATTGCCCGACCACAAGCAACGTGATGAGTTCGTCAGCACCATCAGCGAACACACCATGTTGCACGACCAGATGAGCAACGTGTTCCGTGGTTTCCGCCGCGATGCCCATCCGATGGCAGTCATGATCGCTGTCGTGGGTGCCATGGCGGCCTTCTATCCAGACAACAACAATGTGACCGACCCGGAATCACGTAAAGTGGCCGCCATGCGCCTGCTGGCAAAAGTCCCTACCATTGCCGCCTGGAGTTATAAGTACAACATCGGCCAGCCGTTTATATATCCCAAAAACAAATTGGGCTATGCCGAAAACTTCATGCACATGATGTTCGCCACACCCTGTGAAGAATACGTACCCAATCCGATTCTGGCACGTGCCTTTGAGCGTATCCTCATTCTGCATGCGGACCACGAGCAAAACGCGTCGACCTCGACCGTGCGCCTGGTCGGCTCCAGCGGCGCCAACCCCTTCGCCTGTATCGCCGCGGGTATTGCCTCGCTCTGGGGGCCTTCTCACGGCGGGGCTAACGAAGCTACGCTCAAAATGCTGGAAGAAATGGGCGATGTCAGCCGCATTGGCGAATTTATCAAACGCGCCAAGGATAAATCTGACAGCTTCAAACTGATGGGATTTGGCCACCGAGTCTACCGTAATATGGACCCACGCGCCTCCATCATGCGCAAAACCTGCCACGAAGTGCTCAATGAACTAGGCCTGCACGACGACCCGATGTTCAAACTGGCGATGGAGCTGGAAAAAATCGCGCTGGAAGACGATTACTTTGTCACCCGCAAACTCTACCCGAATGTAGACTTCTACAGCGGCATCGTCATGCGCGCCATGGGCATTCCCAACTCCATGTTTACTGCCATTTTTGCACTGGCACGTACCGCAGGCTGGATTTCACAATGGTGCGAATTGAATGCTGATCCAGAGCAGAAAATTGGTCGTCCACGCCAGTTATATACTGGCTCCGAACGCCGTGAATTTGTGCCGCTTCATCAACGCTAGTGGTTACTAAAAATAAAAAGCCGGGCAATGCCC
>CALRJH020000009.1:0-166960 GCA_943367475.1 Paenacidovorax caeni | reverse complement strand
ATTGGCCATGTGACATTCAGGGCGCTAAGTGACTTTTTAATTTCTAAGGCCGAACCCCAACAAACTATTCTGTTGTTTGTTTAATTTGGCGCGATGATCGAGCGTGTAGCAATGCGAAGAGATTCACCTCACTGAAAGCGTGTGTTTTTTATGGGCCCCTATCTGCCGCGCCGAGTAGCGCAGTCAGCGGGGGAGGTGTCGGCCAGCGGCTGTTTGAGTTCCGCGGTGGCTTGCGTTCTTTACAAGCCGCTAGGGCGACAACTAACGAAGTGTTGCGGCGTAGGCTAACTCGCGTAGCGATGTTAAGCGTAGCGGCCGTAGCCAATTTCGTTGGCTGCCCACGTTGACGAGCAACGCAGGAAACAAGCGTAAGCTAGGGTGCCCTTTCTTTTGGTGACTTATTCTTTGGGCAAGCAAAGAAAAGTCACTCGCCTAGGGGCGAAACACTGAGCAACAAACAACCACACATCATCCGCGTCGTCATGCATGCCCACTCTATTAAGTAAAGACCAAATGAAACTTCACCTAATCAGCAAAAACTGATTAGGGTAAAAACATCCCCAATAACTCATTCAAAAACCGTTGCCCTTTCAATGTCGGTGCAATCACGCCACTCTCCTCGACGAGCAACCCTTGTTGCTGCGCTGCCTGCAAAGTCGCCTGAATACTCCGCAACGGCAATCCAGTCCGTTGCTGAAACAATCCAGCTTCCACCCCATCCACCAGGCGCAAGGCATTCATCATAAATTCAAATGCCAGATCGTCCCGGCCGATCACCCACTCCGTATCCATCACCTGCCCTGTTGCCACCGATTCCAGATATTTTTTCGGATGCTTGTGGCGGCTCTGGCGAATAATCTTGTCATGAAAACTCAGCTTGGAGTGCGCCCCGGCACCGATGCCCAGATAATCACCAAACGCCCAGTAATTCAGGTTGTGCTGGCATTGCTGGCCCGGCTGGGCAAACCCCGATGTTTCGTAATGCTGATAACCATGATGCGCAAGTACTTTCTCGATTTCTTCCTGCATGGTGGCGCTGGTATCGTCGTCCGGCAAGCTCGGTGGCGTGCGGTGAAACGGCGTGTTGGGTTCCAGCGTAAGGTGATAAAACGATAAATGCGCAGGCTTGAGCTGGCAGGCGGCTTCGGCGTCTTTCAATGCATCTTCAAGTGTTTGTTCCGGTAGGGCATACATGACATCCAGATTCACCCTGTCAAAAGTATTCAGCGCAAGCTCGGCAGCGGCCAAGGCCTGTTCACGGTCATGAATGCGGCCTAGCGATTTGAGATATTGCGGCTGGAAGCTCTGGATTCCGACTGACACACGATTCACCCCCGCGTCACGGTAACCCTTGAAATTGGCGATATCCACGGTGCCGGGGTTGGCTTCAAGCGTCACTTCTGCGCCATATTCCAGCGGCGTGAGCATGCGCACATGGCTCAGGATTTTGTCTATCGCTTCAGCAGAGAAAATACTGGGCGTGCCGCCGCCAAAAAACACGCTGCGGATTTTGCGGCCCCATACCAGTGGGGTGGCCTGTTCGAGGTCGGCAATCAAGGCATCCACATAAGCGGCTTCCGGGATTTCCTGCCGCGCCTCATGCGAGTTAAAGTCACAGTATGGGCATTTGCGTACACACCACGGAATATGGATATACAGTGAAAGCGGCGGCGGATTGGTCAGGCCGGACAAGGTAGCTTCACCTTGCAACGGAGCTTCTTTAAGGCTGTGGGCAGGGTAAATCGGAATCATATGTGCTTATTCTACCGCGTAAACCTTGCTTAGCCTTGCTGAATAATTTCTTTAATTTGATCTTACTCGCACTACGCAACTCCCCCTCTCACCATTCTGTAGTTTTGAATAGCAGACGAATATTGATGACCTAGAACTATTTAAAGCCCCAAAAGTCAAATCTAAGGATTGTGATGATGGGGCCAGCAATGAGCGAAGACCACGAGTTAATCATGTTGAGTTACACCAGCATTGCCAGCCATTTAATGGCACATGAGGAGTTAATTCAGCTATTGCACCAGGCGCGTGAAAATAATCACAACCGCGGCATCACTGGCATGTTGCTGTATATGGAAGGCTGTTTCTTTCAGGTATTGGAAGGAGAGCGTGCAGTGCTGGAAGCGCTCTACGTCAAAATAGGCCAGGACAAACGCCATCATCATGTCATCAAGTTGCTAGAAGAACCTATTATGACGCGCGGCTTTGATGCCTGGAGTATGGGTTACCGTCATGTCACTCGTGAAGATTTGGTACAAGAAACCGGATTAACAGATTTCCTGGATAAAGAGGAAAGCGGATTTGACGGCATGCATAGCGAACATGCCAGAACGCTCATTTCAGCATTCCGTCAAGGTCGCTGGCAAACCCAAAACACTCGCCAATACCGTTATGTCAGTCTTGCATAATCTTCATAAGCGATGAAATGGTTTTTCAGCAATTCTTCCCAGTGATGATCAATAAATGTTAACGGTCAAGACTGAAATAATAGGCTAAGCTCGGCAAAGTTGGTCCCAACTGACCCTTGAAATTGAGTGGTGTCTGGCAGTGTTTTTGGCCTCAACGCAGTCAGTCCATGAATGCTTATACACTTTGCAGCAATGCCCTGGGCGGCTGGTTAAACTGGTTGCGCGCCACCAGCCAGGCAGACAAGGGCACCAGCACAATTGCCGCCAGCAAGGCTTGCACACTTAGCCAGGCATTGAATTGATATTCCATATCGAGCACCCCCGTTGCAAGGTAATAGGCCGCGATATTGGTAAAAATATTGGCGACAACGCTGGCCAGTACGCCTATGCATAAAAACTCCACCAGCATCGCCAGTACGACCTGTTTTCTTGAAGCGCCCAGTACCCGCATCAGCGTGCTTTCCCGAACGCGCTCTTCGCGGGTCGCCATCAGCGCGGCATACAACACTGCCAGGCCTGCCAACAGGCTAAAGCCAAATACAAACTCAATCGCGTAACTCATTTTGCTGATCAGGCTTTGAATCTGCTCCAGCACCGCCGCCACATTGATGATGGTTAAATTGGGAAATTTTCTGACGAGCTGATTCAGTGCGTCTTCTTTACCCGCTGGCAGGTGAAAGCTGGTGAGGTAATTGGCGGTGTAATTATCCAGCACCTCGGGTGGCGTCACCGCGAAGAAATTCACATGCATGCTGTTCCACTCAACCTTGCGCAAACTGGTGATGGTGAGCTCAAGCTGAGTGCCGGCCACATCGTAAGACAATTTATCGCCCAACTTTAAATTGAGCGTTTCTGCCAACCCCTGCTCCAGGGACAATTGGGGTTTTACTGCATCTTCAGCACGCCACCACTGCCCTGCCACAAGCTCATTATCGGCCTGCATCTGCGCTGCCCACGATAAATTGAATTCACGCTCGGCCAGGCGCTTGGCGCGGTCATCTTTATAATCCTCAATCTTGATAGGTTTGCCATTTACTGAGATCAGCCTTGCGCGCACCATGGGCAAAATATCCGCATGCTGAATGGCATGGGCGCTTAATAGCGCATGAATGCCGGGAATCTGGTCGGCCTGGATATTGATGACAAAGCGATTAGGCGCATCTGCCGGTAACGAGGTCTGCCAGTTTTTCAGCAAATCATTACGCACAAATGCCAGCAGCAAGATCGCCATCAAACCCATGCTTAAGCCAACCACCTGCGCGATGGTCAACATCGGGCGGCGCCGTAATCCCATCAAGCCAAGCTTGATGATGCCAAAGTTCTGGACACTGCACGACTGTACGAAACGCATGCCCAGATATGCCAGCAAACCAGCCACCACGACCAATCCAAATAGCGCAGCAAATACAATCCCGGCCAGTTTGATATCCCCCGCATGCCAGAACACCAGCCCGGCCAATACCAGCAATGCGGGTAAAAACATCAGGCCATGGCTGCGCACATTGCCTTCTAAATCCTGACGCAAAATACGCAGTGCAGGCACCGCCCGTAAACGCTGCAACTGCGGCCAGACCACTGTCAGCAAAGTGGCAAAGCCAGTGGCCAAACCCAACACGACCGGCATCCAGCCCGGGGCGGGCAACGTTTCGAGAAACAGGCGGCCAGCAAGCATCGCCAAGCCATATTGCGCGGCAAACCCCAACACACACCCGATCACGCTACCCACCAACGCCAGCAACAAGGTCTGGACAAGCAGAATCTGCGTAATCAGCTTTTTGGTTGCGCCAAAACAGCGCATCAGCGCATACGCATCCAGGCTCTTTTGCACATAGGGGATGCTCGCCAGCAACATGGCCACCATCGCCAGAATCACGCCAACCATGGAGGCAATGCCCAGGAACTGTTGCGCCTTATTCAGCGCATTGCGCATTTCCGGGCGGGCGCTGCGGATATCATCTACGCGTTCACCGCGAGACAGTTGTGGTTTCAACCATTCGGCATAGTCTTCCATGGCCTGATTCACCGCTGCGCCATCCATATTGGCGGCGACCAGCAACTGGTATTTTACCCGGCTGCCAAATTGCACCAAACCGGTGGCTTCCACATCGGCGCTATTCATAAACAGGCGCGGCGCAATGCTGAACATATCGCCGCCACGCGACGGCTCCTGCAGTACAAATGCCGCGACCGTAAACTGGCTTTCGCCGACGCTAATTTCATCGCCAATCTTCAACGCAAGTTTTTGCGCCAGTCGTGGCTCCATCCAAATTGTTCCGCGGGCAGGAATATCTGTGGCAGGTGACTCAGCCTTTGCCGTCACGGCTGACTGCTTGCTGATGGTCAAATGCCCACGTAGCGGAAAACCCGCTTCCACCGCTTTGATTTCGGCGAGCTCGTTACTTTCCCCTTTCACCACCATGCTGGAAAACTCTAACGCCTGCGTGGTCTGGTATTGGCGCCGCTGTGCTTCCGCCAGATAAGCTGGCGGGATAACATGATCAGAATTCACCACCAGATCCGCCCCCAGCAGCACATTGCCCTGGGTTTGCATGCTGGATTTGATACGGTCGGTGAAAAAACTGACTGACGTGGTCGCCGTCACCGCCAGGATCAGTGCAAACAGCAATACGCGGATTTCACCCGAAGACCACAGGCTGCGGCACTGACGCCAGGCGATGTAGAAAGCCCGCATTAATGCACTCCTGAATTGTCGGGAATGGTGATCTCGCTGAGGACACCGCCCTGCAAATTCAACACCCGCTGGCAACGCCTCGCCAGATTCATATCGTGCGTGACCAGCACCAGCGTCGTGCCGCTCTTGGCATTTAAATCAAACAGCAACTGGATAATCGCCTCGCCAGTGGCGACATCCAGGTTACCCGTCGGCTCATCGGCAAATAAAATAGAAGGCTTGGCAGCAAATGCCCTGGCAATCGCCACCCGCTGCTGCTCACCGCCCGACAATTGTTTCGGGTAATGCGTGGCACGTGCGGCCAGACCCACACTCTCGAGAGCAGCGATGGCAATCGCCTGCGCATCGCGCTGGCCCGCCAGCTGCAAAGGCAGCATCACGTTTTCCAACGCTGTCAGCGAACCCAGCAACTGGAACGACTGAAATACAAAACCCATATGCCGGGCACGCATCGCGGCACGGCCATCTTCATCCATCTGGCCGATATCTTTTCCAGCGATCAGGACTTTTCCACTACTTGCTATATCCAACCCAGCCAGCAAACCCAACAAAGTAGATTTACCGGAGCCGGAACTCCCAATGATCGCCAGCCTCTCACCTTTGGGTACGGCAAGATTCAAATTGGTCAAAATGGGGATTGTTGTATCATTACTCACAACAGATTTACTTAAAGACAGCGCTTCAACAGCATAAGGGCTTTGCATTAATGATGTTCCGATTTCTAAAGATATTGATCGTGTTACCTAGTTTATTGTTTACACACTTAGTCGCGGCAGAGTCCGCATCCAAACAAACGATACTGGTATTTGGCGATAGCTTATCCGCCGCCTACCGAATCCCCCAGGCACAAGGCTGGGTAAGCTTGTTAGGGCAACGTTTGAAAGACAACCAATTGCCCTACGAAGTTGCCAACGCCAGTGTCAGCGGTGAAACAACCGCTGGCGGACTCAGCCGCGTTCCCGCAGCACTCAAGCAGTTTAAACCAAGCATAGTCGTGATAGAACTGGGCGCAAATGATGGCCTGCGCGCCCTATCGCTCGATGCAATGAAAACCAATTTGGAAAAAATGATTCAAGCCAGCAAGCAAGCCAATGCGCAGGTGGTTTTATTAGGCATGTTTATTCCACCGAATTATGGCCCGAAATACACCAATGGTTTTAAAGCGGTTTACCTGGACCTGTCGGAGAAATATAAAACACCATTTGTACCATTTTTCCTGGATGGTATTAGTGGTCACAGTGACCTGGTGTTGGAAGATGGGCTGCATCCGAATGTGAATGCACAGCGAAAGATATTGGAGAATGTTTGGCCGACGCTACGTGCTATGTTGAAGCAGACTCATAAATCGAAAATTTAATTACTTGTCTATTCAATATCTACTCATTTATAAAATTAGCGCTGATATTTTTCCAAATATTAATATTCATTAAGGCATTGATTTATAAATTTATTTCCTGGATCATCATCCAAAAATTACACTGATTTTGGCAGCGTTTTATCTATTCATCTTTCTATTCAAAAATAAACGTATTCTGTAACATGTAACTTTTTTAGCTGATACCGATAGCTGGACTGCGTGATGCGCGGAGACTTGGTTACGATTGCTGTTTAAGGCGACTTTGGTCAACCTAGGTCTGCGCTAGTGATTCAAGCCGATGCGTTTGTCGGACTCCATAGCATCACTGTGTTGCCCATCAAAAGCACACTGATGGATGCGCCCTTATTTCGGTCATCCTAAAACCCAACGACGAAAACGGTCTGCAACAGTTATATCAAGTGATGATTGATAAAGTCTTGACCGCCAAAACTGAAAAGATTTGCCCAAAGATTGGCAGAGTGAGTGCAAATTTGCTAGTGGAAATTGAGCGATCTTTGGCGGTGTTTTTAGGGGTTGTCAAATGGGCATCAAAGAAGTCTAATGTAAGCCCGTTTTTACGCCATCTTGTTTTTTAGCTAATACAGAGTTTGAGTAATTTTATGACCAGCCAAAGATTTTGCACTTTATTAAGTTGCTTAGTACTCTTGAGTTCGTGCACGCAGTTACCGCCACATGCCCCTCAATATCAACGTCTAGAGTCCTCATCAAGCGATAAAACTAATGTTTATATTTTCAGGAGTAATGCATATCCAGAATTAAGAACACCAAAAGTGCTTATTGATGGTCAATCTATTTTTGAACCACCTGAGCATGCCTACACAGTTGTCGCGCTCACAGAAGGCACTCATCACGTTTTGGTAAAGTGGCCATGGGATGTAGCTGTTCAGCGTAAATTCCCAATACTAGTGCAGAAGAACACTCCGCTATACATTAAGTTAACAGGAGTATTTTTGGTCAAACTGATGTCACAAAAGGAAGCTGAAGTTGAGATTAAGATGTGTTGTCGATACATTGAAAATACACAAACTACCGATCCCACACAGCATCCTTAATTACTTAATTTGAAATGAATCGGCACAGCAACCCTTAGTTGTGAATTATCGGTTGCACAATCAAGAGGTTTTATATTGGAATCGTAAACTGCTTGAAACATTGCTTGGTCAAGTATCGGCGATCCTGTGGAGGAAATCAAATCAATCTTAATAACCTTACCTTTTACACTCAAGTCAACTCCTGCGATACCCAGCCCTTCCTCCCCGTTATAATAAGACTCTTTTGGGTATACAACTTTTTTTAAAATTGCATTACTAACTTCCTTTCTCCAAGCATCTACTATCTCAAGAGTGCATCCTTTGGGCGCGTAGAAATGATTTAAATATCGCTTATGAACAGAATTTGTATTAGGCGTCATTGACTTATGAATAGGAAAAGTCTCAATCACATCCTTATAAAATAAGTTTGATAAGGATAATTTATCACTACACCCAGAATCAAACTCTTCACCGATTAGAACGGCTCTTTTATTTTGCAGTAGTGCTGTTGCAATTAAGTCGCCCGCTTTTTGGGTACCCAGATTAACTAGAACAGCAATAGGGTTTACCTTAAGAGAGTCGGGCAAAGAGGATAAATAATCTTCTCCTTCTAAATCTCGTTGATAAAATGCTTTACCAGTTTTAATCTCTATTGACCTTCCAATGTCATCTTTGAGCACACCAATCGTCACATCTGATGGCAAAAAAAGTGATGTAATACCTGCAATTGCAGGTATGTAACCCTCCTGAACATCACGCAAGTCAAGAACAATACCCGAGTAATCATCAGCATTTGCTGCAAAATATAACCTAAACACACGTCCAATCTCTTTTGGTGTTTCAAGACACAAATTGTTAACGTGAAAATATAATATTTTTTTTGAGTCCAATAACTTAAGGGTTACAGAGTTTGTAATCTCACAATCAGATTTTGGTAATATTTCTTCTTGAGAGTAGCTTGAAGATGGATAACTTAAAATCAAAAAAATTAGAAAAATCATTTTCAAGGATACAACTTTCTCTATTTCAAGTTTTGGCATGTCAGTAATCTTTAATTCTCTTAAATTCGGATTTTGGGTCTTGCAAAATGATATTAAATCACAAGCACGGGGCCTCGGGGTCAGGTCCTCTCTGGGGCCTCGGGGTCTTGTAAAACCACATTACTCACAAAAAACCCCACTTCCGGCGTCAGTCGAATAGATTACAAATCCGAAAAATTCTGAATCTTGACTGAGCCCTCAGGAAACTTTGCAACGATTTCCAGTTCACCACCCATTGCCTGAATATGGCTACGCAAAGTCGATAAATACATGTCAGTTCGTTTTTCAATTTTGGCTATGGCGGGTTGCTGAATATGCAGTGCATCCGCCATCATTTTTTGAGACAAACCTCGCGCGTGACGCAACTTGTGTAATGACATTTCTTGCAGTATTTGCTCGGTTTTGTGAGCAACCCTTGCTTGCGCTTCTGGCGTGAGTGATGCCTTAAGTGCATTAAAAACATTAACCATGTTGCACTCCCACATATGGATGATAGCAAGATTATTGCTGATGTTTTAAAAAATTCCCAGTACTATATTAACTTATGTTAACAATACAATAGTTGTCGATTGACAACAAATATCGGCGGGGATAATATGGCGATTAAGCATCCCAATAAAGAGATTAACGCGGCCATTGAATATGCCATTTCAAAACGATGGGAAATCAAAGTGGGTGGTGGGCATTGTTGGGGAAAGATGTACTGCCCATTTAATGATGAAGAGTGTCGTTGTGGTGAGTTTTGTGTGACCAGTATTTGGAGTACGCCCAGAAGCCCAGAGAATCATGCTAAAGCTTTACGCCGCGTGATTGATAAATGTGTTGGCAAATTAGATGAGCACGCCGCAAAGACCACATCCAAACGTAAAAATAGGTGATTGATGATGGAATACGAGTTTATTTTGAAATATGCCCTGCCCGATGAATACGCAGACTCTTCTCAATATTTGAATGCGCTGTTTGAAGCTGGTTGCGATGACGCAACGATAGGCGTGGGAAAAAAAGGGGCGATTGCCCTCGAGTTTACTCGTGAAGCAGCGTCTGCGGACGAAGCTGTTTTAAGTGCGATTAGGGATGTGAAAAAAGCGATTCCTGATGCAGAACTGATTGAGGTATCACCTGATCTGGTGACCCCTACTGAAATCGCCAGTGTCATTGGCTGTTCTAGACAGAATATTCAAAAAATTATCGCCAACCCAAAAAAGCGTTTTCCTAACCCGATTCATCAAAGTTCTGCTGGAGGAATATGGCATTTGGAACCTGTATTGCGCTGGTTTATGGAGGATGGTATCTCTATCAATAAAAATCTGCTTGAGATTGCAGAAATCTCAATGACAGCCAATTTAATCCATCAAAGTCAAAAGGTGAATCCCAACATTCAGTTGAAATTCCTGAATGTTATATGACTGCAATAAACCGTTTGTAAGTCATCTCTTCCAAGGTTCTGTCGTAAGAAATCACATATATTGAAACTTTCGCACGAATCAAAGCAAATCCTGAAAACGCATCACTTCGTCATCCTCGCGAACGCGGGGATCCATGTAAGCAATTGATTAAATGGATTCCCGCTTTTGCGGGAATGACGGGTGATTGATTCTTTTGTTAAAAATTGACTCTTTTTTAGTGCGCGCACAAGTCTCATATTTAAATACCCTAAACAAAAAAGCCCTGCATTGAGCAGGGCTTTCTAGCAGACCTCAGCCTGACGGACACTCACGCGCCGGTTAAGTCTTTCACTGTTTCGGATTGGCCGTTGTTTTTTACCGAGGCAATGCCGTTGTCGCGCGAGGCTTCGGAGGCATACATCTGGCTGGTGCCAATAATCTGGTGATTACCTGCCAGCAGATTGAAGTAAGGGCTGCCGTTTTTAGCCGTGAGTTTTTCAAAACGCTCATCCAGCGGGCTGTTTTTGCGTACAGATTCGATGCCGTTGATTGCGGCCGCCTTGGTGGTGTATTGCTCGCTTTTTAATATTTGTTCGCCATTGCCAGCTTTCAGCGCAAAGCTGAATTGCCCGTTGGCGTCGCTTTTTGTCAGTTCAAACCATCCTGCCATCGCTTTTCTCCTGATTGTTGTTGGGTACAGCAAGCTTTATTAAAGCACCGGAATATGTCGAACTGCCAAGTTCGCCACGCTGGCTTTACATAGCTTTAAATCACTGTCTCATCCACACCACCCCAAAAAAGTGGATAGCCCGAACAGGCTATTGAGTGAATATGGCAGTTGGAGATAATGGGCTAAACACTTTTGTATTTTGTATACCGTTCACCATGGACCAAACCCAGCCCCACCAACATCCGACCCAACCACAAACACACGAAGTCTGGCAAGACTTGTGCCGCATCTGCCTGATTAATGGCAAGCTGGTGGCGCTGCCTTATATTGAAGCTTCGCGCTTTGATGATTATGAATTTGGGGCCACGCTGGCTGCGATCAGCGCCAATCGCCTGATTCGCAAGCTGTTAAACAAAAAAGACTGATTCCTCGCCCATCCAATGGCTTTCTTAAGCCATCTCTTCGAGCACTTGCAAAAACGCATCGCCATATTTCTGCAATTTGGCTTGGCCGATGCCGCTAATCTGCCCCATGGCATCCAGCGTCTGCGGTTTGCGGTTATGAATTTCCAGCAAAGTACTGTCATGAAAAATCACATAGGGTGGCACGCCCTGCTCTTTGGCCAGTTCCAGCCGTTTGGCTTTGAGCGCTTGCCAGAGCGGGTCGTCGTTGGCACCGGCAAAGGCTTCTTTGGCGCGGGCGCTGCGTTCGGCTTTGCTGAGTTTCTTTTCGGGTTCGGCATCGCGGCGTAGCCAGACTTCCTGCTCGCCTTTGAGTACCGGGCGGGCGGCTTCGGTCAGGTGCAGGCCGCCATAGCCTGACATATCGGTTTCTAAAAACCCGGCGGCAATCAGTTGGCGGTAGACGCCGCTCCACTGCGCCTGGTTAAGTGTTTTACCGATGCCAAAGGTGCTCACTTGCTGATGGTTAAAACGCTCCACTTGCGGGGTGAGTTTGCCGCTGAGCACATCAATTAAATGGCCGACGCCGAACCTTTGCCCGGTACGGAAGACGCAGGAAAGTGCCATTTGTGCGACTTGGGTGGCTTGCCAGGTTTCGACCGGATGCAGGCAGTTATCGCATTGCTCACAGGCGCCCGGGTGGCTCTCGCCAAAGTAGCGCAGAATGCCTTGATGGCGGCAAGTGGTGGATTCGCAGTAGCCTAGCAGGGCATCGAGTTTCAACCGCTCCAGCCGTTTGCGCTCTTCGGAGGCTTCGCCGCTGTCGAGCATTTGCCGCATGGAGACGACATCGCCCATGCCGTAGACCATCCAGGCATTGGCTGGCAGGCCATCGCGTCCGGCGCGGCCAGTTTCCTGATAATAGCCTTCCATGCTTTTTGGCAGGTCTAAATGCGCGACAAAGCGCACATTGGGTTTATCGATGCCCATGCCGAACGCAATCGTCGCCACCATGATGATGCCTTCTTCACGCAGAAAACGGCGCTGGTTGTGCTCGCGTAACTGCGCAGGCAAGCCAGCGTGATAGGCTAACGCGGGCCAGCCTTTTTCCACCAGCCAGGCAGCCGTTTCTTCGACTTTTCTGCGTGATAAACAATAAATAATCCCGGCATCGTCCGGGTGCTCGCGCTCCAGAAAGGCCTGTAATTGCTGACGGGCATTGTTTTTAATGCCAACGTGGTAACGGATATTCGGACGGTCAAAACTGGAGACAAACTGGCGGGCGTTGTCGAGATTGAGCTGACTGATAATTTCGGCACGCGTGGGCGCATCCGCTGTGGCGGTGAGCGCGATGCGCGGTACGTCGGGAAAGCGATTATGCAACACGGTGAGCTGACGGTATTCCGGCCGGAAATCGTGCCCCCATTGCGAGACGCAATGGGCTTCGTCAATCGCAAACAGGGCGAGACCAACATGTTGCTGCACTTCATCCAGCAGACTTAAAAAACTACCAACCATCAGGCGCTCGGGGGCAACGTAGAGTAATTTAATTTCACCGCTGACCACCTGGCGGGTGATGCGGGCATTGTCTTCGGCACTTAAGCTGGAATTTAAAAAAGCAGCATTGACGCCCAATTGCTGCAAGGCTTCAACCTGGTCTTGCATGAGGGCAATCAAGGGCGACACAACAATCGCCAGGCCATCACGGGCCAGCGCCGGAATCTGGTAGCAAAGGGATTTGCCGCCACCGGTCGGCATGAGCACCAGCGCATCCTGTCCGCTGATCACATGTTCAACGATGGCTTGTTGCTGGTGGCGAAACTGGTTGTAACCGAAAACGTCGTGGAGGATGTGTTGCGGTGAGAGGCTGGCCATGTGAGATAGCACGCCTAGATTTTGTTGTACGGATTAATGAGCTGATCGACTAATTGGTGCAGGGCTTCGCGCATCTGTGCTTCGCTCACTTCCATCAGCAAGCCATCTTCGAGCGCATCTTGTGCGATCTGTTTGAGTTCATCAAAATTTTCGGTCATGACTTTGACTTTTTCGGTACAGGAAACCACCGAACCATCGTCACGCAGCCATTTCGGCCATTCATTGCTCATGTGCTTAATCTTTCCAACTGTTGCAGCAGTTTGGTCATCGCTTGCCCGCGATGACTGATGCGGCTTTTAATTTCCAGTGGTAATTCTGCCACGGTTTTACCAGTCTTGGCATCCATAAAAATCGGGTCATAGCCAAAGCCATCACTACCGCGAAACTCGCGCAGGACTTCACCCTGCCACAGGCCTTCGGCAATCAGCGGTTGCGGGTCGTTCGCGTGGCGCACCAGCACCAGTACGGTATAAAAGTGGGCGCGGCGGTCACTGATGCGTTGCATGGCTTCGAGCAATTTGTCGTTATTGCGTTCATCTTGCGTGAGCAGGCTTTTGGGCGGCTGCGGCCCGGCGTAACGCGCCGAAAGTACGCCGGGTGCGCCTTGCAGGGCATCCACACACAAGCCGGAATCATCGGCCAGGGCGGGCAGGCCGGTATGCTGGCTGGCATGGCGCGCTTTGGCCAGGGCATTTTCAATAAAGGTGCAATGCGGCTCCGGGCATTCCGGTACGTGTAATTCGCCTTGCGGGAGGATCTGCACATTGAGCGGGGCCAGCAAATGCGCAAACTCGCGCAGCTTGCCCTTGTTGCCGGATGCAATCACCAGTTGTTCAAAGGGCAGCGCCATGCTTAATCCTTTGCCAATGCCTGTTGTTGCAGCTTAACCAGCTCAGCAATGCCTTTGGCGGCCAGGTCCAGCATCTGGTGCATGGTTTCACGCGCAAACGGTTCGCCTTCGGCGGTGCCCTGCACTTCCACAAAGCCGCCACTGCCCGTCATCACCACATTCATGTCGGTATCACAATCGGAGTCTTCAATGTAATCTAGGTCCAGTACTGGCACGCTCTGATACACACCGACTGAAATCGCCGCGACGGCTTCCTTAATCGGCGTTTCGCTGATCAGGCCTTTTTTGAGCAAAGTGCCGACGGCATCGACCATGGCCACATAGGCGCCGGTGATGCTTGCGGTGCGGGTGCCGCCATCGGCCTGAATCACGTCGCAGTCAAAATGGATGGTGCGCTCGCCAAGTTTTTGCAGGTCAATCACGGCACGCAGACTGCGACCGATCAGGCGCTGGATTTCCTGCGTGCGTCCGCTTTGCTTGCCTCTGGCAGCCTCACGGTCCATGCGGCTGCCGGTCGAACGGGGTAGCATGCCGTATTCAGCCGTCACCCAGCCCTGGCCTTTACCTTTTAAAAAACCTGGCACTTTTTCTTCAACACTGGCGGTACAAATGACGTGGGTGTCACCAAACTTGATCAGCACCGAACCTTCGGCGTGTTTGGTGTAGTGACGGTGGATTTCGATGCTGCGCAACTGGTCGTTGGCACGCTGACTGGGTCTGTTCATGGTTTAAGATTCCTGTTTTTTAATATATTGCCGGCTTTTACCCAGCGCTTCCTGAATTTCGGCAATGGCCCGTTCAATTTCGTCGTCGGTCAGGTCCAGCGCATAGGGATGCGGCGTCACCGCGACCTGATTCATCATGGTGGTAGTCACATTGTCCGGTAAATCCAGCGTGGACACGGTCAATGGCGCAGATTGCCGTTCCCCCCACTGCAAGGCGATGGCACTCATGTTGTCACCTTCGGTGTGACTGACGGCTTCGGCATCATCGAGCAGACGCGTCACGCCATGGCTGATGTTGGCTGCCAGCATATCCTGTGCGATGGACACTTCCGGCACACTGTTCCACACGCCGTCAGAACACAGCAGAATCACATCGCCCTCACGCAAGGGCATGGGCGGCGCCAATTCGACCTGCGGAGCGCGGTCACCACCCACACAGTTGTAGATTTTGTTGCGGTGCGGGTGATCGGCAATCTCGTTGGCGTGGATTTTTCCTTCGCGTAACAAGGATTGCACTACTGAGTGATCTTGTGTCTGGTGTTCAATCAAGCCGTGACGATAGAGGTATAAGCGTGAGTCACCGACATGTCCGCAAAACAGGGTGTTTTTCTGGATCAGCGCCACCACGATGGTGGTGCGCGG
The DNA here is from genome assembly GCA_943367475.1 of Paenacidovorax caeni. Lineage (GTDB taxonomy): Bacteria > Pseudomonadota > Gammaproteobacteria > Burkholderiales > Methylophilaceae > Methylophilus. The sequence goes on along the minus strand of CALRJH020000009.1, from coordinate 151,854 downwards.
GGATTCCAGCAGGCGTTTGCGCAAGCGCACATTTTCTATCACCTCATGCACCTGGGCAATCTGTTCGCGTAAAAATTGTGCGGGCCGGTCTATCATCGGCGCAGCCTCGCGCTCAAAGGCTTCTATCATGCCCTTGACCGCGATTTCGGCAGCGACTTCGCCGTGCTGGTGCCCACCCATGCCATCGGCCAGCACCATTAAAATGCCATGCCGGTTATACGAATACGCCAGGCGATCCTGATTATATGGACGCGGCCCCTGACGACTGCCTTGTGAAATGGAGAATTTCATAATGGCTTGGTCAGTACCTTGATGATTTTATCTACCAGGGAGCCACGCGGATCGTCTATGACGCGCACCTCCAGCATTTTCTTTTGCAGCGAAAACACGCTTTGCGGGCGCAACATGTAATCCAGCTGCATGCAGTGGTCGATAATTGCCAGCAGCTTGTCCGAATACACCTGCTTGCCTGCGGCCATGGCAGGCAACAGGGTATCGGTTTTCATGCGCAGATCTGCCGGTTGTGGTGATGATCGCAGCATGCAGGCATACATGCTGGCACCTATGCTGTAAATATCACTCCATGGCCCCAGGTGCTTGCGGTCATAATATTGTTCGGGCGGCGCAAAGCCGGGGGTGTAGGTGGGCGCCAGTGTCACTTCAGACAATGCCTGTCGCGCCGAACCAAAATCGAGTAATAACGGCGAGCCATCGAGCCGGATATAAATATTGGCCGGTTTAATGTCCATATGCAGCAATTTGCGCGTATGCACTTCACGCAAGCCGTTCAGCAACTCAACAAACATGCGGATCAGGAAGTTTTCCGGCACGGCGTTTGGCAAAGCCATGATGTAATCCTGCAACGATTTGCCGCGCTCGTATTTCATCACCATATACACGGTGCTGTTGGCACGGAAAAAATTCTGCACACGCACAATGTTTTTATGTTCAATATTGGCCAGTGCCAGGCCTTCTTCAAAAAAGCACTTCATGCCATGCTTGAAAGCGGCTTCATTTTTACCGTTGGAACGGATTTCGGTGGTGCCTTCGCGCTCGGCCAGTGACACTGGCATGTATTCCTTGATGGCAACGGTATTTTTGTGGCTGTCCTGCGCCAGGTAGACGAAGCTGAACCCGCCCAGACTGAGCACACGGGTAATCGTGTAATCATTGAGCACCGTGCCCACCGGCAAGGCAAAATCAATTTTAGTGGCTAGCTTCAATACAGTATCAGACGCGTTTTCAGCACGCGCAGTTTCAGGGAGGACATCTTTCTATTTTCGCACAACCCACAGTCATTTGATACAATCGGGCGATACTTCAAATCCAGTACCCCAAGCCCGATAGCTCTGGCGCTATTTTCAAGAAAGACCCGCATGACCCGTCCTGCCCCGACCATTTTAAGTATGACCGGCTTTGCCGCCCGTGAAACCCGTTTCCCCGGTGGCACGCTACTGATTGAACTGCGCGCAGTGAATCACCGTTATCTGGAGTTGCATGTCAAAATTGAAGATGCCTTGCGTCAGTTTGAACCACTCGTGCGCGAACTGCTGCAAACGCATCTTGGACGCGGCAAGGTGGAATGCCGCCTAAGCCTGAAAAGTGACGCTGCCACCCAGTCAGCGGTCGTGCTGAATCCGCAAATGGTGACGCAGATTGCGCAAACACTGGCCAGCTTGCGTCAGCACTTTCCCGATGCACAGGCCGTGAACCTGGTGGATATTTTCAAATTGCCGGGCGTGTGCCAAAGCGACCCGGTAGATACCGAGGCCATGGCGCAAAGTCTGCATGAAGGCTTGCTGCAGGCGATTCAGGAGCTGATCGCCGCGCGCCAGCGTGAGGGTGAAAAACTCAAGCAAGTATTGCTTGATCGCCTGCAAGGCGTGCGCGAGCAAATCGGCATCGTCAAACCGCTGCTGCCGCAACTGATCGCGCAGTATCAGGAAAAACTGACCGCCAAACTGCGCGAAGCCTTGCTCGAAGAGGATGACCGCATCCGTCAGGAGATGGTGCTGTTTGCACAGCGCATAGACGTGGATGAAGAACTGGCACGCCTGCAATCGCACATCACCGAGATGGACAGAATATTGGCTGCAGGCGGCGCAGTGGGAAAAAAACTGGACTTTTTAATGCAGGAAATGAACCGTGAAGCCAATACATTAGGGTCGAAATCGGTATCGATTGAGACCACACAAGTGTCAATGCAACTGAAAGTGCTGATCGAGCAAATGCGCGAGCAGATTCAGAATATTGAATAATCCCGGCCAGACTGGTGGCAATCTGCACCAAAAGCGGGATCCAAAAACGCACCTTTATGGTGCGTTTTGCGTTTTGGCCTGGAGAGCATTCAATCTAAGTTTTTGATTTATTAAATATTTAGTGCTTGGCACAAGGCTTGCTCTTGTATACAGTGATTTCTACAGTTAAAGCAAAAGGTCCCGCATCATGACGCAAACGGCCAAACAATTTTTTGATGAGATGCAAGCCTACGGGGGAAACACACGCGCCATTTATCAGGCCTATGATCGCTGGCTGGCCAAGGTGCCTACCCAGCAACTGGTGGCCAAACGCGCCGAAGCGGAAGTGCTGTTCCGTCGCGTGGGCATTACCTTTAACGTCTACGGTGAAGAAGACGGTGCCGAGCGCCTGATCCCGTTTGATGTGATTCCACGCATGATTTCTGCGGGAGAATGGGCACATCTTTCCAAAGGTGCCGTACAACGCGTACGCGCCCTCAATATGTTTTTGCATGATATTTACCATGATCAGGAAATTATCAAGGCAGGTATTGTCCCCCACAGCATTTTGAGCAATTCACAGTATCGCCCGGAAATGGTCGGCGTCAATGTGCCAAACCAGGTGTATGCGCATGTCGCCGGGGTTGACCTGGTACGCACCAGCGAATCGCAGTTTTATGTGCTGGAAGACAATCTGCGCACTCCTTCCGGCGTCTCTTACATGCTGGAAGACCGCAAAATGATGATGCGTTTGTTCCCGGATTTGTTCAGGCAATATCCGATTGCACCGGTGGAACATTATCCGCAGGTACTGCTCAACAACCTGCGCTCAGTCGCGCAAACCGGCGTCTCTGACCCGACCGTGGTTCTGCTGTCACCCGGTGCCTATAACAGCGCCTACTTTGAACATGCCTTCCTCGCCCAGCAAATGGGCATTGAGCTGGTGGAAGGCCAGGATTTGTTTGTCCGTAATAACGCCGTCTACATGCGCACCACGCAAGGCCCGCAACGGGTCGACGTGATTTACCGCCGCATTGACGACGACTACCTGGACCCTCTGGTATTCAAGCCCGATTCCATGTTGGGCGTGCCGGGTCTGCTCTCCGTCTACCGCAATGGTGGCGTCACATTGGCCAACGCCGTAGGCACCGGCGTTGCCGATGACAAGGCTACATACGTGTATGTGCCGGAGATGATCAAGTTTTATCTGGGTGAATCACCCATTTTGCAAAACGTGCCTACGTATCAACTCAGCAAGGAAGATGATCTGGCCTATGTGCTGGATCATCTGCCCGAGCTGGTGGTTAAGGAAGTCCAGGGTTCTGGCGGTTATGGCATGCTGGTCGGCCCGACTGCCAGCAAGCAGGAAATCGAGGAGTTCAGGCTACGGATTGTGTCCAAGCCTTCGAATTACATTGCGCAACCCACACTGGCGCTTTCTACCTGCCCGACACTGGTGGAACAAGGCATTGCGCCGCGTCACGTCGACCTGCGTCCGTTTGTGCTGTCAGGCAAGACCGTCAGCGTGGTCCCTGGCGGACTGTCGCGCGTGGCCCTGAAAGAGGGTTCGCTGGTGGTGAACTCATCGCAAGGCGGCGGCACCAAAGATACCTGGGTGCTGGAACGCGATGACATTGCAACCGAAATGACGCAGTCACAAATGGCCGCACAACACATCAGTAAAGAGGTCGTCACATGTTAAGCCGCACAGCAGATAATCTGTATTGGATGGCCCGCTATATCGAGCGTGCCGAAAACGTCGCCCGCGTACTGGACGTCACCTACCATATGTCATTGTTGCCTTCAGATAGCAGCAACGAAGATGACTTGTGGAATGCTGTACTGGAAATTGCCGGGATCCGCGATATCTATGACAGTAACTATAAAGAACTCAATGCGACCAATGTCATTCTGCATCTGGTCATGGACAGCGACAACCCTTCCAGCATCTACAGTTCCTTGCGTAGTGCACGTGAAAATGCGCGTTCGGTACGTGTCGCCATGACCACCGAAACCTGGGAAAACATGAATACCCTGTGGCTGGAATTTGGCCAGTACATCAAGCAGGACCTGACGCAGTCGGGCCTCGGCGAATTTTGTGAGTGGGTCAAAAGCCGCTCACACCTGTTTCGCGGCGTGTGTTTTGGCACCATGTTGCGCGACGATGCCTTCAGTTTCGTACGTTTGGGCACCTTTATGGAACGCGCAGACAACACCGCACGCCTGCTCGATGTGAAATATGACTTTTTAATGGCGCAGGAAGAAGCCAGTGCCGGCGCGGTGGATTACTACGAATGGAGCGCCGTCCTGCGCTCGGTCTCGGCATTCCAAGCCTATCAAAAAGTCTACAGTGATGCGATTGACCCGCTCAAGGTCTCGGAACTGCTGGTATTACGTCATGACATGCCACGCTCGCTGCATGCCTGCTACGATGAAATCATGCCGATTATCGAGCAGGTGGCTGGTTCGCGCCAGACCGAGGCCAAGCGACTGGCCGGTGAACTGCATGCCCGACTGCACTACGGCAAAATGCTGGATATCTTCAAGTTTGGCCTGCGTGACTTTCTGGATGAGTTTATTACCGCCAACCACACACTAGGCAAGGAAATACAGCGCAGCTTTTTAAGTGCCACGGTCTAGGGTGTGCAAGCGTCTGATTTAGGGTAAGCTTTCACTCTCATTCCGTGTCTGGATTCAAGTTTTTATGCTGCTCAATATCGAACATCAAACCCAGTATGTATACAGCGATGTGGTGCAATACACCATACAGCAACTGCGCCTGACGCCGCGTAACGGCATGGGTCAGCACGTGAAACAGTGGGATATCAAAGTGAATGGCCAGTTACACGCCTTTGAAGACACCTTTGGTAACACCACACACACCCTGGTCATAGACCAGCCGCATCAGGAACTGCTGATTTCGGTTTCTGGCGAGGTTGAAACCGGCGTCAGCGGGCTGGAAGCACATCAGCCGCTGCCACTGGCTATTTATTTGCGTGACACCCCGCTCACGCAGGCAGATGCGGCCATCACCGCCTTTGCTGCTCAATATGCAAAAGCGCCTGTGGCCGAATTGATGCAGGCCTTGCGTGACCGCATGCAGTACATCAAAGGGGCCACCCAGGTAGACACCACAGCGGCTGAAGCGTTTCGTCTCGGCCAAGGCGTATGTCAGGACCATACCCATATCTTTATTGCCTGCTGTCGCAGCCTGGGCCTGCCCGCGCGCTATGTCAGCGGCTACCTGTTCACACCGGATGGCAGCCTGATGCAAACCCATGCCTGGGTGGATGTCTGGCAAACCGACCACTGGCTGGGACTGGATGTCTCCAATGGCACATTGGTCAATGACATGCATGTGCGACTGGCTACCGGCCTCGATTACCGCAGTGCCAGCCCGGTCACCGGCTCACGCATGGGCGGCGGCGCAGAAGGCATGTCCAGCATGGTCAGTGTCAACCAAAGCGCCGGGCTGAGCTACGAGCAGCGCAAAGCCAATATGCAACAACTCTACCAGCAAGCAAAAACCGCCCAACAGCAATAAGCCAGCCAGCTTCGCATTCAGCTTAAAAAGTGCCTCCCTGCCCGTGTTATCATGTGGCCTTGCGGTTTTCACACCTATTTTTTCCAAATTGCTATGACTTATTGTGTAGGCATTCTTCTCGAACAGGGGCTGGTCCTCGCTTCGGACACCCGTACCAATGCCGGGGTGGATCAGGTCGCCATCGCCCCTAAAATGCATGTGTTTGAACAACCCGGCGAACGCGTGATTGTATTGTTGACGGCCGGTAACCTGGCCATTACACAATCAGTGGTTAACCTGCTGCGCGAGCAATTAAACACCCCTGAACAGGGTGCGCATCTGCACAATGTGCAGTCGATGTTTGAAGCGGCCAGCGTGGTGGGCGCCGCCATGCGCAGCGTACATGCCCGTGATGGTGAAGCACTCAAGGAACATGGCATTGATTTTAGTGCCAGCGTGCTGGTGGCAGGCCAGATCAAGGGTGAAAAACCGCGCCTGTTTAATGTCTATGCGGCGGGCAACTTTATTGAGGCGACGGCGGATACGCCCTATCTGCAGATTGGCGAAACCAAATACGGCAAACCCATCATAGACCGCGTCGTGAAATACCAGACCGAGATGATGGATGCGGTGAAATGTGTGCTGATCTCGTTTGACTCCACCATCCGCAGCAATATTTCGGTGGCCATGCCGATTGATTTGATGCTGTACCGTACGAACAGCCTGCATGGCAATTGCCGCCAGCGCCTCACCGAACAAGACCCCTACTATGGCAGCATCCGCAAAGGCTGGGGCGAAGGCCTGAAAGCGGTCTTTTCTTCCTTACCCAATCCGGACTGGAGTACATCATGAGTCAGGGGCATTTGTTTATTATTTCTGCCGCGTCTGGTGCCGGTAAAACCAGCCTGGTGCGTGCCATGCTGGCACAGGACCCGGTACTCAAGCTGTCGGTGTCGCATACCACGCGTGCGCCACGGCCAGGTGAAGAAGACGGTATTCACTACCATTTTACTTCCGAAGCCGAATTTATGGCGATTCTGCAGGCAGGCGGTTTTCTTGAAAGCGCCCACGTGCATGGCGCCCGCTATGGCACTGCACAAAGTGAGGTCGAGTCCTCTCTGGCTGCCGGGCGGGATGTCATCCTGGAAATTGACTGGCAGGGGGCGCAACAAATCCGCCAGCTTTTTCCAAAGGCAACCTCCATCTTTATTCTGCCCCCCTCGATTGAAGCCCTGGCACACCGCCTGAATAGCCGTGGCCAGGACAGCGAAGAAGTGATTGTACGGCGCCTTGCTGCTGCCCGCGAGGAAATGCGCCACGTGCATGAGTTTGATTATGTTACAATTAACGATATTTTTGACGTGGCGTTACAGGATCTGATAGCCATTGTCCGCGCGCAACGTTTGCAGCTACCGCGACAAATGGCCTGTCACGCACCACTGATTCAATCACTCACCTAGCGCGCCGCGCCTGCGTGATCATCTGTGATTTAACATCTAAAGAGGTTTTTATATGGCACGTATTACTGTCGATGATTGCTTGGATAATATCCCTAACCGTTTTCAACTGACCCTGGTGGCCGCTTACCGCGCACGCCAGCTGGCCAATGGCTCTGATCCGCTGGTGAGTGGTTACTCACAAAAAGACAAACCCACCGTAATTGCCCTGCGTGAAATTGCTGCTGGCAAAATCGGCGTGGAATTGTTAAGCAAGGGGCAGCCATAATTTTCTATGCCGCACACCCACGGCGAACATCACACGCGCAAGTCCAAATCTTTAGCTGAAGAAGCGGACTTGCTCCCCGCTGACCGTGAGGACTCTCCTCTCACCCAGCTCATCCGCAAGTACCTGAACGAAGAAGAAGTGCAACTGGTGTGGCAGGCCTACCGCTATGCCGAGCATGCGCACGCCGGGCAAACCCGCAAAACCGGTGAGCCTTACATCACGCACCCGATTTCGGTGGCCTGCATTCTGGCCAGATTGCATCTGGATTTACCTACCCTGCTGGCAGCCCTGCTGCATGATGTGGTCGAGGATACCCATGTCAACAGCGCAGAAATCGCCGAGTTGTTTGGCAAACAGGTCGGCGACCTGGTCGATGGGCTGACCAAGCTGGACAAGGTGGAGTTGCAAACCGCTACGCAGGCGCAAGCCGAAAATTTCCGCAAAATGCTGCTGGCCATGAGCCAGGATGTCAGGGTCATTCTGGTCAAACTGGCTGACCGTTTGCACAACATGCAAACGCTGGAAGCCATGCGGCCGGAAAAACAAAAACGCATCGCGCGCGAAACCCTGGATATTTATGCGCCGATTGCCAACCGGCTGGGCCTCAATCCGATTTATCACGAGCTCGAAGACCTCAGTTTTAAATACCTGTATCCCAATCGTCATCGCGTGATTGATAAAGCCATCCGTACCGCACGTGGCAACCGCAAGGAAGTCATTGGCAAAATTCAGGAAGCGATCCAGAACCAGCTCACGCAATACCAGATTGCGTTTGATGTGCAAGGCCGCGAAAAACACCTGCATAGCATTTACAAGAAAATGAGCGAAAAATCGCTCAAGCTTTCGCAAATCAGTGATATTTACGGGTTTCGCGTCATCGTCAAAGACACCGCCTCCTGCTATCTGGCGCTGGGCGCTTTGCATGCCTTGTACAAGCCGATTCCGGGCCGCTTTAAAGACTATATTGCCATCCCCAAAGCCAACGGTTACCAGTCATTGCACACCACCTTGTTTGGCCCGTTTGGCACCCCGATCGAGGTACAAATCCGCAGTGAGGAAATGCACAATATTGCCGATGCTGGCGTTGCGGCGCACTGGCTGTATAAAACCACCGATGCGCACCTGACCAAATTGCAACAGCAAACCCACCAGTGGCTGCAACGTCTGGTTGAAATCCAGACTGAAAGCGATGACAGCTATGAGTTTCTGGAGCACTTTAAAGTCGATCTGTTCCCCGATGAGGTGTATGTGTTTACGCCCAAAGGCAACATCATGGCGCTGCCACGCGGCTCTACTGCGGTGGACTTTGCCTATGCCGTGCATACCGATGTGGGCAACAGCTGTGTGGCGGTGAAAATCAATAATGAACTGGCGCCGTTACGCAGTGAAATGCGCAATGGCGACCATGTGGAAATTATCACGGCACCGCTGGCCAAACCCAATCCGGCCTGGCTCAATTATGTAGTCACCGGCAAGGCGCGCTCGCATATCCGCCATTACCTGAAAACGGTCAAGGTGGAAGAGTCGGCCCAACTGGGTGAACGCATGCTGAATATTGCCTTGCGCGCCATGCACATTGAACCGCAGGACATCAGCGACAAGCAATGGCAAAAGGTCATGAATGACTACAGTACCAAAACCCGGCAAACGATTTTGACGGATATTGGTCTGGGCAAACGCAACAGCCTGATGGTGGCGCACCAGTTGTTAGCCCATCCGGCAGAGGCTGACGATAAATCGGCAAAAACACTGGATACGATCACCATTCGCGGCTCGGAAGGCATGGCGGTGCAGTTTGCGCAATGCTGCCGACCGATTCCGGGCGACCCGATTCTGGGCTTTATCAACAAAGACAAAGGGCTGGTCATTCATACCCATGATTGCCCGGCCATCCGTAAATTCAAGCTTGACCCGGAAAAATGGCTGGATGTGGAATGGGATGCCGACCATAAAAAACTGTTCAAGGTCAATTTGCGCATCACCGTCTCCAACGAGCGCGGCATGCTGGCCAAAATAGCCGCCACCATTGCCAGTGCTGAATCCAACATTGATAACGTCAGTGTCGAAGACAGTGATGGCAGTCAGTACTCCAATGTCAATTTCACCGTGCAGGTACATAACCGTGTGCATCTGGCCGACCTGATCCGTAACCTGCGTAAAATTCAGCAAGTGGTGCGTATCAACCGGGTCAAGGGTACGCAAGCGGAACAGCGTATTCAGTAATTCACCGGGTGAAACATGCGTCAGCTCAGCGACATTCGTGGTTTCACCCCCGCCCTGCTCAGCCAGTTGGGAAAACTGGGGTTACACACCCCGCAAGCCCTGCTACTGCATTTACCACTGCGCTATCTGGATGAAACCCGCGTCACCCTGATCCGCGACTTGCGCCTCGGAGAACAAGCGCAGATTGAAGGCGTGGTGGTGCACAACGAAGTCAGCTACAAACCACGCAAGATGCTCAATGTGCATGTGCAGGATGATTCCGGCATCCTGCATTTGCGCTTTGTGCATTTTTATCCCAGCCAGATTGCCGCCATGCAGGTAGGCACCCGCCTGCGCGCCTTTGGTGAAGTTCGCCCCGGCTTTTTCGGGGTGGAAATGGTGCATCCGCAACAACGTAAAGTCAGCAAAGACACACCTGTTAGCACCGCACTCACACCGGTTTATCCGACCACCGCGGGGGTCAGCCAGAATACGCTGCGCAAAGCTGTGCAGCGCGTCCTGGTCAGTGACCATTTACAGGAAATCTTGCCTGACTGGGTGTATCAGGACATGCAGTTGCCCGACTTCGCCAGCAGCGTACACCTGCTGCACCAACCCACACCAGAGACGGCCTTAAGCACACTGGAAGACCGCAGCCATCCGGCCTGGCAACGCCTGGCATTTGATGAATTACTGGCCCAGCAGCTCTCCATGCGCTTGCATTATGCGCGCCGCAAGCAGGCACCCGCGCCCGTCATTGCCCCCTCACGCACACTGGTGCCTGCGCTGTGCGCACAATTGCCATTTGCGCTCACCCCTGCCCAGCAAAAAGTGGGGGCGGAAATTACACATGACCTGACCCAGCCTCATCCGATGCAACGCCTGCTGCAGGGCGATGTCGGCAGTGGTAAAACCATCGTCGCCTGCCTGGCGGCCTTGCAGTTGATTGAACAGGGCTGGCAAGTCGCCATCATGGCACCCACCGAAATTCTGGCTGAACAGCACTATAAGAAAATGCAGGGCTGGCTCGCGCCCCTGGGGATTGATGTCGCCTGGCTGACCGGTAGCCAGCCTAAAAAGGATCGCACACAGTCACTGGCGCGCATTGCCAGTGGTGAAGCCATGCTGGCAGTCGGCACGCATGCCCTGTTTCAGGACGAGGTGCACTTCAAACAACTCGGCCTGGCGATTGTCGATGAACAGCATCGGTTTGGAGTAGAACAACGGCTGGCCTTGCGTAGAAAAGGGCAACAGCACGCCATCGAGCCGCACCAGCTGATGATGTCCGCCACGCCGATTCCACGCACTTTATCGATGAGCTATTACGCCGATCTCGATGTGTCTGTGATTGATACATTGCCTCCCGGGCGCACCCCGGTAGTGACCAAGCTGGTGGCGGATGACCGGCGTGAAGAGATTTTGCAACGCGTGCGGGAAGCCTGTGCGCTCGGCCATCAGGCCTATTGGGTGTGTCCGCTGATCGAGGAATCGGAAGCGCTGCAACTGCAAACAGCCAATGATACCTACGCCTATATGCAGCAGGCGTTCCCCGAGTTGCAGGTCGGGCTGGTGCATGGCCGGATGAAGCCGGCGGAAAAGCAGGCAGTCATGCAAGCCTTTGCGGCAAATCAATTGCATCTGCTGGTAGCCACCACGGTGATTGAGGTGGGTGTCGATGTGCCCAATGCCAGCCTGATGGTGATCGAGCATGCCGAACGCATGGGCTTGAGCCAGCTGCACCAGTTACGTGGCCGGGTGGGCCGCGGGGCCGCCAAAAGCACCTGCATACTGCTTTACAGCAAACAGCAATGTTCAAAGATTGGCCGCGCACGGCTGAAAGTCATTTACGAACATACAGATGGCTTTGTAATCGCCCAGGCCGATTTGCAGATTCGAGGCCCCGGTGAACTGCTGGGCACGCGCCAGAGCGGCGTACCCATGCTCAAAATTGCCGATCTGGAACGGGATGCCGAATTGCTGGTGCAGGCCAAACAGAGGGCGGATGCCCTGCTCGCACGCGCACCGCAAGCCGTGGAAGTGCATTTGCAGCGCTGGTTAAGCCAGGGTGCAGAATGGGTCAAGGTATAAGCAGTCAAGACCTGCTGAAAAGGCTCACCGTTAGCTGAACAATGCCGGTTTCATGGTGGCAGACGCCAACTGCGCGGCGGAAAACAGTCGCTGTACCTTGGCTTCAAAGTCAGCCAGTGACAAAGGCTTGCAGAATAAATACCCCTGAAAGGCCTGACAGCCCAGGGCTTGCAGCATGACTTTCTGCTGCTCGACTTCCACCCCTTCGGCAATCACATGGTGTCCCAGGTTTTTACCCATCTCAATGATGGTTTGCACAATAAAGGTATCGTAGTTATTGTGCAAAATGTCGCTGATAAAGCTTCTGTCGATTTTCAGTTCATCCAGCGGCAGGCGTTTCAACACCGATAATGAGGATTGCCCAATGCCAAAGTCATCCAGCGAGAAGGTGATGCCACAGGTTTTCAGGGCATTGATCTTGTCGATCACATCGTCCACATTTTTCACAATTGCACTTTCGGTCAACTCCAGTTTCAAGTGCCTGGGGTTACAGCCACTGGCTTTTACGGTATGCATCACCTGTTCAACAAAATCCGGCTGGCTGAATTGCAAGGCACTGACATTCACGGACAAATGCAACTGAGCAATGGCTGGGTCGTGCTCCCAGGCCTTGAGCTGCGCACAGGACTGCTGCAATACCCAGTGCCCAATCGCCACAATTGCGCCGGATTCTTCAGCAATCGGGATAAACTGATCCGGTGGCACCATGCCCAATACAGGATGCTGCCAGCGCAACAATACTTCGGCCCCGATCGGGGCCAGTTCCTGGTCGACTTGCAGCTGATAATAAAGCGAGAGTTGACCGGACTGCAAGGCAAAGGCCAGGTCATTTTCCAATGATGCACGTAATTCAATAGCCGGATACTGCGTTTCGTCATACAGCTGTATACCATGCATGTTTTCAGACTTTTTGGCCTGATACATGGCAATATCCGCACGCCTGAGCACCTCGGCTTCACTGGATTCTTCGCCTAAAAACAGGCAAACGCCCATACTGGGTTTGGAGCGGTATTGCCCATTTTTTAACTGAAATGGCTGACTGAATGCATCCATCAGCTTTTCAGCTGTAGCCATCACCGAAATGACTGCTTGCCCACGGAGATTGCCAAGATCATCGAGCACGGCAATAAACTCGTCACCTCCCATGCGGGCGATGGTGTCTTTTTTACGTAAACAGTGTTGCAGGCGCTCGGCCACCTGCTGCAACAGTTCATCACCGGCCAAATGTCCTTTGCTGTCATTGAGCCCTTTAAAATTGTTCAAATCCAGTGATAACACCGCACCATAGGTTTGCGTGCGTGCGCAGCGAATAAACGCCTGGTTCAAACGGTCAGACAACAAGCGGCGGTTGGGCAGGCCGGTAAGGAAATCGTAATACGCCAGTTGATGGACTTTTTGATTGTCCAGATTGGAAGCAATGCGTAATGTCATATTTTCGCGCAGACTCTGTGCCAGCCCGCGTCCGGCAATGGTCACATACACCACATACACAATAAACAGAATGGCCAGCACAATAGAAAGCTGCGTACCGTGGATGATAAAGCGCGGGATCATCAGTAGCAGCAGGCCGCCTGTGAACAGGTTGGAGCATAGGGTATCGATGGAGTAAATGACAATGCCCGCGCCTGCCACGCCCACCAGCGCAAAAATCAGAAAAGCCTGGTGCGCGGTATCCGCTTCCGGAAATAACAAGATGCCAGCCAATCCCCACGCAAGCCCGCAAACACCTGAAGACAAGCGGAACCGTTGCAGCCATTGCCGACTATGAAGCGCTCTCGCTTGGTCGCGGTAATAGAGAAAAGTCACCGTGGTGCGCAGACCGTAAGCCAGTAAAAAGATCACGGACCAGCCAGCCAGCACCACAGAGGAAATCATTGCATTCTGCACAAACACCAATGCCGACATCACCACCAGTGCAGCCACCAGTGAGCGCGAATTGTTGGCGTAGAGCATCTCTACAATTTCTGTATCCAGTGCTATCGGCTCGCTCCCTGCATTCAACACATGATTTCCCCAATAATAATTGTTATATAGGGTATTTACGGTACGTCACTGAATTTACTTTAATACATAAGCAATTGTTTTTAAAAGAAATCGATGGGTTTGGATGCCTGATCCTGTGCATTGTTGTATAGACGATACACTCAGGCAGTGGCAAGGCAGCGTGAAAAAGGCGTACTGCGTAGCCTGAAGGCTTGATGCTGGTCAGCGCGTGGCACAGTCCATGTTCACCGTTGGCGGATTGTTTTAACGAAACAACCAGTGTTTTACCAGCCTGGTGTAGCGTGGCATGATCAGATACACCATCAGGGACACCACAATCCCGGTGACCACAAAGGTATCCAGAATGCGGTTCTGCGGCGCACCCAGTGCACGCAGTACAGGCACCACCCATAAAGGGATCAGGCTGACCAGGGGAAAAATGGCTGACCATGTCAGTAAAAACTGTTTCCAGCGTACCGGATGCATGGGGGCGGGCGGGCTGGGCAGTTCAAACAAAAAGTCCAGTCCGCTGTTAATGTGATAACGGTCCACATCCTGCAGCAGAGGCCTGGCTTTGGCAATCAGCCGCTCCCGCTCGGGAGAATCCATCCACTTTTTTAAATAGTGTTCGGACTGATAGCGAATGATGACCGAATAAGTCTCGGTGTAGCCAGCAATCGGCCGGATGACATGCCAGTCAAGCAAGCCTTCAGAGGCGCGGCAGAGCGGACCAATTTCGTTCAGCCACGCTTCATACTCACCTTGTAATGCGGGAAGAATGCGGTGGGTAATCACCACGCTGGCACCTGTCATTGGCGTTGAAGCTGGATGGCTGGACATGTCGACTCCTGAATATGCGGGCTGTTTTTATGAGGGCCCATGCAGTAATGCCTTGAATTCTGCCACGGCTAACTCAATAAATCCACGCAGTTTAGGCGCCATGAAACGCTGTTTTGGATACACAAGACTCACCGCATCGGCCTGCCCGCGCCACGCTGGCAACACACGCTGCAAGCCACCCTGCCTTACCGAAGGCTGGCAAATAAACGTCGGCAATAAAGCCACACCCTGCCCACTCTCGACCATCGCCCGCACCACGCCGATACTATTGACCAGAGTGTGCCCGGCCAGCGGCACCCGAATCTCGGTGGTCTCGCGCTGCAGCGCCCAGTGGTGACGTCCCATCGGCGTAAATTGCACACACTGATGCTGACTTAAATCCGTGGGCTGTTCAAGGCTGGCCGCCTGCTGCAAATACTGCGGGCTGGCAAACAGCGCCCACTGTATCTTGCCCAGTGACTTGGCAATCAGGCTGGAATCGCGCAAGTCACCCGTCCTGATCGCTGCATCAATGCCTTCAGCAACCAGATCGACATAGCGCTCCGTGAGTAATACTTCTACGGATAGGGCTGGATAACTGGTTTGCATCTGCGCAATCAACCGGCCCAGCAAGGCGTCGCCCAAATCCGCCGGAGCGGTGACTTTCAGTGTGCCTTGCGGCTGCTGGCGGGCTTCATCGAGTGCAGCCTCAGCTTCCAGCAAATAGCCTAAACCGGTTGAGGCATGTTCAAAATACAGTGTTCCGGCCTCGGTCAGGCTCAATCGTCGTGTGGTGCGCTGCAACAAAGTCACACCCAGTCTTTTTTCCAGCCTGGCCACCCGTGTGCTGATGGTCGAAGTCGGCAACCCCAGTTGGCGTGCTGCGGCGCTAAAGCTGCCCGCCTGCACCACCTTGACGAAAACTGCGGCTTCATTGAAGTCCATAAATGCTTATTATTCATTTAAATGAAAAGTAATTTCACATTTAACCATCTAGTGCCTGAATTGTCATCTGTTTATAGTGTGAACCATGCAAACACGCACACCACTTCACAAGGAGCGCATCATGAAAAAACTGGCTTTTATCAAACGCAGCAATGGCAACCACTGGGTAGGTGATGGCTTTCCGGTGCAAAGCATTTTTTCTTACCGTGATATCGCCGAGCAGATTTCACCTTTCCTGCTCATGGATTATGCGGGCCCTGCCAGCTTTGAACCCACCGAGCAACGGCGTGGTGTAGGCCAACATCCACACCGCGGCTTTGAAACCGTGACCATCGTGTATGACGGCCAGGTGTCACACCATGACTCCACCAATGCCGGTGGCAGCATTGGTCCCGGCGAAGTGCAATGGATGACGGCGGGGTCAGGCATTATCCATGAGGAATATCATGGCGATGACTATGCCCGCAGTGGTGGTCCGTTTGAAATGATACAACTGTGGGTCAACCTGCCGGCCAAAGACAAAATGACCGCACCCGGCTATCAGGGTATTACCCGTGAGGAGATCCCGGAAGTCGGCTTGCCAGAGGATGCTGGCAAAGTGCGGGTCATTGCGGGGGAATATGCTGGCCATAAAGGTCCGGCAAAAACTTTCAGTCCGATGAATGTGTGGGATGTCCGCCTGAATGCTGGCACCCGCACGACGATAACATTGCCTGAAGGCCACACCACCGCCATTTTTGTACTGCATGGCGCGGTGAAAACCGGCGAAGTGCACACCATCCGCCCAGCCGAACTGGCGGTGATGCAACGCGAAGGCACAGAACTGATTTTGCAGGCGCAACAAGACACCGTGTTGCTCTTGCTGAACGGCGAGCCGCTGAATGAACCAGTGGTCGGCCATGGCCCGTTTGTCATGAACAGCTGGGAAGAAATTGACCAGGCGATTAATGACTACAACCAGGGCCGTTTTATCGCAGCAGCTTGAGCAGTGACCACACTTTAAACAAAAACACTTTATTGAGAGGATTGATTATGAACAACACACCTTACGTACGCTTGGACCGTGACAATGCCGTCGTATTACTGGTAGACCATCAGGCGGGCTTGCTCTCGCTGGTACGCGATATCGAGCCAGACCAGTTTAAAAACAATGTACTGGCACTGGCCGATGCTGCCAAATTTTTTAACCTGCCGACCATTCTGACCACCAGTTTTGAAACAGGGCCCAATGGCCCGCTGATGCCAGAGTTAAAAGCCCTGTTTCCGGATGCGCCCTATATCGCCCGCCCTGGCCAGATCAACGCCTGGGATAACGAGGACTTTGTCAAAGCCATTAAAGCCACGGGCAAAAAGCAGCTGATCATCGCCGGGGTCGTCACCGAAGTCTGCGTAGCTTTCCCGGCCTTGTCTGCCATCGCAGAAGGGTTTGAAGTGTTTGTGGTGGGAGACGCCTCTGGCACCTTTAACGCATTGACACGCGATGCAGCCTGGCGCCGCATGGAGGCCGCCGGTGCGCAGATGATGACCTGGTTTGGCGTCGCCTGCGAACTGCACCGCGACTGGCGTCGCGATATCGAAGGATTGGGCACCCTGTGCGCCAACCACATCCCTGATTACCGTAACCTGATGACCAGTTATAACGCCCTGCAAGCCAGATAACACCGGCTAACCACCACACAGCAGCTTTAAAAACTGCTGTGTTTTTATTGCCCATCACACATGCGTTTTAGAGGCTTCCACCGTCAATGCGCCATGCATAAACGCCTGCAATACTCTCCTGATTAAGTCGCACCTTGATCAGCCATCATCGACGCCAGTGCCAACCGCACTTCGCCCGCGTCAATCTCCCTGACCAGGCGTTTGTGCTCAACCCCGTCTTTCATAAAAATCAGGGTGGGCCACAATGTCACGCGAAACGAGCGCCCCAGCCTGCGGCCTTTGCCATCTTCAATTTTAATGTGCCGGACGTTGGGGAAATTTATCAGCGCAACCGTCATCGCAGCTTGCGCCGCCTGGCAGTGGCCGCACCAGGTGGCGCCAAACTCCAGCATGACGGCACCGCTGAGGGCATTCACTTCTTCGCGTGTGGGTTCTGATTTTTCCATCCTGATTGCCATCGTACTCGAATTTATAGCGCTTTGCAGCTTAACGCCTGCAAAACGGGAAAAAGGTCTATGGCTGTGCAAAGCGGCTTTTACCGGGAAATATACAGTATCGCAAAGCGCCAACTTATGTATTAATCGACACTTACCAAGATATTGATATTTAAGAAAAGTTAAATACTACCGAAAACAATTTATGGGTATGTATCTTACTTTTACTGTGGGAAGAGACCAATAGATCAATATTAGAAATATTCATTCATTTTTATGAAAAATATCAAAAATCAAAATATTGAAAGCAATCAATACATCCAGACACTCATTGATAATTTTCCATTCATGGTCTGGCTTAAGGATGCTGACAGCCGCATCCTGGTCGCGAATACGGCCTATGCCAACATGGTAGGCGTCGCTTCAAGTGCCGAACTGATCGGCAAAACAGATTTTGATTTTTTTCCGCCTGATTTGGCCCAAGAGTATGTCGATGGCGATCAAAAAGCCATGCGCAGCAGTGCACCCAGTGCCGTTACCGTACCCATTAAAAACGCAGAAGGTGCGTATTACTGGATAGAGTCTTATAAATCTGCGGTGGTGGTTGACGGCAACGTGGTCGGATCGCTTGGCTACGCCAGAGATGTCACTGAAAATATCCAGAAGGAAAACGAGTACAAATCGATTGTAGAAAACTCGTCCAATTGCATCGCCAAGTACAATCGCGACTGCGAACGTATCTTTCTCAATCATGCAAATGCATTATTTTATGAAACGGATTCCACAACGCTGATTGGCAAAACGCCCTCGCAATACCCCGGCGGCGCCTCCGCCAAAGCCCTGGAGAAAAGCATCCGCGAGGTATTTCAAAGTGGTGAGAATCAACATGTCGCATTCAAGCTGACCAGACATGGCAAACACAAAATCATGCACACGGTATTAACACCCGAATTTAATGCCATCAACGAAGTACAAGCCGTCATCGCCATCGGGCAAGACATGACGCAGTCCTATGAAAACCTGGACCGCATCCATCATCTGGCTTATTTCGACGCCATTACAAAGCTGCCCAATCGTATTTCATTACTCGAAACACTCGATCAATGCATCATAAAATCTGACCGGTCAGACTGTGCATTTGCGTTTTTGATGCTGGATCTGGATGGCTTTAAAGCCGTCAATGATTTGCTCGGCCACTCGGAAGGTGACTTGCTGCTATACGAGATGGCCAGACGCATTGAACGGTCTGTGCGACCCACCGATACCGTTGCCCGCCTGGGCGGCGATGAGTTTGCAATCGTATTATCGGATGTGCAAGACCCTAAAAATGCAGGGCTAGTCGCGAAAAAAATACTAGAGGCGATCAAACAACCGATTTTAATCCGGGGCACAGAACTGTTTATCTCAGCCAGTATTGGCATTGTGATTTGCCCGGACCACAGCAGTGATGTCAGTGATATTGTGAAATATTCAGATATCGCCATGTACAAGGCCAAGAACCACGGCAGAAACAACTACCAGTTTTATTCCCCGGAGTTATCGCAAACCACCATTGAACGCATCGACATTGAGCGCGCATTACGCACTGCACTGCAAAACGATGAATTCCTGCTGCACTACCAGCCCAAGGTCAATCTGGAAACCAATCGCATGGTGGGCGTAGAAGCGCTATTAAGGTGGAACCGTAACCACAGCGAAATGATTCCGCCCAACCGGTTTATCGGCATTGCAGAAGACTCAGGCTTGATTGTCGAGATTGGTGAGTGGATCATGCAAACAGCCTTTAAAGATGCCGTCAGATGGAACACTGGCCGGCAAACGCCCATCAACGTCGCCATCAATCTGTCCAGTCGCCAGTTTATCCACAACAACCTGCTGAACGTCATCAAGCACCTGTTAAAAAAAACCAATTGTGATCCGGCATGGATCACTTTCGAGATTACCGAAAGCCTGCTCTTGAACGACAGCATGCATATTACAAAAACCTTAAAAAGCCTGGATAGCCTGGGCTTCAGAATCTCGCTGGATGATTTTGGCACCGGCTATTCAGCGCTCAGTTATTTAAATAAATTCCCCGTCAGCGAAATCAAAATTGACCAGTCATTTGTACAAGGCATTGCAGATAACAATGACCACAGGCTGATTGTGCAAGCGATTATTTCAATGGCGAAAAGTTTAGGAAAAGATTTGGTGGCAGAAGGGGTCGAGACGGCTGAACAGGCGCAGTTTTTACTGGATTATGACTGCGAAGTGGTACAAGGCTATTTCTTTAGTAAACCTAAACCATTTGATGAGATTGATATGCAGGCATCGTGGGATGCTAATTTTTGAGTAGGTATTAATAACTACCCCAAAATAAAACTCTTAAAAACTTTGAAAAATCAGGCTGTTGGAATAAACTAAGTTCATGAAGAAAGCTACATTAAACACAACTAATCAGTTTTTGAAACAAAGCGAAGTTGCTCGTAAAATGCGCGTTCGTTCGATCGCAAGCTCAACCGCTATTGAAACTGGTGAGTCTATTCAATCTATTGAAACTAAACTCAACCGTTTAAACGTTGCTCCGCGTCGTGTAACGCTTGCATAACTAAAGTTTTCATAGGCTCATAATTCCGATCCAATCCACCTCGGATTGCAGCAAAATAAACCTCTTTATCAACATCCCAGCTTGAATAGTCCAATTGTGGCTTATTTGCCTGAAGTGCCATCACATCTGCCAACAATCTAGAAATCCGACCGTTGCCCTCCCTAAACGGATGGACCAAAATTAACTCCACATGTACTTTGGCAATCGCATCTACTAATGTTGCTTCATCCATTAAATGGCAAGGTGTCAGACTACTTAAAAACTTGCTATCAAGTTCACGTAACCCTAATGGAATATAGTTAGCTGCTGTGAAATGAAAATCACCTTTACTCATATTGACTGAACGCTCTTGTCCGGCCCAATCATAGACATTCCCTAACCACTTGCGATGCCATTCAAAAATATCAGCAACCGTCAGCTTTTGGTCACGAGTCACTGTTGACAATACGTTGTCATACAGTGCATCCAGTAACTCCAGTTCCGTATCATCCATTTCTGCTGGATTAGTAATCGCTAGTTTGTTGACCAGTACAAGGTTGTTCGAGCCAGATTGATACTGGCCTTCAACGTTGAATGATGTTTCATAACGATCTGTCACAAGTAAGTCTCTAATTAATGAGTTTCTGCTGATGGCCGATTTTTATAGTTTTACTACCTTTACCAGTTGGGACAATCTTGTTCTCTCGTAACCAATTCAGCCATTTCGTTAATTGTTCAGATGAAAAGCGCTCTTTTGAAGGGTGCCAGTTCTCTCGAACTTCACGAATTATTTCATCATCTGTCGGTAAATCACCATTTATTAAAAAGTCATTCCACGCACAGAACAACGTAGCAATAATTTCTGCTTCTTCTGTATTTAAATTTTCAAACAATTTGATTAAACGATCTAGTTCTCTCTTTTGCTCTTCTGGACAATTATTTAAAAAATAATTAATTGACTCATCAATTCCAGGTTTGACTTGGTATTCAACTTTAGTTGTTCCATTAGCTAAATCCTTTTCAATGGCGGAAAACCAATTGTTGCTATCAGCTTCTTTCTCGAAAGCATAAATCCATTTAGAGAACGGTCCTCGAGCGTGACGCTCCAACTGCATTTGAATATCTATCCCTAGAAAATTCTGGGCGAATGTAATTCCTTTCATTACTTGGGTTCTACCCAACGTAGGCTTGTCGTGTAGTTTATTAATTACATAACATCCCAAGGACGATCGATATTTTGCAATATCAATCACTGACGCTGTTTTTGGCGTTTCGCTCATTAGCTTACTTAATCTTGCAAGTGCATCAGCAACAATTTGCCCTTGTTTCTCGATGTTTTTAATAATTTCAACCGGTGTTCTGGTGTCCACATCTGCAACAACCGTTGGATTAACCGCTTTTAAATCAAATACAGCAGCGTCAATATCTGCCGCTTTCGTTTCTAACTGGCGAACTGCTTTTTCACGCTCTTGTATTTTTTCAGTAAGTGCCAGTTTTTCCGCCTCTTCGGCTTTATCTTTCTTCAAGCGTTTTAGCTGTTCTTTTAAATCAACAACTTTGGCTTTAATACTGCTTGCTTCATCAAGTAGAGGCTGCATTTCTTCTCGTGCTTTTGCACGTCTTGCTGAGAAATCTACTGTCCAAGAGTAAGGACTTTCACCTTCTGGTTTACCACGTTGTTGCAACATGCGCGAATAACTAGGGAAAGGTTTGACGGCGTTGGATTCTTCGGCTCTCCAATCTACTGTTAACACCGTTGGTAATTTGCCATCTTCTAAAATACTACCGTCTGGCCCAAAGCCAAAATGTGCTAGTGTTAGAGGGGTTTTCTTACCCACTTTCACGTACGACAAATCGTAATACCATATTTTTTCAGTCTTTTTGCCTTTGGTGAAAAACAAGAGATTCGTTTTTACACCCGCCCCTGCGGTAGAAAATACGCCGCCAGGCAGGCTCACGATGGCCCACAAATTGCACTCGTCGAGTAACTTACGCTTAGTTTCAACAAACGCGCTTTCGTTGGTTCGGAACAATAAGCCTTCATCCAACACCATAGCGCAGGTACCATTTTCTGCAAGCTCCGCTAAAATATCTTGCACAAACAGCACTTGCGTTGAGCCTGTTTCAAAAGCAAAGTTTTTTTGTGCATCTTTGCCTTCCTTGCCACCAAACGGCGGGTTAGTGAGAATCACATCAAATTGTTTTGGTGCTTGTTCAAATAAGCCCGAATACGTTGCTTTTTTTGTAAGTGCATTACCGTGCCATAAATTGGGTTGATCTATGCCATGCAATACCAAGTTAGCAAGCGCAATCGGAAAAACAAGGTTTTCTTTTTCACGTCCAAAAAAAGTGTCATGCTTGAGTGTGTCAATATCGGTGCTGGTGACGCTTTGTCCTAGCTGGCGGGCAATGTGCTCGTAGGCAACGGCCAAAAAACCACCCGTACCACAGCAAGGGTCATACACCGTTTGCCCTAGCTGCGGATTTACCGTATGTACCATGGCGCGGATCACTTCGCGCGGCGTAAAGAATTGACCACCGTCTGAGTTCTTCTCACCCATTTTTAACAGCAAATCTTCATACACTTGCGATAGCGTGAAGAAATGCTGATCATCTACATGGTCGATATTGATCTGATCCACTTTATCGAGAATATCGCGAAAGTTGGCTTCACTATCCACACGCACTTTTTCCACTGCCGTCATGGTGCGCCCCATAATGCGCTGTTTACGGCTCGCGGCAGGGTTGGGTAAACCTGTAGGTATATCAACATCTAGACCATGCAAATGGGGCAGTAACTCTTTGTTTATAAAATCAAACAACTTGCCATCGCCAGCTGCGAATAACTCCTGACGCTTCCAGCCGAAAGGCTTTCCTTCAGGTGTTTTGGAGTGATCTGGCTTATCAGAGTATGGTGCAGCCCAATCTTGCCAACGGTAAGGGCTATGCAATGCGGGAGAATACTCCGCACCTAACACTTCTGCCTCTTCACGTGCATTAGCCTCTTGTGCGTCCAATATACGCAGAAACAGAATCCAAGTAAGTTCTGGCACATATTGCAAAGCGCTAGCGCAGTTGGAGCGACGCATCACATCACAAATGCTCTTTACAAAGCTAGAAAGCGACTGGGTTGATGCAATAGCCTTAGATTGTTTTTCAGTTGTTTTTTTTATGGCCATGTTTATACCTTGAAGGCTTGCTCAAGCACTCGAATTGGAAGGCGCTTTATGTCATCCAACGCTGCCTTGATTGAATTTTCTAATGTGTCTATTTCGGTCATAGCGGTTTGTATACGTGCTACGATATTTTGTTGTTCTGTTTTGCTAGGTGCAGGTACTTCTAGCGCATTTAGCAATGCTCCGTTCAAGGCGGCCTGACTTCCACCCCTATCTGCCGACAAATCGCGCAAATCTTGATATGACGATTTCAGCCATAGTTGCAGAAAGTCAGGCTCCCAAGTGTTATTTGGCAAGATCGCAAAACAGTTCTGATTGGTAGTGGCGGGTATTTCCAAAATGGCCGATTGGCCGCGTGTTTTACCCTGCCCAATCATCGCGATGAGAACGGTTTTAGGCGGCAGCAAGGATAGCGAGCATTCTGCTAGTGCCTGTTTTGAAATGGCTTCTTCGGTCGCGGTAATGGGAGCAAAGGCGACCTCACCAGTTTTCACCCAAGCGATTTCTGCTGATTGCCAATACTCCTTATTGCCGCGTGAAGGTGTGGAGCCGCTGGTCGTTGGAGCATAATCGCCAAGCCTCTTTTTAGGTGCCGTATCCAGTTCTGCAAAAAAGGTCTTAAGCGTGCGGGCGCGCAGCAAGCGGGTATCACTTAACTGCTCTTGCGCTGCCTGTTGAGCGGTTTCTACTTCAGCCAGT
This sequence comes from Paenacidovorax caeni, assembly GCA_943367475.1. Lineage (GTDB taxonomy): Bacteria > Pseudomonadota > Gammaproteobacteria > Burkholderiales > Methylophilaceae > Methylophilus. Next base: position 127,798 of record CALRJH020000009.1, on the reverse strand, counting down.
TGGGCTTTAACTTGGACAGCGATTTTGCGCTGTTCATTAGGTGAGAATTTAGGAAATTTAATCTCATTTAGGTCATCCCCGTTGATTGCCTCAAATGTCGAGCCTTGCCCCTTTTTTACCAACTCCTTCTGAAAATACTGCAGATATAGCCACACAAAATCCCTATCGGCTAAATTTGGATATGGCCGTATTGCCGCCAAGCCACGCCCAATGCAGCATGTTTTATCAGCGAGATTTGTAGGACCCACTGGTGCTCGCACAGAGATCAATATATCTCCAGCATTTGATACTTTGGTTGGCTTCGAACACCATTTAACAGCCACTGGACTCACTTTCCCAAACTCTGACTTTCCTTGAAAAAAAGGCAAACCAACACCGTTCGAGTTGTAGGTATCTCCAGGAGGAGACTGACCCATGATGACCTCTGCAATATCACTTAACTTATTTACACTCATACCCCAAATAACCTCGACTTAGCCTCATGCATGACCTGCACAGGTGAACCCAAGCCACGCAAAGCATTTAAGCCCCCCACCATCTTAATCTCTGGCACCTCCCACAGATTTTGGCTTTCCAGCGCATCGGTACCACCTTGCGCGAACTGATGCCCTAAGCCTTTTAACACGATGGCGGCTTTGCCATCCATAGTACTAAACCAATCATCATTGTGATTGATATAAAGTTCGCCACGCTCTGGGCGTTTTAGGGCGCGAGCATGATAGCCGTACTTACCAAAAAAATCGTATAAGTCAAAGTCATTCATCTGGTCGATTTCTCGAATCACTTCTGGGCTAAAGTTATCACCCAGCAGATGGTCTATGAGTTGGCGGCGTTTTTTTGCCTCAATCCATAGTGCTCTAAATTCATCTAAATTGTGTGCTTCAGTGAGGACACGCTGTATCACTTCTTTACGGTATTCATCCACGGGTATAGGCGTATCACGGCCATCTCTCCGGCTTAAAATAAAGCGGCCTTGAGCGTTAATGATGACCGATTGCCCGCCGATTTCTGCCACGGCTGGGCCATCATTTTCTTCGCCACCACCCTGTCCTTCGCCGCCGCCATTTCCTCCACCTGGGCGTGGTGGTTTGGTTATAAAGTCTGTACCAAACAGCTGAGTTACATCGGTGTAATCGTAAAGCCAGAATTTGTATTTTTGTGTTTCTTCGTGAATACGTGTACCACGGCCCACCATTTGGTAAAACTTGATAGGCGATTGCAGGTAACGGAAAAAAACTACTGCGTTCAAACGTTCAATATCCACACCAGCTTCTAGCAAGTCTACTGTACAAGCGATAAATGCTCGCTCACTTGAACCTCGCATGGGTTCTATCATATCTGAACCGTTATTAGGCCCACCCATGCATTTAAAAGCGTAGTGGTCTTTGGGTGTATTCCCTTTTTCTATGCACCATTTCACATAGAGATTATTCATGTGTTGGGCAACACGGTCTGCATGAATTTCACGGGTGCAGAAAATAATCACTTTTTGTTCTGGTCCACCGTTTTCACACAGTAACTTGAAAAGGTCTTGGCACATTTTTGGTGTACGCAGCTCAACAAACAGCTCGTCATCAAAATCTTTGCCTGTATATTCGTTTTTTGACAGGTTTTCTTCGGTAAGCGGTTTACCTGTTTTTATGTCTCTAACACCCGCTTTGAGAATTTCTTCTTTTGTAAAAGTAGCATTATCTATACTGGCTTTACGTTTAACTATTTCACAAGCAGCAAGGTAGCCATCTTCTTGCGCTTGAATGAGCGTGTATTCATAGACGGGTTCGCCAAAATACTTACGGTTATTTGCTGTGATTTCTAGGTCTTCTGCGCTTGCGTGTTTGGATTCTTCCAGCTTACGAGGGGTTGCGGTAAGCCCAATATGGATTGCATTGGGATTACGGCGTAATACTTCTGACCAACGCCCCCAAGCAGAGCGATGACATTCATCAATGATAATCACGCTGAAAGCATCTTCGCTGTAATGTTCGCTTAAAAAACTGGCAAAGCCTTCTTCATCATCGAGCCCCAGCGTTTGATATGTAGCAATGTGAATGCGTGCATTCGCTGCCGCGTTCAAACCCTTTTCAGTGCGAACAATGCGGGCGTTGTCACCAAAAGCGGCTTTTAGCTTAGAGTATGCTTGCTCACGTAACTCATCGCGGTCACACAAAAAGAGCGCAGGCTTAGGGAGCTGGCCTGCCTGGCTCATACGCCACAGAAGGTTGGTTGCAATAATAGTTTTTCCGGCGCCTGTGGCTAATGTCAGCAAAACACGAGGTTGCTGTCCTGCTTGTTGCTCGAGAAGAATTTTCTCGAAAGCAGCACGGATTGCTGCATCTTGATAATAACGGGAGATTGCCCAGGCCGGGCTATCGGCTTGAAATAGTATTGCTGCCTCAGAGCGAGTCACGTTAATGCCAGTATCTTTAGCATAACGAGCCGTTAAATCTGAATGCGCAGGGAAATTGGCAAATAGAAATGGCCCTCCCTGTAAACTGCTAATGCAGTCAAACTCTCCGTAACGGTGTCCATTTGTTGAAAAAACATAATTCACATCGAAGCGCCCGCAGTCTGCATAACCTTTTGCTTGCTGCATACCTTTCAGTGGATCGTCACCTTCTTTTTTGGCTTCAAGTACAGCTACCGGCAATGCTTTTGGCATATCGCCAACTTGTACACATAGCAAATAGTCGGTACGCCCAGGGCCTTTACGACGACGGCCTTTTGCACCACTGGGTTCAACTGGAGCAGGGGTCATGATTGTCTCGAGAGTGATACGATCACGGCTCACATAGCCTTTGTCTCTCAAAATAGGGTCGATCAAGTGGTAGCGGGTATCCGCTTCATTCATGCCCATTTTTGTTCCAATTGTTAACTGTTATTTTTGAATTATACCTAAAGCTATACATTCAATTTTGAAAAGCAAACTTAGGGTCTAATTTATTTATATAAAACAAATACACCTTGAAACTTTGATGTTGCTTTTGATTCACTGACTATTTGTGCAGCGATTACAATCTTTGCCCTGCCCTTTTCCTCATAAGTCCTTTTAAAACTCTCCCAATCATCCACTGATTGAAAACTCGCAATACATTCAAAGTCTGTTTTCACCGGCAATAGATAATCAATCTCCTGCCGCTTGATGACCAGGTTACCCTTAAGCCCTGCTTGCTCAATTTTAGACTGCACCAATGACCAGGCCGTGGTAATCGAGATGGCCGCAATGCTGCCACCAAACACGATATCGAGATGGTTTTTGTTTAAGGCGTAATCGCCGTGCACCGTGATCTGATGGTCTTCGATCATGGTGATTTTTATCCCTAAGTTTTTGGTTTGCGGGATAAGCTTGAATAAGGTGTTTTCAAAATTCTGTTCCAGTGGGCCCATGATGCTTCCTTTATGGATATTGTGATTTAACTTTGGCTGGTATTTTGTAGCAAGTGGCACTCAGCGAATAGCTCTGCCACCCATTCGATAAAGGCGCGCACCTTGGAGGAGAGGTGCCGGTTTTGCGGGTAGAGCGCATTGAGCGGCAGGCTACCTAGCGGGTAATCGCTCAATACTTTTTCCAGCTCACCGTTTGCCAGGTAATTTTGCACCATAAAGCTGGGCAATTGGCAGATGCCGATGCCTGCCAGCGCGGCGGAGACAATCGCATCACCGTTATTGATGGCCAGTTTGCGGATGGTGGTGACCTCTTGCTGGCCCCCTTCGAGTTCGAGCATGAAATTACGCACTTTGCCGGTTTTGGATGAAAAGAAGTGCACGGCCTGGTGGCGTTGCAGATCGTCATGGTGTGCTGGCCTGCCATGAGTTTGCAGGTAGTCAGGCGAGGCGACCAGCAAAAATTGCATGGTGCCTACGCGCCTGGCCACTAAAGTCGAATCCACGGGATGACCGACACGGATTACGCAATCGACGCCCTCTTCCAGCAAATCAATCGGCCTGTCATCGCAGCCGATTTCGAGTTGAATTTCCGGATAGCGTTTAAAAAAATCCGGCAGCGCCGGAATAATCACCAGGCGGCCCAATGGGGTGGGCACATCTACCCGCAAGCGGCCTTTGGCATTGCTGGTGGCCTGATTCAAGGCCGCTTCGGTCTCTTCCAGCTCGTTTAACAGCCTGATCGCCCGCTCGTAATAGGCGGCGCCATCGGTGGTGACGCTGATGCGGCGGGTGGTTCTGTGTAACAGTTTCACGCGTAAACGCTTTTCCAGCGCCAGTACCTGCGCCGAAACAGTGGTTTTGGGCAGATTTAAAGACAGTGCAGCTTTGGTAAAACTCTCCAGCTCTACCACCCGCGTGAATGCCAGCATCGTGTCAAACCTATCCATCTTTGCCTCAACCATTGCCTGATTGTCCAATAAATTAGCACAGTGATTGCATATTTAGGTGATTTATCTGTGATTTTTATTTATTTATAGTGGTCACCAGCTTTAAACAACTTGATTACTTTTTATTTAGGAGATTTTGATGAGCAAGAAACTTGAAGGTAAAGTCGCAGTGGTCACCGGTGCATCCAAAGGTATAGGCGCAGCCATTGCAAAACGTCTTGCCCGCGATGGCGCGGCTGTGGTGGTCAATTATTTTTCGAGCAAGGCTGGGGCCGATAAAGTGGTGGCGGAAATTACCCAGGCCGGTGGCAAGGCCGTGGCAGTAGGCGGTAACGTGAGTGAACCCAGTGCAGCGGAAGCAATCATCAATGCCGCGATTAGCCATTACGGCAGACTGGATATCCTGGTCAACAATTCCGGCATTTATGAATTCGGCGCTATTGAAGAGATCACGCCTGAACACTTCCACAAGCAATTCAATACCAATGTGTTGGGCTTGTTATTGACCACCCAGGCCGCGGTGAAGCATTTGGGTGAAGGTGCCAGCATTATCAATATTGGTTCTGTGGTCAGCCGTTTAACGCCGCCTGGCGCTGCGGTATACACCGCCACCAAAGGCGCGGTAGATGCGATCACCGGCTCATTGTCCAGAGAACTGGGGCCACGCAAGATCCGCGTCAATGCCTTAAACCCTGGCCTGGTCGAAACCGAAGGCACACATACTGCGGGTGTGATTGGCTCAGAGATGGAATCCGCCTATGCTGCACAAACGCCGCTTGGCCGTAGTGGCCAGCCAGATGATATTGCCTCCATTGCCGCATTTTTGGCTTCTGACGATGCTTACTGGTTAACCGGCGAACAACTGTTGGCTGGTGGCGGCTTGCGTTAATTTCAAACGACGCCAATGCCCTGATCAACGCTTGTTGACGGACGCTACTGACCCATGAAATTCCTTGAGGGTTGGTGCGTCCGCATTAAAGGCTGAAGCGACCCCTGATATGTTGACGACAACTTTTGAATATTCGGTTGGGGCTGCACCTGTTGTACTGCAAGTGTTTGGTCGGCCTGCATCCCGGCAACCATTGCCGGTCATCCTTTATTTTCACGGCGGGCTGTTTAATTGCGGCACCATTCAAGCGGCTTTTGCCATTGCCACTGCACTGTCTGAAGATGCGGTGATTGTCTGTGTGGACTATCCACTGGCGCCAGCCATGCGTTTTCCGCAAACGATAGAAGTCGCCTATGCTGCGCTGGAATGGGTGGCTGAACATGCACAGGCAATAGGTGCCGATGCGAAAAATATGTTTGTGGCGGGGGAACAGGCCGGGGGCAACCTGGCAGCGGTGCTGGCCATGCTGTTTCGCGACAGAGGATTACCACTGAACAAGTATGCCAGGCTACGCGGACAGATATTAATCAACCCCATGCTGGATGCATCACAAACTTCAAGCTCGATGGCAGCCACTGTGGATAGCCCGTGCCGGCGCGCGTGGGCAGACTATATTCCGGTTGCCAGTGATGGCATGCACCCTTACGTTTCGCCGGTAAACTCATGCCGGCTGGCTGGGCTGGCTCCGGCCTTAGTCATCACGGGCCATGCGAATCCGCTGCGGGATGAGGCAGAAGGCTATGCTTCCAAATTGCTGCTGGCCGGAGTGCCGGTACAGGTGCGCAGAGTAGAGGATGAGGCATTAAATGCAGGTGCGCATACACTCACCGCTGCACAGCACCCTGCTTTCAGCACCTTATGTCTGTTGATGCAGGCGTTTTTCAAATCCTAGATTTCAAATCCTAGATATCGTTGTGGCTATTCAGCTCATCGGTTGAAAGCTGACCGTTTTCTATGTCAGAGGCAATTTCTTTTTCCAGCGTGTTGGTGTTTGCCAGTTGCTTTTCATTTAGCGCAGGGGGGGTGGGCGCAGATGCAGGCTTTTTTTCTTGAATGGCGGGTGGTTTCGCGTGGCGGTTCATTCTGATGTACATGGCATTTTCCTTTGATGATGAACACTTGCGAGTCAACACATACAACACTTATCTCAACAGCGGTGTCGGGAGGGTACTCAAGACTCAGGTAAAGGAGAGTTCATTCCAGGCACCTTTGTCCTTGAGTGAAATGGGCTCATCAAACCCGTTCAAATATGACTTAATGACCGTATTGCCCTGTGACAGGCTTAACTCGAACCTGCTGATGGCGGGCATTGTGATAAATGGACCAGACGGGTCGAAAGACCGGTACAGCAGGCACAGGTAGATATCTGGTTCAATCAACAGATCAAACCGCTGCGAGTAAGCAAAAGCGGTGGATACATCACTCTGCTGGAAACCGTAGGCAAGTGCATCGCGGCTGACATTAAACCAATCCTGTTCATCGCATGCTTGTTTGATCGAAAAACTCAATACTTCAAAAATCTGTTCTGCAATTTCATTCGGGCTTGGCATGTGTTCTTTAACCTGTGTACGTGGTCTGTCCTTAACTTGCCAGACATTTTTGTGGATGTGTTGCTGGCAGTTTAAAAGGGATGCTGTAGGCGAGACACAGGGAATCGTCTGATTTTCTTGTCAGATTAATCTGGCAAGCACGCAGATTCAACCTGCGCAATAGCGCTGACATGGATGTACAGGATGCCCAGACCCTAACAGGCGTAAGTATGGTAAATTCCCCATAAAAAGCGCCCACCATTTACGCGGTTAGCAGGCCTTTCAGGTGATGGCAACCGCCCACTGGGAAAGACGCACGCCCTGTTTAAAGCACCCATTAAAGGCTCCAATGAATACCTCTCATTTTCTTGTGCAGGCCGCGATATTCCTCGCTGCGGCCATCATGTTAGTCCCGCTGTTTAAAAGACTGGGCCTGGGATCCGTCCTCGGTTACCTGATCGCGGGTATTCTGATTGGCCCCTATGCTTTGAAGCTGATTGCGGACCCGGAGCATGTCATGCATTTTGCTGAGTTTGGCGTGGTATTGATGCTGTTTTTGATAGGCCTGGAACTCGAGTCACAAAAAGTCTGGGAGTTACGCAAACTTCTGTTTGGCCTGGGTGGCATGCAAGTGGTGTTCACCATGGGCCTGGTCACCGTGATTGCACATGGCATGCATTTTAGCTGGCCTGAAGCGCTGATTATTGGCATGGGGGTTGCCATGTCGTCCACGGCGATCGGGCTCACTGCGCTCACTGAAAAAAAACAGCTGCATACGCCCGGTGGGCAAGCCGCCTTTGCCACCCTGCTGTTTCAGGATCTGTCAGTGATCCCCCTGTTCATGCTGCTCGCTTTTATTGCGCCAAACCGATCAACATCGAGTTTTGATTTGCTGGCTGTGGCCAAGGCGCTGGCAGTGATTTTAGCCATTGTGATCGCCAGTCGCACCCTGTTGCGCCCGCTCATGCGCATCATCGCCCAGGCCGGTGTGCGGGAAATTTTTGTCGCTTTTTCATTATTGCTGGTGATTGGTGTTTCATTGGCCATGCAATCTGTGGGCTTGTCGATGGCGCTGGGGACGTTTCTGGCAGGCGTGCTGTTGGCAGAATCAGAATATCGTTATGAATTAAGGCTGGATATTGAACCGGTCAAAGGCCTGTTACTCGGCTTGTTCTTTATCTCCGTTGGCATGACGGTAGATTTATCGCTGGTGGCTGACCAGCCGCTGCTGATTTTTGGGGTTGCACTGCTGATTGTCCTATTGAAAATTGCAGTATTGATGGGCCTGGGCTGGCTATTTAAATACTCGTTACGTGACAAATTGCTGTTCGGTGTTGCCATCTCGCAAATTGGCGAGTTTGCCTTTGTCATTTTTGGCATCGCATTAACGCAAACCTCTATTTCGCGCGAAACCTACAATATCCTCAATGCCATCGTTGCCGTCTCCATGTTGATTACGCCGCTGCTGCTATTGCTATACGACCGCTTTTTGACCTTGCAATGCGGTGAACGCCCCAAGGATGCCATCCCGGAAAATAATTCCGTGATCATTGCCGGCTTTGGCCGTTTTGGACAGATCGTGGGTCGGGTACTGATTGCAAAAGGCATTACCCCCACGCTGATTGATAATGACCCTAACCAGGTCGACCTGACCCGCCAGTTTGGCTGGCGTTGTTATTACGGCGATGCATCAAGGCTCGACGTGCTGGAAGAAGCCGGCATTGCAGAAGCAAAACTACTGGTGATCGCGCTCAATGATTCGGCTGCCACGCTGGAAATGGCTACATTAGTCAAAGAGCGCTGGCCTGGCGTGGCGATTGTAGTGCGGGCCAGAAGCAGAACAGATGCCTTTGATTTGCGGGAACTGGATTTGAACCCGATCAGGGAAACCTTTTACTCCTCGCTGGAAGCCGCCCGGCAGGCATTGATGGCGACTGGCGAAACAGCCAGCGCTGCCGCAAAAATCATCAAACAGTTTGAAAAGCACGACCACGAACAGCTCGAAGCCACGCTTAAAATCCGGCATGATAGAAAAGCCTTGTCCAGTGTGATGGAACAAGGTCGTCAGGACCTGAAAACATTGCTGGAGCTCGAAAGCGCGAGTACTGACAAAAATGAAGCCTAGCAACAGCTTGAACATCCATTGTAATCATTTTCTCAGTGTACAAAAAAGGCTCCTTGCGGAGCCTTTTTTGCATTTGAATATAAATTAAGCTTTTTGCTTAAATATCCAGCGAACTGACACTGAGCGCGTTACTTTCAATAAACGCACGGCGCGGTTCCACATTATCACCCATCAAGGTAGTGAAAATTTCATCGGCGCCGATGGCGTCTTCAATTTGCACTTTGAGCAAGCGGCGTACGGTGGGGTCCATGGTGGTTTCCCACAGTTGTTCCGGGTTCATCTCGCCCAGGCCTTTGTAACGCTGAATATTCAGGCCATGTTTGGCTTCACTGAGTAGCCAGTCCAGCGCCTGTTTGACGGTGCTGACCTTTTGCTCTTTTTCGCCGCGTTTGATGAGTGCCCCTTCACCCAGCAGGTGATTGACCATGTGTGAGGTACGGTTGATTTGACGGTAATCACCACTGCCGACAAACTCGGCATCGATCACGCAGCTTTGCAGGTTACCGTGTACGTATTTATTGATTTCCAAGCGGTAGGCGCTGGTTTCGGTATCCTGTACCACCAGCACTTCAGAACCGACTGCACCGAGGATAGGGCGCAATTTTTCAGCAGCGGCGTGAGCACTTGCTTCGCTGGAAAGGTCTACATCACCAAGGTCCTGGATCGCACGCAATACGCTTTCATCATACAGGTTGGCAATACGGCGGATCACGGCTTCAGTCAGCACCATTTGTTTGGCAATGCTGTTTAAAGCATCATCCCTTAAACTCTCGCCGCCTTCGCGGGTGAGTAACTCGGCCCCTCTCAGCGCAGAATTCAGCAGGTACTCATCCAGTTCGTGTTCGTCTTTCAAATAGCGTTCGTCACGGCTTTGTTTGACTTTATACAGCGGCGGTTGCGCAATGTAGATGTGGCCGTTTTCAACCAGTTCCGGCATTTGACGGTAGAAGAAGGTCAGCAACAGGGTACGGATGTGCGCACCATCGACGTCCGCATCGGTCATGATGATGATGCGGTGATAGCGCAGTTTTTCGAGATTAAAATCATCCTTGCCAATCCCGGTGCCCATGGCGGTGATCAGGGTGGCAATTTCTTGTGAACCCAGCAATTTATCAAAGCGGGCTTTTTCTACGTTGAGGATCTTGCCTTTGAGTGGCAGGATGGCCTGGAATTTACGGTCACGACCTTGTTTGGCAGACCCACCCGCAGAGTCACCCTCGACCAGGTAGAGTTCACACAGGGCAGGATTTTTTTCCTGGCAATCGGCCAGTTTGCCCGGCAGGCCCATGGTGTCCATCACGCCTTTGCGGCGGGTGATTTCACGGGCTTTGCGCGCAGCTTCACGTGCACGCGCAGCTTCAACTATCTTGCCGCATACGATTTTGGCATCTATCGGGTTTTCTTCTAAAAACTCGGCCAGTTTGGCGGAGACAATTTCCTGTACCACTGGCTGTACTTCACTCGACACCAGTTTATCTTTGGTCTGGGAAGAGAATTTTGGATCGGGGACTTTGACCGACAATACGCAGGTGATGCCTTCACGCATGTCGTCGCCCGTGGTTTCAACCTTGGCTTTTTTAGCGAAATCGTTTTGTTCGATGTATTGGTTGAGTGTACGCGTCATCGCCGTACGCAAACCCGTGAGGTGGGTACCGCCATCACGTTGCGGAATGTTGTTGGTGAAACATTGCACAGTCTCAGAATAACTGTCATTCCACTGCATGGCCACTTCTACAGTAATGCCGTCTCTTTCATGAATCGCGTAAAACACTTTTGGGTGCAATACGGTTTTGGTACGGTTCATGTACTCGACAAAGCCTTTGATGCCGCCACTGAATGCAAAATTTTCGGACTTGCCATTGCGCTGATCCATCAACTCGATTTTGACGCCGTTATTGAGAAAGCTCAATTCACGGATACGTTTTGCCAGAATCTCAAAATGGTATTCAACCAGCACAAAGGTATCGACAGAAGCCAGAAAGTGCACTTCGGTGCCTGTTTTATCGGTGGTGCCGGTCATCGCCAACGGTGCCTGTGGTACGCCACGACGGAATTCCATCTGATGCACTTTGCCCTTACGGTAAATCTTCAGGCGCAACCAGTCTGATAAGGCGTTGACCACTGACACGCCTACCCCATGCAATCCACCAGAGACTTTGTAGGAGTTTTGGTCAAACTTGCCACCTGCATGCAACTCGGTCATGACAATTTCGGCAGCGGAACGTTTAGGATCGTTTTTGTCATCGTCCTTCACGTCGGTCGGAATCCCGCGTCCATTGTCTGAAACGCTGATGGAGTTGTCGTGATGAATAATGACTTTGATGTCATCGCAATGTCCAGCCAATGCTTCGTCAATTGCGTTATCCAGAACTTCAAACACCATATGGTGCAAGCCTGAACCATCCGAGGTATCCCCAATGTACATGCCGGGACGTTTACGTACTGCGTCCAAACCTTCCAAAATCTTGATACTGTCTGAGTTGTATTCTTGTGGCTGTGCCATAACTTGATTCTTTAATTTGAGATTAAAAAAGACAAACCCCCGTGTTTCACGTGGAACACAGGAGTCAGCATTATATGCGCATTGGCATTACAACGTATTTATAATTGGCATCGCTGCCAGCCGTGATCAGGCAACTGCTGTTGGCATCGGCAAATGCAAAAGTGATGTGCTCATCGCCGAGATTGTTTAACACATCAATCAGATAGGTAACATTAAAGCCAATATCAAGCGGCGTTTTGTCGTAAGCAATTTCAAGTTCTTCCTCTGCTTCTTCCTGCTCGGTATTAGTACTGATCAACTTGAGCTGGCCATTGGTAATCACCATACGGATGCTGCGGTATTTTTCATTAGATAAAATCGACGCACGTTGCAAAGCACTCAGGATGGCCTGGCGATTCACTTCAAATGTATTCTGGTGGCCTGATGGAATCACGCGGTTGTAATCAGGGAATTTACCATCGATCACTTTGCTGATCAGTTGAATATCACCAAACTCAAAACTGACCTGGCCATTCAACAAATCAATCACCACCGGCGACTCGGATTGCTCATCAAGTAGCTTGGTCAGTTCCAGCACTGTTTTTCTTGGCAGGATCACTTCGTTCTTTTCAAAGGTCTGATCCAGTGTGGTATTGGTATAGCTCAAACGGTGGCCGTCAGTGCCCACTACGTGCAATTGATCACCATTCACTTCCATCAGCAAGCCATTCAGATAATAGCGGATATCCTGCTGTGCCATGGCAAACTCCACCTGTTTCAACAGGCGCTTCAATTCTGCCTGTGAAATGGTAAAGCTGATATTTTGGCCACTGGCCTTGCTCATGAGCGGGTAATCCGCTGCAGGCAATGTTTGCAGGTTAAAGCGGCTCTTACCAGCTTTCAATGTAATACGATTATCCTGGCTGACCATTTCTATGCTGGTTCCGTCAGGCAATGAACGACAGATATCCAGTAACTTTTTAGCAGAAATAGTGGTACTCAGTTCACCTTCTATGCCGGTGGGCACTTTCAGTGAAATCTGCATTTCCAAGTCAGTCGCCGTTAAATGCATTTCTTGCTGTTTGATGTTCACCAGCAAGTTTGAAAGGATAGGAAGCGTATGTCTACGTTCAACAATCCCTGTCACATTGTTTAATGGTTTGAGCAATACCTCGCGGTTGATTTTAATCTGCATGGTCTGACCTAATTAATAATATGTATTTCAATATATAAAAATAACAATAATAGTAATGGACTGATTTTTTGTGGATAACTCGAAAAAACCATTCAATTCAATTATTTAAAAACTTATTGCTCTGTGTGTAACTTGCGATTTAAACATGCATCAATTGTGGCTGATATTTTAAACTTAATTCTGGCGCGCTTAACCCACTATTTAAGCACACTTGATTCGCATGTTATCCACACCTTTTGTAATCCATTTATTCTACAAGTAATTTAGTCTCTAATGACTTGTGTTAACAATCCAATATCTCGCGCCACTGTTTGATCATTCAGCCGCAACTGTTCAATTTCTTCACATGCATGCATCACTGTGGTGTGATGACGGCCACCAAACGCTTCGCCAATTTCGGGAAAGCTATGGTTGGTTAACTCGCGCGTCAACGACATGGCGACTTGTCGCGGCCTCGCGACGTTACGAGAACGCTTTTTGCTAAACATGTCACTGACCTTGATTTTGTAATAATCAGCGACCGTCTTTTGTATATTTTCAATCGTGATTTGGCGGCCACGCACCGCAATCAAATCGCGCAAGGCATCTTTGGCCAAATGTACATCAATCGCATGCCCGGTAAAGTTTGCCATGGCAATAATCCGGTTCAATGCCCCTTCCAGTTCACGAATACTTGAACGGATTTGTTTGGCTACAAAAAAAGCAACATCTTCATGCAAATCAATTTTGAGTGTTTCTGCTTTTTTGCGCAAAATGGCCACCCGCATTTCAAGTTCGGGTGGTTCAACCGCAACTGTCAGACCCCAGCTAAACCGCGTTCGCAAGCGTTCGTCCATATCCACAATTTCTTTAGGATAGGTATCACAGGTGATGACGATCTGTTTTTTTTCTTCAATTAAAGTGTTGAAGGCATAAAAAAACTCTTCTTGTGTCCGAGTCTTTTTGGCAAAAAATTGGATATCGTCAATCAATAGCAAATCGAGTGAGTGATATTGGCGTTTGAATTCATCAAATGCCTTATTTTCATAAGCTTTTACCACATCGGAGACGTAGCGTTCAGCATGCAAATAACGGATATTGGCATCCGGTTTTTCTTTTTTGAGCTGGTTACCAATGGCTTGCAATAAATGCGTTTTGCCTAACCCTACTCCGCCGTAGATGAATAAGGGGTTATAGGCTTGTCCTGGATTGCCGGCGACTTGAATCGCTGCAGCCCGGGCTAACTGGTTTGCCCGGCCTGTCACATAGTTATCAAACAGAAAACTGTTATTCAAACCACTGGTTCTTTCTTGTTTGAGTGGTTTTACGTGTGCTTTTACTGGCTGTTTGCCAGGTGACTTTTGTACGGCTTCTGTAATGACAGTTTCTACCGGATTAGCTGGTTTCTGTTTGATCTCTGGTGCTAAAGCAGGCGGTTGCTCGGAATCATCGACAATTAATTCAACAGTCGCAGTTTGTGACAAGCCATGGGCCATGGATTCAATGCGATTGAAGAATTTGCTTTTGACCCACTGCATGACAAACTTGTTAGGCGCGATGATTTGTACCGATTGACCATTGACGCGCGCTTTCAGCGGCTTGATCCAGGTATTGTATTGTTGCGCTGACAGTTCTTGTTCGAACCTTAGCAGACAATGCGCCCAAAAGTTTTCCATTGCTCCAGTGTTTTTAAGTAAAGCAAACGCCACGTTACTGTATAACGTTGGATTGCGAGTTATTATAGGTGTGCCGGGATAGTGTGGCAGGAAGTTACATTGGATGCTGATATTGTTTTATCCAATCAAGCCACATTCTAAACTTTTTACCCGAAGTTATCCACAAGCCCCGACTACAAAAATATAAAAAAAATCATTGACATAATGCAGGCAATTAATGTTTAATTGAGGGTTTTGGAAATCGGCAAATTTTACGCTGTCAGTGTGCAGGGTAAGCAGTATTCAAAGTGTGTGATTTACACTGTGAATACATGTCGAATACTATTTGTTTGCCAGCAGGCAGGAGCTCATAATGAAACGTACCTATCAACCATCTAAAACCCGTCGTGCACGTACCCATGGCTTTCTGGTACGTATGAAAACCAAAGGTGGCCGTGCAGTGATTGCTGCTCGTCGCGCTAAAGGTCGCAAGCGTCTGGGCCTGTAAGCCCCGGATAATGCATTGCATGACAGTCAATGCATGAATTTGCAGCGTCTAAAAAAAACGGATGAATTTTCATCCGTTTTTAATTTGCGCAAACGACTTTATGGTGAATGGCTCATAGCCCACATAAAGCCGAATGCGTTTGGTTATTATCGCTTTGGCCTGGTTGTTTCCAAAAAAACCGCCAAACTCGCCGTCAAGCGAAATTATATGAAACGCGTATTACGCGAGTTATGCCGACTGGAAGAGTCTGCTGTCAACGGGTATGATGTCGTGTTGCAGGTACGCAAGGCATTTCAACATGCCGATTTTGATCGCGTACAACAAGAAATGTCTTTTTTGCTGAGTAAAATGCAAAAAACTTCTCCGGAGAAATTGTCTCGCAATTCCTAAGGCCATGATGAAAACATTCCTGATCACGCTGGTTAAATGCTATCAATGGGGTTTGAGCCCGTGGATGGGTCGCCAGTGCCGTTTTCAGCCGACCTGTTCGCATTATGCCATTGAGGCATTACAACGCTATGGTGCGTGGCATGGATGCAAGCTGGCAGTATGCCGGATTGCCCGCTGTCATCCATGGCATCCCGGTGGTTTTGATCCCCTCCCCTGATTTGTTAGAAAAGTGTATATGGATACTCGCCGTCTGATTCTTTTTGTGATTTTTTCTTTTTCCATCATGTTGTTGTGGGATGCCTGGCAACAGCAGCACACGCCGCAACCAGTAGCGACAAGCACTCAGCCTGCGCTCGCAGCCCCTGCCGACAAGCCACAGGCCGCTGCCGGTTTTAATTTAAGCAAAGGTGAACGCATTCAGGTGAAGACGGATCGCTATGCGGCAGAAATTGATACGACGGGTGGAGACTTGCGTCAGTTGTCTTTGCTGGAGCACAAAGCTGATGATAACTCCGGTCCTTACGAACTGATGACGGATCAGTCTCAGGACAAGCGATATGTAGCGCAAACCGGTTTAAAAGGAGATGGCTTGCCTACGCATTATCAAACATTCACTGCCGCGCAAAGCAGCTATGCACTGCAAGACGGCCAGGACACGCTGGAAGTGCGTTTATCGTCACCGGAAAGTAACGGGATTACGGTAGACAAGATTTATGTCTTCCATCGCGGCCAGTACGTCATCGATGTGCGCTATGAAATCAAAAATAACAGTCATAAAGCCATCTCCCCTTCTGTTTACTATCAAATCATTCACGACAATCAGTCCAACCAGGGCTCTAAAATGATGCCCACCTTTACGGGCGGGGCTTATTACACGGTCGCTGATAAATATAACAAGGTTAAGTTTGACGATATGGCCAAACAGGATGTATCGATCAACGCCAAAGATGGCTGGGTTGGATTGGTACAACATTATTTCGTCAGTGCCTGGATTCCGCAATCCAGCAATGAACGCAAATTCTATACAACCAAGTTAAGTGAGCATGATTATTCCATTGGCGCGATGTTGCCAGTGGGAGAAATTGCAGCAGGAAGCAGTAAAACTGTAGAAGCCAAACTGTTCAGCGGGCCACAGGTACAACAAGATTTGGAAGCCACGGCGCCAGGGTTGGAGTATGTCGTGGATTACGGCATTTTGACCATTATTGCCAAACCATTGATGTGGTTGTTATCGCATATTCATGAACTGGTGAAAAACTGGGGCGTGGCGATTATCATCCTGACGATCATGATCAAAGCGGCCTTTTTCAAGCTGTCTGCTTCAGGGTATCGCAACATGGCGCACTTGCGTGAGATTGCGCCGCGCATGCAAGCACTGAAAGACAAGTTTGGCGACGACAAGCAAAAGCTGCAGCAAGCCATGATGGAGATGTATCGCACCGAGAAAATCAACCCAATGGGTGGATGTTTGCCGATACTGGTACAGATTCCAGTGTTTATTTCACTTTACTGGGTGTTGTTAGGCTCTGTGGAGTTACGTCATGCGCCGTTTTTTGGCTGGATACATGATTTGTCTGCCACCGACCCCTACTTTGTGCTGCCGCTTTTGATGGGCGCGACCATGATTATTCAAACCACCTTGAACCCACCACCTGCAGATCCTATCCAGGCCAAGGTGATGAAGATAATGCCGGTACTGTTCAGTGTATTTTTCTTCTTCTTCCCGGCAGGTCTGGTGCTGTACTGGCTTGTCAACAACATCCTGTCGATTTGGCAGCAATGGGCCATCAACCGTATGATCCATACCGAAGCACAAGCCAAAAAAGGACATGGCAAATAAATCCGCCATAGAAACCATTGCCGCCATTGCCACCGCGCCCGGGGCTGGTGGCATTGGTGTGGTCCGGGTATCCGGGCCGCTGTCTGGTCATATTGCCGAGCAGGTGCTCGGACACCTTCCCTCTCCGCGTCATGCCGCTTACCTGCCCTTTTTACAGGCAGATGGGCGTCTGATTGATCGCGGTATTGCGATCTACTTTCCAAATCCACATTCATATACCGGCGAAGATGTGCTGGAGCTGCAAGCGCATGGCGGCACAGCGTTGATGCAATTATTGTTACGTCGCTGCATTGAATGTGGTGCACGACATGCAGAAGCTGGCGAGTTTACCAAGCGCGCGTATTTAAATGAAAAAATAGATCTTGCCCAGGCGGAAGCAGTGGCCGATCTGATTAATGCCGCCACTGAAGAAGCCGCGCGCAGCGCGGTGCGCTCACTAAGCGGTGAGTTTTCACAAGTGATTCAAACCCTGCTGCAACAACTGATTGATTTGCGGATGTATGTGGAGGCCTGTCTTGATTTTCCTGAGGAAGATATAGACTTTATTACGCAAGGGCGGGTACTGGAAAAGCTGCAGGACAATCAGGCCAGTTTGCAGGCTATTTTCCGCCAAGCACAACAGGGCTTGTTGTTGCGTGAAGGGATCAATGTAGTACTGATTGGTCAGCCGAATGTAGGGAAGTCCAGCCTGTTGAATGCACTCTCTGGTGAGGAGGTTGCGATTGTGACCCCTATTGCGGGTACCACCCGAGACACCATTAAATCAGCTATACAGATTGAAGGCGTACCCTTGCATGTGATTGATACCGCAGGCTTGCGTACCACGGATGATGCAGTAGAACAGTTCGGGATTGCCCGTACCTGGAAGGCGATGGAGACTGCGCATGTTGCACTATTGCTGATTGATAGTGCGCATGGTATTGGTCCTTTTGAGGCTGAAATCTTGCAGCGCATCCCCGCTGGCGTGCAAAAAGTATGGGTGCATAATAAAATTGATGTTTCACGTGAAACATCGCGTGTTGAGTTGCTGGAGAAAGAAAGCCACGTGTTTTTATCGGCCAAGACAGGCTTGGGTATCGACCACTTAAAAAAAACCTTGCTGCAGATTGTTGGTTATCAACCCAGTGGTGAAGGCGTTTTTATGGCGCGCGCGCGCCATTTGCAGGCACTACAGCAGGTGGATACGCACTTGCTGCGTGCTTTGGCAAATATGCATGCAGCAGAACTGGTGGCGGAAGAGTTGCGCTATGCGCAAGAGGCTTTATCGAGTATTACTGGCGAATTTACGCCTGACGATTTACTGGGTGAAATATTCAGTCGCTTTTGTATCGGTAAATAAAAAACCCACATCAGTGGGTTTTTTTTCGAGGGAAAGGTGTATTTCTTTGGTCGAAACGCTCGTCTATGCTACATACGCGCTTGCAACCGGTAATCATGGCCCATATCAGATTGTCATGATGAATAAAGCTATCGAAAAGTACGCCAAGTACATGCACCACCACTACGCCCAGCCAGGTCCATGTTGCATAGTGGTGTATGACCCTGCTCATCTGGTCGTCAATCAATCCCCAGCCGTTGTTAAATACAATGCAGCCTGAACCTACGGTGATAATGCCCAAGCCTAGCATGGCATAGATCGCCATCGAGCCTATCGGGTTGTGACCAATATAATGCCGGGCTGTGCCTTTGAGTACTTTGAAGAAATATTTGAATGCCCAAACCGGGTTGGGTGGGAAGCTGTGAAAGTTGGCATAGCCGGTAGCAAGCAAGCCCCAGGCGATGCGGGCAACAATCAATGAGCCGGCGACGTAGCCGGCATAAGCATGATGCAACTGCTCCCAGAGGGAGTTATGCGTATAAAACGCATACGCAAACGCCCCCACCAGTGACCAGTGAAATATTCTGATGAATGGATCCCAAACGTATCGCAGCATCAGTTATTTGGTTGGTTTTGTTTCAGTCAATAAATAGGCAATGAAGTTAGCTTTTTCGGATGGCTCGCAATCCGCACCCAAAATGTCATTGCAGTGTTTGGTGAACTCTTCTTCCACTTTGTCCAGATCGGTAAAGCGTTTTGGATTAACACGCGGTGCCAATGGTGGAATTTCTTTTCCTGTCACAATGTTTTTACCAGCATTGGCCGGGTTGTTGGTGTGGCAGGATGCGCAAGCAGCTTCTTTACCGCTGGGCGTTTTGAATTTACGGTTGAAGAAAATTTTACCATCAGTAATAGAAGGTGCCTGGTAGGTGGCGTTTACTGAGTGTGCGATATTGGTATATTTGTAGACCAGTTTTTCAGCATTGGTGACATCAGCCAATGCGTGTGCAGAAAATAACACCCCGAATGTTGCAATGATTGTTTTAATTTTCATGGTAAGGACTCCTTTGTTGTTGTTAAGTCTATGATAAAAAACCTATGTTAAGCAAATATGGCGCGCATGTAATTGATTTGTATTAAACCGTTATCAATTTGTATTCAAGCACGGATATGTTGTAACAATGCTGTGAATAGAATGACCATTTCGCTAGTTTACGCTAAAATCACATTTCTTTTGAAATCAAACAGTTCAATACTGTCATTATGAACTTTCCTGATAAATTTGATGTAATTGTGGTCGGTGGTGGGCATGCCGGAACCGAAGCTGCGCTTGCAGCTGCCCGCATGGGGCAAAAAACGCTGCTGCTTAGCCATAATATCGAAACATTGGGACAAATGTCATGCAACCCCTCTATCGGTGGTATCGGTAAAGGCCATCTGGTTAAAGAGGTCGATGCACTGGGTGGTGCGATGGCGGCTGCAACCGATGAGGGCGGTATTCAGTTCCGTATCCTCAACTCCAGCAAGGGACCGGCTGTGCGCGCAACGCGTGCGCAGGCAGACCGTATTTTGTACAAGGCTGCGATACGCCATCGCCTCGAAAATCAACCTAATTTATGGTTATTTCAGCAGGCGGTAGATGACATCATTCTGGAAGGTGCGCGTGCGACGGGTGTGGTGACGCAAATTGGTTTGCGCTTCTATGCCAAATCAGTCGTACTGACTGCAGGGACATTTTTGGGTGGGTTGGTGCATGTGGGCTTACAACACTACAGTGCCGGACGCGCTGGCGATCCCCCCGCCATTTCACTGGCAGCCAGATTGCGTGAAATCGGTCTGCCTGCGGGACGCTTGAAAACCGGGACGCCCCCGCGTATTGATGGTCGCAGTATTGATTATAGTGTGATGACAGAGCAGCCGGGAGATACACCGGTGCCGGTGTTCTCGTTTTTGGGGCGTGCAGCACAACATCCGCAACAGTTACCTTGCTGGATTACCCATACCAATCAGCAAACACACGATATCATCCGTAGCGGCTTGGATCGCTCACCGATGTATACAGGCGTGATTGAGGGGGTTGGTCCAAGATATTGCCCTTCGGTGGAAGACAAGATTCATCGCTTTGCCGATAAGGAATCCCATCAGGTGTTTCTGGAGCCAGAGGGCTTAACCACACATGAAATTTATCCTAACGGTATTTCGACCAGTTTACCGTTTGATATTCAATTGGCGCTGGTACGCTCCATCCGTGGTCTTGAGCAGGCACACATCCTGCGCCCCGGATACGCCATAGAATATGACTACTATGATCCACGTGGATTAAAGTCGACTCTGGAAACCAAAGCTGTGCAAGGGCTGTTTTTTGCAGGGCAAATCAATGGCACCACGGGTTATGAAGAGGCGGCTGCACAGGGGTTGCTCGCAGGGACAAATGCAGCGCTCTTCGCACAAGATAAAGACGGATGGTGCCCCTCCCGTGAGCAGGCTTATTTGGGTGTGATGGTAGATGACCTGATTACCACCGGGGTGACCGAGCCGTATCGTATGTTTACCAGCCGTGCCGAATATCGTTTGCAGTTGCGTGAAGACAACGCCGATATGCGCCTCACCGAAGCGGGTCGTAAGCTCGGTCTGGTGGATGATGTGCGCTGGGAGGCCTTCTGTAAAAAGCAGGAAGCCATTGAGCGGGAGCAAGCCCGTCTGAAGCGTACTTTCCTGCAGCCCGCACAAAGTCTGCACAAAGGCAGTGGTGTTGAAGGGATTACCGAGGCGCAGCAATTAGCCGCTTTCGGTAAAACGCTTGAGCATGAGTATTCGCTGTTTGAGTTGTTACGCAGGCCCGAAGTCAGTTATCACGCGCTGCTGGCATTGATGCCAGCGCCCGAAGCCTTGGCTGAAGATGTACTGGAGCAGGTAGAAATTGCTGCTAAATACCAGGGGTATATCGACAGGCAGAAGGAAGAGATCGCCCGGCAAAAAGGCAGTGAGAAGATCAAGCTTGGTGATGCGATTGATTACAATGATGTCCATGGCTTGAGTATCGAGGCCCGGCAAAAGTTGATCTCGCATCAACCGGAAACCATTGGTCAGGCCGGCCGCATTCAGGGCATTACGCCTGCCACCATTTCATTGCTGCTGGTGTATCTGCGCCGTCAGCAGAAAAAACAAAGTCAGTCCGGGCATATTGCTGCATGATCGCGCTGGAATTACAACTCTCCCAAGGCGTGGATGCATTGGGTTTGCAGGCTGTTGTGAATGCGCATATGCAACAGCAATGCCTGGCTTATATGGATTTGCTGCAAAAGTGGAATAAGGTATACAACCTGACGGCTGTACGGGATCCGCAGGAGATGTTGAGATTGCATGTGCTCGACAGCTTGAGTGTTGTGCCGCATATTCAGGCTGGTAATTTACTGGATGTAGGCAGTGGCGGTGGTTTACCCGGGATTATTGTTGCGATTACCCGTCCCGATGTGCAGGTGACAACGATTGATACCGTACAGAAAAAAACAATTTTTATGCGTCAGGCAAAAGCTGAACTGGGCCTGGATAATCTGCAAGTGGTGCATGGTCGGGTGGAGGCTTATCAAGCCCCCTCTCCTTTTACCCAAATCATTTCGCGTGCGTTTTCCGAAATTGCGTTATTCAGGCAACTCACCCGGCATTTGCTGGCAGAGGATGGTCGCTGGCTGGCAATGAAGGGTCTGTTACCCACAGAGGAACTGAGTCAGGCTGGCGTCATCCCGTCGCAAGTGATTCGCTTGCAAGTGCCGCAGCTGGATGCGGAAAGGCATTTAATCGTGTTTGAGAATGTACAATGAAAATAATCGCGATCACCAATCAAAAGGGGGGCGTAGGTAAAACCACAACAACAGTCAATTTGGCCGCCAGTCTCGCCGAACATGGCAAGAAAGTGTTGCTGGTTGATCTGGATCCGCAAGGCAATGCCAGTACTGGCAGCGGCATTGATAAAGCGCACCTCAAAGGCAGCATTTATCAGGTGTTGATTGGTAATAATACATTGCAGGAAGTCATCATTCGTGCGGAGGCTTCCAAGTTTGACGTGGCCCCCTCCAACCGCGATCTGGCAGGTGCGGAAGTGGAGCTTGTGAATGAGATGGCACGTGAAACCCGCCTGAAAAACGCGATATTAAAGTTGGGCGCTGAACTCTACGATTATGTGTTGCTCGATTGCCCGCCCTCTTTGAATCTGGTCACGGTCAATGCCTTGACGGCAGCGCATTCGGTCATGATCCCGATGCAATGTGAGTACTATGCGCTTGAGGGTTTGTCTGATCTGGTCAATACCATCAAAAAAGTACGTGCTCACTTGAACCCGGTGCTTGAAATTGAGGGCTTGTTACGGACCATGTTTGATAATCGAAATATGCTGGCGCAGCAGGTATCGGCACAATTGGTCAGCCATTTTGGAAAAAAAGTCTACGACACCATCATTCCGCGTAATGTGCGGCTGGCGGAAGCGCCCAGTTATGGCATGCCGGTGTTGCTGTATGACCGCGCATCCAAAGGGGCACAAGCCTATCTGGAACTGGCACAGGAAATTATTCAGAAAAATTAATGTTGTGACTCAATTAGAAAACAAGGAATCAGCAGTATGGTAAAGCCTAAGGGACTGGGGCGTGGGTTGGATGCATTGCTGTCTGGCGACACGGAAGAGATTGCGCAATCAGATACATTGCGAACATTGAATGTCAGCCAACTGCGTCCGGGTAAATATCAACCCCGTTCATACATGAATGAAGAGGCGTTGCAAACGCTGGCCGATTCAATTCGCTCACAAGGCATTATGCAGCCAATACTTGTGCGTGAATTAACAGCCGACCAGTTTGAAATTATTGCCGGTGAACGCCGTTGGCGTGCTGCACAAAAAGCAGGATTGACAGAAGTGCCGGTACTGGTGCGCGATATTGCCGATGAGGCCGCCCTCGCCATGGCGCTGATCGAAAACATCCAGCGGGAAAATTTAAACCCCCTGGAAGAGGCCATGGGCATCAAGCGTCTGATTGATGAATTCAGCATGACGCATGAAAAAGCGGCAGAGGCGGTAGGCCGTTCCCGGGTCGCCGTCTCCAACTTGCTGCGTTTGTTGACGCTGACACCCATGGTGCAGGATATGCTGCTGGATAACCAGATTGATATGGGACATGCGCGTGCATTGATCGGGGTTGAGCCAGCACAACAAATCATGCTGGCCAATAAAGTCGCCCAGGAAGGGCTGTCGGTGCGTGAGGTTGAACGACTCATGCAACAGTCTCCTGCCAGCAAGCAAAAAAATAAAGAAAAAGTGCAACCGGATGTCGCGGCATTACAGACAGAACTGAGCGAAGAGTTAGGTGCGGATGTGGTCATCAGTGCCAAAAGTAATGGTTCGGGTGTGCTTAAATTAAGCTACGCCAATCTCGACCAATTGGATGATTGGATAGCAAAACTGAAGGCTGGCAAGTGAAAACGATGCGTTAAATAGCGTATTTCTGCAGGAGTGCTGGATTTTTCCAGCACATTCAGGCAGTTAAGTATGCGCTTACGCTTGACTTCAAGCGGTGAATAATTCAAAATCTCGCGTCTTTGCAGCATTTTGCCTTGCATTTTTGCAGTCTTACCCCATGAGCACATTTGAAAACCAACAATCAACCAGGCAAATGTACCGTAATATGTTGCGCTGGCAGGTGCTGGCCACATTGGGCGTGGCACTGTTGGCCGCTGTTCTTGCTGGATTCTCAGCGAGTATTTCAGCATTGTTGGGTGGTATTTCTGTCATCGCTGGCGCATGGGCTGCCGCGAAGATTGCAGAAAGAGGCCAGTCAAACATGCAAGCAACAGCCGCACTGCTGAATTTATTAAAAGCAGAAGCTGTAAAAATTTTGTTGATCGCGATCATATTGTTTGTGATTTTCAAGCTTTACCATTCTCTGGTGCCTTTTGCACTGATTGCCGGACTTGCTGCTGCTGCGTTGTTTTCAGGTGCAGCATTGGCAAAAGCACAAACCGAAGTGTAGACAAGTTAATTTAAAAAATAGTTTGAGATTATGACAACTGAACACACACAACAAGCTGAACATGCACTCACCCCTTCCAGCTATATTCAACATCACCTGGGTTTCAATGCGCAATCCGTAGGTGATACCAGCTTTTGGACGCTGCATGTGGATACCTTGGCGATGTCCGTTATTTTGGGTTTTGTCGTAATGGGGCTGATCTGGTGGGTGGCACGTGGTGCCACTGCAGGTGTGCCAACAAAACGTCAGGCATTTGTAGAGCTGGTATTTGGTTTTGTGGATGATCAGGTTAAAAATATTTTCCACGGTGATCGTCACAGTTTTATCGCGCCGACAGCAATGACTGTATTCTTGTGGGTGCTGGCCATGAATGCCATGGATTTCCTGCCTGTCGATATATTTGCAAAATTGATGCATGGTCTGGGTTTTGAGCATTGGCGTGCAGTCCCAACTTCTGACATCAACACCACTTTCGCACTCGCACTCGCTGTCTGGTTCCTGATGATTTTCTTCTCTATCAAGGCAAAAGGCCTCGGTGGCTGGATTCATGAACTGTTCTGTTCCCCATTTGGATCCAATCCACTGGTATGGCCAGCCAACTTTCTGTTCAACCTCATTGAATATGTTTCCAAGCCGCTGTCCCATTCCTTGCGACTGTTCGGCAACATGTATGCGGGTGAAATTATTTTTCTGTTGTTAGGCATGTGGGCAGCCACAGGCTTGGCAGGTACCATATTTGGTGCAATTCTGGGTGCTGGCTGGTCCATCTTCCACATTCTGATTGTTGCCTTGCAAGCCTTTATTTTCATGATGCTGACAGTGGTCTATCTGGCCATGGCGCATGAGTCACACTAAATTATTGTAGTTTGTAGTTGTTTTTAATTCTTTATAAGAGAGGGTAATAAATGGAAGCATTAGCATTGATTCAAGCCTACACAGGTATTGGTATCGGTTTGATTATCGGTTTGGGTGCCGCTGGCGCTTGTATCGGTATTGGTATTATGTGTGCCAGTTTCCTGGAAGGCGCTGCACGTCAACCTGAAATGATTCCAGCTTTGCAAGGTAAAGTATTCCTGCTGTTGGGTCTGATTGACGCGTCATTCATTATCGGTGTTGGTTTGGCAATGATGTTTGCATTTGCAAACCCATTGTTGAGCGTTGTTGCCCAGTAATTTAACGGTAATCACGTCAGGTAGGGTTTAAGTGCTGACTTAAACCTTTCAACCAACCAGTATGATGGATCAAAAATGAATATTAATTTCACACTCGTCGCGCAAGCAATCGCATTTGCAGTGTTGATCTGGTTCACGGTGAAATTCGTTTGGCCACCGCTGTTAAAAGCGATTGAAACCCGCCAAAAGGAAATCGCAGATGGTTTGGCTGCAGCACAAGAAGGCAGAAGTGCCCTTGAAGTGGCTGCAAAAAAATCCGAAGCAACCCTGAGCGAGGCCAAACACAAAGCAGCTGAGATCATTGGGCAAGCCGAAAAGCGAGCCGCGCAAATTATCGAAGAAGCCAAGGTGAATGCCAAAGCTGAAGGTGATCGCATTATTGCAGGTGCCAAAGCCGAGATTGATCAGGAAGTGAACCGCGCCAAAGAAGGTCTGCGTACACAAGTATCTGCACTGGCTGTTGCTGGCGCAGAAAAAATCCTGCGTAAAGAGATCGACGCCAAAACGCATAGCGATATGTTGTCTAAACTCGCTGCGGAACTTTAAGGTAAGAGGGATAAAGGATAAAACATGGCTGAACTATCAACCATTGCAAGGCCTTATGCCGTCGCTGCCTACAAGTTAGGCAAAGAGAAAAAGGCATTGGCAACATGGTCTGAAATGCTGGCGTTGGCAGCTGCAGTGGCTGCTAATGACCAAATGAAAAATTTGATTGATGACCCCAAACTGGATGCAGTAGAGCTGGAAACTGTATTCCTTAAGGTCTGTGGTGACAAGCTCAACGAACAAGGGCAAAATTTGATCAAAATTTTGGTTGAATACGGCCGTTTATCCTTATTGCCTGCCATTGCTGAAGCGTTTGAGGCTTTGAAAGCGCAAGATGAAGGCACCTTGGACGCACAAATCATTGCCGCTGCCAAAATAACAGCTGCGCAAACTAAAGATTTGGTCAAGCGTCTGGAAGCCAAGTTCGGCAAGAAAATTGAAGCGACGGTTTCGGTTGATCCTGAAATCATCGGCGGCATCAAAATTATTGTTGGCGACACCGTCATCGACGCGTCTGTCCAAGGTCAGTTACAAAATTTAGCCTATACGCTCACAGCATAAGGCATAGGAGAATTAAATGCAGTTATCTACATCAGAGATTAGCGAGCTTATCAAAAGCCGTTTGGAAAACTTCTCTACTACCGCTGAAGCACGTACCCAGGGTACTGTGATTTCTGTGACAGACGGCATTGTGCGTATTCACGGCCTGTCTAATGTCATGGCTGGCGAGATGATTGAGTTTCCAGGCAATACCTTCGGTTTGGCATTGAACCTGGAGCGTGACTCCGTGGGTGCCGTTGTGTTGGGTGATTACGAACACATTACTGAAGGTGACATTTGTAAGTGTACTGGCCGTATTTTGGAAGTGCCTGTTGGTCCGGAACTGATTGGCCGCGTGGTGAACGCATTGGGTCAGCCAATTGACGGCAAGGGCCCGGTTAAAACCAAGCTGACAGACAAGATCGAAAAAATTGCACCAGGTGTGATTGCACGTAAATCTGTGTCACAACCAGTACAAACTGGCTTGAAGTCTATTGACTCCATGGTGCCAGTGGGTCGTGGTCAGCGTGAGTTGATCATTGGTGACCGTCAGACAGGTAAAACGGCTGTTGCAGTCGACGCGATCATCAACCAGAAGGGTCAGAACATGACCTGTATCTATGTTGCGATTGGTCAGAAAGCTTCTACTATTGCCAACGTAGTACGCAAACTGGAAGAGCACGGCGCGATGGCTTACACCATTATCGTGGCTGCTTCAGCTTCTGATTCTGCAGCATTGCAATTCCTGGCACCGTATGCCGGTTGTACCATGGGCGAATATTTCCGTGATCGTGGTGAAGATGCACTGATCGTTTACGATGACTTGTCCAAACAAGCGGTGGCTTACCGTCAGATTTCCCTGTTGCTGCGCCGCCCACCAGGCCGTGAAGCTTACCCAGGTGACGTGTTCTACATCCACTCACGTCTGCTAGAGCGTGCTGCTCGCGTGAACGAAGAGTATGTAGAAAAGTTCACCAAAGGCAAAGTCAAAGGCAAAACGGGTTCATTGACTGCGTTGCCTGTGATTGAAACTCAGGCCGGTGACGTGTCTGCATTCGTGCCAACCAACGTGATTTCGATTACCGATGGTCAGATCTTCCTGGAAACAGACTTGTTTAACGCAGGCGTACGTCCAGCGATCAACGCCGGTATTTCAGTGTCACGCGTGGGTGGTGCTGCACAAACCAAAATCATCAAAAAACTGGGTGGCGGTGTGCGTCTGGCGCTTGCGCAGTATCGTGAACTGGCTGCCTTTGCGCAGTTTGCGTCTGATCTGGATGAGGCAACCCGTAAACAGCTGGACCGTGGTCGCATGTTTACCGAGTTGATGAAGCAGGCACAATATGCGCCATTAAGCGTTTCAAATATGGGCGTAAGCTTGTTTGCAGCAAACAAAGGCTTTTTTGACGACGTGCCAACCAATAAAGTCTTGGCATTTGAAAATGCATTGCATGGTTTCTTGAACTCCAAGTACAAGAACATCATGGATGCGATTGAGTCCAGCAAGGATTTGAGCGGCGACAACGAAAAAGCCCTCGAAGCGGCGATTCAAGATTTCAAAGCAACCAACGCTTATTAATCTCTGACACTTCGACTTAGGAACCTAATATGGCAGGTAGTAAAGAGATTAGAACCAAGATCAAAAGTGTAGAAAATACACGCAAGATCACCAAAGCGATGGAAATGGTGGCGGCTTCGAAAATGCGTAAGGCGCAGGACAGAATGCGCGCCTCACGCCCTTATGCGGACAAAATCCGTAATGTGGCTGCGCACCTCTCCTTTGCACAATCCGAGTATCGTCATCCGTTTTTAATCAAGCGCGATGTAGTGAAAAATGTGGGTCTGATTGTAGTCAGTTCGGACAAAGGTCTGTGCGGTGGTTTGAACACCAACGTATTGCGTCTGTCCCTGAATCAGATGAAAGCCTGGGAAGCTGAAGGTAAAGGCATCAGCGTCAGTGCCATCGGTAACAAAGGCTACGGCTTTATGAACCGGATTGGCGCGCAGGTGAAATCACATATCACCGGATTAGGTGATACCCCGCATCTGGAAAAACTGATCGGCAGCATCAAAGTGATGCTGGACGCATATATTGCCGGTGAAATTGATCAGCTTTACATCTGCTATACCAAGTTCATTAACACCATGAAACAAGAGCCTACAATGCAGCAATTACTGCCATTGTCTGGCGAGCAGCTCGGTAGCCCGACCGGCCATTGGGATTATATCTATGAGCCCGAGGCAAAACCTGTCGTGGATGAATTGATGACACGTTATATCGAGTCACTGATTTACAATGCTGTGGCCGAAAATATGGCTTCAGAACAATCTGCACGTATGGTGGCGATGAAGTCTGCATCAGACAACGCGAAGAGTGTGATTGGTGAATTGAAACTGGTTTACAACAAGGCGCGTCAGGCTGCGATTACCAAAGAGATTTCAGAAATCGTTGGTGGTGCAGCGGCGGTATCGTCCTAAGTGAAGATGCCTCGTGCATCTGCAAGTAAAAGAATTTAATTGAATCTGACTCTATAAAGTTAGGAAAGAAAATGGCAAAGGCAACTCAAGCAGTAACAGGTAAAGTAGTGCAGTGTATTGGCGCTGTGGTTGACGTGGAGTTTCCACGCAATCAAATGCCTAAAGTATTTGATGCATTGATTATTGACGACAAGGATTCCAACGCGGAAGCCGGTTTGACACTGGAAGTGCAACAGCAATTGGGTGACGGCATTGTGCGTACCATTGCCATGGGTTCTTCTGACGGCCTGGCACGTGGCACCGCGTTTAAAAATACAGGCTCTGCGATTTCAGTACCCGTAGGTGAAGGTACATTGGGTCGTATTATGGACGTATTGGGTCGCCCGATTGATGATGTGGGCCCGATTGATTCAAAAGAATTCCGTACTATTCACCAGAAAGCACCAGCTTTTGAAGAGCTGTCACCCTCTGTTGACCTTTTGGAAACAGGGATCAAGGTGATTGACCTGGTTTGTCCATTTGCCAAAGGTGGTAAAGTGGGTCTGTTCGGTGGTGCCGGTGTAGGTAAAACCGTGAACATGCTGGAACTGATTAACAACATCGCAAAACAGCACTCAGGTTTGTCTGTGTTTGCCGGTGTGGGTGAGCGTACCCGTGAAGGTAACGACTTCTACCACGAGATGGCTGAAGCTGGCGTTATCAAATTAGATAACATGAAAGAATCAAAAGTAGCCATGGTGTTCGGTCAGATGAACGAACCTCCAGGTAACCGTTTACGCGTCGCGTTGTCAGGCTTGACCATGGCGGAAAAATTCCGTGATGAAGGCCGTGACGTGTTGTTCTTTGTGGACAACATCTACCGCTACACATTGGCTGGTACTGAAGTATCAGCGTTGCTGGGCCGTATGCCTTCCGCTGTGGGTTATCAACCTACCCTGGCTGACGAAATGGGCCGTTTGCAAGAGCGTATTACGTCTACTAAAGTCGGCTCTATTACTTCTATCCAGGCCGTGTATGTGCCAGCGGATGACTTGACTGACCCATCTCCAGCGACGACTTTCCAGCATTTGGACTCCACCGTTGTGTTGTCTCGTGACATCGCTTCACTGGGTATTTACCCAGCAGTGGACCCACTGGATTCCACTTCACGTCAGCTGGACCCATTGGTCGTTGGTGAAGAGCATTATTCTGTGGCACGTTCAGTACAACAAACGTTGCAACGCTACAAAGAATTGCGTGACATTATCGCGATTCTGGGCATGGACGAACTGTCACCTGAAGACAAACTGGCTGTAGGCCGTGCACGTAAAATCCAACGTTTCCTGTCACAGCCTTTCCACGTGGCGGAAGTATTTACTGGCGCACCAGGCAAATACGTTCCACTGAAAGAAACCATCAAAGGCTTTAAAGCCATTGTGGCTGGTGAGTATGACCACCTGCCAGAACAGGCCTTCTACATGGTAGGTGGCATCGAGGAAGCGATCGAAAAAGCAAAAACACTGAACTAATGAATTGATCGGGATGAGGCCACATGCCAAATGGTGGTCTCATTTAAGACAAAAATTTAACAGTGATTTGAAAAGAGAACATTATGGCAAATACCGTGCATATTGATGTGGTAAGTGCAGAAGAATCCATCTTCTCAGGTGAAGCCGAGTTTGTGGTTGCGCCAGCAGGCAGTGGTGAAGTGGGTATTTACCCTAATCATGCGCCGATGATTACAACCATCAAACCAGGGGCATTACGCATCAAGCAATCTTCAGAACAGGAAGAGACCTTGATCTTTATTTCCGGTGGCATGCTGGAAGTACAGCCTGGCATGATTACAGTGCTTGCTGATACTGCCATTCGTGGTCAGGATCTGGATGAGGCGAAAGCAATCGCTGCTAAAGAAGCCGCGGAAGAAGCTCTGAAAAATAGATCAGCTGACATTGACTATGCCGCTGCGCAGGCTGAACTTGCAGAGGCTGTAGCACAGATTCAGGCAATCCAGAAATTACGTAAAACAATACACTAGACTGTCAGTGTGAAGTTCAGTAGTGATTTAAAAATCAGGCGGCCTAAAAGCCGCCTTTTTTATTGCGTTGAGATAAAATAAGCACATGACAGCACTCAATATTGTAATCTTGGCAGCGGGTAAAGGCACGCGTATGCGTTCCGATCTACCTAAGGTATTGCATGCATTAGGGGGTAAGCCTATTTTGCATCATGTCATCGCAGCCGCAAGAAAACTGCAACCGCAAAAAATCATCATCGTCTATGGCTTTGGCGGTGAGCAGGTAAAACAGAATACGCCTGGTGACGATTTGCACTGGGTATTACAAGCGGATCAACTTGGTACCGGTCATGCGGTACAACAAGCCCTTCCCTTGCTCGATGCACAAGCGCAAACCCTGATTTTGCTTGGAGATGTGCCGCTTGTGGATGTAGAGGCGTGCAGGCAAATGCTTGGGTCAGCAGAACATCACCTTGTAGTACAAACGTTTATCAAAGCAGATCCTACGGGTTATGGCCGAATTGTGCGTAATGCAGCGAATGAGGTAATCGCAATTATTGAGCATAAAGATGCCGATACCGCACAGCGTGCTATTCAGGAAGTCAATACGGGCATCATGGCCATGCCCAATGCCGGTTTACAGCGCTGGCTATCTCAATTGAAAAATCATAATGCGCAACATGAGTATTACCTGACTGACATTATTGCCCTGTCTGTACAGGAGAAAAACCCTGTGTATGCGCATGTTGTGAACGACGAATGGTCAGTCACCGGCATCAATTCAAAACTGGATTTGATGCAGATTGAACGCGTGTTTCAAACACGACTGGCCACAGCGTTGTGCATGCAAGGCGTCACGCTGCTGGATGGCCAACGCATAGATATACGTGGTGACTTGCAATGTGGTCGCGATGTTGTGATTGACGTGAATTGTGTATTTGAAGGCAAGGTGACATTGGAAGATGGGGTGGAAATTGGCGCCAACTGTGTCATCAAAGAGGCGCACATTGCCAAAAACACTAAAATAGCGCCATTTACCCACATTGATCAGGCTTCAATAGGCGCTTCCAGTAAAATCGGTCCCTATGCACGCTTGCGCCCTGGCAGTCAGCTGGCAGCCGATACCCACGTAGGTAATTTTGTCGAAATCAAAAATGCATCACTCGGCATTGGCAGCAAGGTAAACCACCTCAGCTATATCGGGGATGCGACGGTTGGTGCCGATGTGAATATTGGTGCTGGCACAATTACCTGTAACTATGATGGCGCCAACAAGCATCGCACGATTATTGAAGATGCGGTGTTTGTTGGTTCCGACACTCAGTTAGTGGCACCTGTGACGGTTGGCAAAGGTGCAACGATTGCCGCAGGCTCCACCATTACCAAAGATGTCCCGGCAGGCAGTCTCACCTTGTGCCGCGCCAGAGAACAACGTTCTATTCAGGGATGGAAACGTCCGCAGAAAGTGAAGAAATAGATAAATCATGTGTGGCATTGTAGGCGCAATTGCGCAAAGAAATATTGTCCCTATCCTGATCGAAGGCCTGAGCAGGCTGGAGTACCGTGGTTATGACTCTGCCGGGATCGCGGTGATTAATCAACAGATTGAACGTGTGCGCGCTGTCGGCCGCGTTGCCGAACTGGAACGGAAAGCGCAAGGCTTGTCGAGCTTCATTGGCATTGGACATACACGTTGGGCCACGCATGGTGGAGTCACTGAGCAGAATGCACACCCGCATGTTTCACCTACACAAGACAATCCGCAAATTGCAGTCGTGCATAACGGCATTATCGAGAATCACGATGAGCAACGCGATCGCCTGAAAGCGCTCGGCTATACGTTTCACTCGCAAACAGACACCGAAGTGATTGCGCATCTTGTACATTATTACTATCAGCAAACACGGGATTTGTTGCAAGCGGTTAAATTAACCATCAGCGAGCTGACCGGTGCTTATGCCATTAGTGTCATCGCACTGGAAAACCCTACACAAATGGTGGTGGCAAGGCTGGGTTGCCCCCTGCTGATAGGCCTGGGCGAGGGCGAGAATTTTGTCGCTTCAGATGTTTCGGCAGTATTGTCAGCCACCCGTAGCGTGATTTATCTGGAAGATGGTGATGTGGCAAGCTTAAGCACCGCTGGCGTCGTCATTTATGACAAAACATTGCAAGTGGTTGAACGCAAAGTGCATATGAGTGACGTCTCTCTGGCTTCCTTGGAGCTGGGCCCTTATAGCCACTTTATGCAGAAGGAAATTCACGAGCAACCCCGTGCAATCAGCGATACGATTGAAGCGCTCATTGATGACGGTGCATTCAGAACAGAACTGTTTGGTGTTCAGGCCGCGGCTATTTTTAGTCAGATTGACAGCGTATTGATACTGGCTGCAGGCACCAGTTATTACGCAGGCTTGACCGCAAAATACTGGCTGGAGAGTATTGCCAGAATACCCACTTCGGTGGAAATTGCCAGTGAATATCGGTATCGTGAGTCCGTACCGAATCCAAAACAGCTGATCGTGACCATTTCACAATCCGGTGAAACCCTGGACACCATGGAAGCACTCAAACATGCACAGAAGCTGGGCCACACGCACAGCCTCGCCATTTGTAACGTACAGGAAAGTGCAATTCCACGTGCCTCATCCCTGGTGTTTTATACCCGTGCAGGCGCCGAAATTGGTGTTGCCAGTACCAAGGCATTTACCACACAATTAATTGCGCTGTTTGTGCTTGCCGTGACACTGGCAAAAGAACGCGGTTTACTGGCTCCAGCGCAGGAACAGGGCTATTTGAGCGATTTGCGACAAGTGACCGGCAGCGTACAAATTGCCTTGAACCTTGAACCACAAATTCGCGAATGGGCTAAACAGTTTGGCGACAAAGAACATGCCTTGTTTCTTGGACGAGGGGTGCATTTTCCGATTGCGATGGAGGGTGCACTTAAATTAAAAGAGATTTCTTATATCCATGCTGAAGCGTATCCGGCTGGTGAACTTAAGCATGGACCACTCGCATTGGTAGACAGCAATATGCCGGTGGTTGTGATTGCACCTAATGATGCCCTACTGGAAAAGGTGAAATCGAACATGCAGGAAGTCAAGGCGCGCGGTGGCCAGCTCTTTGTGTTTGCGGATGCGGATAGTCATTTTAATGCCTCGGAAGGGGTACATGTGATTCGTACGCCACGCCACGTTGGCGTGCTTTCGCCTATCCTGCATGTCATTCCGGTGCAGTTGCTGGCATATCACGCGGCCCTGCTTAAAGGCACCGATGTCGATAAACCCAGAAATCTGGCTAAAAGCGTGACGGTAGAATAAGCAATTATGATAAACCCCCTGTAAAAAGGGGGTTTATTTTCATTAAGAAAACCGTCCTGCACCTATACACTGATAGCCGGTACAAACTCTTACTGGATCACAGCTATGCAACAACACAGCATTATCGGCCGACAGCCTGTAGTCAATGCCAAACAGCAGATGATTGGCTATGCTTTTTTTTTCAGGGGCCAAACCGATGACGGCCACACCTTGCATGAAGAAGATATTCAGTCATGTGCAAAAATACTGTCTGCTACCATGGATGACATGCAGGAAAGCTGGATGCTGGGACAGCAGATTGCATTTATCAATGTAGACCATGTCATGCTCAACAGTGAGTTTCTGGAATTAATGCCCGCAGACAAAACAGTCCTGGAGATTGTCAGCCAGATAAACGTCACACCTGAAATTCTTACGCGCTGCCAAACGCTCAAAGCCGCCAAATTTAAAATTGCACTCGATAACCCTCAGAGACACGAACACCTTGCCCCGCTGATCCCGCTGGCCGATTTTATTAAAATTGATACGCGTGATCTCAATCCTGCGCAAGCGAGGGCATGGTTAAACAAATACCAGACTGTCCAGTGTGCACTGATTGCAGAACATGTGGAATCCAGAGCGCAGTTTGCCGAACTACAGGAAATCGGCTACAAGTTTTACCAGGGCAACTTTTATGCAAAGCCTGAGAACCTCAGCGTTAAGGTGATCAATCCAAGTTTTGAGGGGGTGCTCAGCTTACTCAATCTGGTCAGTCAGGATGCGGAAAACCGTGTCATCGAAAACGGGTTCAAGCGCGATACGACGCTCAGTTACAAATTACTCAGATATATCAATTCCGTCGGCTTTGGTTTGTCCTGCGAAGTGCAATCAATAGGACATGCATTGACCATACTGGGACGTAACCAGTTGTATCGATGGTTGACCTTGCTCATGGTAACGGCTGGCGATAATGCGACCTCGTCCGCATTGATGAAAACATCGATTATTCGTGGCCGTTTGACCGAGTTGCTGGGAGAGCCGTTTTTTGATAAAAAGGACAAAGATAACCTATTTGTAGTGGGTGTATTTTCATTACTCGATGTCATTCTGAAAATGTCGATGGAACAGGCACTGGAAAAGCTGCAATTACCTGAGCCGATTGTGGATGCCTTGTTACACCGTACAGGAATATTCGGACCATTTCTAAAGTTAGCAGAAGCCTGCGAAGATGCCAATAGTGTAGAAATCGTGCAATTTGCCGAGTTGCTGCAACTCAATCCTGACCAGGTAAATCAGTGCCATATGGACGCATTGGCCTGGACAGAAACCTTAGGCTTGTAGGGGCTTGAAAAAATAAAACGATGATCACATATTAAAACTACAGATGCTTGCAATTCGGGGTCTGTATAAAAGTTCATCGCTTATTTTTGAAAGGATAAACCTATGCGTCATTATGATTTAACACCGTTGTATCGCACCGCCATTGGCTTTGATCGTTTAGCCAAAATGCTCAATGATGTGCAAAGAAACGAAAACGAATTAAGCTATCCGCCTTATAACATCGAGTTGGTGGATGAAAATGCTTACAAAATTATTATGGCAGTCGCCGGTTTTCACGAGGCTGAGCTGGAAATCGAGAGCGAACAGCAAACCTTGCGCGTCACAGGCCGCAAAGCGAAAAAAGAGCAGGAAACCACTTTTCTGCATCGTGGGATCGCCACTCGCGATTTCGAGCACAAGTTTCAATTGGCCGATCACGTCAAAGTGACCAGTGCGCAGCTTGAACATGGCTTGCTCACTATTGCGTTGGTCAGGGAAGTGCCTGAAGCTTTAAAGCCTCGCAAAATTGAAATCGCAACACACACCCAATCAAGTTTGATCGCGCAAAAAGCGGCTTAAGTCGTGTTTAAATAAAAGGGCCTGTGGGCCCTTTTTTATTGCGGGTCGTGTATTCGAATGTTGGTTGGCGAAAGTCCTTGCGCGAGCTATCAATGGTTCCAACTTCTATACAAAATAAGC
This sequence comes from Paenacidovorax caeni, assembly GCA_943367475.1. Taxonomy (GTDB): domain Bacteria; phylum Pseudomonadota; class Gammaproteobacteria; order Burkholderiales; family Methylophilaceae; genus Methylophilus. The sequence continues at coordinate 91,490 of CALRJH020000009.1, read as the reverse complement.
TGTGCATCCCCTTCACGTGCCGCATCAGGTTATGGGTTAAAATAGCCACTTTGTATTTCAGGCAATTGAGAATTTCATGGCGCAATATGTGATGTCCATGCTCCGCGTGAGCAAAATCGTGCCGCCCAAACGGCAAATTATCAAAAATATTTCCCTGTCGTTTTTCCCGGGTGCAAAAATTGGCCTGCTCGGGCTAAATGGTTCGGGCAAGTCAACGGTATTGCGCATCATGGCCGGTGCCGATAAAGAGTATGAAGGTGAAGTGCAATGGCAACCTAATATGACCATTGGCTACCTGCCGCAGGAACCTCAACTGGATGCCGACAAAACCGTGCGTGAAGAAGTTGAAAGCGCTCTGGGTGCAGTGATGGAGGCCAAACAAAAGCTGGAAGAAATCTACGCTGCCTATGCTGAGCCGGATGCTGATTTTGACAAGCTGGCAGAAGAACAGGCCAAATATGAAAACATCCTCACCACTAGCGGCAGCGATACCGAGCAGCAGCTGGAAATCGCTGCGGATGCGCTGCGCTTACCGCCGTGGGAGGCCAAAATTGGCCCGCTGTCGGGCGGTGAAAAGCGCCGTGTTGCACTGTGTAAATTGTTATTGTCCAAGCCTGACATGTTGTTACTCGATGAGCCAACCAACCATTTGGATGCAGAGTCTGTGGAGTGGCTGGAACAGTTTCTGGTGCGTTTTCCCGGTACAGTCGTTGCGGTCACCCATGACCGCTACTTCCTCGATAATGCCGCCGAATGGATTTTAGAGCTGGACCGTGGCGAAGGCATTCCATGGAAAGGCAACTATTCCAGCTGGCTGGAGCAAAAAGAAGACCGTCTGGCCCAAGAGCAAAAACAGGAAGACGCCCACCGCAAAGCCATGAAGCAGGAGCTGGAATGGGTGCGCCAGGGTGCAAAAGCGCGCCAGAGCAAGAGCAAGGCACGTTTGGCCCGGTACGAAGAAATGTCCAGCCTCGAATACCAGCGTCGCAACGAAACCCAGGAAATCTTTATTCCGCCTGGCGAACGTCTGGGCAATCAGGTGATCGAGTTTAACGGTGTGTCCAAGGGTTTTGGTGACCGCCTGTTGATCGATAACCTGACATTCAGTGTGCCGCCGGGGGCTATTGTTGGCGTCATTGGTCCCAACGGTGCGGGTAAGTCCACCCTGTTCCGCATGCTGCAGGGCAAAGAACAGCCTGATAGTGGCGAGATTGTCATGGGTCCCACGGTCAATCTTGCCGCGGTTGATCAAACCCGAGATGGTCTGGATAACGATAAAACCGTATTCGAAGCGATTTCTGGTGGCCTGGATATATTGTCGGTGGGTAAATTCGAGATGCCGAGCCGTGCCTATATCGGCCGTTTTAATTTCAAGGGTGGTGACCAGCAGAAAGTCGTAGGCCAGCTGTCGGGTGGTGAACGTGGCCGCCTGCACTTGGCCAAAACACTGATTTCTGGCGCTAATGTTTTGCTGCTGGATGAGCCTTCTAACGACCTTGATGTGGAAACCCTGCGTGCACTGGAAGATGCCCTGCTGGAGTTCTCTGGTTGCGTGTTGGTAACCTCGCATGACCGCTGGTTCCTGGACAGAATTGCGACGCATATTCTGGCGGCCGAGGGTGACTCACAATGGACCTTCTTCAATGGTAACTACCAGGAATACGAAGCCGACAAGAAAAAACGGTTGGGTGAAGAAGCTGCCAAGCCTAAACGCATACGTTATAAACCGATTACCCGGTAAATATAAAAGCCCATTCAATCGAATGGGCTTTTTTCTACTACTCTGGCATGTTAAAGGCTTTTTACACCATTGTTTGATGTCTGCCATTTTCATCGATATCCAGTCAACTCTTATACAGTCGCTAAAACATTGCCTTGAATATGTATTCTGTTGCGTATTTTCTTGGTCTTAAAAAGGCGGTGTGATTGTGGTGTGGATCAATGAAAAGAGCCCCACAGTTGTGGAGCTCTTTCTTCTCGCTGCTTAATCAAGCGAAATGTGACTTTGTAATAAATTACAGAGTCACAATGCCGCCAACCAGACCCAGTACTGTACCCAACAATGAGCCAACCACTGGCAAACCGGAAGCAACGCCAACTACAGTGTTAACCAGGCCTTTAACAACACCCAGTAACCCGCCCAACAAACCGCCAACCAATGGCAAGCCGCTTACCAGGCTTGTCAGATTTAATGCAGCGCCGCCAGAAACAGCTTCGATTTCGACTGTGTTCAATTCTTGAATTGCCATTTAATTCTCCTCATTATTGAATAAAAACTTATCTATTGATAAGACAACATTATCTTTTACAAGATAATTCATTAATAACGCGCTAAGGTATAATCGCTGTTATTTGTAAATTATTGTAACAATAGTATTTTTTAATGTAAACAAGTTTATTTTAAATGTTAATTAAATTTATCGTGTCAGATGACTACTCTGTGATTGCCCACAGCCCTACTCCACCGACGCTCGCTGCTAACCTCAATCTTGCCGCACGCCAGGCTGCCAGAGATTTGATGTTTTGTTGTCGTGCATTTGACCAGGCATTCTGCGCGTTAAGCAGTTCAATAATATTGCCTACGCCAGCGTTATATCGGCCCTGAGCCACTTTAAATGCCTCGTGTGAATTGGCTACCAGCTCTTCGGTAGCGCGCAGATTTTCACGTTCTGAAATCAGCGCATGGTAACTTTTCCATACATCCAGCGTCACTTGCTGTGTCACTTTCTGATATTCAGCCGCTCTTACCTGCGACTCCGCTTCAGCGGATTGCACCTGGTAGTGACGCGCGAAACCTTCAAACAGGGGCACATTCACTTGGAGCCCGATGTTGGCATTATTGGTATAGACATCTGAAGCCGGGACGCCTGCCAGTTGAGATTGGCCCAATTGGTCATTGCGGCTGATTTCGGCATTTAAACTCAGGGTGGGCAACCCGTCTGCATTGACGGCATTGATGTTTTCTTTGGCGGCGCGTAATTTTGCCTTGGCCGCAATGATGGATGGGTGTAATTCGCGCGCTTCTTGTATCATCTCGTCAGCTGTCGTGACAAAATCTGTTTTTTCCAGCTGATCGCTACGATTGCGCACGCTAAAACGGGTATTCGCTAACAGCCCCATTGCCGAGGCGAGCATGCCATGCGCATTTTTGACTTCCCCCTCAGCTTTTGTTCTGTCGAGCCTGGCCTGTGCATAAGCGGTTTGTGCTTGCAACTGATCTGTCAGCAGCCCTATACCGGCCTTAAATTTTGCTGTCGCTGCTGACAGGCTTTCCCTGGCAACTTTTTCTGATTCCTCATAAGCAGTTAACATGGCCTGCGTAGACAAATTGTCAAAATAAGCTTGTGCCGCATTGATAAACACTTCTTGCAATGCCGCGTCATGCATGGCATTAGCGGCATCGAGTAAAGCCTCGGCCTGATTCATTTTGGCCGAGCGCTGACCAAAATCGGCGAGCAGCCAGCTCAGGCGCAAGCTGTGTGCACGATTGAGTATGCGGTTATCCTGATCCAAAAAAGAAAAGCTGGCGTTGGTCACTTCATTGTGGATTTTGGAGATCACACTGGTCAAATTGACTTTGGGCAAATAGTTGGAGCGCTGCACGCCGACCTGTGCCGCTTGCGCACGTACGGTTGCCCACATTTCTGACGTTTTGGGATTGTTACAAAGGGCTTGTTCGACCACATCCAGCAGAGCCAAAGGTTGTTCCGGCAAACTTTCTGCACAGATCGTACTTGCAGCATCTGCCTGTGAGACCAGCATATTTTTGGCCGGGCCTCCTTGCATGCGCTGCTGGAACTCAAAAAAATCTGTGAGCTTGAGTGCCAAAACTTCACTGCAAAAAAATTGCAAAACTGTGACCAAAACCAGCCTGCTAAGCAATGGCTGATTCATGGGGTATTGCCTGATGCAATTTGCACTTTACCAGCCTCGAGTGTAATCACACGATCTGCCGAAGCAATGGTTTCCGGACGATGAGCTACAATCACGCGTGTAACATTGAGCGCATGGATTTCATGATTGACCATTGCTTCCCGTGTCACATCGAGATGACTGGTCGCTTCATCAAGGAATAGTATGCTTGGGCGCTTGTAAAGTGCACGGGCGAGTAATACACGCTGCTTTTGCCCGCCAGAAAGGGCTGCACCCATATCGCCAATCAGGGTATTAAAACCCATCGGCATGGCCATGATTTCCTCATGTACAGCCGCTTTGCGCGCGCATTCCTCCACCCATTCAAGATCGATTTGCTGATCAAAAAATGCAATATTGTCGGCGATAGAGCCGGCAAACAAGGCATCATCCTGCATGACCGTACCTATCATGCCACGCAGATTGTCCAGCCCGATTCTCGCCAGTGGTTGTCCGCCAACCAATACTTCGCCGTGCGTGATGGTGCGTATGCCCAACATCACACTGACCAGTGTGGACTTGCCACAACCGGACGGGCCAACGATGGCGACCGACTCTCCTGCTGCAATGTGAAGGTTGATGCCATCCAGCACCCAGGGTTCACCATCCGCATAGCGGAATTTCAAATCTCGAATTTCGATGTCGGGTTGTAACGCCGCAATTTCCTGCTTGCTGAGCACGTCAACGGAGACCGGCTCTTGCTCCGCCAGTGCAATATCTGCCAGGCGCTCACCCTGCAGATTTAACATGCGAATTTCTACGAGGCGGTCAATCAAGCCGCTGACGCGACTGACAAACTGATCCTTGTAGGCAATAAATGCAAGCAATAAACCCACACTGAAATCCCCATTAATCACCAGTTTGGCCCCAAGCCAGATGATCAGGATACGCTCTACACCAAACAGCAGGCCGTTGAGCAAACGATACATGACCTGCAGCTTCTGGCTGCGCAAGTCAGCATTGACCTGGTCAACAAACAAGCTTAACCATCTGGTGCGACGTTCATCCAGTCGCTGAAACAGCTTGAGCGTGCGCACACCGCGAATCGTCTCGATGAAATGGGATTGCTGTTTGGCTGCATGTACAATTTGCTCTTCGGTCGCATTGCGTAATGGTCGGAACCAGATCCAGCGACCCAGACCGTAAAGCACCATGGCAGCAATGGCGATCCAGGCCATTTGCGGGCTGTATAAAAACATCATGACCAGCGTGGCCACTGTCAAAATACCATCGAGGATAGCCTCAATAAATGTGCTGGTTAAGGTATGCTGTATCTGGTCTATGGCACCGAAACGCGAAACGACATCTCCCAAATGACGTTTTTCAAAATACTCGACAGGCAAGCGGATCAGGTGCGCAAAAATATTGGCCCGCCACTGTACATTCAGTGTGGTGGCCATATGCATAATCACCCAGGCGCGCAGGGTTGAAATGGCCTGCTGCATCAGCATGAGCAGGCCAAAGCCTAAGGAGAGGGTTGTCAGCAAATCACGATCAGCCGAAACAATGACATGGTCGACAACCCATTGCATGTAGAAGGGCGACACCAGTGCAAACACTTCAAGTGCCAGTGCCAATAACAGGATTTGACCCAGAGAGCGATACAAGCCTGTGACATGGCCCATCATGTCGCGCAGGCGTACAGACTGTTTAAAAGTGACCCGTTTAAACCCCGGATTGGGCCAAAGCTCCAACGCCACCCCGGTAAATGCCGCGGATACCTCTTCAAAACTGAGTTTGCGTATCCCCATTGCCGGATCGTGAATAATGACGTGTCTTGCAGTGACCTCTTTTAGTACAACAAAATGATTAAAATTCCAGTGCAATATACTGGGACAACGCAAATCCTTGATGTCTTCCAAATCGAGCTTAACCGGACGCGTGGTAAAGCCTATCGACTGCGCCATTCCCATCAGGTAATTTAAAGTTGTTCCTTTGATTGAAATGAGGAACGTACGGCGCAGTGTATTTAAATCAGTGCGAAATCCATGATAGTTGGCAACCATCACCAATGCGGCAAGACCGCATTCAGTGGCCTCTGTTTGCAAGACGATAGGCAATTTGCGGCCCACACCAAAAGAAAGCTGACTTAGAAATGACATGGCATGGATACTCGCAGGGAATTCAAACAGAACACATGATTAGATGAGGCATAACGATTACAACTTGCCGGTGAGGCTGAATAAAGGCTCAAGCACCCATTCATAGAGATGGCGTGTTTCCAGCATAATGTCTGCATCAAGCAGCATGCCGGCCTGCAATGCCTGCTGTTGTCCATAGGCCAGAATAGATTGTTTATCGAGGGCGACAGTGATGCGATAAAACGGCTCGCTGTTTTGATTATTGCTGGACGGATTGCCCATGGTGAAAATTTCATTGGCAGCCAGTGCAATGCGCGAAACCGACAGCACTTGACCGGAGGCCTGACCAAATTTTTGATAGGGAAAAGCCTGGTAGCGCAGTCTTACCGGCGCGCCTTCGCGCACAAAGCCCACCGCGCGACTGGTGGCAAACAAATGCGCCTGAAGTGCGGCACCCTCTGGCACAATACTCACGAGCGGGCGGCTGCCATCCACGGCGGTGCCGATACTGGCGACCACTGCAGTCGCTGTGCCGGTCTGTGGTGCGCGAATCACCAAACGTCGCTTGGCTTCACTTTCGGTTAACTGCTGATTGACATTGGAAATCGTGCGCTCAAGCTGCGCAATCTGGTTTTGATGCTTGACACGTAAACCAGAGGTCTCGTCCACCCTTGCTGCAATTTCACGTTGCATGCGGACTTTTTCACGTGCCATGGACTCTAAACGGGAGGACTGCTCCAGCCAATCCTCCTGTTTTTGCTGGGTCTGCTCTTTGGAAATATAATTTTGCTCCAGCAAGCCTTGGTAGCGCCGATAAGCCTCTTCACTCAGGCGTACCCGTGTTTGTTGCGATTCGTACTGTGTTTCCAGCTTTGACAGCTCATCTTTAAGCCCTGCCAGGCGCGATTGCAGTGCTTGCAATTCATCATGCTGTTGCTGGCGGGTTTTTACAATTTCATTTTGTAATGACGCCCGCTGTTCCTTATGCTGGGTACTGATTGAAGCTTGTATGGAGCCATTGATATCGGAATAGCGTTCGCTGGAAAGTGTAAACAGAATCTCGCCCTGCTTAACCGCCTGCCCTTCCTTGACCAGCTTTTCCACCACCACACCCAGTTGGGGTGCATAAACTTTCACCAGACCGCTTTCCGGCACCAATTGCCCAATCACCGCACTCCGTTTGGTGTAAGTGCCAAACACCATAAAGGCAATCACCAATATTGCACAACCAGCAGCGACGCCTGTTAATAATAAATAACTGGTTGGCCTGATCAGAATGATCTTGCCTAACCAGTTATTTTTTTGTGCATTGAGTGCGGCGGTACGAAAAAGAGGCTGATTTGCCATGATAATCTTGCTGGTCGCCTTACAATTAAAATCTTTTTATAACAATACTTAACCCCAGCCGGATTATATGGGCCTGCCGTTTTGGATGTCAACTAATGTTTTAAATGGTATTTAAATGTAAAAATTCACCACAAGATTCGCTACAATGACTTACTTGACTAAGCGCGTGGGATGATAAAAAAGGCCCTGTAAAAACAGGGCCTTATCTAATTTTAATCAACAATATTTATCATTGTGTCGATCAGAATGGAATATCGTCGTCAAAATCATCGAAGCCACCGGCAGGTTTGCTGGCCGCCGGGGCAGCGGGCGCAAATGCATTGCGACTGGCGCCTCCACCCATGTTACCTCCCATGGCAGGTTGACGTGATGGTGATTGATTGAAGTCATCCATACTGCTGCCCTGGCCCTGATCCATTTCACCATCAAAAGCGGCGCTACCACCTTCCTTGCCCGTGCCCAGCATTTGCATCTGGTCTGCCACAATCTCGGTACTGTAACGCGTGATACCGTCTTTTTCCCACTTGCGGGTTTGCAGGCGACCTTCAATATAGACCGGGCGACCTTTTTTCAGGTATTCACCCGCAATTTCGGCCAGACGACGGTACATGACAATATTGTGCCATTCGGTTTTTTCCTGCTTGACGCCGGATTTGTCTTTCCAGTTTTCAGTGGTGGCAATACTGAAGTTTGCAACGGCCTCACCGTTGGGCATATAACGCACTTCCGGGTCACGCCCCAGATTACCCATCAAAATTACTTTGTTGACTGACGCCATAACGACTAGCTCCCTATCCGATTCATAATTGCTTGCGACAATGCCGCCTGAAATTCTTTGCTACGCTGATTTTCCAACTTTACCATGAGCATGGTTTCAGAGGGAATCGCGACCACTTCGTACACGCCTTCCATGGCGCGGACATCCTGCGCCAGTTTGGCAGCTTGCGCATCATTATACCCCTGTATGTGGAACATTTTAGTCTTCACACTTGGCGGTGCCTGCATGCCTAATGCCAGTAGCAGCCAGATGGTCATCAAGACCGCACAAAATAAAAAGACGACACTGCTACCATAATGGTGCGATAGCCACCCACCCATGGTGGCACCTAAAAACATGCCAAAAGACTGGGCGGTGTTATGCACCCCCATGGCGGTGCCCTTGGAAGCCACAGGCGCCATTTTGGAAATCAGCGATGGCAATGAGGCTTCTAAAATATTAAAGGCCACAAAGTATGAAAATAGCGTTACCACGATGCCAGCAAGACTATTCAGGCTCACCATAAACGCCAGCTGGGTCAGCAGCATCAGGGCAACTGCACTGACGAATACCGGTTTTAATTTAGCTTTCTTTTCTGCATAAATAATCGCCGGAACCATCAGCACAAAAGAAATCACCAGTACCGGCAGATAAATTTTCCAGTGCGCATTTTCGTTTAACCCCGTGTTGGCCTTGATCGCAAATGGCACCACCATGAACATGGCCATTTGGGCGCCGTGCAGGCAAAAAGTGCCAAAGTTCAGGCGCAGTAACTGCCTGTCGTGTAACACCTCTTTCATTTTTGCCGGAGCCGCTTGTGCATCAGAGTGAAAATGCGCTTGTAACGGATCAGGCACGCCGTATTTAACGACAAAAATGGCAACGATCGACAAGACTGCCGTCAGCCAGAAAATGCCTGATACGCCTATCCACTGATTTAACAGCGGGCCTGCTACCAGAGAGACTGCAAAGGTAAGGCCAATGGTCGCGCCTATCATCGCCATGGCCTGGGTGCGATGTTCCTCACGGGTGGAGTCCGCCACCAGTGCCGTCACCACTGCCGAGATGGCACCGGCCCCTTGGATGGAACGCCCGATAATGACCATGTAAATATCGTGTGCCGATGCCGCCACTACACTGCCGATGGCAAATAATATCAGCCCGAGGTAAATCAGTTTTTTGCGGCCAAAGCGGTCAGAAGCCATGCCAAAAGGAAGTTGCAGAATCACCTGCATAAAACCATAGGCACCGAGGGCCAGTCCAATCAATGCGTGATTTTGGCCCCCTTCTAAAGTTTCGGCATAAATGGCAAAAATAGGCAGGATTAAAAACATGCCTAACATGCGCAGCCCATAGATAGAAGCCAGCGCCGCGGTGGCACGTGTTTCTATTCGGGTCATTTTTTCGGAGAACTGCATGGAATCAGGAAGAAAACTTGGCTTAATTCAAAATAATTGCGTATATTATCAGGTTGGCTGTCTGTTCGTGAAAGTATCATGGAATTTATCAAAATTCGCGGGGCGCGCACCCACAATCTCAAGAACATTAATCTGGATATTCCCCGCAATCAGCTGGTGGTGGTGACGGGCTTATCCGGCTCAGGGAAATCCTCCCTGGCATTTGATACGCTGTATGCGGAAGGTCAGCGCCGCTACGTCGAGAGTTTATCGGCTTATGCCCGCCAGTTTCTGGCACGCATGGACAAGCCCGATGTCGATCTGATCGAAGGCCTGTCGCCTGCCATCTCCATCGAGCAAAAATCTACCTCGCACAACCCGCGTTCGACTGTGGGCACCGTGACTGAAATTCACGATTATTTGCGTTTGCTGTTTGCCCGCGCTGGCGATCCCGAGTGCCCGGAGCATGGCATCAAGCTCGAAGCACAAACCGTGAGCCAGATGGTGGACAGTATCCTCAAGCTGCCCGAAGACACCAAGCTGATGATTTTGGCCCCTGTCGTGGCCAACCGTAAAGGCGAGCAGCTGGATTTGTTTGACACCCTGAAAGCACAAGGCTTTGTGCGTTTGCGCATTGACGGCAAAATCTACGAAATGGATGCCTTGCCGCAACTGGCTAAAACCACCAAACACAATGTGGATGTAGTGGTAGACCGGCTAAAAGTGCGTGAGGATATGAAGCAGCGGATTGCCGAGTCTGTTGAAACCGCACTGCGTTTGGCAGATGGCAAAGTCATCGCGCTCGAAATGGACAGTGAAAAAGAGCACTTGTTTTCGGCCAAGTTTTCCTGTCCGGTGTGTGACTACTCACTGGCAGAGCTGGAACCGCGCCTGTTCAGTTTCAACAACCCGATGGGCGCCTGCCCAAAATGCGATGGCCTGGGTAACGTCACCTTTTTTGACCCCAAGCGCGTGGTGGCATTTCCGCATCTGTCACTGGCCAGTGGCGCCATCAAAGGCTGGGATAAACGCAATCAGTTTTATTTTCAGATGCTGTCCAGCCTGAGCCAGCATTACAATTTTGATCTGGAAGCGCCGTTTGAAAGCCTGCCTGAACCGATACAGCAGATATTGCTGTTTGGCTCTGGCAAAGAACAAATCACCTTTAAATACCTCAATGAGCGTGGTACCTTTTTTGGAAAAACGCATACGTTTGAAGGCATCATCAACAACTTGCAACGCCGCTATCGCGAGAGTGATTCCAGTGCCGTGCGCGATGAGTTGGCCAAATACATCAATGCGACCACCTGCCCGGACTGCCTGGGAACGCGACTGCGCAAAGAAGCCAGGCACGTCAAAGTCGGTGAAAAAAACATTCATCAGATTTGCGAAGTACCGCTGAAGGTGGCGTTGCACTTTTTTGAGTCTTTACAGTTAAGCGGCCAAAAGCTGGCCATTGCCGACAAGATCGTCAAGGAAATTGAAAGCCGTCTGAAGTTTTTAACCAATGTCGGGCTGGAGTATTTGTCACTGTCGCGCTCGGCAGAGACCTTGTCGGGTGGGGAGGCACAACGCATTCGCCTCGCCTCACAAATTGGCAGCGGGCTGACCGGTGTGATGTATGTGCTGGATGAACCCTCTATCGGTTTGCATCAGCGCGACAATGACCGCTTGCTGGAAACCCTCAAGCGTTTGCGTGATATCGGTAACAGCGTGATTGTGGTCGAGCACGATCAGGATGCGATTCAAATGGCTGACTTTGTGGTCGATATTGGCCCGGGTGCCGGAGAGCATGGCGGTAATATTGTCTCGTTTGGAACGCCCGCGCAAATTGAAGCGGACCCCAACTCACTGACCGGGCAATACATCAGTGGTAAAAAGAAGATTCAGTTCAAAATGCCACGCACCCAGCCCGATCCGGCACGCTGGATCAAACTGAATGGCACCACCGGCAACAATCTGAAAAATGTCAGTGTGGAAATCCCGGTCGGCTTGCTCACCTGTGTTACCGGTGTTTCCGGCAGTGGTAAATCTACCCTGATTAATGACACGCTCTACCGTGTGGTGGCCACGCATTTGTATGGCAGCAGCACCGAAGCGGCGCCTTACGAAAGTATTGAAGGACTGGAGTTTTTCGATAAAGTGGTCGATGTCGATCAAAGCCCGATTGGCCGCACACCGCGCTCCAATCCGGCCACTTATACCGGCCTTTTCACACCCATCCGCGATTTGTTTGCCAGCGTGCCTGAAAGTCGCGCCCGTGGCTACGGGCCTGGACGCTATTCATTTAACGTCAAGGGTGGTCGTTGCGAGGCATGTCAGGGTGATGGCGTTTTACGGGTTGAAATGCACTTTTTACCAGATGTGTATGTACCGTGCGATGTGTGTAAAGGCCAGCGTTACAACCGTGAAACACTCGAAATTCAGTTCAAGGGCAAAAACATCCACGAAGTACTGGCCATGACCGTTGAGCAGGCGCACCAGTTTTTTAATGCGCAGCCCGTCATTGAGCGCAAACTGAAAACCTTGCTCGACGTTGGCCTGGGCTATATCACGCTGGGGCAATCTGCCACCACGCTTTCGGGCGGAGAAGCGCAACGCGTCAAGCTGGCGCTTGAACTCAGCAAGCGAGATACGGGTCGCACTTTGTATATTCTGGACGAACCCACTACTGGCTTGCATTTTGCCGATATTCAATTGTTGCTGGATGTGATTCATCGCTTGCGTGATGCTGGCAATACGGTCGTGATTATTGAGCATAATCTGGATGTGATTAAAACCGCAGACTGGCTGATCGACATGGGGCCAGAGGGCGGCGATGGCGGCGGCATGGTTGTAGGTGTGGGCTCGCCCGAGGAACTGGCAAAAAATACGGCCAGTTATACCGGCCGTTACCTCACACCCCTGTTAAAAACACTCGCTGTAAAGGGCTAAGGTCAACATGCAACCTGTCGCCTGCGTTGCAAAATAAGCGCAACGGGCACTGTGTGGTTAAATCAAGAGCCAATTGTATGTGCGTAAATGCAAGAAGTATTGCGGGAACAGAGCCCTAAAATCAGGGTATTTTGACCAAACGCATGCGCGCTTGTATGGTTGCTGTGTGGCGATTGAGATAACGGGTTTGCCGGTGATCGTCGTAAAAGCGTGGATTGGGGATTATCGCCGCGAGTTTGGCCGCTTGTGCAGGGCCCAGTACTTTGGCGCTGCCTTTAAAGTAATGTCGGGCAGCGGCTTCTGCGCCAAACACACCATCGCCCCACTCAATCACGTTCAGATAAATTTCCAGTATCCTGCGCTTACTCATCAGTTTTTCGAGCATGAAGGTAATGACCACCTCCTGCCCTTTGCGCCAGGGCGTCCGGTTTCCGGATAAAAACAAATTCTTGGCCAATTGCTGACTGATGGTGGACCCACCTGCAACGATTTTGCCTTTTTTCAGATTTTTTTCAAAAGCCGTCTCAATCCCCACCCAGTCAAATCCCTGATGTTCCACAAACTTGCTGTCTTCTGCAGCAATGACCGCACGCTTGAGATGGTTGCTGATCTGCGTATAAGCGACCCAGCGTTGTTGCAATGTAGCCTCGGCGTGTTTTTCCTGCATGATTTCGAGGCGTGCTTCCATAAAGGCGGTCGATGTCGGGTTATGATTCACCCACCACAGGATATGCCCAAGTATCCATAGCTGATAAAACAACACCCATGCTAACACCCACCACAGCAAGGTTTTAATGATTTGTTTCATGGTCTTGTTTTTATCGTTGTTGTCGAATGGTGGCAATCACCGGGGATGTTTCTGGTCGCAAGCCATGCCATATAAAAAATGCCTCTGCCGCCTGTTCGACCAGCATGCCCAGGCCATCTGCCACACTCGCGCCAGCCTTGCGCGCCTGCTGCATAAAAGGCGTTTCACGGCCGTACATCATGTCATAGGCCAGGCAGTCTTGGCCGAAAATATCGTTTGGAATGGGCAGTGCTGTATCGGTCAGGCCTGCCGAAGTGCTATTGATAATCACATCATATTTGTTTCCTGCCAGTGTATCCAAGGGGAGTGCATGGATCGTGGTCTCAACCGGTGCGTTTTTTATCAATGTTGCCAGAATCGTTGCGGCTTCTTCGGCTTTAGAAAAAGTGCGATTGGTAATCACAATACTTGACGGCTGTGCATTCACCAATGACTGCAATATGCCAAATGCCGCACCTCCCGCACCGATAATCAGCACATGTTTATCTTTCAGTGCTACGCCTGCGTTCTTTTCAATATCGCGCATCAGGCCCACGCCATCCGTATTATCGCCTTCTACGGTATGGCGATTAAAAACAAGCGTATTAACAGCGCGCGCGGTGTCTGCCAGTGGCCTTAAGCGGCCATGCTGAACGACATATTGCAATGCTTCAAATTTGAACGGCACCGTGACGTTGGCTCCACGATAGCCTTCAGCCTGTAAACGTTCTATGGTTGCAATAAAACCATCCAGAGGCGCCAACACTTTTTCATAACTGATCTGTTTGCCAAACTGGCTGGCAAATGCCTGATGAATCAATGGTGACTTGCTGTGCGCAATCGGATTGCCAATCACCGCATACTTTTCAATACGCATCACAGATTAATCAGTTCGTCCAGGGCAGGCCAGCATGTTTCCAGCCATTGATCAGAGTACGCTGTTTCAACTGATTGGCCTCGCCTTCAAAACCTTCAGTCATGTTAAACGCTTTTGCGTAACCCAGTTGTTGCGCCAGCAAAGCCGCATTATGGCTGCGTCCACCTGTGCGACACATAAAAATAACGGTGCGATTTTTATCAATCTGCGCCTGTAATTGCTGCGCAAAATCAGGGTTTGCCACCATCCCGGGATAAAGCGCCCATTCGATGTGTGTGGCGAACGGCACGCGGCCTACAAGCTCCAGTTCGGCGCGAGACCTGACATCCACCAATACAGTTTCATGTACATGCTCAACCAGGGCATTCGCTTCTTGCGGTGTCACCAGCCCTGCATAGGGAATATTATTTTCTGCGGCACGCTGGTGGGCCTGATTTAAAACTTGTTCAACGTTAGTCAAAGTAAACCTCTTTAACAGCGATCACTGCTTTATTTTAAGATATGCGAGTATACCCGTGAAATTTACTCGCCCATGATTTGCACCAATTTGGTGCTTAATTTGTTGCTTTGCACACAGTTGGTGCAATTGCTTTTGCGGGTTTTATTCAAGTTATTGTCAAAGCACCACAAAAGCATATTTTTCGGTGGCATGCTTCCTGCTAAGATTACACACTAAGATTTATTAAAAATCCACTGTTCATATTTGCATGCGTTTCGGGACATCCGCAACATGTCCCGTTTTTTCGTATGAAAAATTGATTGTTTTAGAACTTGATCACTGAGGAGAATGTAATGTCTGTAGCAAACGTTATGAAAATGGTTGCGGATAACGACATCAAGTTTGTCGATTTCCGTTTTACCGACACCAGAGGTAAAGAGCAGCACGTAACTGTGCCAGTTTCTCACTTCGACGAAGATAAATTTACTGAAGGCCATGCATTTGACGGTTCTTCCATCGCAGGGTGGAAAGGGATTCAAGCGTCTGACATGCAACTGATGCCTGATGCAAGCACTGCATTCGTTGATCCGTTCTTTGATGAACCTACCCTGGTACTGACTTGTGATGTCGTAGACCCTACAGATGGCAAAGGGTATGACCGTGACCCACGTTCTTTAGCAAAACGCGCAGAAGCTTACCTGAAGTCCAGCGGACTGGGCGACACAGCGTATTTTGGTCCAGAACCAGAGTTCTTCATTTTTGATAGCGTGCAATGGGATGCCACCATGGGTGGTAGTTTCGTTAAAATAAACTCCGAAGAAGCCGCATGGTCATCTGCTGAAAAATTCGAAGGCGGCAACACAGGTCACCGTCCAGGCGTTAAAGGTGGATATTTCCCGGTTCCTCCAGTCGATTCATTGCACGACATCCGTTCACAAATGGTGTTAACGCTGGAAGAGCTGGGCGTGCCCGTTGAAGTGCACCACCACGAAGTGGCCACTGCTGGCCAATGTGAAATCGGTACCAAATTTGCAACGTTGACACAACGTGCTGACTGGACGCAGATTCTTAAATACGTGGTGTTAAACACAGCGCATGCATATGGTAAAACAGCGACTTTTATGCCTAAACCAATGTTTGGTGACAACGGTTCCGGTATGCACGTGCACCAATCTGTATGGAAAGACGGTAAAAACCTGTTTGCAGGCAACGGTTATGCTGGCCTGAGTGATTTTGCACTGTACTACATCGGCGGGATCATCAAGCACGCACGTGCATTGAATGCGATTACCAACCCAGGTACTAACTCATACAAACGCCTGGTACCACACTACGAAGCCCCGGTAAAACTGGCTTACTCCGCTAAAAACCGTTCTGCGGCTATTCGTATTCCATTTGTGCATTCAGACAAAGCACGCCGTGTTGAAGCGCGTTTCCCTGATCCGATTGCCAACCCTTACCTAGCGTTCTCAGCGTTGCTGATGGCAGGTCTTGATGGTGTGCAAAATAAAATTCACCCAGGTGAACCAGCCACTAAAGACTTGTACCATCTGCCGCCAGAAGAGGATGCACTGATCCCAACTGTTTGTTCATCATTAGAGCAAGCGCTTGAGTATCTGGATAAAGACCGTGAATTCCTGACACGCGGCGGTGTTTTCTCCGACGACTGGATTGATGCTTATATTGCATTGAAAATGGAAGAAGTCACTAAATTACGTCAGACACCTCACCCAGTTGAGTTCGGTTTGTACTACTCTTGCTAATCGCAAGTTGATGCACTAAAACAGGGCAGCCATGGCTGCCCTGTTTTTTTGTCTATATCCCTATGCTTCGTCAACTGCGCAAGATTTCAAGACGTTGATATAGACATCAATCTACTCTAAACTGTTGCTATGAAAAGACTTTTTACTGCTACCACTCTTTTGCTACTGAGCTTTGATTGCAGCGCCGATATTTACAAATATACAGACCATAATGGTGTGGTGACGTATACCAACGTGAAGCCCGCAACAGGTGGCAAGACCGAGCTGATTATCTCAAGTCCCAAAGAGCCCCAACCGTATGCCCCGGAAAAATCTGGCAAACAGAATGCGAAAATCCCAACTCCGTCCACCTTTCCCAAGGTCGATCATCAAACGCAAAATCAACGGGACTTAAAACGCAAAGAAATTTTATTAAGTGAATTAGATCAGGAAAAACAAGCACTTGAGAATGCAAAGGTGCTTTACGAAGAGGCCAGGAATAACCCTGAAGTGTACCGTAGCGCACAAGGAAAAACTTTTAGGAATGTTGCCAAATACGAAGAAAAACTGCGCATTTTTGAAGCCGAAATTCAAGCCCATGAAAGAAATATCGAGCTGCTGAATAAAGAACTGAATCATTAAAGTGCACCATTTTGGGGGTGATTCCTTTTAAACACGCACTCTTAACAATAATTGGCTTATGTTTTGCTTTATAAGAGTGCGCAGTTTATTAATCATTAAGTCAGGAATATGGTTCAAAGTTCTCCAAACGGGTTTAGCGGCCTAGAGCACATTGCCACAGCGGTTATATTGCTCAACAACCAACTTGAGGTCACTTATGCAAACTCGAGTGCGGAGATATTGTTTGCTTTTAGTGCCAATCAAATTCATGGGCTGCATATCCATGATGTGTTTGTAAACTGTGAAATTCTGCAAATGGCGGTGACCAATGCCATTCAAACCCAAAGCCCGTACCGTGAGCATGAGTTTTTACTGACCACACAACGTCAACATACAACAGCCGTCACTTGTACGGTAACACCCATTTCCAGTAGCTTCAATCAAGTGGCTGAAGACATGCTGATTCTGGAATTTGTACAAATGGATCAGCAATTGCGCATTGCCCGCGAAGAGCGCATGCTGATTCAGCAACAGGCAAACTCCGAGCTGCTGCGTAATCTGGCCCATGAAATTCGCAACCCCTTGGGCGGCTTGCGTGGCGCCGCACAGTTACTTGAATTTGAGTTGCCACAGCCTTCGCTTAAAGAGTATACCCAGGTGATTATCAAAGAGGCTGATCGATTGCACAGCCTGATGGATCGCTTGCTGGCGCCGCATCGTGTGCCTAAATATGAGCCGACCAACATCCACGAAGTGCTGGAGCGTGTACGCAGTTTGTTACTGGCAGAATCACCTAATCATATTCGCGTGATCAGGGATTACGATACCAGCTTGCCCGAATTGATTGGTGACCGTGAAAAACTGATTCAGGCTGTGTTGAATATTGCGCGTAATGCTGCGCAAGCCATGCAACAACACCAAACCAAAGATGCCAGCATCACCTTCCGCACGCGTGCCGAGCGTCAGATCACTTTGGCCAGAAAACGTTACCGTGTGGGTATTCATCTGGAAATTATTGATAACGGCCCTGGCATTCCTGCCGGCATCAAAGAGCGCATTTTCTACCCCTTGGTTTCAGGAAGAGAAGGTGGTACCGGGCTGGGGCTGGCGCTGGCGCAGACATTTATTACACAACACCATGGCATGATTGACTGCGAGTCGCAGCCGGGCAAAACCATTTTTCATATTCTGCTACCGATAGAAAGTACGCAGCTTAAATCAGTACAATAATCAACGAGAAAAAGCTATGAAGCCAATCTGGATTTTAGATGATGACAAATCAATTCGCTGGGTGTTTGAAAAAGCCCTAGCGCGCACCGACTTTGAGTTCAAAACATTCTCCTCTCCGGCTGAAGCTTTAAATGCATTGAATCGTGAACAACCACAAGTCATTGTGAGCGATATTCGCATGCCAAATGGATCAGGGCTGGATTTTTTATCAGAAGTGAAGCAGCGTTATCCGGATATCCCCGTGATTATTATGACCGCTTACTCAGACCTTGAAAGTGCTGTTGCTGCTTTTCAGGGCGGTGCTTTCGAATATCTGGCCAAACCTTTTGATGTAGATCAGGCCATTGAAATCATCAAGCGTGCAGTGGATGAAAGCATGCGTCAGGCGGTAGAAGCCGTAGAAGATAACGAGCCTACACCGGAAATTATTGGCCAGGCGCCAGCCATGCAGGAGGTATTTCGCGCCATTGGTCGCCTGAGTCGCTCACATTCCACCGTGTTAATTAACGGTGAATCTGGTAGCGGTAAAGAGTTGGTGGCGAGCGCACTGCATAGACACAGTCCGCGTGCGGACAAGCCGTTTATTGCGATTAATACGGCTGCGATTCCCAAAGACTTGCTTGAATCAGAACTGTTTGGGCATGAACGTGGTGCTTTTACCGGTGCAGCGGCTGCCAGGCGGGGGCGTTTTGAACAGGCAGATAACGGTACCTTGTTTCTCGACGAAATTGGCGATATGCCTGCCGATCTGCAAACACGTTTACTGCGTGTGCTCTCTGATGGGCAGTTTTACCGGGTGGGCGGTCATCAGCCAATTAAAGTGAATGTCAGGGTGATTGCTGCTACCCATCAAGACCTTGAAGAGCGCGTTAAAAATGGATTGTTCAGAGAAGATCTGTTTCACCGCTTAAACGTGATACGCCTGCGCCTGCCGCCATTGCGTGAGCGCCGTGAAGACATCCCACTGCTGACCAAGCATTTCCTCGCCCACAGCGCGCAACAGCTCGGTGTCGAGCCAAAGCAACTGTCACAAGCGGCCCTCAAGTACTTGATGTCAGTCAACTGGAGCGGTAACGTTCGTCAGCTTGAAAACGTATGCCATTGGCTCACAGTCATGGCTCCTGGACAAAATGTAGATGTCAACGACCTGCCACAAGAGCTGAAAGAAGACTCAAGCAAGCAAAGTAGTGGTGGATCCTGGCAAGAAGCACTGGCACAAGAAGTCACTGATGCCCTTAACAGGGGAGAAACCAATATTCTGGATGCCAAGACCAAGGAGTTTGAGCGGACGCTAATCACGCGCGCCCTTGCGCATACAGATGGGCGTCGAATCGAAGCTGCGAATCAGTTAGGCATGGGGAGAAACACACTGACTCGCAAGATTCAAGAACTGGGTATTGATGACTAAAGTAATCAAACCTTGACTTGCTGACTGCGCCAAAGAGGAAATGAACTGTATTTCTGTGCATCAATATTGCTAACAAAAAAGACTTGCGCCAGACGTGAGTCTTTTAATGTTTTACCAAAAAAATTATTAGCTGCATGGAAATGCCGACCTTCATACAAAATCAATGTGTTATAGACATTATTAATACGCACAATCTCATCAAACATACTGTGATAAGCAGTATTCATTTTTACAGTACCCTCGGCAAAACGCTTATCGTTTTGTTTTAAGGCTTTTTCATAAGCGTCCTGATCAAAGCTTTTGTTTGGTTTGAACAATGAGGTGCCGGAATCCAAAGGCGCATCCGGGCTTAAATACAACACGGCTGCAAACACCGCATTGCCGTCGGTATGAATAACACCGCGACCATAATCTTCACTCACGCTTTGAAAGTTAGTCGAAATAGCCCAGCGCATGCGCTCATGTTCAGAGTTATGAAACAGTGAAATAATCTTGGTACTCACTTTTTCAAATAAAGGCTTGTTAATCACGGATAAATCTTTGGTCCGCGCACCAGGAAAAACGTACGGAACATCTTTTAATTGATGTCGGTATTGATACTTTTGATTCAAGGCAAACGTTCGCACCGCATCTGGATCTTCGTAGAAGTTTTCAACAATGGTAACGGGATATAAATTCATAATTAATTAAACAGTCATAATTAAATCAGGACAAACGCATACTAAAAAAAACGGCAACCGAAGTTGCCGTTTTTTCTGTTTTTTAATTTATTGCAGGTTAACCTGCCATTAAATTAGAAGAACAGGATAGCACCCAATGAAATGGTTTTTGCTTTCAAATCTGTATCAGCTACAGTACGATTGCTAACTTCGTCTTTAGCTTGTGAGTATTCAGCAACCAGGTTCAAGTGTTTGGTCAATGGATGGTAAGCACCAACTACCCACATGTTGTTCTTGATTTCGCTGAATGCATCAACGCCATTGCCGTCCAGTGTTGACTCACCATAAGAAGCTGCCAATTTAGTACCTGCACCTGGAACTGTGTAAGAACCTTGAACATACCATTGGTCAGAGTCACGGCGTTTGCCAGTAGAGTCAAAACCGTTCAACAGTTGAACAGTTTGGCCGATACCTTTACCTTTACCGTAGTAACCAACTAAACCGAAGTCAGCCATTTTCAGTGCTGTACCGATATCAAACGCTGTAGCGCGCTCATCAGTATTAGTCAAAGTGTTAGCTGTTGCGTTTGTCAAAGTTGCTACACCAGTTGTAGCGTTAACAGTAACGCCACCAGCTGTTGCATTTGTCAAACCTTCAACTTTTTGTGTGATTGCAGAAACCCACACTTTACCAGCAACATCACCTGTCCACTCGTAAGAAGCTTTACCTTCAAATGCTGGAGCAGAACCTGAACGCTCTGTAGAACCAACGCTGCCAGTACCTGTAGAAGCCAATGCGTTCCAGCCTTGTGTTACACCAGCTGTGAATTGGAAACCATTCCAGTTTGGTGAAGTGTAAGCAACTTGTGCTTTCCAGTCAGCATACATAAAGCCGCGACCGATACGACCCAAAGTTGTTGTGTTGCCAGCCAAAGAACCAGCAGCAGAACCAACGCCCAACAGAGTTTGGTCATTCAAGATAGCGTCTGAAGCGTAGATGCCCAGATCTTTACCCAGTTTGATAGAACCCCATGAAGCATCACCGAAAGTCAGGAATGCTTGACGGTTTTCTTGTTGTGAACCTTGTACACCTGCGTTTTTAGTAGAAGCACCTGGGTTAATGCTGATTGTGAAACCAACATCCAGATCGTTCTGACGTGTTTTACCAGAAACGCTCAGGTAGTTTGGCAGCAAACCAGTAGTGATGTTATTTACGCTATCGCCATTGCCACGTTCACCTGCAGTTGCGTCATCGCCACTGAAGCTAGTGTGTGTGTAGTAAGCGTTAACCACGCCACCGATGTCCAGAGTCCAGTCACCTGCTGGGATTGTGATACCAGCTTGTGCGCTAGAAGCGGCAGCAAACAGAGCTGCTGCAACTGCTACGTTTAATTTTGTGTTCATACGAATCTCCAAAAATGTTGTTTTCACAACTTGTGTAAGGATATTGCTTTGTAAGCGAGCCTTTAAAAAGGCCACTATTAAGAACTCCCTCAGAATCGCTCAGAGCATTTCCAAGAAGGTCAGTGCAATTCTGACAAACTGGCTTAAGGTGGCGCAAGTGAATACGTCAAATTGCTTAGGTCAACTTAAAATTGTTGTAAATCTACAACAGGTTATTGCTGTTTGTTGGAGTAAAGTTTAAATCTTCACCGTTTTTACCATTTTTTTATACTTTGTAGTCAATGTAGCTTCTGTTAGCATAAGCCTAACTTTTGGCACTTTATGAGCAAGGCGCGATCAATATAATGATTAGGGAGACAATGATGGTATCCGATATCCAATTACGCGCACGCTTTCTGGACACTTTAGATTGGCTTTGCCAGATACTGATCAGGCATTCAGATGGCTTTGATGTGGCATTGGTCCGCATTGCGTACGGCGATGACAACAGTTTGGGCGAGGCTTACGGGGCACCTGAGGCTTTGCGTCAACTCTCTTTGCTGACGCACGACTTGCAAAAAGCATTTAGAAAGTCTGACTTGGTGGGGCGAGACGGGACTGACTTCTGGATTTTATTTCCTTATACCCGGATTACCGACAATATTTATGAAAAGCTGGTGGATGTGTTGCAAGCGTCCAGCCATGAAAATCTCAATATTGTGAATCGCGAAATTTCTATTTTTGAATTGCCTGTGATTTATCAGGACAATCAACTGCCGGAGCAGGGCCTGGAATTATTGCATTATTTAAAATTGCATCAGATGAAACTGGCCAGCCACCTGTTTAGTCTGGCATCAACCGCTTAAATCAGCGTTGCGGCTGACTTCAGGTTTTTAAGCAGTGTTCTTACCGGCGCAGGAATGGCCGCTGTAATGGCGTCGTCAATCGATAGCCAGCAGGTCGTTGGCATTTCAGGCGCGCGTAGCCCTGAGAGCTGTAATGGTTGTGGCGTAATCTCGAGCTTGAAATGGGTAAATGTATGCCACAACACGGGCAATGTTTCCAAAGGCTCTGTTGCGAGTTGATATTTTTCACATGCAGCCTGACTGGGAATTTGTTCCTGTTGCACTTCGGGCAAACTCCATAAGCCGCCCCAGATACCATGATTGGGCCGTTTTTCGAGCAAGATCTCACCGGCATCAATAATCATCATCATCGTGATACGTTTTTCCGGCATTGCCTTGCGTGGTTTTGGCGAGGGTAGCTCGGACACCCTTTGCTGCTGATAAGCCTGACAGTCGTTTTGTAGCGGGCAAGACAGACAACGTGGTTTGCCACGGGTGCACAGGGTTGCACCAAAATCCATCAGGCCTTGAATATAGGCTGGTAGATTCTGCTCAGGCAGCAAACTTTCGGCAAGACTCCAGCATTGTTTTTCAATGAGTGGCAGGCCTGGCCAGCCTTCGATGCCAAACACACGTGCCAGCACCCGCTTTACATTGCCATCCAGAATCGTTTGTCGCTGATTAAAAGAAAAAACACTGATGGCGGCTGCCGTAGAGCGACCAATGCCTTTGAGTGACTGGATACTTTGAAAGTCTTGCGGAAACTGGCCGGAAAATTCGCGCATGATGGTTTGTGCGGCATGGTGCAGATTGCGTGCGCGGGAGTAATAGCCCAGACCGCTCCAATGCTGCATCACTTCGTCCTGACTCGCCGCTGCCAGGCTGGCAATGGTCGGAAAGCGTTCTATAAATCGGCTGTAATAGCCAATGACCGCGCTGACTTGTGTTTGCTGCAACATGATTTCAGATACCCACACGGCATAGGGATCCTTGCTTTGTTGCCATGGCAGATCATGACGGCCATGCGTACGCTGCCAGGTGATTATTTTTTCAGCAAATGCACTCACTAGAAATTCAACAGCTTTTTAAGCGCCTTTTGTTTCAGTTGGTCGGCAGGCTTGGTTTCTTCTGCCGGTTTTTCTTCTGTTGGTTTTGCGTCAGTGGGTTTTTCAGTGCCAGTGTTTGCGCTTTCACTGGATGACTTTTTGTTTAACAGGCCTTTGAGGATGTCGGCTTTATTGCCGCCATCGATCAGTGATTTGACCGCATCTGCTTTATCGCCGCCCAACTTATTGGTGATTGCATCTAGGGCGGCTGATTTGGCCAATGCTTGCCCGAGTGCGGCCATATCAATACTAAATTTAGGGGCAGCAAACGCACCGGTGACCTTGATGGGAATGCCCACACTACCCAGATCGCCTGCTTCTTTGCCACCTTGACCCTTAAGTGAGTTAACCAATGTGGGTTTGGCAAGATAATTGATTTGCTCTTGGCCGATATCGATATCGCCTTTGCTTTCACCCTTGGTCAGGCGAAAAATGGGTGCCTTCATCGCCAGATCGTCGTTGTGCGCCACACCGTTTTTAATGTTGAAACTGGCGGTGAGCTCGCTAAAGTCAGTTTTTTTGGTGTTGTCAGCCGCGGTGGCGGATTGGCCTTTAAGCACATTCAGTTTGCTTTTGGCATCGCGAATCGTCCCGGCAATATCAATCCCTTTTACGGCGCCATCCGCCATGCGCAAGTCAGCCGTGCCGGACAGCGACTTTTTTAGTGCAGTCACCGTGGCCCCTTGCGCCGCAACATCCACGCTCACGTTACCCGTGCCGGACAGCATGTCATTATTAATGGTTTCTGCAAGCAGTTGCCCAACGGATATGTTTTGCAGGGTTTGCTGAATATTAATGGCCGGTGTTGCGCGCGCATCCAGTTTGACTGCGCCACGCACCGTTCCCTGATACATATCCACATTCAGTGGATTCAGGCTTGCTACTCCGTCTTGTGCTTTCAAGCCGATATTCACATTTTTGGCCTCGGTTTTGCCATATTTGAGTTGACCGATACGGATGCTGCCCTGTGCATTCAATGCCTTGAGTGCCGATAAATCAAGAGGCTGGTCCGCATTGGCATTCGCTGATTTTTCAGTCGCTTTCTCATTGCCTGCGGTTGTGCTGGTAGCCGTTTGTTGTGGCATATAACGATTAAGGTCGAGCTTGTCGATATTCACATCAAAGGTGTACAACGGTTTACTGAATTGGCTGATGGCCAGGTTACCCTGAATGCGCGAGTCATCCAGCTTGACATCCAACCCTTGCAGGGCAAGTTTTTGACCATCTGCTTTGATGCCAACATTGAGGCCGGTCAAGGTATATGGGGTGTAGAGAATTTTGCCGATATTGATGCTGCCATCAAGAAACAGCGTTTTCAATACACTTAAATCAGCTGGCTTATCGGCTTTGCTTGCACCGGAGGCTGTTTTTTGTGCAGGCGCCTCGGCTTTTTTACTACCGGTGTTGCCCAGCAGGGCATCCAGGTTGAGTGTATCTGCGTGTATTTTGAAGCCAATATGCGGCGTTTTGAAACCGGCAACATTTACATCCCCGTTCAGTTTTGTCTCTGCCAGCAGCAGATTAAACACGGTTTTCACCTGCTCCTGCTTGATATTGGCGTTAAGTGCCAGTTTAAACTCGCCATCCATCGCGCCTTTGGGCACTGCCGGATCCTGAATGTGAAACTTGCCTGCCAGCGCCGGAATATCGAACACCATGTCTGCCAGATTGGCTTTTACTGGGGATGCAAAGTGGCCTTCCACTTTGCGCGCACCGGCATTCATTTGCACATCGGCAGTAATGCCTTTGCTCTCGACAGCCTGCTGATTGCCTTTGAGCTCAGCCAGCGCCACTTCAAGTTTTAAATCGCCCTGGGCATCCTGCTGTTTTAGCGCCAGCAAGACTTTTTCGCTGGAAATCAGCTTGGGGTTGACGGCCATGGCCGGCGCTTGCAAGCTCACCTCACGCGTGACGCCGTTAAAATCACCTTGCATTGCCAGCTTGAGCCCCGTCACATTTAGCGCCGTTTGCGCAGCATCGACATCCACAGCCCCTTGTGCGGTCACCACCACATTCTTGCCATCCAGCAAAGCGCCTTTAATTTGCGCATCCAGGCCTTTTACCACAAAGTGTTTGGTCTCAGGATCGGCCATGATATTGGCCTTGATCACGGCGTCGGCATTGGCCTGTGGCTGGTTGGCTGTCAGATGAAAGTCTGCAGCGATATCAAACGGTGTTTTCAGGGCAACCTGGCCGGTGGTGACATTCAAATGCTCGACGCCATATTTTGCGCCTGACCCTTCGTTGATAAAGCTGGCCTGTGTATTGGTGATTTTGATGCCTTGTACATCAAAATTAATTGGCTGGGAGGGGTCCTCTTCTTCCTTGCTCAGCAAGTCATCAAAGTTAAAGCTGCCATCTGCATGCTGGATGATATTGACCTGTGCGCCATCGAGATACACCGTATCCACGACGATTTCCTTTTTTAGCAATGGCAATACAGCCAGAGCGACTTTGGCACTTTTGATTGCAGCAAATTGCTGGGGTGCATTATGTTCGGACAGGCTGACCTCGCCGAGATCTGCGCCAATCTTTGGCCAGAAACTGAGTTTGATGTCGCCCTTGATCTCTAAAGTACGCTGTTTTTTATCCTTGACCAACTGGATGACGGTGGATTTGTAATCATTCGGATTAAACGTTACGGCCAAATAGACGACGAGCAACATCAATACGGCTAACAGGCCGCCGAAGCCGAGCAGTATTTTTTTCAGAATGGAAGACTTCATTACAATCCCTTATTTTGATTGCACATTTACGACTATTAATGGGCAAAAAAGACCAAAATCAAGGTGCCAAATATAATCCGGTACCATGCAAATACTGCAAATGAATGCTGGCCAACAAACTTGATCAGTGCACGGATCACCACCAGTGCAGATAAAAATGCGGTGACAAACCCGGCCATAAAAATCAGTGCATCATCGAGTGATAACAAATCGCGGGCCTTGAGCAAATCGTAACCGGTGGCAGCAAACATGATAGGCAAGGCCAAAAAGAACGAAAATTCAGTAGCCGTCTGACGGTTGAGGCCAAAACACATGCCACCCAGAATGGTTGCGCCAGAACGCGAGACCCCTGGAATCAGCGCCAGCGATTGCGCAAAACCGATCTGCAGGGACTGCTTGAGGCTGATGTTATCAATGCTGGCCACTTTGCCCTGCGGCACATATTTTTCAATGATCAGAATCAGTACGCCGCCCACAATCAGTGCAATGCCCACCGTAAAGGAGGAAAACAGAAATGCTTTGATTTGGTGATGGAAAGCAAGGCCCAGAATGGCTGCCGGCAGAAAAGCCACCATCAGGTTGCGCACCAGATGCTGCGCATGGGGGTCGGTTTGAATGCGTTGCACGGTTTGTAACAAGCGTTGCCTGAACTCGACGCATACGGCCAGAATCGCGCCTAGCTGTATCATGATTTCAAACACATCGCGTTTTTCTTTGTCCAGAAAATCCAGCCACTCGCCTGCAATAATCAAATGTCCGGTGCTACTGACGGGAATAAATTCGGTCGCGCCTTCGACCAGGCCCATAATGACGGCCTTCAGCATGAGTATCATATCCATGGCTGTATTCTAGCAGACCATGGCAAAGATGATGATTCATGATTTACATAAAAAAACAGGACCCTGCTTTCACAAGGTACCTGTCTGGATTAAAACAGCATTACTTCAAATCAAAGCGGTCTGCATTCATGACTTTGACCCATGCTTTCACAAAGTCTTGTACAAACTTTTGTTTGGCATCGTCCTGTGCATAGACTTCAGCGTAGGAGCGGAGCACCGAGTTGGAACCAAACACGAGGTCAACGCGGGTCGCTGTCCATTTCACGGCGCCTGATGTGCGATCACGGACTTCGTACAGGTTTTTACCTGTGGGTTGCCATGTATAGCGCATGTCGGTCAGGTTAACGAAAAAGTCATTGCTGAGCACGCCGGGTTTGTCAGTAAACACGCCATGTCTGGCACCGCCATAATTGGTATCCAGCACACGCATGCCGCCAACTAATACCGTCATTTCTGGCGCAGTCAGGCCCATCAACTGGGTTCGATCCAGTAACATTTCTTCTGGCGTAGGCACATAATCCGCTTTCAGCCAGTTACGGTAGCCGTCGTGCAGAGGTTCCAGTACGGCAAACGAATCCACGTCAGTCAATGCATCCGAAGTGTCGCCACGACCAGGCGCAAACGGTACGCTGACCGCAACACCTGCCGCTTTGGCCGCCTGTTCCACAGCTGCTGATCCGCCCAGCACAATCAGGTCAGCTATGCTGACTGGCTTGGCAAACCCTGCCTGGATGCTTTCAAGCACGCTCAGCACTTTTTGCAGCCTGGGGGGCTCATTACCTGCCCAGTCTTTTTGCGGCGCCAGACGAATGCGCGCACCATTGGCCCCGCCGCGATAATCTGAGGCGCGGAATGTACGTGCACTGTCCCAGGCCGTCGCCACCAGTTCACCCGTGGTCAATCCGCTGGCCAGAATCTGTGACTTGAGCGTAGCAATATCTGCATCGTTCAAATCGGCATTGCCTGCGGGGACCGGATCTTGCCAAATCAGGTCTTCTTTTGGGACATCCGGCCCCAGGTAGCGTGCTTTGGGTCCCAGGTCACGATGTGTCAGCTTGAACCAGGCACGGGCAAACACTTCAGAGAAATACGCCTGGTCTTGATAAAAGCGCTCCGAGATTTTGCGATATTCAGGATCTTTAATCATCGCCATATCCGCATCGGTCATGATCGGGTTGTAGCGAATGCTCGGGTCTTCCACATCCACCGGCTTGTCTTCTTCTTTAATATTCACAGGTTCCCATTGCCATGCGCCTGCCGGGCTCTTTTTCAGTTCCCACTCGTGGTTAAACAGCATGTCAAAGTAGCCGTTATCCCATTGCGTTGGATGCGTGGTCCAGGCACCTTCAATACCGCTGGTCACGGTATCGCGACCCACGCCACGGCGGGTGTGGTTATTCCAGCCCATGCCTTGTTCATGTACGTCGGCGCTTTCCGGGTCGGCCCCCAGATTGGCAGCACTGCCATTGCCATGTGATTTGCCCACAGTATGCCCACCCGCAGTTAAGGCCACAGTTTCTTCATCGTTCATCGCCATCCGGGCAAAGGTTTCACGGATATCTCTGGCCGTGCGTAATGGATCAGGATTGCCATCCACGCCTTCGGGATTCACGTAAATCAGCCCCATCATCACAGCGGCCAAAGGGTTTGCCAGTTCGCGGTCACCGCTGTAACGGCTGCCTTCAGCCCCTGTTTTGGCTAACCATTCTTTTTCATTGCCCCAGTAAATATCTTTTTCCGGATGCCAGATATCGGCGCGTCCACCGGCAAAGCCGAATACTTTCAGTCCCATGGACTCATAGGCCATGGTCCCGGCCAGCACAATCAAATCTGCCCATGACAATTGATTGCCGTATTTTTTCTTGATCGGCCACAGCAGGCGGCGAGCTTTATCAAGGTTGACGTTATCCGGCCAGCTGTTCAGTGGCGCAAAACGCTGGTTACCGGTACCGGCACCGCCGCGGCCATCCGCCACGCGATAGGTCCCGGCGGCGTGCCAGGCCATGCGGATCATCAGGCCGCCGTAATGGCCCCAGTCAGCTGGCCACCACGCCTGGCTATCGGTCATCAGTGCTTTCAGGTCATTTTTGACCGCTTGCAAATCAAGCTTTTTAAATTCTTCGGCATAATCGAAGTGTTCGCCCAGCGGATTGGTTTTGCTGTCGTGCTGATGCAAGATATCCAGATTCAATGCATTTGGCCACCAGCTAGTATTAGATGCACTGGTCGTGCTGTTTGCGCCATGCGCAACAGGGCACTTGCCACTTGCTGTATTGCTTTGAGTATCCATCGTAAATCTCCTGTCTTGGTTGCGTTTTTTTAAAATCTGTATTGATTGTGATTGCATCAATTAATTTTACAATAATGATTTCATCACAATTGAAATAAATAATTCAAGTGTTTTAAACAATGATTCAATGGCTGGCAGCATAAGCCGCCAATATTTCATATATGTGTCCTGCATGCTGTATCCATAACTGCATCGTTCTCTCCTTTGTTTATCGTGATGGGGATGACTTGAGAGCAATTCTAATGAGGCTCTTCATATTTGTATAATTGTATGTTTTGATTCTGTTGATTAATAAAACTAATCAATTTAAACTTTGAGTCCTGAATTAAGCATGGGGAAATACCAGCATGACATTGATAGAGCTGAAGTTTGTATTGGCGGTGGCCCAGGAGCGTAATTTCCGCCGCGCCGCCGAGAAGTGCTTTGTGACGCAGCCAGCGTTGAGTCTGGGGATTAAAAAGCTCGAAGAAGAGCTGGGGGTCACCATTTTTGAGCGTAACCGTAATGAAGTCACTCCGACAGAAATCGGCCAACTTATCATTGTGCAAGCCAACACCGTATTAGAGCAGGCAGGCAAAATCAAGGAATTGGCAAAACAGGGCAATGATCCCCTGAACGGGCCATTCAAGTTGGGCATGATCCACTCTGTAGGTCCTTACCTGTTGCCGGAAATGATCCCGCCTCTGGTGGCTACCGCGCCGCATATGCCACTGGAAGTCGAAGAAAATATTACTGCCACACTCGAGCAACAACTCAAGAATGGGGTGATCGATGCAGCGGTGGTGGCCTTGCCGTTTGATATTGCTGGCATTGAAACCATGCCGCTGTATGATGAAGATTTTAATGTCGTTGTGCCTGTGCATCACCCGTGGGCGACCCGGAGCGCCATTGATCCTGAGGAGTTGGGTCATGAGAAGGTCTTACTGTTAAATACAGGACACTGCTTTAGCAACCAGGTCACGCAAGCCTGTCCTGAATTAAGTCGCAAGGGAGAGGTGTTACAGGGGAATTCACTGGAGACCATACGCAATATGGTGGCTTCGAATTTGGGAATCACCGTGTTGCCGGCCATGGCAACGGCGGCCCGTTATCAAAATGCGCTGATTCGCGTGATCCCTTTCACCAAACCCGCACCCAGTCGGCGGATTGCACTCGCATGGCGTAAAAGTTTTGTCCGGGTGGCTGCGATTGAGGTGTTGGGGAAAGTCATGACCGATATTGGCAAGCAGATCGTCGATGCTGACCATCCATAGAAAATCTGAGTCTCTAGAATCTATCAGTCGCGCGTGCTAGAAAGCAAAGGCTTGCCTTAGTAGGCGATAGCCACACGAAAACCGGCAATGCCCTGGTCAGTGATACCCACCAGGCTATTAATGCGGATTTCTTGCTGGGCCGCCAGGCCATCAGCCACCTTGAGCGTGGCAGGCAGGTATTCCTGGGGTTTGAGCACGCGGCGCAATACAGGCTCATCGCTGGTATTGGTCAGGGTCAGTTCAATCAGTGGATAAGCCTGCGCCACTTGCGCATGATTCATCAACACGCTGGAAAACAGTAATACCCCTCCGCGCTCACGGTGCTCCTGAATGTCGGCATCATCAATCGTTAACTGTGCAATCTCCTGCGGCAAGCCAATCTCGCAATGGAGCAGCTGGCATAGACGGAGCAACAATGGTTTGCTTTGCGGGTAATGGGCGGCCAAATGCGTGCGTGAAAAATAGAGTAATTGCATGCATATGCCCAAGGCAAATACGATCATCAGCGCCAAATGCAGTGATTGCCTGGCGGGCGAAGGGAGGGGCTGTGGGGGGCGCTCATCAGACAAGGAGACATTGCGCAAAAATTCCGGCACGGAGGGCTCTGCTGGTGTGGTGTCCTCAGTCGTTTTTTCCAGATCCAGCAGGTGTGCGTCATCGATCAGCGGATGCTCTGGTAAAGCGGCATCCAGCATTGGTGAGGTTTCCGGAAACGCTGGTAATGCGTCTGCAGGGGCGAGCGCTTCAGTTTCTTCGTCAGCAGTTTGCGCGTCTTCAACCACTGTGTCGCTAACCTCAGTACCGATGTCAGTGCCATGATCTGGCTCAGGTGAGGCGGGTGCAAATGCGGCCGTCAGCCCGGGAACAGGCACAGTGTCGGCGCCGTCTTCAGTCAGTATGGTGGGCGCAGTCTCGGCCGGGAATGTCGGAACTGGCGATACGGCAACAGGTGCGTTATTTTCTGATGGTTGATCGATAGCAGGCTGGCTGGAGATCACGCCAGCATCGACATTGAGCAAATGCGCAGCGGCATCAAATACATGCTCACATTCACCACAGCGTACTTTGCCCCGATAGGCATGCAGCTCGGCTTCAGTGACTTCAAACTGTGTTTGGCAGGCTGGGCATGCCGTGATTAGTGACATTTCTTGGTTCCCGTCAGCAAGACCCATCCATCTTGCTGGATGGGGGCATCCATTTCAAACCACTCTGCATAGTGTGTCAACAGCATGGCCTGCTGACTTTCCAATATGCCGGATAATGCAACTTTACCGCCATTTTTGCAAGATTGCGCAATCACTGGCGCCAATACCATCAAGGCACTGGACAGGATATTCGCGACCACGATATCAAACTGACCATGCAAATAATCCGCAGAATCGTAAAACACAGCATCTACCTGATTATTGGTCGCATTATCGCGACTGGAAATCACGGCTTGCGGGTCGATATCGACACCGGTGACAGTAGCAGCACCCAGCTTTTTGGCAGCAATGGCCAGAATGCCTGAGCCACAGCCATAATCCAGAACGTTGGCATTGCCCAGCACATCGGCTGGCAACTGTGCCAGCCAGCTTAAACACAAATGCGTGGTTGGGTGGCTGCCAGTGCCAAAGGCCAGCCCTGGATCAAGCACAATATTAATGGCGTCAGCATTGGGAGCCTGGTGCCAGGAAGGGACAATCCAGAGCGTGTCGGTCACCCGGATCGGATCGAACTGCGCCTGTGTTGCACGCACCCAGTCCTGCTCTTCTATCTGTTCGACTTGATATTTCAGGCCATCCAGTTGCAATTCTGCCTGCACTGCTGCCAGTAATGCTGGCACATCGGCTTCGGATGCCAGCATGGCGGTGACAATATTTTGTTGCCAGATGCCCGGTGGCGGATCACCCGGTTCACCGAAAATGGCCTGCTCGGCCAATGTGTCCGCGTGCGCATCCTCGATACTGACAGAAAGCGCACCCAGGTCCATCAAGGCATCACTGAGCTGATCGGCCTGTTGCTCGGTCGATTGAATTTTAAGTAATAACCAATGCAAAATTATTTCGAGCTGATACCCAGCTTTTGCTCCAGATAATGAATGCTGGTTCCGCCTTGCTGGAAAGCAAGGTCAGCCATCAGGTCAGCATGTAATGCCGTGTTAGTCTTAATGCCTTCGACATACATCTCTGACAATGCCACACGCATTCTGGCAATCGCCTGCTCACGGGTTGCCCCGTGGGTAATCAGTTTGCCAATCATGGAGTCATAATGGGGCGGCACGGTATAGCCGCCATAGACATGGGTATCCATGCGCACGCCAGGGCCGCCCGGCATATGGAAGCGGTTGATAAAGCCGGGTGAAGGCACAAAAGTGTAAGGATCTTCAGCGTTAATCCGGCACTCAATGGCGTGGCCATTCAGGTGAATGTCGCGCTGACGGAAAGGCAATTTTTCACCGGCCGCAATGAAAATCTGCTGCTGCACCAGATCAATGCCGGTAATCATTTCAGTCACCGTGTGCTCAACCTGTAAGCGGGTATTCATTTCAATAAAATAGAATTCACCGTTTTCATACAGGAATTCAAAGGTACCGGCGCCACGATATTTGATTTTGCGGCAAGCCTCGGCGCAACGCTCACCGATTTTTTCACGCACTCTGTCAGGCATCAGTGGAGAAGGCGCTTCTTCAATGATTTTCTGGTGGCGGCGCTGCATTGAGCAATCACGGTCACCCAGGTAAACCGCATTGCCATGCTGGTCTGCCAAAATCTGGATTTCAATATGGCGTGGATTTTCAAGAAACTTTTCCATGTATACCATGGGGTTGCCGAAAGCGCTTTGCGCCTCGGCCCGCGTCATGTTCACCGCATTAATTAGCGCGGCTTCGGTATGCACCACGCGCATGCCGCGACCACCACCACCACCTGCGGCTTTAATAATCACCGGATAGCCTACACGTTTGGCAGTTTTGATAATTTCTGCCGGATCTTCTGGCAAGGCGCCCTCTGAACCAGGTACGCATGG
This sequence comes from Paenacidovorax caeni, assembly GCA_943367475.1. Classification (GTDB taxonomy): domain Bacteria; phylum Pseudomonadota; class Gammaproteobacteria; order Burkholderiales; family Methylophilaceae; genus Methylophilus. The sequence goes on along the minus strand of CALRJH020000009.1, from coordinate 57,852 downwards.
CACACCGGCTTTTTTCATCGCGTCTTTGGCAGAGACCTTGTCACCCATCAGGCGGATGGTTTCAGCGCGAGGACCAATAAATACAAATCCGCTTTGCTCTACACGTTCGGCAAAGTCTGCATTTTCGGACAGAAAACCATAGCCAGGATGAATCGCCTGCGCATCAGTCACTTCGGCCGCACTGATGACCGCCGGAATATGCAGGTAACTTTTAGCAGACGGTGCGGGCCCGATACACACAGATTCATCAGCCAGCTTGACGTATTTGGCTTCTTTGTCAGCTTCGGAGTATACCGCTACGGTTTTAATCCCCAACTCGCGACAGGCGCGTTGCACGCGCAAAGCTATTTCGCCGCGATTGGCAATCAGGATTTTCTCGAACATAGTGTTTTAACCAATCAGGAACAAGGGTTCGCCGTATTCCACAGGCTGACCGTTTTCAACAAAAATTTTCTTAATCACGCCACTGTATTCGCTCTCGATTTCATTGAGCAGTTTCATGGCTTCGATAATACATAAAGTATCACCGGCGCCTACAGAGCTACCCACATCAACAAACGATTTTGCCTCTGGCGAAGATGCGCGATAAAAGGTCCCAACCATGGGTGATTTAACAACCTGTCCTTCCGCTTCAGGGGCAACAACTGGGACTGGCGCGGCGGGAGCAGCGGCGGCAGGTGCTGGAGCTGCGGCGACATATTGGGTCACAGGGGCGGCGCTGGGCGCCATGGCACGGCTAATGCGTACTTTTTCTTCACCCTCGGTGAGTTCCAGCTCGGAAATGCCAGATTCTTCGACCAGGTCAATCAATTTTTTGAGTTTGCGTAAATCCATAAAAACCTCGATTTAGTATATTTAGAGTGTTAGTTTAATTGCTGGATGTAGCGATATGCGGCGTAGTAGCCTTCGGCCCCGAGACCGCAAATCACGGCCGTGGCCATATCACTGAAATAAGAGTGGTGTCTGAACGATTCGCGTGCATGCACGTTGGACAGGTGCACTTCAATAAAAGGGACTTTAACCGCGGCAATCGCATCACGAATCGCGACAGAAGTGTGGGTAAACGCAGCAGGATTAATGATGATGTAATCCACACGATTAACCGACAATGCATGAATTTTCTCGATAATATCAGCTTCAGAGTTACTCTGGAAAGCTTCCAGTCGAACCTGATCCGCACGTGCCAAGGCCTGCAGATGCTGGTTAATATCTGCCAGCGTTTGACTGCCATAATGCTGCGGCTCGCGTGTGCCGAGCATATTTAAATTGGGTCCGTGAATCACCAGGATAGATTTGGCGCCCATTTCATATGCCTCTGTTGGAGAAAAATACAACTTTCATGGCGTTGAAGTTTGCCGAAGTTAATGCATTTTGTCCAGAAGAATTCGCAGTTTAGCGAAAATTGAAAGTCGCTAATCCGGTTGCGAATTGGCTGCTTTGTACCTGGATCATGCGGCCAGCAAGCTTTGCTCTGGCTACAAATGCCGCTAAAACACGATGGCTAATTGAGGGCGTTTTGCAGCATTTTCTGGTTAATGCGCCCAAAGAATGTATGCGTGATCTGGCCTTGCGCAGAAATAATCACCGTGTACGGCAGCACGCCTTTGTCATTGCCCAAGGCCTCTGCCAGTGACATGTCTTCTTCAGCAATCAATAACGGATATTTAACCTGCGTTGACTGCATAAACTCATGGACGGCTGCGGCTTCATCGATGGCGAGGCCCAGCACCACGATCTCGGGATGTGCTTGGGAAAACCTTGAAATCTCTGGCATTTCCTCGCGACAGGGTTCGCACCAAGTGGCCCAGAAATTGATAATCACAGGCTTGCCCTGATACTGCTTTAAGGGGTAAAGCCTGCCAGCACTGTCATTCAAGCTGGTTGCCCATAACAAAGTCAGGGCTTCTTTCCCAGGTAATTTGGAAGCAGATGGCGAGATTTCAGCCCAATTCAGGTAAATCCAGCGGATGCCGCTGCCAAGGACTACCATCAACAACAAGGTCATGACCAGGCGGGCAACACTACGCATCAGCGCCTCCTGTGTGCAGATTTTTCAAGCTTTCCAGAAAGCGTCCGGCAGGCTGATAACCCTTGATGATCGGGGTCAACTGCTGACCCCGCGCGTCGAAAAAGATGATCCCAGGCGGACCAAATAATTGGAACCGCTTTAACAAAGCCACATCCTCCGGGCTGTTTGCGGTGACATCCGCTTGTAACAATACTATTTGCTGCAAGCGCTGATGGACGGATGGCTCGCTAAATACAAACTGCTCATATTCTTTACACGACACACACCAGTCGGCATAAAAATCCAGCATGACTGGCTTGCCCTGCGCGGCTTTGATCGCAGCATCCAGTTCAGTCACCGTATGTACACGCCTGAAGTCCAGTGCAGGTACGCTGCCTGCTTGCGCGGCCATCAGGCCTTGTAAAGGCTGGAGAGGTGAGCGTGCGCCAGACCAGGCGCCAATCAGTAACGCTACTCCATAGAGTAACAACATCAGGGCAAGCCCTTTAATCACGCGCTGAGCGGTGGCCGCAGCCTCAGGTAGCGGGTCAATCGCACGCATGTAAATAGCGGGCACAATACACAGCGCTGCCCACAGTAATAACTGCACGGCCACTGGCACCAGCGGGCTGATCACCCACACCGCCACCGCCAGCATCAGTACTCCAAACAATGACCGTACGGCATTCATCCATGCGCCAGCTTTAGGCAGCACAGAGCCGGCAGAGGCGCCGATCAGCAGCAGTGGCAAGCCCATCCCCAGCGAGAGTGAAAATAAAGCCATTGCGCCAAGCGCTACGTCATGGGTCTGGCTGATATAGAGCAAGGCCCCTGCCAGTGGCGCCGCTACACAGGGGCTGATAATCAGGGCCGAGATGGCGCCCATCAGAAAATCACTGAACAAGTGGCCGCCTTTAAAACGGTTGCTCCAGTTAAAGAACATGTTTTCTACTGCGCTCGGCAGTTTGAGTTCATAAAAACCAAACATCGAGAAAGAGAGCACCACAAACACCAGTGCGCCGGCAATCAATGCCGCCGGGGTTTGCAAGGCGTTGCTCAGCAATTGACCTGAAAGGCCGGCGGCCACGCCTGCCAGGGTGTAGGTCAGGCTCATGCCCAGTGTATAGGCCAGTGACAAGGTAAACGCTTTTGCCCGCGAAGTATGCGCATTTTTACCGACAATGATGCCTGACAAAATAGGAATCATCGGGAACACGCAAGGTGTGAAGGCAAGCAACAATCCGGCGCCAAAAAACCCTGCTACGATCTGCCACCAGTGGCCAGTGCGCAATAATCTGGAAGACAGTTCATCATCAGAGGTATTGTTATCCGCCGGCGGCAGCGCAGATGTGACTGACCCTTTGGCAAGCCCGGTATCTGCAGTCAAGCGAAGCTGTGCGGTTTGTGGCGGATAACACAAGCCTTTTTCACTACAGCCCTGGTAGCGCACTTGCAACACGGCAGGCGCAACGCCCGCAAATGTAACAGTGGCGATCGTATCATGATGAAATACCTGCTGTTTGCCAAAATTCGGGTCGTTTTTTTCATCGCCCTGCGGCAATGCCAGCGCGGCAATGTTGCCTGCCTCGCCTGCTGGGACTGTGACTTTAATCCGTTCGCGATACAGGTAATGTCCGGGCGCCACCACAAAGGTGATTTGTGCATGCGCGTCGTCCTGCACGCTTGCCATGACCTGAAACGCTTTTTCAACAGGCAAAAAATCCTGCGATTCATCATCCACCAGTAAACGGCTAAAGCCTATATCTGCCAGCGCTGACGTGCTGATTGCCATTAACAGTGTCAAGGCTGCCAGCCGCTGCATCCATCTATTCATCAAGTTTTACTCCTTGGGGCCGGTTTCTGCCATCACCCATTTTAAATAGTCTGGCAAACCCTCGTTAACATGGATAGCCACAATCTCGGGAAGTTCATAAGGATGCAGCGCCTTAAGCTTGGTCGCCAGTGACGGGTAAACCTGACGGCTTGTTTTGATGGTGAGGCCAATTTCCTGTGCCTGCTCCACCTTACCCTGCCAGCGATAAACAGAAGTGACCGGGCTTGAAATATTCACACATGCCGCCAACTTATCATTAACCAGTGTTTGCGCGATGGTCTCTGCACATGCCATGTGCGGCACATGCGTAAACACGATTATAATTTCATCTTGTTGCGTCACAGTGGCGCACTCCACCACAGGACGACTGACATGCGTTTTCTCATCTTTGCTATTCTACTGGCTTTTCCGTTTCTGGAGATAGCCGTCCTGATTGAACTCAGCCAACGTTATGGCTGGTGGGTACTGGCCTATCTGCTGACCATTGGCTATCTCGGCCTGAAATTGATTCGCAACGAAAAAGACCTGATTGCCGCGCGCCTGTTTCAGCAAATGGGCGCGGGTGGCAACCCGCTGGTAGCCATGTTCTCAACCGCACGCAATATGTTTGCTGGTGTGCTGCTGTTAATTCCGGGGGTCATCAGTGATGTGATTGCCGTGATTTTGCTGCTGCTTCCGGCGAGTATTACGCCCACTGCGGGTGCACAAAACGCTGCTTTTACCGGCCGCCCCAGTGCCAACGACGAAGTGATTGAGGGCGAATTTACCGAGGTGAGAGAACATAGCGTCCGCGAACCGGTGAATGACAATGTCGTCCAATTGCCACCACGCAAAGACTCTTGATAACCTTCCATATGAACGGACCGTTTTAGCAATGCACCGTGTACTGATCGAAAACAGCGGCCACACGTTTGATGTGCGCCCCAGCCAAACTGTCCTTGAAGCGGCGATTCAAGCCGGCATCAACCTGCCCTATGGTTGCCGCAATGGCGCCTGCGGTGCCTGTAAAGGCAAAATACTCACTGGCAAGGTCATGCACGACGACTATCAGGGCAATGCCCTCAGTGATGCTGAGCTGGCGGCAGGCATGGCATTGTTTTGTTGTGCACGGCCACTGGAAGATCTGGTGATTGAATGTCGCCAAATCGAAGCCATTCAGGGCATTAAACCACGCATTTTGCCAGTGCGGATACAAAGCAAGGAACAACTCACCGACGATGTCATGGTGCTGCAATTACAATTGCCAGCGACTGAAAACTTCAGCTTTATGGCCGGACAATATCTTGAGTTCCTGCTCAAGGACGGCCGCCGCCGCGCGTTTTCGATTGCCAATGCACCACACGAAAGTGGTTTTATCGAACTGCACATTCGCCTGATTGAAGGCGGGCACTTTACCGGACAAGTCTTTAATGAATTGCCGGTCAAAACCATACTGCGTATCGAAGCCCCTTTAGGCAGTTTTTACTTGCGCGAACAAAGCGAGAAACCCATCATCATGCTGGCTGGCGGCACCGGCTTCGCGCCGGTCAAGGGCATGATAGAGCATATGATTTTTAACCAGATGCAACGCCCGGTCATGCTGTACAGGGGCGCCCGCCATGTCAATGATTTGTACATGGATGCACTGTGCCAGCGCTGGGCGCAATTTATGCCCAATATTCAATATATTCCGGTGATTTCAAACGGCAGTGATCAGGATGGCTGGGAAGGCAGGCGTGGACTGGTGCATCAGGCCGTGCTGGACGATCATGCAGATTTAAGTGGGTTTGAAGTCTATGCCTGCGGCGCACCAGGGATGGTGGAGGTTGCCAAAGAAACGTTTGCCAAACAAGGCTTACCTGAAGAGGCGTTTTACAGTGATGCGTTTACGTTTGCACCTCGATAATCGGGTGCATACAAAAAGAAAATGCGTTAAACAGCAGCACAGCCACTCAGGTCTGGCGCACCTGCGGCTGAAAAATAACTAAAAATTCAGTATTTTATTAAGGATCATAATGGGATTATTCGATAACTTGGCCGGTGCCATGATGAACAAAATGATGGGCGACAAAGCGCCCCTGGCAACACTGGCCATGGAGTTGTTTCAGCAATACGGCGGGTTGCCAGGTATTTTGCAAGCGCTTAAAAATGGCGGATTGAATGCACAAGTCGATTCATGGGTGGGCTCAGGCGCCAACCTTAAGGTGGATGCCCATCAAATCGGTGCTGCTTTAGGCAGTTCGGTGCTGGCTGGCATTGCAGGCAAGCTGGATATGACTACCGAACAGTTAAGCCAGAAAATTGCTGAATACCTGCCTGATGTTGTGAATCAGCTCACACCCAATGGGGTCGTGGAAAATAACCCGGCGTTAATCATGTCCCGTTTAATGGGTATGCTGAAATAAATAAAGCGAGCATGTGCCCGCTTTATTGAGTGGGTTGTGCGTCTTAACGCACGCAGTATTGTCCGCGATAGGCTTCAATTGCCGGAAAGTATTGCGCCAGCTTGTCGTTGCCTTGCAAATAGGCAAACAGGTCGGCCAGTTTGGCAATGCTGACCACCGGCATCTGGTTGGTTTGCTCCACTTCCTGCACAGCAGATAACTCGCCCAGGCCTTTTTCCTGACGATCCAGGGCAATGCTCACTGCACAAGGCATCGCACCGGCATGGCGGATCAGCTCGACAGACTCACGGATAGACGTGCCGGCAGAAATCACATCATCAATAATCAGTACGCGGCCTTTCAATGCGGCGCCTACCAAAGTGCCGCCCTCGCCGTGGTCTTTGGCTTCTTTGCGGTTATACGCGTAAGGGTAATTTTTCCCCAGGCGCGCAAAGGCAATGCTGATGGCGGTGACCAGCGGAATCCCTTTGTACGCCGGCCCAAACAGCATGTCGAATTGCACACCAGACTGTAGAATGCTGTTGGCGTAAAATTCCCCCAGTTTGAGCATGCTTTCGCCATCATCAAACAGGCCAGCATTGAAAAAATAGGGGCTCAAGCGCCCCGCCTTGGTTTTAAATTCGCCAAAGCGCAATACCTGTTTCTGGATGGAAAAAGCAATAAAGTCGGCACTTAATGTGTGGTCAGTCATTTTTAAAAGCAGAAAGTATTTAAACAATGCGTATTATAACCTTGAACCTGAATGGCATACGGTCAGCCTGCAACAAAGGCTTTTTACCCTGGCTAGCCAATAGCGGTGGCGATGTCGTCTGTTTGCAGGAGTTGAAAGCACAAGCCGGAGATATGCAGCCAGACATGTTGCAACCCTCTGGCTACCATGGCTATTTTCATTATGCCGAGAAAAAAGGCTACAGCGGGGTGGGTATCTACAGTAAACAGCCTGCGGATAAGGTCATCATCGGTTTGGGGCATGCGCATATTGACGCCGAAGGCCGTTACCTGGAATGTCAGTATGGCAACCTGAGTGTAGTATCTTTATACCTGCCCAGCGGCTCCAGTGGTGAAGAACGCCAGCAATTCAAGTTCCAGGTACTGGCTTTATTCTTGCCGCATTTGGAGCAACTGATTGCCTGTGGCCGTGAGGTGGTGATCTGCGGTGACTGGAATATCGCCCACCAGGAAATTGACCTCAAAAATTATAAAGGTAACCGCAAAAACTCCGGTTTTTTGCCTGAGGAGCGCGCCTGGATGACTGATGTATTCAGTCGCGTGGGCTGGGTGGACACCTATCGTGCCTTGTATCCTGACACCACAGATGAGTGCTATACCTGGTGGAGTAACCGTGGGCAGGCGTATGCAAAAAATGTGGGTTGGCGGATTGACTATCAACTGGCGACCCCAGCGTTAGGGGCTAAAGTGATTGCGGCGAGTGTCTATAAAGCGGAAAAGTTTAGTGACCATGCGCCGTTGATTGTGGATTATGCGGATTGAGTAAATTAGCTTGATTCATTCCAGCGAAAATATGGAGTCCTGAGATTGCCTTTACTGTAACTGGTTGTTCTTGATTGTTACGTTCCCTTTCGCCTTAGGCGAGTCACTTTCTGGTGCTTGTCCCCCAGAAAGTAACCAAAGAGGAGGACACACAGCCATCACGGCCTTACGGCTCCCTTGCGTTGCTCAACAAAGTAAGCGGTCACGAAACTCGCCCTAGCAGCTTGCACACTACGCAAGCTGCCGCGGAACTCAGACAGTCGCTCCCTTTTTCCTTACTTTGTTTCCGCTACTCAGCGTGATGGGATGGGATTTGTCTCGCCAAACTCACATCCTAGAAGTTTGGATGGTACAAAAACCAAATTCTTTCTATTCAATCCACAAGCGATGGCGCTCACTTGGTGTTTGGGCCCCCATCTGCCGCGCCGAGTAGCGGTGGCAAAATAAGATCGAGCGAGCGGTTGTCTGAATCCCGCGGTGGGCTGCGGAGTGTGCAGCCCGCTAGGAAGAGTTTCGTGAGCGCTTATTTTGTCGAGCAACGCAGGAAAAAAGCGGAAGTTGGGGTGCACTTTCTTTTGGTTACTTTATCTTTGTGCAAGCAAAGAAAAGTGACTCGCCTACAGGCGAAAAGAAAGGTATCAATTAATAGAAATCAAGCCAAACACATCCAGTGGTGAATGTTTACTACTGTCAGATGCATTACCGTTCCCGCCACCCCGCCACTTTAAACAACAGCAACATCCCCGGAATCGCCAGCAAAGTACACACATAAAAAAACTGCTCCCAGCCCAAGCTTTCAACCATACCGCCCGTAAGCGCATTGAAAACAGAACGCGGCACAGCCGACAGGCTGGTAAACAATGCGAGTTGAGTGGCGGTATAGGCAGGATTGGTTTCGCGAGCCATGTATGCCACATAGGCCACCGTGCCCAGACCCACCCCGAACGCTTCGAAACCGATGACAAACGCCAGCATACTGCGCTCAGCCACATCGATGCTGATAAACGGACCGCTATGCGCCAGCCAGGCAAATCCGAGAATGGAAAGCGCCTGGACGACGCCAAATACCCACAGACCACGATTGATGCCGAGTTTGAGCATCCATAAGCCGCCAACCAGTGCACCAATAATTTGCATGACCAGACCGCTGCCTTTGGCAATCGCACCGATATCGGTTTTGCTAAAACCCATGTCCAGGTAAAACGGTGTGGCCAGCGCGGTGGCCATGCTGTCACCCAGTTTATAGAGCAGGATGAACAGCAACACCCAGAAGGCATGTTGCCAGCCACTGCGTTGTATGAACTCTTTAAATGGCTCAATGACCGATTCCAGCAGGGTTTTGGGTTTGCCAACGGCGACAGGCTCTTGCGACCATAGCGTAAAGCCTATACCGGGCAGCATGAACAATGCGACGACGAAAAATACCTGCGACCACGGCAAATGATCGGCCAGTATCAGGGCCAGTGAGCCGGGCACCAGTCCTGCTATCCGGTAGGCATTGACGTGGATGCTGTTGCCCAGGCCCAGTTCATCGTCGCTTAAGATTTCGCGACGGTAGGCGTCAATGACGATGTCCTGGCTGGCAGAAAACAAGGCCACCAGTGTAGCGAGCAGTGCAACAGTGCCAATCTCTGATTGCGGATTAAATGCCCCTAGGCCGATAATCGCGCCAAATAACGCCATTTGTGTCGCCAGAATCCAGCTGCGTCGGCGGCCAAAGCGTTCCAGCAGGGTATAGCGATCCATCAAGGGTGCCCATAAAAACTTCCAGGTGTAGGGCAGTTGCATAAAGGCGAAGGCGGCGATGGTTTTTAAATTCAGTCCCTCGCTGCGCAGCCATGCGGGTAATAATTGTAAGAGCAGATAAAGCGGTAAGCCGGAGCTGAAGCCAAGTGCCACACACATCATCATGCGGCGGGTAAACAGGGTCTGTGCAATCGTCATGCACGCATTGTAAACGCTTTTATAATCGGCTCGGTAGCAGGGCAAAAAAAAGCCAACCCTTGCGGGTTGGCACACTCGGAGATTTATAATTAAGCTGGTTTAAATCATACGCCTGTCCTAGAGGCTAAGTACCCACTGCACCAGTGTTTTAATGTCTTCATCTTTCACTTGCGGGCTGTTTGGTGGCATGGGCATCTCCCCCCAGGCACCACTGCCGCCAGCTTTTACCTTCTGGATCAGCTTGGCTTCAGCCGTTTTGTCGCCTTTATATTTGGCGGCAACGTCTTTGTAGGCTGGACCCAATACTTTTTTGTCTACGCTGTGGCAGAGCAGGCAACCGCTTTTCTGTGCCAGGGCTTCAGCACTGCCACCCGCGATGGCGGAGGCAGTCGCAGCCAGAAATGCAGTGGTCAACAAGGTTTTGCTTAATAATTGCATTGCATATCCTTTCTTACAAGCTGAACACATTCATCGCGCCACCACCAGGGGCCGCATTGTATTTGGTCAGCTCTTTATAGCCACCTGCCGCGCCAAGACCATCGGTGTCGTTGGTCAGGCCCAAGTTCATGGCTACAGCCGCCCAGCCGCCAATGCCAGACAATACGCCTACGTATTGTTTGCCTTTATGGCCGTAAGTGATCACGTTACCAACCACCCCTGAGCCAACCTGGAATTTCCACAACTCTTTACCGGTTTTGGCATCCAGCGCTTTTACCCAGCGATCCAGCGTACCGTAGAACACCAGATCAGTGGCTGTGACCAAAGCACCGCTCCAGGCAGAGAATTTCTCTTTGTTGTACCACTGGGCTTTGCCTTTGAGGCCATCCCAGGCCATAAAGCCACCCATCACACCGTCCGGGCCTGCAAACATGGTCAAAGTGGCCCCTACCCATGGCTGGCCAGCGACGTATTTGGATTCCACGGGCTCATAGGTCATGCACACGTGGTTCAAAGGCACGTAGAAGGTTTTGTTTTTAGGCGAGTAAGCCGCCGGCTGTTCATCTTTTACACCCAGCGCAGAAGGACAAATGCCCTGTGCGTTGTAATCCTGATGCGTCGAGTATTTCGGGTCTTTCACCGGAATGCCGCTCTTCAGGTCAATTTTGCTCGCCCAGTTGACGAACGGATTCATTTTTTCAGCCACCAGCAAGGTGCCGTTAGTACGGTCAAAGGTATAGCCAAAACCGTTACGGTCAAAGTGTGAGGCCAGCTGTTTGCCATTGGCTTCCCACAGGATGATCTCGTTCATGCCATCGTAATCCCACTCATCATGCGGAGTCATCTGGTAGCCCCAGCGTGCAATGCCGCTGTCCAGGTCACGCGCAAAAATCGTCATCGACCACTTGTTGTCACCCGGGCGTACGTCCGGGTTCCAGGTGCCAGGGTTGCCGGTGCCGTAATACATCAGGTTCAGTTTCGGGTCATAGGAGTACCAGCCCCATGTCGGGCCGCCACCGTTTTGCCAGCCATCTTTTTGCTGCTGCGGTTTTAACCAGGTACGTACACCCAGATTGGCTTCAGGATATTTCAGCTGTGATTTATCCAGATTTTTAAATGAGCCACCTTCTTTGTTGCCGCCGTTGACATCTTCATAGACGGACAAGGCACTGTAATGCGGGTTTTCCTTGTTAAAGTCTTTGCCTATCATCACTTCACTGTCTGAACCTGTACTGTAGGCTTTCCAGATCAGGCTGCCATCTTTAATGCTGTAGGCCGAGATATGGCAACGTACGCCAAACTCGCCACCTGAACAGCCGGTGATGACTTTATCTTTAAACACGTGCGGTACGTTGGTGTTGGCAGCGCCGGTTCTCGGGTCGTTGACTTTCACATCCCACAGTTTTGCGCCAGTTTTTGCATCGAGCGCAACCAGCACGCCATTGTTCTGCTGCAAGAAGATTTTGCCATCACCGTAGCCGAGACCTTTGTTGACGTTGTCACAACACAATACAGATTGCACATCCGGATCCTGTTTTGGGAAGTAAGACCACAGAATTTTCTGGTTATCGTTGAGGTCCAGCGCGTATACATTGTTAGGAAACGCGGTGTGAATAAACATGGTATTGCCGATTACCAGTGGCGCGCCTTCGTGACCACGGTTTACGCCAGTCGCAAAAGACCAGGCGAGTTTCATGTTTTTCACATTACCTTTGTTAATTTGCGACAGGCGGCTATAGCCCTGATTGGCGTAGTCTTTACGTGCCATGGCCCATTGATTGTCATCTTTCATCAGGGCGTCCAGCTCTGCATCAGCCCATACGCTGGTGCTCAGGCTACCTAACAATAAAGCGCCAATCGCAAGTTTGATTTTATGTTGCATAAATTACCTCCAAAATGGTATGAAGCTGAATTATCAATATGGTTACTGAAAGTAATCAAAAGCCTCTTTTGTTACTCACAGGATGAGGTGATTGCAATGCGTGTGCCAACTGATGCAAGGGCTTGGGATTGATAAAAAAATAAATTAAAATCAATACGTTAATTCTCTGCGCTGCGGTTGATGTTGATCAATGTGGCAAAGGTAACTGTTCAGTACTGTGTCAAACTGGTACAGTTGTTCAATCGGTGGTACAGGTGTTCAAGTCAGTCATGTCAAAATTCTCTCAGCCCTCTTCGCAACAGGCTTTTTTAGCAATGCGTGATGACCAGCGCACGATTGCCGAGGCGATCGCACGCTCGTGGCGACGTTGCATGGTCAAAGGTGTGGACGAACAGGCGCCGGTTCAGGATCAGATCATTACTGCGCATGAGCTTGCGCAGCGCCTGGAAAAAAACCGCCTGTTGCTCACGCATGCCGAGCCGGAAATGATGACGCTGAGCGAGCAAATTGCGCATACCAGCAGCCTGGTGATCCTGACCGACAGTGAGGGTGTGATCCTGCGTACCATGGGCGAAGGCGTAGAAGAGAATACGATTCGTGCTTCGCTGCTACCAGGCGCTTCGTGGAGTGAGGAGCACCGCGGCACCAACGCGATTGGCACCGCGCTGGTAGAGCGCACCCCGATCAGTGTGCAGGGTGCCGAGCACTTTATGGCTTACCACCACAGCTTAAGCTGTTCGGCCGTCCCGATTTTTGCAGCCAATAACCAGCTGGTGGCCACACTGGATGTGTCTAATGACTTTAACTCCCAGCAGCAGCATACGCTGGCATTGGTCAAAATGGCTGCTCAGATGGTGGAAAACCGTCTGTTTCAGGCGACTGCTACCGGTGAAATTGGTGTCCACTTTCACGCCAGGCCCGAGTTTATTGGCACCTTGTGGGAAGGGCTGGCCTTGTTTGATGCGCAAGGCCAGTTGCAGGCCATTAACCGCAGTGGGCAGTTTCAGTTTGGCCTGCCGCTGGATGAAGATGTGCTTGCAGCAAGACAGGTGCAATTTGAAGAGGTGTTTGACGAATCCTGGGCGGCTTTCAAGCAGCGTGCTCTGGCCTCAGCGGTGTTGTTTCCATTGCGTTTGCGCAATGGCGCCCGTTTATTTGTACGCGCCTCTACCAAGGCTGCAGCCACCCCCTCCCATCCGGCGGTTGCTGTACCGCGTGAATCAGCGGCTAGCCTTGAATTGCTCGACAGTGGCGACCCGCAATTAAAGCTGGCGATTGCGCAGGTGAAACAAGTGCTCAATCGTGAGATTCCCGTGCTGGTCCTGGGGGAAACCGGGGCAGGTAAGGAACTGTTTTCAAGAGCCATTCATGATGCCAGTGCGCGGCGTGACAAGCCATTTATTGCCGTGAATTGTGCGGCATTGCCTGAAGGCCTGATAGAGGCTGAACTGTTTGGTTACGAAGAGGGCGCCTACACGGGTGCCAAGCGTAAAGGCAATATCGGTAAAATTCAGCAGGCGGAAGGTGGCACCCTGTTTCTGGATGAAATTGGCGATATGCCACTCTCGTTACAGGCGCGGTTGTTGCGTGTGCTGCAAGAGCGTTGCATCACACCGTTAGGTTCCAGCAAATCGGTGCCGGTCAATTTTATGCTGGTGAGTGCAACCAATCAGAAACTTAAGGATAAAGTGGCTGCCGGTGAGTTTCGCAGTGATTTGTATTACCGGATTAATGGCCTGACAGTGCAATTGCCAGCTTTGCGTCAACGCCAGGATTTGCAGTCCCTGATCCGTATGATTCTGCAAGTGGAACAGGTGGCTGAGGCGCCCATCAGTCGCGAGGTGATGCAGCTATTTGCGCGTCACCCATGGCCAGGTAATGTGCGGCAATTGCACAATGTATTGCGGACGGCAGTCGCGCTTGCGGATGGTGCAGTGATCGGATTGCAGCATCTGACGCAGGATTTTCTGGATGAGCTGGAAAGTGCATCTGCCGTGATGGTTGAGACCGTGCCAGCAGGTTTGACGTTAAAGGCACAGTCCGATGAAGCGGTGCGTATGGCCATGCAGCAACAGGCGGGCAATATTTCTGCGGTGGCGCGACAACTGGGGATGAGCCGTAATACCTTGTATCGTCGGCTGAAAGCGCTGAATCTGGGCTAACTGGCCACGAATCTTTGGGCGGCCGTCTTTGAAGATTCTTAAGCGGAGTTTTTCAGTCTGTACATGGCGAGGTTACCCATCAGATTGGGCAGAAAATGCACATCCTTACCTTCGGTAATCACCTTACGCTCCATGACTTCAATATTGTGATTTTTACAAAAAATATCAAAGTCGTGAATCGTGCATAAATGCACATTGGGTGTGTCATACCACTGGTAAGGCAGTGTTTTGGAGACCGGCATATTGCCCAGGGTGATTTGCATGCGGTTACGCCAGTAGCCAAAATTGGGAAACGTCACAATCGCCTCGCGACCCACGCGCAACATTTCCTGCACAATGGTCTCCGTATTGTGCATGGCTTGCAGGGTCTGCGAGAGAATCACCGTGTCAAACGACTGGTCTTCAAAGCCTGAAAGGCCTTCTTCTAGGTTCATCTGGATCACATCCACGCCATTTTTAAGTGCGGTCAGCCAGTTGGCATCATCTTTTTCAATGCCATAGCCTGTTGTCTGCAGTGTTTGATGCAGGTGCGTGAGCAAGGTGCCATCACCACAACCCAGATCCAGTACTTTGGCCTTGGTTGAGACCCAGTTTGTAATTAATGCAAAATCTGCACGAATATTTGTATTATTGGCATTATTCATCATACTTTAATCTGCTCCAGATAAGCGCGCATGATGTTATGGTAGTGCGGGTCTGGCATCAGGAAGGCATCGTGGCCGTGCTCTGCCGTCACTTCTGCGTATTTTACCGGCAAGGCATTGTCGAGCAGGGCTTGCACGATTTCGCGTGAACGCGCGGGCGAGAAGCGCCAGTCACTGGTAAATGAAATCACGATAAATTTGGCTTTTGCCGCCCTGAGTGCCTGGCTCAGGTTGCCATCATAGGCTTTGGCCGGATCGAAATAATCCAGTGCACGTGTCATGCGCAAGTAGGTGTTGGCATCAAACTCACCCGCAAACTTGTCGCCCTGATAGCGCAAGTAAGATTCCATTTCAAATTCGACGTCAAAGCCGTATTTCAACTCGCCGTGGCGCAGTTTTCGGCCAAATTTTTCACCCATGACATCATCTGATAAATAAGTGATGTGACCCAGCATGCGCGCAATGCGCAGGCCGCGCCGCGGCACCGTGCCGTGATTGTAATAGTCGCCTTCAAAAAATTCAGGGTCGGTAATAATCGCCTGACGTGCTACCTCGTTAAACGCCATATTTTGCGCAGTCAGGTTGGGTGCCGAGGCAATAATAAAGGCATGGCGCACGCGTTCAGGGTAAGCAATGTTCCATTGCAGTGCCTGCATGCCGCCCAGGCTGCCACCAATCACTGCGGCCAGTTGCTGTATGCCCAGGCTATCCAGCAGGCGCGCTTGCGATTCCACCCAGTCTTCTACCGTGACAATCGGGAAAGTGGCGCTGTAGGGCTTGTCTGTGAGCGGGTTGACGCTGGATGGCCCGGAGCTGCCATGACAGCCACCCAGGTTGTTAAGCCCAATCACAAAAAATTTATTGGTATCCAGCGGTTTACCCGGGCCAATCAGGTTATCCCACCAGCCGGGGTATTTATCCTCGGGGCTGTAGCGGCCGGCCACATGGTGATTGCCGGACAAGGCATGGCAAATCAGCACAGCATTGGTTTTAGCTGCGTTGAGTTTGCCATAGGTTTCATAGCTTAGATGGTATTGCGGTAACACGTCACCGCTTTGCAAGGTGAGCGGTGTGGTGAAGTGCGCGACTTGCGCTTTAACAATACCCACAGAGTTCAATTCGGACATGGCGCGATTATACTATGCAGCCTGTTAAAACGGTGATTCTGGCGTGCGATTCCGCAAAACTGCGGTCGCCCTGAATCAATGAGTGCCTGGCTCAATACCCAGCAACGCAGGTAAATCTGCAACCGAGGCAATGGTGGCATCGGGATCCACGCTAGACAGCCGGCTATAGGTTTCGCGGTATTTACCGGTTTTGACCAATACACCATGCAAGCCCGCATCCTGTGCTCCGCCCACATCGGCATCAATGTCGTCACCGATCATCACGACTTCAGAAGGCTTGAGGCGTAAAGCGTCTACTGTCATATTGAAAAAATGCCTCGAAGGTTTGCCCATGAGCATGGCCTTGGTATTGCTGGCATATTCCAGGCCAGTCACAAAGGCACCAATATCCATCTGCAGGCCAGTTTCGGTCTGCCAAAAACGGTTTTTGTGAATGGCAATCAGCTGGGCGCCATTCACTAGGCAATGAAATACTTCGTTGAGCAGGGGATAAGACCAGGCGTCGCCAATATCGCCTATCACCACATAATTGGCGGCTGTTTCTGATTGGTCAAATTGCACAAAATCTTTTTTTACGTCCTCGGCCAACAGCAATTTGCATACCGGGTTGGCTTGCTGTTTAAGATGCTGGATGGTCGCTTGCGGTGCACTCATGATTTCCTCAAGCACCGCATTGAAGCCTAATGCGTTGAGTTTTTGTTGCAGTGAATGCAAAGAAAGTGTGCTGGTGTTTGTCACAAAGCGTACAGCCATGCCTGCCTTGCGAATCGCTTCAACCGCTGCTATTGCGCCTGCAACCGGCTGCTGGCCAATGTAAAGCACACCGTCCAGGTCAAACAACACTGCTTTGATCGAATTGAAATTAAACATGGCTGGCCCTTCGCAAGACGCTGATGATTATATCCCAGCAAAAATCGTGCGCACTTCTTGCATGGCTATCGAAAACGCGAGGTACATCTTTCCCGACGATTTTGTGATGAGCCCATGAATCAGTACCCAGTTTACTCAGTCGTGGCTTGTTGACCCAGGGTGACGCGTTGTATGCCCGCCAAATCGGTGGCATGACTGATATTCACCAGCCCCGCTGATTGCAGCAATGTGGCTACATCGGCTGCCTGTAGATAGCCATGTTCGAGCATAAGCCAGCCGCCGGGCTGCAAGTGTGCACTGGCTTCTGCAATAATCGCGCGAATATCGCTCAGGCCATCCGGCCCTGCGGCGAGTGCGCTGAGAGGCTCAAATCGCAAATCCCCGCTTTGCAAATGCGGGTCGTCCGCTTCAATATAGGGCGGGTTGCTCACAATCAGATCATATCGCTGCTCGCCAAGTGCTGAAAACCACTGGCTTGCAATAAAGCTGACATTGTCGATGCCTAAGCTTTCTGCATTGTGTTGCGCAACGGCCAGAGCCGCGGCTGAAGCATCCACGGCTGTCACCAGGCAGTCAGGCCCATGTTTGGCAATCGCGAGTGCAATGGCCCCGCTGCCGGTGCCCAGATCCAGTATTTGCAAGGGTTTCCCGCGTGCATGACGGTTGATTCTTTCCAGTGCAGCTTCGACCAGCGTTTCAGTGTCCGGGCGAGGAATCAGGGTGTCGGGGGTGACTTTAAGGTGTAATCCAAAAAACTCGCGGTGTCCCAAAATATGGGCCACAGGCTCGCCTTGCAGTCGGCGGGCAAGCAGGGCATTGAAGGCTGTTTGTTGTTGCTCACCCAACAAATCCAGTGCATGCCCCAATAGCCAGGCGTGATTCACTTGCAAGACTTCCATCATCAATATGCGCGCTTCACTGCTGGCCTCGGCAACCGGCATGCTATGCGCCAATTGCGTTTTCGCAGCATCCAGGCAAGTGCGGATAGTCGGCAACATTTATCTGCCCCCGGCCGCTTTGCGAATGGCCTGTGCAGTGGCATTACCGCGCTTCGCCGGGTGGCGCACCGCGTGACGGATGACCCATTTCAGGTCTTTATCTGCATCTGTCAGCCAGCGCTCACACACGTCAAATGCCAGTGCCGGGTGGTCTTTGGCGATGTCGCCCAGATGGTTGGCCACACTCCTGCGTACATACAGGCTGGGATCATTTTTCAGGGCATCCAGAATCGGCAATACCGGTGAAGGGTCGGCAATCAGTTGTGGAATCCGTGCGCCCCAGGGCAGTCGGGGGCGAGAACCTTCGGAGCATAGCCTGCGCACATGCGGATCCGGGTCATTGAGCCATTGTTTAAGCTGATTCAATGTGCGCGCAAAATCGTGCGTCAAAAAAGGACGAATCGAAAACTCTGCCGTAAAGCGGCGTGTCAGCTCGTACTGCGCACGCATGGCCACTGCAAACGAATCTTCACCTGCATTATGGTGGGCATCACGCCCGTAATCTGCAATAAAACGCGTATGGGGCAGGTAGAAAAAAACACTTAATCCCAAACGGTCGGTATGCACATTCGGCGGTGTGAGTGTCTGCAGCAGAATGTCCGCCGCCTCTGAAAACTTTGCAGGCAGGGTAGCCTTTAAAGCTGCAGCGATATGCGCCGAGCGATCCATAATGCCCAGCGGGG
Organism: Paenacidovorax caeni; assembly: GCA_943367475.1. Classification (GTDB taxonomy): domain Bacteria; phylum Pseudomonadota; class Gammaproteobacteria; order Burkholderiales; family Methylophilaceae; genus Methylophilus. Next base: position 39,387 of record CALRJH020000009.1, on the reverse strand, counting down.
CAATGTTGGTAAGCGCTAACTGTTTAAAGGTCTGGCCATCAAACGGTGCATGCACCAGCGCAATATTGTGTGCCAGACAGTCTATGGTTTCGCTATCCAGCAGAAACTTGATGGGGTTGTCTTTTTGGATACTGCGCGGGGCGCTGGGTATCTTAAAAGGTGTCATGATCATTGTATTTATGCATGGTAAGCATCCGCTCAAATTTCAGGCATCTGATTGGTAGGGCATGCCCGTGTGTGGTACGCCGTATATGATTGTAAGGTTAGCGATGTAGCGTACTGAAACGAGTCCGTTCTACCAGGTTGCATACGGTCAAATTTCACTTTTTCTCATGGATGTGTTTCAACCACAAATCACTTATAGTTAAGCCGCTTTCAGTTACCCAATGTGTAGGCCCCCTAACCGATTCGCTTGAAAAGCCGATTTTCTTGAGTAACTCTCTAGCGAGATCGCTCATTGAGTAGGAGTGTTCATTAAATAGGAGTCTGTTATTTGAAACTGTACTGTAGAGATTGTTAACACGATTACTCTTGTAGTCAACAAAATACAATTTTTGTCCATTTTGAAGTAAGCCTGCTTTAACCAAAACATTTAAGTCAGCTTTGGGGGCTTTCTTGGGTTTCTCAGAATAAAGACGCAGACTTTCAGCTAACAAATCATCAAGCACATCATTATGATTTGTAGATGATTGAGATTCTCTATGTATTTGATTTATATCTAACTTAAGCAGCCTTCGTAAGGTGGTGTTGGGAGTATCAACTAGTGGTTTAGAGTGCTGCTGTAAGTAAGCAAAAACCTCACTATCAATTTGAATACTCATCATAAGATATCTCCTTACATTTATTTATGTTCAAAGAATCTTAATTTAAGATTATTCTTATGTCAAGAATAAGAATTAAGTTGGTCACTGCCCATCTTCACCCAAACTCGCCAGCAAATCCGCCTGATATTCGTTTGCCAGTGCGTTAATCAGCTCATCCATGTCGCCTTCGGTGATGGCTTCAATTTTGTATAAGGTTAAATTGATGCGGTGGTCGGTGATCCGGCCCTGCGGATAGTTGTAGGTGCGGATACGCTCGCTGCGGTCACCGGAACCAATCAGGTTGCGGCGTTCCGAGGCGATTTTGCTGTTTTGCTCGTCTACCTGTTTGGCCTTGATGCGGGCTGCCAATACCATCATGGCTTGTGCTTTGTTGGCGTGCTGGCTGCGGCCATCCTGACATTCGACCACGATGCCGGTCGGTGCGTGGGTAATACGCACTGCAGAGTCTGTCTTGTTAATATGCTGACCACCAGCACCGCTGGCGCGGAAGGTATCGATACGAATATCTGCCGGGTTGATTTCGACATCACCGACTTCGGCAACCTCCGGCAAAATGGCGACCGTACAGGCAGAGGTGTGAATACGCCCCTGGGTTTCAGTATCTGGCACGCGTTGTACGCGGTGACCGCCCGATTCAAATTTCATTTTTGAATAGGCACCATAGCCTTCAATTTTGGCGATGATTTCTTTATAGCCACCGACCTCCCCTTCGTTGGCGGAGACCACTTCTACCTTCCAGCCCTGGCGATCAGCAAAGCGCGAATACATACGGAACAAATCACCTGCAAACAAGCCGGATTCGTCACCGCCCGTACCGGCCCGAATTTCAAGGAAGATGTTTTTGTCATCGTTAGGATCTTTGGGCAGCAGCAGTTTTTGCAGGGCCAGTTCCACTTCTTCCAGGCGTTTTTTTCCGCTGTCGATTTCTTCTTGCGCAAACTCTTTCATGTCCGGGTCGGAGAGCATGTTGTGTGCCTCTTTAAGGTCGGACTCGGTTTGCGCGTAAATATGGTATTGCTCGACGATGGGCGTAATTTCCGTATGCTCCTGCATGATTTTACGGTAATTATCCATATTGTCAGTCACGCCTTCACTGCTGAGCAGGCGGTTAAGCTCTTCGAGACGCTCGCTTAAATTGGCGAGCTTTTGCAACATGCTTGGTTTCATTGTCTTTACCTAAAGATTGTATCGGCAGCCGTAGAGTGCGGCCGGACACGGGTATTTTATTCTTTTAGTTGAAAAAGTTGTTTGACCAGGTGTTCCATATGCGCATGCGCATCACCGTGGCTGTGGTTAAGGGCATGGCTGGGTGCATGCAAAAACTTGTTGGTGAGTGCGTTGCTGAGCTGTTCGAGGGCTTTTTCCGGTGCCTCGCCCTTTTGCAACAACTTGAGTGCTTTTTCCAGCTCTGTCTGGCGCATGGTATCGACCTGATCACGCAGGGCTTTGATGGTGGGCACTGCCTGGCGGGTATTCAGCCAGTGCATGAAATGCTCGACCCGCGTGTTGACGATCTGCTCGGCATTGATGGCTGCTTCTTGCCGGTTACCCAGGCCTTCAGACACCACTTGTGCAAGGTCATCTACGCTATATAAAAATACGTCGTCCAGGTTGGCAACCTCTGGCTCAATATCGCGTGGCACAGCCAGATCGACCATAAATACCGGGCGATGTTTACGTGCTTTGACTGCACGTTCAACCATGCCCAGACCGACAATCGGCAACTGACTGGCGGTGCTGGTAATCACAATATCAAATTCGTGAAAGCGCGCAGGCAGGTCATTCAATAAAATGGCCTGTACATCCAGGCCCTGCCCGCGAATTTTATCCGCCAGTTGTTCGCCGCGCTCCAGCGTGCGGTTGGCTACCGTGATTTTTTTGGGTTTTTGTGCCGCAAAGTGGTCGGCGCACAGTTCTATCATTTCGCCTGCGCCAATAAACAACACCTTTTGTGTAGAGAGGTCACCAAAAATACGCTGCGCCAGTTTGACCGCCGCGGCCGCCATTGAAATCGAACTGCCGCCAATATCGGTGTTGGTACGCACTTCTTTCGCCACTTCAAAGGTACGCTGGAACAGTTTGTGCAGCAGGGTGCCAAGCGTGCCTGTGTCATGTGCAATTTTGACCGACTGTTTGAACTGCCCGAGGATTTGCGCCTCACCCAGTACCATGCTGTCCAGCCCGCTGGCCACGCGGAAGGCATGTTTTACGGCCTCGTGGCTGCTCAGCGTATAGGTATAAGGCAATAGCTGCTGTGGATTGAGCTTGTGGTAATTGGCCAGCCAGTCAACCACCGCTTCAGGCCTAATGGTATGCACATAAATTTCGGTGCGATTGCAGGTCGATAAAATCGCCACCTCGGCCACTTGCTGGCGGCTCAGGTCGGCCAGTGCCTGCGGCAGAATTTCGTTATTGAACGCAACGTTCTCGCGGATATCAATAGGGGCGGTGGTGTGATTGACACCGATGGTATACAGTTGCATGGCGCTATTTTACCCACGTGTGGCGACAATTGGTAAAACAAACAAGCGCTTGCAAGCGGATCATGGTTGGTTTCGATGGTGATCTAAACAAAAAGTGCCGACATTTTCTTATATTAGCCAAGTACAATCAAGAAACCTGTGGAAACTGTGCAAAATGGCGTTAAAATATTGGTTTTGCTAATTTTTTAAATCAAACTGTGTTTTATACGCAGCCAGGATTGTAACCTCAGTTTTTATTCAAACCTTAAAACGGATTTCAGCATGGACAAAACTTACCGCATTGCCCCCAGTATTCTTTCTGCCAACTTTGCCAAATTGGGTCAGGAAATTGAAGATGTCATCAAATCTGGCACCGACATCGTGCACTTTGACGTGATGGATAATCACTTTGTGCCCAACCTGACCATTGGTCCTTTGGTGTGTGACGCGATTCGTGATTTGTCACACAATGTGGGCGCACTGATTGATGTGCATTTGATGGTTGAACCAGTCGATCGCATCATCCCTGACTTTGCCAAAGCGGGTGCTGACATCATCACCTTTCACCCGGAAGCTTCACGCCATATTGATCGTAGCCTGGCGATGATTCGTGATCTGGGCTGTAAATCCGGCCTGGTATTTAACCCGGCGACCCCTTTAAGCTATCTTGATTATGTGATGGATAAAGTGGACATGATTTTGCTCATGTCTGTGAACCCCGGTTTTGGTGGACAGAAGTTTATTCCATCTACGCTTGGCAAGCTGAAAGAAGCGCGCGCCCGCATTGATGCCTATACCGCAGAAACCGGCCGTCAAATCTGGCTGGAAGTCGATGGTGGCGTGAATGCCAGCAATATTGCCGAAATTGCCAAAGCAGGCGCGGACACTTTTGTAGCGGGTAGCGCGATTTTTGGTGCACCACAAGACACAGACCCTAACCGTTACGACACCGTGGTCAAGGCCATGCGTGCATCTTTGGCCAGCGTTTAATTTGCAAGATATTCGAGCGGTTTAAAATGCGGTTTCAAGTAAAGTTAGTCATGTTTGACCTCGACGGCACCTTGCTTGATACCGCGCCGCAGATTGCCGAGGCGGCTAACCGGATGCTGGTGGCGCTGGGCAAACCCATGTTGTCACAGGCGCAAGTCAGCACCTATATTGGTGAAGGCGTACAAAACCTGATTAAACGTTGCCTGACCGGGAACCCGCAGGTCGAGCCGGATGCCGAACTGTTTGCACGGGCACAACCTTTGTATCACGGCTTTTACGCGGCAAATGCCACTGAAAGTCTGCCCTATCCGGGGGTGTTGAGTGCACTGCAACACTTGCAGCACCAAGGCTATACACTTGCGTGCGTGACCAATAAGCCGGAAAAATTTACGCTACCCTTGTTAAAGCAGGCCGGGCTGGCCGATTTTTTTGCAATGGTGATTTCGGGCGACAGCTTGCCCAAAAAGAAACCGGACCCCTTGCCACTGTTGCATATTTGCAAAACACTGGCCGTGTTGCCGGCGCAGGCCGTCATGGTCGGCGACTCGGATACAGATATCGCTGCGGCACAGGCTGCGGGATGCTTTGTGGTGACTGTGCCTTATGGGTATAATCAAGGCCGCGCGATTGATGCTTCCAGGGTGGATGCCACCGTGCAACAGTTAACTGAATTAACCACGTTGCTGGAATATTCGTTAAACATGCAAACGGGATAGCCGAACCAATCGGATAGTCCGCTAGCCACTTACTTTAAACAGAAAATTAATTACACCAAACCTATCATGATGTTTTGTGCTCATCACGCTTCCAGTTGTCCGGTTTTAAGCTGGCGTCGTTCGTGGCGGGGCTGATTCAGCCTCCCGTTGTGCGCTATGCGCACCCTCGTTCTGGTGACACGCTCACCAGACAAATACCGAACCTACACACTGGAAAGTTTGCATCATGTTAAGCACTTTAAGTAAAACCGAATTTGACGCGCTGGCGGCGCAAGGCTACAACCGTATCCCGCTGGTGCTCGATACCTACGCCGATCTGGATACACCGTTATCGCTGTATCTCAAACTGGCCAATCAACCCTACTCTTACCTGCTGGAAAGCGTACAAGGCGGCGAACGCTTTGGCCGCTATTCGATTATCGGCCTGCCTGCGACGACCCGCATTGTGGTGCGTGACCAGCAATTGCAGGTGATTCAGGGTGAAACCATCATTGAGTCGCACAGCGACCAGAATCCGCTGGATTTTGTGAAAGCCTACCAGGGCCGCTTCAAGACCCCACCGTATGCCGGTTTGCCACGTTTTACCGGTGGCCTGGCCGGATATTTTGGCTATGAAACCATCCAGTATATTGAAAAGCGCCTAGGCAAGCAGCCCAAACCGGATGTCATCGGTGTGCCGGATATCTTGTTGATGGTCTCCGAAGAAATTGCGGTGGTCGATAACCTCTCCGGCAAACTGTATTTCATTGTCTATGCTGACCCGGCACAGGCCAATGCCTATGAAACGGCTTGCGCGCGCATGCATGCGCTGCTGGCAAAACTGCGCACCAGTGTCAGCATTCCGGAGTCCTTGCCCACGCCCAAAACCCAGGCTGTATCAGAGTTTGGCGAAGAAAACTTCAAAGCAGCGGTCAAAAAAGCACAGCATTATATTTTAGAAGGCGACATCATGCAGGTAGTGCTCAGCCAGCGAATGTCACAAAACTTTGATGCCCCGCCACTGAGCCTGTATCGTGCCCTGCGCAGCCTCAACCCATCGCCTTACATGTTCTATTACGACATGGGTGATCATCATGTGGTCGGCGCCTCCCCCGAAATTCTGGTGCGTCTGGAAGACACCACCGTGACTTCACGCCCGATTGCAGGCACGCGTCCACGCGGCAAAAACCGCGAGCATGACCTGGCGCTGGAAGCCGAATTACTGGCTGACCCCAAAGAGCGTGCCGAACATGTACAGTTGATGGACCTGGGCCGTAACGATGTGGGCCGCGTTGCCCTCACCGGCACGGTCAAGGTGACCGACAACATGACGATTGAGCGTTACTCGCATGTGATGCACATTGTCAGCAATGTCGAAGGCCAGCTTAAACCTGGTCTGGATGCGATTGATGTGCTCAAGGCCACCTTCCCTGCGGGCACCGTGTCTGGCGCGCCTAAAGTACGTGCCATGGAAATCATCGAAGAGCTGGAGCCTTCCAAGCGCGGTATTTACGCGGGCGCGGTGGGCTATCTGGGCTTTAATGGCGATATGGATGTGGCGATTGCCATTCGTACCGCAGTGATTAAAGATAAAAAACTCTACGTACAGGCCGGTGCGGGTATTGTCGCTGACTCGGTGCCGCAAAGCGAATGGGAAGAAACCCAGAACAAAGCCAAGGCCGTGATTCGCGCTGCGGAACTTGTGCAAGCGGGCTTGGACAGCTTGGCCAGCAATCAAGTCACAACGGAAAAAGGAGCCTGAAATGTTGTTAATGATCGATAACTACGACTCTTTTACCTACAACCTCGTACAGTATTTTGGCGAGCTGGGACAAGACGTGCATGTGCATCGTAATGATGAAATTACACTGGAACAGATTGCGGCGATGCAGCCGGAAAAAATCGTGATTTCACCCGGGCCGTGTACGCCTACAGAAGCGGGTATTTCGGTGCCACTGATCCATGCCTTTGCGGGCAAGATTCCCTTGCTGGGGGTTTGTCTGGGGCATCAGAGCATAGGGCAGGCCTTTGGCGGCAAGATCATCAAAGCCAAAACGCTGATGCATGGTAAAACCTCACTGATTCACCATACCAATACCGGTGTATTTAAAGGCTTGCCTAACCCGTACACGGCGACACGCTACCATTCACTGGTGATTGAGCGCGAAACTATCCCTGACTGTCTGGAAATCACGGCATGGACCGATGATGGCGAGATCATGGGCGTCAAGCATAAAACGCTGGCGATTGAAGGCGTGCAATTCCATCCGGAGTCGATACTGACCGAATATGGGCATGAGTTGCTGGATAACTTTCTGAAGGGCTATTGATCGTGAGCATCACGCCTAAAATTGCCTTGCAGCGCTTGATTGACCATACCGATTTCAGCCACGACGAAATGCTGCAGATCATGCAGCAGATCATGGTTGGGGAATTCACGGCGATACAGATTGCCGGGTTTCTTTCTGCCTTGCGCGTCAAAGGTGAAACGGTGACTGAAATTGCGGCGGCTGCACAAGTCATGCGCGAGTTATCAAGCAAGGTGGTGATTGACGATACCCGTCATTTAATTGATACCTGTGGTACTGGCGGCGCTCCGAACAAAGCCTTTAATGTCTCCACCGCTTCAGCCTTTGTGGCGGCGGGCGCAGGTGCGCGCATTGCCAAGCACGGTGGCCGTGCGGCTTCCTCTAAAAGTGGTTCGGCCGATGTGCTCGAAGCGCTGGGTGTTAACATCGGCCTGACGCCGGAGCAGGTTGCACGTTGTGTCAATGAGGCCGGTATTGGTTTTATGTTTGCGCCTAATCATCACGCGGCCATGAAATATGCAGCACCAGTGCGACGCGAACTCGGTGTGCGCACCCTGTTTAACCTGCTCGGCCCCATGACCAACCCGGCGGGCGCCAGACGGCAGGTGATGGGGGTGTTTCATCGCGATCTGGTCCCTTTGCTGGCACAAACCCTGCAACAATTGGGTAGCGAGCACGTGATGGTGGTGCACAGTGCCGACGAGATGGATGAAATTTCTTTTTCAGCCGATACCTATGTTGCGGAATTAAAAGGCGGCGAGGTCAAGGAATACACTTTGAATCCGGCCCAGTTTGGCATGCCCTTGCATGATATCAACAGTATTCGCGTTGAAAGTGCGCAGCATTCCAGCGAGATTATTCTCGGTGTGTTTTCGGGTGAACAAGGCCCGGCACGCGACATTGTTCTGCTCAATGCAGGCGCAGCCATTTATGTGTCAGGCCTGGCCCCTGACTTGCCTTCTGGCATCACGCAGGCGGCCCACGCCATTGATTCTGGTGCGGCACTCGATAAATTGCAGCAACTCAAAACGCTGAGCCAGGCCGCATGAAACACATTGCCTTGTGGCTGATCGCCGCCTGTTTGAGCGCCTGCTCGCAGTCGCCGCAACAGGACGCTGTCAGCCATGCGCCGCAGTCGGCCATCGAGGTAAAATCTCAGGTTAAAACGCTGAACCTGACATCGCTTTCTGCAGGTGGCGTGAGCCAACACAACGCCGCGCTGGCACAGGCTTTTGCGCAAAAGCAAAGTCATGTCTGGCTGCAAGGCAGCGGCGAAGTGGTCAAACTGCTGGCCGATGACAGCAAAGGCGCGCGCCACCAGCGCTTTCTGCTGCGTGTGTCACCCGCGCAGACCCTGTTATTTGCGCACAATATTGATCTGGCTCCCCGCGCCGAGGTCAACATTGGCGATCAGGTGCTGTTTAAAGGCGAGTATATTTACAACCCAAAAGGCGGCATCATTCACTGGACCCACCATGACCCGCAGGGCAGGCAAGGTGGCTGGATTAAAGTAAACGGACAAACATATGAGTGATATTTTAAATAAAATTCTGGCCACCAAACGTGAAGAGGTCGCCAGGGCGCAGGCTATCAAGTCGCTGGATGCCATGCGTGAGGCAGCTTTGAACGAGCCGGATTGCCGCGACTTTATCGGCAATATCGTCAAAAAAGTGGATGCCGACAAACCGGCGGTGATTGCTGAAATTAAAAAAGCCAGCCCGTCCAAAGGCATTATCCGCGCAGACTTTAATCCCGCTGCCATCGCCAAAAGCTATGAAAAAGGCGGGGCAGCTTGTCTGTCTGTGCTGACCGATGAGCAATACTTCCAGGGCTCGGCCGAATATTTAAAACAAGCGCGTGCTGCCTGCAAACTGCCAGTGTTGCGTAAAGACTTTATGATAGACCCCTATCAGATCTACGAAGCGCGCGCCATGGGCGCAGATTGCATTTTGCTGATTGTGGCTGCGCTGGAGCTGGCGCAAATGCGTGAGCTGGAACTGACTGCGCATAATCTGGGTATGGCGGTACTGGTAGAAGTGCACGACGCAGACGAACTGGAGCTGGCCTTGCAACTGGAAACGCCTTTGCTGGGCATTAACAACCGCAATTTGCGTACGTTTGACGTGACCCTGCAAACCACGCTGGACTTGCTTGAAAAAACGCCGGAAGACCGCTTTGTCGTCACCGAATCGGGCATCTTCACACCAGAAGACGTCGCCCTGATGCGCAGCCATGATGTGAATGGCTTTTTGGTGGGCGAAGCGTTTATGCGTCAGGATGATCCTGGCGCCGAATTGGCCAGAGTGTTTGCGTAAACAATTGCATTAGAAAAAAGCTTCCACCATAGAGCACTGCGCAAAGCCAAAGGCATCATTTGTGTAGTCTTCTGATTTTCTCTGTGCTTCTGTGGTGAAAAAAGGAAACCATCATGAGTCAGCAATTTTTAGCTATCCGCCCACGTCGCATGCGTAAAGACGACTTTTCGCGCCGCCTGATGCGTGAGAACATGCTCACTGTGAATGACCTGATTTATCCGGTATTTGTGCTGGAAGGTGAAGGCAAGGTGGAAGAAGTCAGCTCGATGCCCGGCGTGCAGCGCCAGAGCATAGACGTGCTGCTTAAAACGGCGGAAGAATGCGTGAAATTGGGCATTCCTGCCCTGGCTTTATTTCCAGTTGTACCGCAAGCCTACAAAAGTCTGGATGCCAAGGAGGCCTACAAGCCGGATGGGCTGGTGCCACGTACAGTGCGAGCGCTTAAAAAAGCCTTCCCTGAACTAGGCATCATCACCGATATCGCCCTCGACCCCTACACTACCCATGGTCAGGATGGCCTGATAGACGATACCGGCTATGTGCTCAATGATGAAACTGTTGAGGTGTTGGTGAAACAAGCCTTATGTCATGCCGAAGCGGGTGCCGATGTGGTGGCCCCTTCCGATATGATGGATGGCCGCATTGGCGCCATTCGCGATGCACTGGAAGAGCACCGTTATATCTACACCCGCATTCTGGCTTATTCTGCCAAGTACGCCTCTGCTTTTTATGGTCCGTTCAGAGATGCGGTTGGCTCTTCTGCCAACCTGGGCAAAGGCAATAAATACAACTACCAGATGGATCCCGCCAATTCAGACGAAGCATTGAAAGAAGTCGCGCTGGATATTGAAGAAGGTGCCGATATGGTAATGGTGAAACCAGGCATGCCGTATCTGGATATCGTGCGTCGCGTGAAAGAGGAGTTTGGTGTGCCGACCTATGCGTATCATGTGAGTGGGGAATATGCCATGCTGAAAGCTGCCGCGCAAAATGGCTGGCTGGATGAGAAAGCCTGTGTGCTGGAAGCGATGCTGGGGTTTAAGCGTGCAGGGGCGGATGGGGTGCTGACTTATTATGCGATGGATATCGCGAGATGGTTGAAATAAACCCTTCTCCTATAAAAAAGGTTATTTATAAAATCACCTACCCGAATGGGAAGATATATATTGGTAAAGACCTGACAAATACGTTGACATATTTTGGCAGTGTTAATGATTTTCTCGTCAAAAAAGATTTTTCAGAAGAACAGTTAAAGAGTTTTACTATCACTAAAGAAATTCTTTTTGAGTCTGAAAGCACTGAAGAAATAAATCGAATTGAGGCTAAGCTGATTGTGCAATATGGTGCAAACAATCCAGAAAAGGGTTATAACCAATGGCCTAAGTTTTTTGGTTGAGTTTTTTCGCCCCTAGGCGAGTTACTTTCTGGTGCTTGTCCCCCAGAAAGTAACCAAAGAGGAGGACACCCAGCCATCACGGCCTTCGGCCTCCTTGCGTTGTTGGCTGCGGCCGCTACGCTTAACGTCGCTTCGCGAGTTAGCCTACGCCGTAACAGACTGCCCTGCAGTCTTAGTTATCAACAAAGTAAGCGGTCGCGAAACTCGCCCTAGCAGCTTGCACACCCCGCAAGCAGCCGCGGAGCTCAGACAGTCGCTCCCTTCTTCCTTACTTTGTTTCCGCTACTCAGCGTGATGGGATGGGATTTATCTCGCTAAACTTACAACGTAGAAATTTGAACCGTTCAAAATACCAATTCTTTATATTAACCCACTGACGGTTGCATTCGTATGGTGTTCGGGCCCCATCTGCCGCGCCGAGTAGCGCAGGCAAAATAAGGTGAAGCGAGCGGTTGTCTGAATCCCGCGGTGGGCTGCGGAGTGTGCAGCCCGCTAGGAAGAGTTTCGTGAGCGCTTATTTTGTCGAGCAACACAGGAAACAAGCGGAAGCTGGGGTGTCTTGTTCTTTGCCTTCTTTCTTATGGACAAGCATAAGAAAGAATGGTCGCCGTAAAGGCGAAATAAAGGGTTCATTAATACTGCTTTGCGCGCAAAGAAATGTATACAGTGCAGAAAAATAACTCGCCTAGGGGCGAAAGGGAATGTTCCAACTTAACGCAGGCTCAAATCAGGCGGCTGAAGGTAACTTCCAAGAGGTTAGCCACCTCGCGCACTCAATACAAAAAGCTGTCAATCAAAGAGGGTAATCAAAACCGCTCATTTGCCGCCAAGTATCGCCATTGCCCCGGCGGTAATTTACCCAGATTGATACTGCCGATTCTAATGCGTTTCAAGCCGACGACATGTAAGCCGACCAGTTCACACATGCGACGGATCTGCCGTTTGCGGCCTTCGCGCAATACAAAGCGCAATTGGTCTTCGTTCTGCCAGGAAACTTTGGCCGGTTTGAGGGTGACGCCGTCCAGCGATAAGCCGTGATTCAATAATGCCAAACCATTGGCGCTCAGCTCACCTTCTACCCGCACCAGGTATTCTTTCTCTACGGTCGAGTCATCCCCAATCAGTTTGCGCGCCACGCGGCCATCTTGCGTGAGTATGAGCAAGCCGGTAGAGTCAATATCCAGTCGCCCCGCGGGAGCCAGACCACGCAGGTGACCGCGCTTGAAGCTGATGCCGCTGCTGTCTTCAGGCCATTGATTGTCAGGATTAAACAGGACTACCGCAGGTTCATAGCCATCTTCGGCCTGTCCGCTGACATAGCCCAGAGGCTTGTGCAATAAAACCGTGACTGTTTCCGCCTGATGCTCTTTGGCATAAGTGCTGATAATAATTTCAGCATCGGGGTCAATCCGTGTACCCAGCGTTTCGATGATGTCGCCGTTGACTTTCACCCAACCGTTGACGATCCAGTCATCGGCTTCACGCCGCGAACAAATCCCGCGTTCTGCCATTACTTTTGAGAGTCTTGGTCGCGTGTCGCTGTCTATAGCCGCCTGGTGGGCTGGTGTCGCACGGACAATGCGGTCGTTTGCGTAAGGTTTTTCGCCGCGCGAAGGCGTACGCTCATGGCCACCCGCTCTGCGTGCAGAGGGCCCATGAGCATGTTGCGATGCTGGTTTGGCCGGTGATTTTGCACCTGAGCGGGCAGGACGCGCAGCCTCTTCTGCTGTCGGTTTTCCAGACCTGGCGGGCCTGACCGGCTTGGGGGCGGGTGGCTGTGTGCGATCGCGCAATTCCGGTGACTTTTGGCGTACCGGTTTTTTACGTGCGATGGGTTTGCCCTGATCGGCAGGGGCGCCTTGATCAGCAGCAGGTTTGTTCAGTTTAATGGTGGTCAAAATGGGCTTCCCGGGTAAGGGCAAAGGGTCTATTGTAAATTATCCGGCCTTGGCCGGGAGAAAATTCAAGCTGCCCGGTTGCTTGCGCGCGCGTTCAGGCATAAAGCGCAGGATGGATTCTGCGCGCATCAGATTGGGCTGCCGGGTCATAAATTGCTGTTTCCAGGCACGATGCGGATTACGGATAATTCCGGCCAGCCAGGCTGCCTGGATTGGGTTGAGTTGATTGGGGGGTACGCCAAAGTAGTAATTGGCTGCCGCATGCGCGCCGCACAGGCTGGGGCCCCAGTCCAGCGTATTGAGGTAGAGGGTCAGGATTTGCGTTTTATCGAGTGCTTCCTCCAGTTGTACGGCATAAAGCAACTCCTCAATTTTGCGTTTCCAGCTGCGTTCGCCTTTGGTGAAGAAATATTTAGCCAGTTGCTGGGTGATGGTACTACCGCCGGCCGGTTTATCCGCACTTTCTTTGCCCAGAATTTGCAGCATTTGCGTGATTGCATAGCCAGGGTGATGCCTGAATTCGGCATCCTCGGCAATAATGGTTGCCATGGGCAGCCATCGCCCCAGTTTGTCATAGGGCAGCCATTGCATTTTTTCAGGATGTTTATGTTCATCCAGCAGTGGGCAGTCATACCGTACAGGCTGTGTGGTGGCCGCAGAAATATCAAGACCATCTACTTTCAGCTGGCGTAATACCGGTTGTGCACTCCATTTTGGTTTGGGCCAGCGCAATGTGCCGGTCGCTGACAAAGACCCCTCGACACTGGCACTCGCGATGGCCAGGGAGTGTGCATGCAAGGGGCGTAACAATTCGGAAAGCGGCGTTTGCGGCAGGCGCCATGTCATGCGCAGTCGGCGCATGCTGGCCCAGCCGCTAAAGCTGATCTGGAATGTGTGTATGTCATCCCCGGCGCGCAAATAGCCTTTAAACTGATGTTGACGCATCTGGATCCAGACATCCACCTGCGGAATCACCAATGGCCTGTCGCTGATAGACTGCACATGCAGCCAGCATTGACGGCAGTGCACGCGCAAGCCGTCAGCATCATAAAGTTGAATATCGCCATGGTGCAAACTGAACGCCTTGCGATCAAGCAACCAGCGACCCGGCGGCGACGTGGCCAGCATCAGCATGGGGACCACACGCACTTGTATGCCACCCCCTGGCGTCGGCAGCCTGACGCGCCAGGCCTCGCTATCCAGCGGTTGCCAAATCCAGCCGAACAAGGTGATGACACCCAGCAGGCTGCTTGCCAGCAGCATGATCAGGATGCGTTTAAGCCAAAGCGCCATCATTCATACACCGTTTATACCAGCAGGCGCTCTACGACTTTACCCTGCTGCAGATGACTCTCGATAATTTCATCAATGTCACTGTGGTCAATAAAGGTATACCAGACCGCTTGTGGATACACCACCATCACTGGGCCCACGCCACAACGGTCCAGGCAGCCTGCGCGATTGATACGTACCTTGCCGGGACCGGCCAAGCCCAATTGTTTGACCTTGCCTTTCATGTAATCGAAAGCGGCCTCAGCCCCTTTTTGCATGCAACAATCGTCACCGTTTTCTCGCTGGTTCAGGCAAAAAAACACGTGATGTTCGAAATGGGGTTGGCTCATGGCAAGGCCTCATAAATGATGAAGTATTGAAAGTCTATTTTAGTGCATGCTGCGTGCACAACGCTGTAAAAACTTACGCTTACTGTGTTTGCAAGCTGTCTTCCTGTGTAAACGCCCACGTACGGGTAATACTGAGGATGTCAGTATCTTTACGCATCTCTGGGGTAAAGACCGGAAATGGCGCTGCCAGTTGCACAATTCGTTTGGCTGATTCATCCAGCAGTTTGTGGCCCGAGCTGTGCTGAATACGCACCTCTTCAATGCTGCCATCCGCCTTGATCGAGACCGTCATTTGCAGTTGGCCATACAGTTTTTGCGCTTTGGCCGCCTGCGGGTAATTGAGGTTGCCGACACGTTCCACCTGTTGACGCCATTGCTCCACATAACTGGCAAAGCGGTATTCCTTGGTGCGTGCGCCAATAAATTGACGCTTGGGACGCATTTCATAGACTTCCTGCTGTTGTGCAATCAAGGCTTCCAGTTTGGCCATTTCCTGCATCGCTGCGCTTTGCGCATGTGCCGTTGATGGCTGCACACTGGCTGACTGTGTGTGTGGCGTTTTCTGGTTGGCGGGTGTTTGCAAGGTTGGCACTGATGGCTGCGCTTTCAACTGCGTCATCAGCGCCAGTGCTTCCTGTTCCAGTTGCGCAACACGCCGTTTTTCATGCGCAATCTCTGATGCTTGTCCGCTGCTGGCTGGCGGGGACTGCAATGAAACCTGAGGCGCATTTGATGATTCCATCGGCACTTGCTGCACGCTGGGGCGCGGACTTTTCATTTGCCGCTTTTCATCAGTATTGCCGCCGCGATCCAGATTGGCTTGGGCCAAAGCATCCGCTTTTTCGGGGGCTTTGGTCGTTTTGCTGTTGACCAGCATGACTTCAAGCGCAGGTATCTGGTCTTTAAACTTTTTCAGTTCCGGCTGAAAATGCAGCGTCAGCAACACCACATGCACAAGTAATGATAGCCACAAAGCCAACACCAGCGGAGAGCGGCGCAGAAGTGCACGCATAGGGCGCTGCCTGCTTACCCTTGCAGGGCTTGCAATAGTTGCTGGTGCACACCGCCAAAGCCGCCATTACTCATCACCAGCACATGGTCACCGGCTTGCGCCTGTTTGGCGACGGCTTGCACCAGGGTAGGCAAGTCATCAAATGTCTGCGCTTTATGCTGGATGGGCGCCAGCGCGGCGGCTGCGTCCCACCCCAGATTGGCAGCATAACAAAATACAGTGTCTGCATCGCGCAAACTGTCAGGCAGCGCATCCTTCATGACGCCGAGTTTCATGGTGTTGGAACGTGGCTCCAGCACAGCCAGAATACGTGCCTTGCCGACTTTGGCACGCAGGCCTGCTACTGTGGTGGCGATCGCTGTCGGGTGATGGGCAAAGTCGTCGTAGACGGTGACACCTCGGACTTCGCCCTTGATTTCCATGCGGCGTTTAACGTTTTTAAACTCAGCGAGTGCTTCAATGGCAATGCATGGCGCCACGCCGACATGGCGTGCAGCGGCGATGACTGCCAGTGCATTATTGCGGTTATGTTCACCAAGCAGTGCCCAGCTGACATTGCCCTGACGTTCCCCGTTAAAAAATACATCAAACCGGCCTTGTGCATCGACATTGCGGACTTGCCAGCCGGTTTCGCAGTCAATGCGCTCGAGGCCGCTCCAGCAACCACGGGCCAAAACGCGGTCCAGACTTTCCTGCTGGTTAGCCACTACCAGGCCTTGTTGCGGCACTGTGCGCACCAGATGGTGGAACTGTTTCTCAATGGCTGCCAGATCTTCAAAAATATCGGCATGGTCAAATTCCAGATTATTCAGTACGGCGGTGCGCGGACGGTAATGCACAAACTTGGAACGCTTGTCGAAAAAAGCCGTGTCGTATTCGTCGGCTTCAATCACAAAAAACGGCGAGACTGATTTCGGGTCTTGTTTGGGTGTTTGCGGCAAACGGGCCGAGACGCCAAAATTTTCCGGCACGCCGCCAATCAGAAATCCAGGTGCCAAGCCTGCGTATTCCAGTACCCAGGCCAGCATGGAGGCTGTGGTGGTTTTGCCATGGGTACCTGCTACGGCCAACACCCATTTGCCCTGCAACACGTTTTCTGCAAGCCATTGTGGACCGGAAATATAGGGCAAGCCCTGGTTCAAGATGGCTTCCATCAGCGGGTTGCCACGTGTCACCACATTCCCGATCACGTACATATCCGGCTTGAGCGCAGTTTGCGACGGGTCAAAGCCCTCAATCAGTTCTATGCCTTGCGCTTCAAGCTGGGTGCTCATGGGCGGGTAGACATTGGCATCACAGCCGGTGACACGATGCCCGGCCGCCTTGGCCAGCACCGCAATGCCGCCCATAAAGGTGCCGCAGATGCCCAAGATATGAATATGCATAGAAATTACCGGAAAAAGTTGAATCGACACATTTTACCAAACAACGCGCGACTATATGTTGGCTATTGCACGTCGGCGATTGCGTCCGATGGCTGTTATTGCATGCCGGCAAATAGCGCGTGATATGCCTGGCAACGTGCCGTGATATCGGGCGCCTGAAATACGTCGCTGATGACCGCCAGTGCCTGCGCACCGGCTGCAATCAATGGGGAGGCATTGTCCAGCGTAATGCCGCCGATACCCACCAGCGGAATAGAGAGTGTCTGTGTTGCTTGAGTAAATAATTCGACACTCGCACGTGGCGCATGGGGTTTTGTCGGTGAGGGGAAGCAGGCGCCAAAGGCAGCATAATCGGCACCGTCTGCCTGGGCTTGCCGGGCGAGTGCCAGCTGGTTGTAGCATGAGGTGCCTATGATTTTATGCTTACCCAGCGTTGCTCTGGCATCTAAAACTGCGGCATCATGTTGACCTACATGCACGCCGTCCGCATCCAGTTGCGCTGCCAGCGCCACATGGTCATTGATCAACAAGGGGATATTGGCCAGGCGGCATATCTGCAACAGAGCGCTGGCTTGTTCCAGACGCAAAGCCTCATCTGCTGTTTTGTGCCGGTATTGCACCAGCGCAGCCCCGCCGGAAATCGCCAGTTTGACTTGCGCGCACAGCTTTTCGGTGTCATCACAATCCGGTGTTACCAGATACAAACCGCTAATGCTGAATTTCACTGGCCTTTTCCTGCACGTCATTCTCGCGTGCCCAGAAGAAACGGTCTGGAATAAACTGCCCCATCCCGGGTCGGAAAGCATGGCGTAGTGTTTGCCAGGTAAATTCCTGTGCCTCCTGTACGGCCTCTTCCATGCTCAAGCCATGGGCCAGACAAGCGGTAATCGCGCTGGTCAGTGTGCAGCCCGAGCCGTGATAACTGCCGGGCAGGCGCTCCCAGTGGTAGTCTTTAATCAAGCCTGGCATGTTCTCAAGCTGCATGCCGTAGAGGCTGTTGACCACATCATGCGAGCGTTCATGCGTGCCGGTGATCATCACATACTCGCTGCCCATGCCCAGCAAACGCAAGGCACACTCTTCCAGTGAGCTGTGCTTCACTTCATCGCCCTCTTCATAATAAGCGAGGCGACGGGCTTCAAGACTGTTGGGGGTGATCAGCGTGGCTTGCGGGAACAATAGCTCACACATGGCCGCCTGCATTTCTTCATTGGATAAATCATCACCACGGCCAGAAGCCAGAATCGGGTCAATAATCAGGGGCACATCCGGATAATCCGCCACAATCTCGGCAATCACCGCAATGTTTTCAATACTTCCCAGCAAGCCGAGCTTGAACGCACTCACTGACACGTCTTCAAGAATGGTGCGCGCCTGGTCATTAATCCAGTCTGCATCCAGTGGCATGACACTTTCTACACCGACAGTGTCCTGCACGGTAATCCCGGTAATCACTGACAGGGGATAACAGCCTATGCTGGACAAGGCGAGAATGTCTGCCTGAATTCCAGCCCCGCTACTGGGGTCTGTGGCAGCAAACGTCAAAACGGTTGGAGGCGTGTTTGCCATGAAATATCCTTTGGAGCGGCTGACGGGAATCGAACCCGCGTATCAAGCTTGGGAAGCTGGCGTTCTACCATTGAACTACAGCCGCGAATCGTCGCTATTTTACTTGGGCCCGCGCTGATTACAAAATTTATTTATGCGTTTTGGCAATAAAAAAGCCGGGAACACTCCCGGCTTTTTTATTCATGCATGACTTAGATACAATTGGATGACACACCGTTAGGCAGTTTGACACCAGAGTTCAGAATCGGCGCACTGCCGAACCTGTCCTCATTCACCGGGCAAGCAACAGCATCAGGATCTTCTTCATTGCCAGCCGCCGGGTTCAGAGAAACGATAGACATAATGTTCAGCGCAGGGTTATTACCAATCAACCCACCCAGCCCTGCATCATCACGCGGAGAAGGAACCCCGGTAATGCTGCCTGTGGCTGTCGATGTGTTGTTGATCACGTAGCCATCAATGCTCGCAGCCAAAGGATTAAAGATTGTTTTACCTTCCTGCGTTTCAAAGCTGACAACATAATTAGCTGCTATTGGCTTGCCTGCGCCGATGGCCGGTGTGTCAAATGTTGCCCCGCCAATCACCACGGGTGGATTTTTAATTCGATCGCCATCAATCAAACCGCTCAATCCCAATGTCAGGCCTGAAGTGTCGGTGACTACGTTGTTTCCATCGAAGGCCTTGCTGGCGGTACCACTCAAACTGGCTGTTATGGTTGGTGTGATTTGATGTACAAAACCGTTACCTGTTCCCAGTAGGGTGTCACCAAACGCTGTGCCATATTGTTTATAATCGTAGGTAGCTAATAGATTGGCTCCTTTGATGTCATTAGTAGGATCACTGCTGTAAATGGTCCATTGGCCGCCAGTGCCTGTTGAAATGGTGGCGTTAACGTTGTTCTTGAAGTTAGCCCCAGCAACCAGTTGCACGGCATCTGTTGCCTGGCTTGTGGTTTGAATGTTACCGTTAAGGTTCAAATCACCTTTTGCTTGTGCCAGAACAGTGCCGCCAAGACCGTTGACCCCAGTCCCTTGAGCCTTACCGCCCAATGCAACTACATTGCCAAGATTCACATTGCCATTAATTGATTTGATGTTTGCCACACCAGCAGCTCCACCATTGCCAGTACCTGTTGCATTACCACCGCCTACGAGAATTGTTCCAGTAGTTACATCGCCATTAGTAGCGGTCATGGTCACATTTCCTGCATTGCCGGCATTCACATCTGGATTTCCAGCGCTACCATAAGTACTGATATCGCCGACCACAATTTCGTTAGCTGCAGTGATGGTCACGTCTCCACCATCAACCACACTCGCGCTCAATCCATTTTTGAACGTATTGATAATAGTGGAGCTTAAGTTCACGGTATTGCTTGCATTGATATCTACATCTCCTCCTTGTGTTTTAATCACATTGGAGCCGGTGATATCAACCCCTTTCAGGCTGATCATTCCTTTTTCAGAGCTTAAAAATCCTGCCACATTTAAATTACCTTGAGCATTGTTATCTGAGTCTGCTGTAAGACTGATAGTATTTGAGTCTTTGGTTCCGATATTGCCATTCACAAGCAGATTGTTTTTGGCGCTCATTGTCACAGGACCAGAGTTTACATTCCCATTCACGGTAATATTATTGCCAGACTGCGCAATAACTTCGGCAACCAAGCCCGCTGTACCAGACCCGGTTGCGGTGCCTGCAACATTCGTGATTGCGTTGACGCTAATGTCGCCGTTGACAGATTGCAAGTCAACTTTACCAGCGGCACCGCCAGATTTGTTAACGCCATTGCCATTGCCACCGGTGGCGTTAATTGCTCCCAGAGTTATGCTGTTCGCCGCTGCAACCGTGACTGCACCCGCGCTTTTACCGTCTGTGTTGGTATTTGTGGCGCCAGCGTTGGTGGAGATGTTGCCGGTTGTGACACTGCCACCAGCAGACAATGAAACATTGGCACCAAAGTTGTTAGTGCCACCATTACTTGCAATATTTCCTGTCGTAATATTACTCGCGGCACTTGTTAGACTGACTTCACCTGAAAGCGCAGAAGCAGTGGCATTGATGCCTGAATTACCCGATCTTGAGGTGATCGTACCAGTCGAAATGTCGTTGAGGGCATTGATAGTTACCCCTCCGCCTTGACCGCCGACATCATTAATGTTTCCAGAAGCAGAGCCTGATGTATTGATGTTTCCGACCGTTACGCTGCCGTTATTGGCTGTAATTTCAACTTTGCCGCCATTTGACCCTGAGCTTGCACCAATGGTCGTGCCAGATGCGTTAATATTGGCTGTCCCGAGATTAACATTTCCAGTGGCTTGAATATTTACGTTGCCAGCATGTCCAAGCACGGTGTTACCTGCGGTCGTTAAGCCACCCGCAGTTTGTGTGATATTGACAGCCGAAAGGTTAATGCCACCATATCCAACTATGTTTGCGCCTATATTGAGGTTGCCAGCGCCTGAACTATCGGCATCTGCCTGAATATTTGCCACGCCGAACTGCCCTGTTGTGATATTGGCATTGACGTTGATGTTATTGTCAGCAGTCAAGGTAATGTTGCCATCCAGCGCGCCAGCGCTAATCCGGTTGTTCACATTAATATCGTTGCCCGCTTCCAAGCGAACACTTCCTGAGGCGTTAGTCATGTGTAGCGCGCTGTTGACATCGATATTATTATTTGCCTGAAGGAACAACTCGCTAAAGCCGACCACATCGGAAACCTGAATGGTGGTTGTGAAGCCAGCGTTATCAGCGAAGGCAACGTCTGCAGTACCGTTGGCATTATCGGTTGGAGAGGCTTGAGTGCTTGAGTCAAGTACAATATTCTCAGGGTCGAGCAGAACCGTACCGCCAAGACCATTCTCAGCACCCACATTCACCTTGCCGCTAAAGGCCAGATTTTGTTTGCCTGACACTTCTACGAAGCCACCGTTACCACTTGCGGCACCACCTTGTGCAGAAATATTGCCGTAATAACGCGTCAGGTCATCGGCCCAGACAATGATCTTGCCGCCATTACCTTGTAGTAACGCGTCAGATTTGATGGTGGCACCTTCAGCAATATAAGTGGTTCTGGCGTTATAAACATCGCCATTTTTGCCTTGATAGTCACCACCTACCAGTACAGTACCGCCACCAGTATCGCCAGAAGCATCCAGCAAAGCACCATTCATCAAAGCGACTTGTTCGCCAGTGACCTCAATGGTGCCGCCGGTAGTGCCTTCGCCTTTGGCGATTAACTGACCGGACACCTGCACTTTGGAATTGTCGCCACCTTCCAGACGAATCACGCCATCACGTTCCACCAACTGGTTGGCTTCAATGATGCCTGATACGTTAATGGCGGCTGAACGCGCGCTGGTGGCCAGCTGTACAAAACCACCATTTGCCTGGATCAGGCCACTATTTTTTACCAGGGCGTCCACGGCTTCGCCAGTTAATCTCGCTTTGACCAGGCCGTTGCCATAAAAGTCGAGAATCGCTTCTTTGGCCGATGCCAGCACAACACTGCCATTGTTGGCAACCAGCGTACCTTCGTTAACGACGGTTTTGCCCAACATGACAATATAGCCTTCGTCATCCGCCTTGATTGCACCTTTATTGATGACTGAGCCGGCATTGT
Source organism: Paenacidovorax caeni (assembly GCA_943367475.1). GTDB lineage: Bacteria > Pseudomonadota > Gammaproteobacteria > Burkholderiales > Methylophilaceae > Methylophilus. Next base: position 17,285 of record CALRJH020000009.1, on the reverse strand, counting down.
CTGCGGCAGTAAAATGATAGCGACCATTTAAAAAGTCATCGTTCTTGATGTCCAGTGAAGAGGCCACAATGCTGCCCACGCTGACCTGCGCGGTTTCACCAAATAGAATGCCGTTTGGGTTAATCAGGAACAATTTGCCAGAAGCCGTTAATTGACCGTAAATTTCTGAAACATTGTTACCGACCACGCGGTAAAGCGCCACGCCACCTGCAGGTTGCAACAGGTTCACTGCTTCGCCAGAAGCAATGTTGAATGTTTGCCAGTTAACAATGGATTTGCCGGTGTGCTGATTAATGGTCATGGTAGAGCCATTGGTCACCGCATCATAGCTACCGTAAATATTTTCGGCACCTGTTGGCAACGCAAATGCGCTATTTGAAACGGCGAATGTTGACAAGGCTGCCGCTAACGTCAGCTTGATTTTTGTGCTTGAAGTCAGTTTTAAAGAAAGTGTCTTGGCAGAAGCAGAAATTGCCGATGCGTTAATCACCGAGGATTTTTTACCTGATGATTTGGCCGTTTCAGACACGACTGTCCATGCATTCTGGATATGACTCCATACGACACGGTAAACATGGTTTAACGATGCTGCTTTCATAATACTTCTCCTAAAGGATATGCTCCTGATCAACCCATGATCAGGAGGATGTTCCAAAACTTCTCTCGATTCCTGATTTAGGTACTCATTTTGATTCAGGAATTTATAATTGTATGTAGCCCACTATGACTAATGGGCTGTAATTTTTTATGGATTTTTTACAGCTTGTATAAAGCGCGGTGCTACTAAAAGTTTTTACGCAACTGGCCCCAGATCCTGGATTCAGTATCACTGCTGCTGCCTTCCAGATCTCGTTTCTGATGAGAGAAACTCGTGCTCAACACCCATTGCCCAACCAGCTGAAAATCGACCCCTGCACCAATATGGTTCGATTTGACAATGTTATCGCTGCTTACTGGGTCATGACTAAGCTTGCCACGACCGATATCGTAAAACGCAAAAGGTGTGACAGCTTGCAGCCATTTTGTGATCGTTGGGTTGCTTAACGCAATTGTCTTGCGCAAGTCAGTCCCCACCATCCACCCTTGGTCTGCCTGACTCGGGATTTCTGAATATTGACGCCAGCGGTTAATTGCACCAATCCCGAAACGTTCGGCAATGTCGAGGTTATCCTTGGTGCCTTGATAATCTGCACGCAGAATCCAGTTAAAGCCATTCTCGAAAATTTGTGTACGGGTTGAGGTCAGGTTCCACTTTAAAAAGCTGCCTTGGGTGTCGAGGTTCTGACTATCAAGTGTTTTGGCAAAATTATCTTTGTATGAAACATTGCCTTGGGTCAGCATGGCCCCCCATTGATAGGCAACGTCACCACTCGTATTAGTCCAGTCGCCCACAAAACCAAGCTCTACACTACCAATATTGCGTCTGTTGTTGAGCTGGAAAGCATCAATGTCATCATCGAGCAATTTATAATTGCCGCCAACTTTAAAAGCAATGCCCTTTTTGGTCTCTCTTAACAGCGGATGTTCCAGTGAAGCATAAAAGTAATGGGCATCACCACTCGCATCCAGCGATTTAAACTCTCTGCCAATTTTGTAATCCACATAGCTGTAGGCAACGTTCAGTATGTCGCCCGCGTCGCCGACCGGTGTGAAATACAAACTGCTTAATGAGCGCTGGCCTTCGTTATTCGAGACCTTGCCCACTACCGCCAGTTGATCGCCACGGCCACGCAGGTTATTCACGGCCATGCCAAAACCAACAGTTTCACGGCCGGTATAACGGTTACCATACGTGTTGGCATTGACGTAGCCACTGAATTTCTGCCGTGGTTCTACCGCTACCACAACATCTGAACTGCCCACCGCTTCGCCAGGGTTGAGCTGGGAAGTCACTTGTACGCCAGGCAAACCGTTGAGGACCATCAAATTGCGCACTAGATTCCGCTCGCTCAACACTTCACCTTGCTTCAGTCCGTATTCTGCGAGTGATTGAAAATAGGATTGATCCAGACCTTGGCCTGCCTCTGTCTTGACTTCGCCCAGGGTTCCTTCAAGTATAGCCAACTCCACCGTTGCTGATGTCTCGGAGGCTTGCTGCAAATCCTGTGTTGGTAGGTAGACCTGCGTCAGCAGGTAGCCACGCTGGCGGTAATAGTTGCGTACAGTTCCCACCGCCTCATTAAGTTCGCGCATACCGATTTCGCGTCCGGTAAGGTGAGCGACCTGCGCTGCCAGGACTTCGCTTGAGTACTGCTTGTTGCCAGAGAATTTGAATTCTTTGACAATAATTTTCAGGCTGGACTTCTGCGGCTTTTTTTCAACCTCAGGTGTTTCTGCGGGCACCTGAATAATTGGCGTTGCTTCCGGCAGTACCGGCCTTGGCAGGTTTTGCTGAATTTCAGGTAACGTTGCGCCGCCAGCCATGGCCTGTGCCATATAGCCTGTTGCCAGCAAATTAATTACTCCCAAACGGGTCAAGTGGTTTTTCAACATGATTCCTTAAAATTCTTTGAATATTAATAAGTTATATGATATAGCACTAAAATAAATTGATATAAAGATTGCGCGCGATGTTAACATTGTTTTGCAATTTATAGCATCATTTCTGCGATTTCACCACAGTCAATGCTCGTGGGCATCCACATCCAGTACCCAGCGGATTTTTGATTGTAATGGATGATTTCTAACCCATGCCACTGACACCCTGAGCAGTCGCTGCAACGAGCCTCGATGAGCGCATTGCATCATCACGTACCCGCGCTCCATTCTATTCATCCGTGCCAAACCGGGGCGTACCGGATCATACACCAAAGGCGGTTGCACAAACTGTTCTGACTGTTGCATGACATAAGCCCGTGCCGCCTCGGATAGTTCAAACAAAAACTGTTCAACCAGCGCGTAGTCTTGTGCTTCCGCCTTGAACACGGCGACATATGCAGCTGGCGGAAATTGTAAAACAATACGTTCCTGTAACAAAGTGCTGGCATACGCTTCGTAATCTTGCGCGCGCAGAGCCGCAAACAATGGGTGCTGCGGAAACGCTGTTTGAATGAGGACTTCTCCGGCTTTCTCTCCTCGGCCTGCCCTGCCCGCCACTTGCATCAATTGTGCAAACAAACGTTCGCTGGCGCGATAATCCGGGCTGTACAAGGCACCATCCGTGTCGAGCACACCCACCAGTGTCAAATTGGGAAAGTCATGGCCTTTGGCCAGCATTTGCGTCCCAACCAGAATATCGACCTCACCGGCATGCACCGCAGAGAGCACTTCAGTCAGTGCATCTTTGGCTTGTATGGTGTCGCGATCCACTCTGGCCACTCTGGCTTGCGGATAGAGCTGCTGCAGAGTCTCTTCAATACGCTGAGTGGCCTGGCCAACCGGGCGCAAATCCGGATTGCCGCAACTGGGGCATTGCACTGGAATTTTTTGTTCTTCGCCGCAATGGTGGCAGCGCAATACGCGCTGGCGTAAATGCAGTACGATTTTCGCTGAGCAGCGATGACAGTCTGCCACCCATTGACAGGCCGAGCAGTGCAATACCGGCGCATAGCCACGACGGTTAATGAATAACAAACTTTGCTCGCCGCGTTGCAAACGACGCTCGATGGCCTGTTTTAACCAGGGCGTCAATCCGCCTTCCGCAGCCATCTGGACCGTGTCTATGCACGTAATTTGCGGTAATTGTGCTTCAGCCACTGCACGTCTGGTCAGCCGCAGCAAGCCATAAGCAGCCTTTTTCGCACTGGCATTTGCAGGCGCGACATCGACTGTGGCGTTGTACCAGCTTTCCAGCGAAGGGGTGGCACTACCCAGCACAATGGGAATCTGCAATTGCTTGGCACGCACCAGCGCCACATCGCGCGCATGGTAGCGCATGCCATCTTGCTGCTTGTATGAACTGTCATGCTCCTCGTCAAGGATCATCAGCCTGAGATGTGGCATGGGTGTAAAAATACTCAAGCGTGTGCCAATCACTATTTGTGCGGCCCCACTTTGTGCAGCCTGCCAGTGTTGCAAGCGTTCACTTTCACTGAGGTGGCTGTGCAGTGTGACCAGTGTGAACTGGCTCAGGCGGCTGCGAAAACGGCTTTCCAGTTGTGGCGTCAGATTAATTTCCGGCACCATCACCAGCACCTGGGCTTGTGGTTCGACCAATACGGCTTCCAGCAGACGGATATAGACCTCGGTTTTACCGGAGCCTGTGACCCCGAATAATAACCAGGGTTGGAACTGCTGACGCTGCGCCAAAATAGCGGCGACTGCCTGCGCCTGTTCCGCATTGAGTGCCGGGATTTCTGCGGATGCCGGCATCGAGGGTCTGACCGCGACCACTTCGCGCCGGACAATTGCACCACTTTCGAGCAAAGGAGCAATGGTTTTACGCCAGCTGCCAGACAATGCGTTGAGTTGCGCTTCACTGCATTCAGTGTGCATCTTTAAGGCGGCAATCACGCGTGCCAGTACCCGCTGCCGCTTATCCAGCCCCTCTTCGGGGAGGGCTGTAGCCAGTTGATAGGCCCATTGTTTACGGGCGGTTGCCGGTTTGGTCTGACGCAGGCGCAAAGGCAGGGCTGACAAGACCGTTTGTCCAAAGGGGTAGTGATAATAATCTGCACAAAAACGCAGTAATTTGAGCGTGGCAGTATCCAGTGGCACATCATCAAACACTTGCAAAATGGCCTTGAGTTTATTGGCAGGCACCTCGGTGTCCTCTGCCACCGCCATCACAATCGCCACCAGTTGTCTTCCTGCAAACGGAACGACCACGCGGTTGCCAGGCAACACCGGCAAGCCGGGGTTCAGGTAATCAAACCATTGATCCAACGGCACATCCAGCACCACACGCACAATGCGTGGTGCAGAAACGGGTGATTGTGCAGGATTGGCGCTCGACATGGGTGAAAAACAGGTAATTGCGATAGAATAGCGCTTTATTTGATTCTGCCATTCTAACCTTGAAACAACTCATTACAGAACTCTTGCTGCAAGCTGCGCAAACACTGGTTGACGATACCAGTGCACTGAATGTCGTACTGGAGCGCCCGAAATCAGCCGATCATGGTGATTTTGCCACCAATCTGGCCATGCAACTGGCCAAACCACTCAAGCAAAATCCACGCGCCATTGCGCAGGCAATTATTGATGCATTGCCGGCGCATGCCGCCATCAGCAAAGTAGAAATCGCCGGCGCGGGGTTTATCAATTTTTTTGTATCGGATAGCAGCAAGCAGGATATTGTGAAGCTGGTATTGCAGGCAGGGTCCGCGTTTGGTCGCAACCATGCAGGTCAGGGCGAAAAAGTGCAGGTGGAGTTTGTATCGGCCAACCCCACCGGGCCTTTGCACGTCGGTCATGGTCGCGGTGCCGCTGTGGGTGACTGTTTGTGCCGGCTGCTGGATGCCAATGGCTGGCAGGTCACACGTGAGTTTTATTATAACGATGCCGGTGCGCAAATTGATAATTTGAGCAAATCGGTGCATGCCCGTGCCTCCGGTATCAGTCCTGAAGATGCCCGCTTTCCCGAAGATGGCTATCGCGGCGAGTATATCCTCGACATTGCCAATGCCTATCTGGCCAAAGCCACTGTCACTGCGGATGACATGGCCGTGACTGCCAGCGGGGATGTGCATGATATGGAATCGATACGCAAATTTGCCGTTGCCTATTTGCGCCATGAGCAGGACCTGGACTTGCAGGCCTTCCAGATCAAGTTTGACGTATTTTCGCTCGAAAGCGCGTTATACAGCGAAGGCAAAGTCGAAGACACTGTCCAAAAGCTGATTCAGAGTGGCCACACCAAAGAAGAAGAAGGCGCGTTGTGGCTGCAAACGACAGATTTTGGCGATGATAAAGACCGCGTGATGCGCAAAAAAGAAGGTGGCTATACCTATTTTGTGCCGGATGTGGCCTACCATCGCGAGAAATGGCACCGTGGCTTTAAACGCGTGATTAACGAACAGGGTGCCGACCATCACAGCACGATTACGCGTGTGCGTGCAGGATTGCAGGCCTTGAATATCGGTATTCCGCAGGGCTGGCCCGAATATGTGCTGCATCAGATGGTGACAGTGATGCGTGGGGGGGAAGAGATCAAGCTCTCCAAACGGGCGGGCAGTTATGTCACGCTGCGTGATTTGATTGAAGAGGTCGGTTGCGATGCCACCCGTTATTTTCTGGCAGCACGCAGTGCCGATTCACAACTGGTGTTTGATATTGACCTGGCACGTGCGCAAACCAACGATAACCCGGTTTACTATATTCAATACGCGCATGCCCGTATTTGCAGCGTGCTCAATCAATGGGGGGGTGAGGTTGAAACCTTGACCGGCGCTGGTCTTGCGCCTTTGCAAAGCGCTGCCGAAACTACATTGATGCAAGCCATCGGCCAATACCCTGAAGTCGTCAGCAATGCATGCGCTGCGCTGGCGCCACATATGATGGCCAATTACTTAAAAGAGCTGGCCAGTGCCTTGCATAGTTACTACAATGACACCAAATTTTTAGTGGATGATGCGCAGGTCAAGCAGGCGCGCCTCGCCCTGATTACGGCCACACGCACGGTATTGCGTAATGGTCTGTTCCTGTTAGGCGTCAGTGCGCCGGAAAAAATGTAACGCTGCCCTGAAATATTGATAAAGAGCCTATGCCATGAGTCGCGACTACAAACCCAAACAAGCCACTAAACCCAAAGCCAAAAATAGCGGCAGTACCTTTTTTAGCGGATTGCTGGTCGGGATGTTTCTCGGCGTTGCCATGACGGTCGCCCTGATAATTTATATCAAAGGCGAGCATAGTCCATTGACCAGCGTATTTAAAAAAGACGACAGCGCGCTGGAGTTGCCGATCCAGAGCAAAGTCACTGAAGAGGAAGTCAAGCCGAACAGCCCGACAGGCGCCTCCATGGAAGACCCTAACAAGTTTGATTTTTACACTATATTGCCTGATACCGAGAGCAAAATCAGTGAAGAGCAGGTCAAGAAAAATCCTGTGATCAAGCAGGAAAACTACTTTGTGCAAGTGGGTGCATTTGCTAAAGAAGACGATGCCAATAATCTCAAAACAAAACTGGCACTCGTCGGCTTTGAGGCCTTTGTACAAACAGCAGACATTCCAAACATAGGCACCATGCATCGTGTACGCATCGGCCCGCTCAATGACCTGGCTAAAATTAATAAAATAAGTCGAGATCTGGAAACCAATGGTTTTAAGCCGAATCTGATCAAGGTTAATATTGAGTCATCTGCGCGACCTTAGGACATGGTCACTTTGAGCTTGTCATCGTTTTTGGTCTATCGTCGTTAATAATATACTTTCCAATCAATTAGGAAATCTTATGAAAAAGTTGTTTTTGAGTTTAATGGTTATGGCGGGTCTGTCGGTACAGCCGGCCTTTGCAGAGGCCCCGCAACTGGGGTCACAGTTTGATCAGGTTGCACAGCAAATAACGACCGATCAGCCCGCAAAAATCGAAGTCATGGAAATCTTCTGGTATGGTTGCCCACACTGCTATCACATGGAGCAGCCGCTGGACGCCTGGGTAAAAAAACAGCCTGCTGACGTTTATTTCAAGCGCGTCCCAGGTTTGCCAAACCCAAGCTGGGCGCCGATGGCTAAAGCATTTTATGCCATGCAAGAACTTGGCGTCAGCGATAAACTGCATAGCCAGCTGTTTGAAGCCATTCATAAAAGCAAAACATTAAGTCCTACTGATGAGGCAGCAGCGATTGACTGGATTGCCAAGCAAGGTGGCCTGGACAAAATCAAGGTTGAAAAAGCGTTTAAATCTTTTGCCACCAATATGCAGCTCAATAAAGCCATGCAGATTTTCCGGTCTTCTGGCGCGACCGGCGTGCCTGCGCTGATTATTGATGGCAAATATATCACTGGCAGCTCAATGGCTGGCGGTAACGAAGCCGCGTTACAAACCGCTGACTACGTGATTCAAAATGTGCGTAAAGAAAAAGCAAAGAAATAAGCGCGGCAATCACTGGTTCGCCTCAATAGTGGCTTAGCCCTTGCCCGTTGTTTAAAAAGTAAAGCCCTGCATCGCAGGGCTTTTTTACAGGCGAGAGCATTCAGTGCTTCTGTCGGAATAAGCGCCCTATCCAGGTTTCTGGCAATTCGCTGCCTGTGACAAGGTAATGCAGTGTTTTGACGTCGTGCATGACATACCGCTGTATAGACTTGGCTTGATCCAGGCCGCAGCATAAGATTTTATCGCCCATCAGCAGCGGGGTGGCGAGATCCGGCAACATCAACTTCTGGTCAGCCCGCACCAGCATTAACGGCACCACCGGCAACGCTTGACGGTCGCCGGAAGGGCTCATGACCAGGTGCCTGAGTGCTGGTTGCAAGCCTTGCGCGCTCAGGGCGCATACGGCAAATGCATGTTCCTCGCAGAGGGTGATATCCCAGGTATCAGGGACGCGTTCTCCGAGTTTTGTGACCAGTTGCGCAATGACGGCATTGGCCCAGGCGTTGGTTTGATTTCTGGTCATTGCCAGAAACTCAGCCAGCATGGGTGACACCATATAGGACAAGCAGGTGTGCGCAATGACATCGCTGGGTTGCATGGTAATGTCCGCGTTAAAGTGCTGAAATAAAGGCTCGTTGTGACGTTTGTTTTTGCGGATGATGACAAACAGTGCCGGATTGATTTCGAGCGCGGTCATCACGATGGATAGATTGTTGATGTCGTTATCAGTCCCGGCGACAATGCCTACAGCTGTTTCAACCCCGGCCTGCCGCAAAATAGAGGCCTCCACACCGCTGCCAACGATACATTGTTCACATTGGGTACCTTGTGGATCAGCTTCAATAATCGTCACATCCATCTTTTCATTTTGCAGGCTACTGACGACGGCTTTTCCAAAGCGGCCAAATCCGCAGGCAACCCAGTGGCCCTCGGGAATCGCCGTAGGCGTTACAACGTTATCGCCGGGGACGTTGGTTAACCATTCATGCAATAAATAAGTGCCCAAGGCGTTCAGTCGCATGGCCAAATGTTCGCCAAATATTTTATACGGATTGATGATCCGGTCTGTGCCGAAAGAGGCCATGTTGGCAGCAACTACGTCATTTTGTACGCGTGTCAACACGGGTAAGCCGGGTTTGATTAACTTGATGGCCACCGAAATGGCCAGATTGGCATGGTCATCATCGGTGAGCGCTGCGACCCCGCGGCACATTGGATTTTTAATACCTGCATCCAGCAACACTTCTGCCATTTTGGCGTCCGCGCACAAGTTGGGCACATAAAACTGATAGTCAGTCATTTCCAGTTCATTGATCCGCTCAGCTGCAATTTCCAGCACGACGACCCTGAGTTCATTCCGGTCCAGTGCACGGACCAGCTCGCTTCCGGTTTCGCCGTAGCCACAAATCAGATAGAACGGTTCGTGCAAATTGCGCACATCGCGCTGGAATTTGGCCGTTTTAAGTGCCTGCTTGAGAGACTGCTCCTGAAACAGGGCAATAATGGCCCCTATCGCATAAAACCATGCCACGACTGTCAGGTAGATTGAAAAGGTCATCCATAAGCGTTGCTGCGTTGTGAATGGATAGGGGATTTCACCAAAGCCAATGGTGGTCGCGGTATAGCTTAAAATGTAAAAGCCATCAAAAAAACTGAATTGGTAGGGATTCCCTTGGTCATCGACCCCCGGAATCAGCACAAAACCAATCAGGGCGATTGCATAACTGACAATCACCATCAACAGCGGCGCCCGCATGCGGCGCAAAATGAGAAAAATAATCTGATTGAGGCTCATCACCAGTGACTCACGACTAGCGGCGAAGCGTAACGGTTTCGTAAATGAGTAGAATCACGGAGGTGATATTGGCCAGGAACGCCCCGCCGGAGAGTGACACAACGCCGACCACCACTTCTGGCTCGGCACCTTTGCTGCCTGCGGCTACCCAAATAATTGCAGCCGCAATCAATTGCAAGTCAGCCACCAGGCTGGTCGCCAGATGAATTGCGCCGATCTGGGTTCGGTCACCAAACTTGAGGACGGTTGCGATTAAATTGACCACAATCGCGACATATAACTCGTAATGCAGGTGATGGCGAGGGTTGTCGATTTGCCCCACAAAAAAACCAAAGTTGAGTGTCATCGCCAGAATAATAAAAAAGCCAAAGATTACTTTTTCCAGATTCATGATTATCCATCCTTGTTGTTTTATGGCATTCTACCCCAATCATTTTTCATAGCTGTGATGTTTATGCAAGCCCAGTCGACCTCTACCCTTCGCATTATCATTACCGGTGCTTCCAGCGGTTTGGGGCAGGCGCTGGCAAAAGCCTATGCTGCCAAATATCAAACGCGCCTCACTCTGGGGCTGGTCGGGCGCAATCAAGAGGCTTTGCTCGCTTTACAGTTCCAGCTGACCAGCAGTGATGGCTGCCAGGCGGATATTTATGTGGCGGATGTACGGGATGCGGTGGCCATGCAAATGGTCGCCGAGGCTTTTTTAGCCGCCCATGGCACCCCGCATGTTGTCATTGCCAATGCAGGAGTGAGTCGCGGTACCTTGACTGAGTGCCAGGAAGATATCGATGCGTTTCAGGCCGTCTTCGACACGAATGTGATGGGTCTTGTACATACGTTTCAACCCTTTATCAGTGCCATGAAGGGCAGTGGCGCGCAAGGCCAGCAAGCGCAACTGGTCGGTATCGCCAGCGTGGCTGGCATTCGTGGCTTACCTGGTTCCGGCGCTTACAGTGCCAGCAAAGCCGCCGCCATCACTTATCTCGAAAGCTTGCGCGTCGAAATGCAGTTGTTTGGCATTCAGGTGACTACCATCGCACCCGGCTATATCCGCACCCCCATGACGGCTATCAATACTTACCCGATGCCATTTTTAATGGATGCCGATGTATTTGCCAATAAAGCCCTCTGCGCTATCGCAAACGGCAAACGTTTTACGATTATTCCCTGGCAAATGGACATTGTTGCGCGCATCATGCGTATGATTCCAGCTCGCCTGTGGGATGCTATCATGAAAAAAGCCCCGCATAAGGCGAGGCTTTAATCTGGTAGTGATCGTTGCCGGACGCTGGCGTGCTTTTATTTAAGCGGTGTCGATACCTTGCAGTTACGCAAATGCAGATGCTCGCTATCATCCAGGGATGTCTGGTCACCATTCAAGCGTAAATCAACCGTTCCGTAATGATAGAGCTGTTTGTCATTCGCATCTCTGGTCAGGCCTATCTCATGATCCGGCAGCATCACCCAGGCATCTTCATCATTATTTAAAAGCTTCAGGCCAAATGATTGATGGTTTTCACATTCATAATGCACGGCATCTTTACCGTAGCGCGGCAATTCTTTTACTCCCCTGTCGAACACGCTGGGCATCTCAAAGCTTTTGCAACTGCATAAAGTGAAAACGAGTGGAATTAAAGCGAGTTTTTTATTCATTGCGAATGGCTTGAAATATCTATATGGGGGGTATTGTGCCAGTCTATGGCTCTGTACTCAATCCCCAGAGGTCATGCCTTGTAGGCAGCACGTTGCAATCTGTCGTGCAGTGCGGCCCATTCGGCACCTTCGGGAGGTGATTCAATCAGTATCATTTTGGCGCCCAAGGCATCCAGTGCATGCAATGCTGCATAGAGCTGTTCGGCGGCCATGTGCGGCTGATTGGGTAGTGTGACGCTGTGTTTGAGTGCGAAGGTGGGCGGATTGCCAAACAACAAGGCAACCGCATCTGCCTGCTTTTCTGCCTCTGCTTTTAATGCATCGCGGGTGTCAAGCAGCCTGCAAGGGGTGTGCGGCGAGTAATGTAGCAAGTGCTGACCAGGGGCTTTCGGCGATTGTTTGGTACTTTTTTCTGCTGCCTTACCCACAACCTGTGTAATAGCATCTGCATCAATCATGCCTGGGCGTAATAGTTGCCATGTATCGCCGGCCACGCTGACGATGGTCGATTCAATGCCCACCTGGCAGGCGCCCCCATCAAGAACTGGAATGCTTGCGCCAAGGCTGGACTCAACATGTTCGGCGGTCGTTGGGCTGAGCTGGGTATATTTATTTGCCGAGGGGGCGGCTAAGCCCATGCCGCTCTCCATCAGTAGCTGCCGTGCCAGTGGGTGCGCAGGCACGCGCAACGCCACCGTTGGCTCGCCTGCCCTCACAATATGGGAGACTTCCGGTTTCGCCGGCAATACCAATGTTAGCGGCCCTGGCCAGAAAGCCTGTGCTATTTTTTGGGCCATCGGTGAAAACTCACTCGCCCATGCAGACACATGCGCAATATCTGCCAAATGTACGATCAGTGGATTGTTCGCGGGCCGTTGCTTGGTTGCATAAATCTTATGCAGGGCGTCTTCGTTACTGGCATCCGCCGCCAAGCCGTATACGGTTTCGGTTGGAATCGCTACAACCTGTCCCTGCTTTAAAAGGTGAATGGCTTCTGCCAGCGTGACACGCATACATTTAATCTGCTGATAAAAACACTATTTTACTACTGAACATGGGCTTGCTATAAAATGCTCGGTCTTTTGAGGAGTTATTATGCAAATACAAGTAGAACATCAACCGGCCGAAGCGAAGCTGAATGCGCTAGGCGTTTCCAAATGGCCGACCTGGCAAAAAGAAGTTTCTGTATTTGACTGGGTATTTCATGAAGAAGAACAGGCCTATATATTAGAGGGTGAATGTGTGGTCACGCCGACAGTTGGTCAACCGGTTACATTCGGCAAAGGCGATTTCGTAGTGTTCCCTGCAGGCTTAACTGTCAGCTGGGAAGTCAAGCAACCCCTGCATAAGCATTATCATCTGGATGGCAACTTGATTACGCAAAGCTGGAAGCGCATAAAAGCTGCATTAAAACGATAGCGCAATGAAGTGTTTTATAGGCTTGAATATTAAATTTGTAACAAATCTGTAAAAACGCAAAATAGGGGTTGACCACAAAGCTGAGCCCTATATAATGCGCACCTCGTTACGCAAGAACGGTAACGAAAGCAGCTGAAAAGCTGATGTTCTTTAAAAATTTGGATGACTGATAAGTGTGGGTGTTTGTGGTTGAGTGGTAACGCATTTGATGCGTAAAACTCAGAAAATACAAATGCTTTACACTTAGATTTATGACAAGTATGTACAAGTGCTTTTATAGCAACACATACCTTGAAATGAATTTGAGGACCTTTTAATTAAGGTCAAAGCGAATCGATATACCACCTCGAAAGAGGTAAAAAAGTAATAGTTAGGAATTAAACTGAAGAGTTTGATCCTGGCTCAGATTGAACGCTGGCGGAATGCTTTACACATGCAAGTCGAACGATGAACCCTAGCTTGCTAGGGGGATTAGTGGCGAACGGGTGAGTAATATATCGGAACGTGCCTTGTAATGGGGGATAACTAGTCGAAAGATTAGCTAATACCGCATACGCCCTGAGGGGGAAAGTAGGGGATCTTCGGACCTTACGTTATAAGAGCGGCCGATATCTGATTAGCTAGTTGGTGGGGTAATGGCCTACCAAGGCGACGATCAGTAGCTGGTCTGAGAGGACGACCAGCCACACTGGAACTGAGACACGGTCCAGACTCCTACGGGAGGCAGCAGTGGGGAATTTTGGACAATGGGCGAAAGCCTGATCCAGCCATTCCGCGTGAGTGAAGAAGGCCTTCGGGTTGTAAAGCTCTTTCGCAAGGGAAGAAAACTTATTCTCTAATATAGGATGAGGTTGACGGTACCTTGATAAGAAGCACCGGCTAACTACGTGCCAGCAGCCGCGGTAATACGTAGGGTGCGAGCGTTAATCGGAATTACTGGGCGTAAAGCGTGCGCAGGCGGTTTTGTAAGTCAGATGTGAAATCCCCGAGCTCAACTTGGGAACTGCGTTTGAAACTACAAGACTAGAATATGTCAGAGGGGGGTAGAATTCCACGTGTAGCAGTGAAATGCGTAGAGATGTGGAGGAATACCAATGGCGAAGGCAGCCCCCTGGGATAATATTGACGCTCATGCACGAAAGCGTGGGGAGCAAACAGGATTAGATACCCTGGTAGTCCACGCCCTAAACGATGTCTACTAGTTGTTGGTGGAGTAAAATCCATGAGTAACGCAGCTAACGCGTGAAGTAGACCGCCTGGGGAGTACGGTCGCAAGATTAAAACTCAAAGGAATTGACGGGGGCCCGCACAAGCGGTGGATTATGTGGATTAATTCGATGCAACGCGAAAAACCTTACCTGGCCTTGACATGCCACTAACGAAGCAGAGATGCATTAGGTGCCCGTAAGGGAAAGTGGACACAGGTGCTGCATGGCTGTCGTCAGCTCGTGTCGTGAGATGTTGGGTTAAGTCCCGCAACGAGCGCAACCCTTGCCATTAATTGCCATCATTTAGTTGGGCACTTTAATGGGACTGCCGGTGACAAACCGGAGGAAGGTGGGGATGACGTCAAGTCCTCATGGCCCTTATGGCCAGGGCTTCACACGTAATACAATGGTCGGTACAGAGAGTTGCCAACCCGCGAGGGGGAGCTAATCTCAGAAAGCCGATCGTAGTCCGGATTGTTCTCTGCAACTCGAGAGCATGAAGTCGGAATCGCTAGTAATCGCGGATCAGCATGTCGCGGTGAATACGTTCCCGGGCCTTGTACACACCGCCCGTCACACCATGGGAGTGGGTTTTACCAGAAGTAGGTAGTCTAACCGCAAGGGGGACGCTTACCACGGTAGTATTCATGACTGGGGTGAAGTCGTAACAAGGTAGCCGTATCGGAAGGTGCGGCTGGATCACCTCCTTTCTAGAGCCCGTCACTTGGCTACAAGCATTCACTCTTATCAGTCATCTTAAACATAAGCAGCAACAAAGATTTAGGCGCACCGCCTTAGGGTCTGTAGCTCAGCTGGTTAGAGCACCGTCTTGATAAGGCGGGGGTCGTTGGTTCGAGCCCAACCAGACCCACCACTGAAATATTGGGGGATTAGCTCAGCTGGGAGAGCACCTGCTTTGCAAGCAGGGGGTCGTCGGTTCGATCCCGTCATCCTCCACCAAGCCTTTAGATGGAAAGAATCTTTGTTGAGAAGAAAAATTAGAAGTAAGTGTTGTGAGAACAATGTTTACTTCTAGTGTTTCGCTAACTGGTGACACACTGGCTGCTCTTTAACAAAATGGAAGAAGTAAAGGAATATAGGTTGTGTGATGACAACTTATATTCAATGGGCGATATTATTTTTTAACCGGAAATAATATCGATTGATTGCAAAATCATAAATATATTAAACGCAAGTTGAGAAGTTTAGATTGTTGAGTAATCAGCAATGTAAGCGAATCTAACGAGGTTTGATAGTGCTTTAGAATTACCTGTAACGCGTGTCTCATGCACGACGGAATCTAGATTTAAAAAGGGTTTAGGTTTTAACGTTATAGGGTCAAGTGAATAAGTGCATATGGTGGATGCCTAGGCGATTACAGGCGATGAAGGACGTGATAGCCTGCGAAAAGCTTCGGGGAGCTGGCAAATAAGCTTTGATCCGGAGATGTCCGAATGGGGAAACCCACCCGCAAGGGTAACCGCTCCTGAATATATAGGGAGATGGTGGCGAACCGAGTGAACTGAAACATCTAAGTAGCTCGAGGAAAAGAAATCAACCGAGATTCCGTAAGTAGTGGCGAGCGAACATGGAACAGCCTGTTACTTTTAGCAGACGCGATAGTAGAACGGAATGGAAAGTCCGACCGTAGTGGGTGATAGTCCCGTATACGAAATCCCGTTTGTGGAACTAGGGTAACGACAAGTAGGGCGGGGCACGAGAAACCTTGTCTGAACATGGGGGGACCATCCTCCAAGGCTAAATACTCGTAATCGACCGATAGTGAACCAGTACCGTGAGGGAAAGGCGAAAAGAACCCCGGGAGGGGAGTGAAATAGATCCTGAAACCGTATGCATACAAACAGTGGGAGCCTCGTAAGGGGTGACTGCGTACCTTTTGTATAATGGGTCAGCGACTTACATTCAGTGGCAAGCTTAACCGATAGGGGAGGCGTAGAGAAATCGAGTCCGAATAGGGCGTTTTAGTCGCTGGGTGTAGACCCGAAACCAAGTGATCTATCCATGGCCAGGATGAAGGTGCCGTAACAGGTACTGGAGGTCCGAACCCACAAATGTTGAAAAATTTGGGGATGAGCTGTGGATAGGGGTGAAAGGCTAAACAAACTTGGAGATAGCTGGTTCTCTCCGAAAACTATTTAGGTAGTGCCTCGTATATCATTCTCGGGGGTAGAGCACTGTTATGGCTAGGGGGTTCATAAGAACTTACCAAACCATTGCAAACTCCGAATACTGAGAAATGCAATTACGGGAGACAGACCATGGGTGCTAACGTCCGTGGTCAAGAGGGAAACAACCCAGACCGACAGCTAAGGTCCCAAATGACGTGCTAAGTGGAAAACGAAGTGGGAAGGCATAGACAGCCAGGATGTTGGCTTAGAAGCAGCCATCATTTAAAGAAAGCGTAATAGCTCACTGGTCGAGTCGTCCTGCGCGGAAGATGTAACGGGGCTAAGCACGTAACCGAAGCTTCGGATACTAGTTTACTAGTATGGTAGGAGAGCGTTCTGTAGGCCTGCGAAGGTGTTCTGTGAGGAATGCTGGAGGTATCAGAAGTGCGAATGCTGACATGAGTAGCGATAAAGGGAGTGAAAAGCTCCCTCGCCGAAAGCCCAAGGTTTCCTGCGCAACGTTCATCGGCGCAGGGTGAGTCGGCCCCTAAGGTGAGGCAGAGATGCGTAGCTGATGGGAAACAGGTTAATATTCCTGTACCTCTATACAATGCGATGTGGGGACGGAGAAGGTTAGGTCAGCCGGGTGTTGGATGTCCCGGTTCAAGCGTGTAGGTTGGTTCTTTAGGCAAATCCGGAGAGCTAAGACTGAGACGTGATAACGAGTCTGCTTGCAGACGAAGTGATTGATACCATGCTTCCAAGAAAAGCCACTAAGCTTCAGTTGTATAAGACCGTACCGCAAACCGACACAGGTGGGCAGGATGAGAATTCTAAGGCGCTTGAGAGAACCCGGGAGAAGGAACTCGGCAAATTAGCACCGTAACTTCGGGAGAAGGTGCGCCCCGGTAGTGTGTAGAGATTTACTCTCGAAGCATGATGGGGTTGCAGTGAAAAGGTGGCTGCGACTGTTTAATAAAAACACAGCACTCTGCAAACACGAAAGTGGACGTATAGGGTGTGACGCCTGCCCGGTGCTGGAAGATTAAATGATGGGGTGCAAGCTCTTGATTGAAGTCCCAGTAAACGGCGGCCGTAACTATAAC